>NZ_OX419519.1:7306544-7913726 GCF_948472415.1 Kitasatospora fiedleri | reverse complement strand
CCCGAAGTCGTGGGTCCCGAAGCCCAGGGTGCTCCCGGCGGTTCGGATCGGGCCGGGCAGGGTGAGCTCGGCCCAGGTGCCGTAGCCGTCGCCGTCGAAGAGCACCACGTGCTCGTCGTCGGAGAAGGCGACCGCGTCCGGGTTTCCCGGCATGTCGGTGAGGTCGAGGTGGCCGGTGCTGCCCGTGTTCCGGTCCAGCACCCACGCCGTGGGCGGCACGTCGAACGAAGGGCCGGTCGTCGACACCACGACGAAGCGCCCGGACGGGGAGACCCCGACCGCCGTGGGCTGCCGCCCGGGCCCGACCACCGGGCCGGCACCGGCAGCGGTCCCCTTCCAGACCCGACCGCGTCCTCACCGACCGCGTCCTCACCGATCGCGGCGACCACGTCGCCCGTCGAATCCGTCGCCACGGCGGTGACCGGGACGGGAATCCGGCCGACCTGCTCGCGCCGGCCCGCCGTCGTCCCGTCGACCGGCCACCGCTCCACCGGCGCCGTCCTGCGTGCCCGCCAGCACGGCGACGCCGGCCTCCGAGGCCGCCAGCGCGAGACGGGCCCGCTGGCCTGGACGCCGCCGACCAGGTGCGGGCTGGCCGTGACGGCGCGAAACAGCGCCTGACGGGTCAACGGATCGGCGTGCTGCCGGTAGGCGCGCACCGCGAACAGTTCGGCGAGTGCGACGTCGCCGGCGACCAGGCTCTGCGACAGCTCGGCGAGCCGGTGGGCGGCCTCCAGCCTGCTCTGCGCCTGGCTGCTGCGGTACTGCACCGCCAAGCCGGTCCCGCCGGCGGCCAGGACCAGCAGCAGGGCGACGAGCAGCCGACCGACGCGGAACTGCCGGGCGTACCGGTCGGCCTGCTTCAGTGTCTGCGCGAACCGGACGTCACCCTGCTCCGGCGCGTGGGCGATGTCCGCACGGTTCGCCTCGGGCGCCACCAGGCGCAGCCCCTTGCGGCGGGCGACCAGCAGTTTCGCTTCCATGCCGCTGACCTTGAGCAGGCTCTCGCCGTCACCGAGCGCGCCGGTCACGGCGGTTCGCGGCCGCAGGCCGTAGAAGACGCCCCGGAGCCGGGCGAGTGAGGGCCGACGGGCACCGAGGTGGTACAACAGCTCGCGCAGGCCGATCGCGAACGCCGCTCCCAGCGACGGCCCCTCGATCCGGGCCGGCGGCAGCGGATCGTCGGACAGCACGATCCGCCACAGCACGCACCGGCCCTCCCGCCCGGACCGGCCGCCTGCCAGGCACGGCCCACGGCTGCGGCGAACTGCCCGTTCGTGCTGTGCGTCCCGCCCGTTGCCCGCGGGTCGGGATACAGACCGGTCGGTCCGGCCGGGAACTCGACCAGTTCCAGGATCGCGCCGGTCCCCTGCGTCGCGGCGGCCGCGCCGCCGTCGGCGGACTGGCCGAAGACCACCGGGACCCGGACCACCGCCGTTCGCGCTCCTGCGCGCCCGCCATCAGCAGCGCGGCGATGACCAGGACGTTCCCGGCGCCGGTCAGCTCGGGGCCGACCGGGCCGGGGCCGACCGGGCCGGTGCCGACCAGGCCAGGGCCGACCAGGCCAGGCCGGGGCCGGGGCCGGGGCCCAGCAAGGCGATCCGTTCCCGGACGGCGTCCAGCCTCGCGTTGACCTCCGGCGGCAGTGCGGCACTCCGGCCACCGGACGGCTGCCCGGGACGGGGCAGCACATCGGCCGACAGCAACCCGCTCAGCCGCCAGCCGTCCTGAGCCGGACCAGGTCCTCGTCGTGGACCGCCGCCCGACCGTCCGGCGCCGACAGGGCGCGGCCCAGCAGGTGGACCTGCCGGGCCGCCGACACCGGGGCGTCCGCCCGGCCCGGTGCCGTCGCATCGAGCCAGGCGGCGAGTTCACCGGCCGGTCCCCGGCGAACCAGCCGGGATCGGAGCGCACCGCCTCCGCGCAGCACCTCCACCACAGCCGCCGCTCGCCGAGCAGTTCCCGCACGGCCGCCTGCGCGCTGCCCGCCCGCCCCACGACGGCTTCGAGCGCGGCACGTTGCGGGAACGGGCCGGCTGCGCCGTGGGCCGTCACCGCAGGGCACCGTCGATTCACGTCACGCAGACCGTCGCCGACCCGCTCGCGCACCTGCCGCCAAGCCGCACGGGTGGCCTCGTTGCGGGCCGCCGCGATCGAGGCCGCCACCGCGTCCGGGTCCCAGTCGGCCTCCGGCTCCACAGGGACCGCGACCGAGGCACTCCAGAGACGGCCGGGGCCGAAGCCCGGCAGTGCGACGTACGAGGCCGACGGCCCACCCTCGCGCGGGCCACCGGCACGAACAGCTCCACGGCCCGCCCGTCCGGCCTGGTGTAGCGCACGACGCACACCACCGGCAGGGCGCGGGCGTCGCCGCGGACGACCAACTCCAGGCTGTACGAAGGCTCGCCGGCGCCCGTGCCACGCAGCAGGAAGCCGACCCCGCCGTCGGGCGAGCCGGCCTCCAGTACCACCGCGTCGCCCCCGGCGGCGGTGAGAGCACCACCCGCGGCGAGGACAGGCAGTACGAACCACCCCGGCGCCGGGCGCGGCGCCGGCCGAGGTGCCGGGCGCGGTGCCGGGCGCGGTGCCGGGCGCGGTGCCGGGCTCGGTGCCGGGCTCGGTGCCGGGTGCCCCAGCGCGACCTGCCGGGCCTCGGACCGCCCGGGCCCGGCGACCGCCGATGCGCCCGGCACCGCGGCCGGCACCGCGGCTGCGATCGGCCCGGGCGGCAGGTCCGAGCCGACGAAGGAAGCCCAGATCCGCCGCCGCAGCGAGTGCCCCGACCGGCTGCGGGCCGCCGGTCGAAACGCCCCGTCGGACCGGACGGCCAGGAGGGAGCGCCAAGAGCGCCTGGAGAGCGAGTCCGGATTCACTGCGCCGCCTCCTCCGGGAACCGGCGAAAGCGCCGGGCTCCCGGGACCCGGCTCCGGCCGGCTCGGAGGCACGAGCGGCACCGGGCCACCAGGAGCCTGCCGAAGCGCATGGTCGGCAGTGGCGGACCGGCCCAGTTGGGCGAGCAGCGCAGGAGCGGACGCGCCCACGGCCACAGCCGCGTAGGTGCCGCTCACCTCGGTGTGCAGCAACCAGCCCGCCATACCGCCCAGCAAGACACGAAACAGCGCGGCCAGTCCGTCCGCCGGCGGGTCCAGGAACACTGACAGCGGCGGCAGTGCCTCCCCGGCCACCCGCGCGACGTGCCGTGCCTGCTGCCAAGCGCGTAACCGCCCGAAGGTGACAACCGCCTCGGCGATCAAACCGCCTGCGGCACCACACGCCGCAGCCTCGAGCCAGGTCATCATCATGTGCCCTCCCCCGCTCCGGCGCACCGCCCACTGCTGAACGCCCATGCCCAGCAAAGGACTTCATCATGCACACAGGAACCCGATCCTGTTCGGCCAACGACCGAACACACCCTCAGGCCGGGGCCACGCGGAAGGGGAGCGCGAAATGGCGGAACATCGACCGGCAGGGCTCCCGAGAACCGGATCACCCGAGGAACATCCCAGCGGTGACCTCGGAGATCCGGGTGGGCACGGCGTGACGGGACAAGACCACTGCACCCGCCCGCCCGCCACTGCCGCGCACGAGACCCCTACACGACCGACCCCCACCTACTCACACCGACCACCGACCAGTCCACCAACCGGTCCACCAACGGCGCGAGCCCCGGCTGTGAGGCCCGAACGTCCGCGCCGTTGTCCGCCCTGGTCGACTCCCCCAGGAATTCGGTCATCGAACCTCGGCGGGTCCAAAACTCCCGGTCCCGGTTCCGGGCGACGCCCCCGGCCGCCCTGCCGTGCGACACCTCCCAGTGGTACGTGTCACCGGAAGAGGACCCGCCCGCGCCGGCGGTGGTCCGGGCGGGTGGGCGCCGGACCAGGGGCGGGTCAGCTGACGGTAACCTCGCCGAGGAGCAGGTAGTAGTCGCCGAACTGATCGGGGCTCAGCCGGGTGGCGACGATCCGGACGTACCGGGCCGTGGCCGGGGTGAAGGTGAAGGTCTGGCGGCGGCGCCCGGGCGGGGCCGACCGGTCCGGGACGCGACGGTGGTCCAGGCGGCGTTGTCGGCGGAGACCTGCACGGTGAAATCGACCGGGAAACCCAGCCCGGTGTTCGCGCCGTCGGTGCGGGGAACGAGTTGCACCTGACTGATCACGTCGGCGCTCTGCAGGTCGACGGCGAGCCACTCGTTGGCCGTGGCGGTCGGGGACTTGGCGCTGGTCCAGCCCATCGAGTAGCCGAGCGCTGAGTTCAGTACGCCGTCGGTGGCGGCGGCGCGCCGCCAGCCGGCGGACTCCAGGCTGCTGGAGGACCGGACCGGACGATTGACGGCGAGGTTGCCGCCGACGGTCTCGATCTCGGCCAGTTGCATGTGGTGGTTGCCGTGCGGGTCGATGCGCAGCTTGGTGCCGATCACCCTGACGTAGCGGACGTCCACGGCCGGGAAGGCGAAGGACTGCGCGGAGACGGCGGACCTGAGGCAGTCCTTGCGGCCGGCGACGCTGGTCCAGGCGTCGTCGTCGGCGGAGACCTGCACGGTGAAATCGACCGGGAAACCGAGCCCGGTGTTCGCGCCGTCGGCCCACGCACAGCTGCGCACCCAGCCCGACTTCTCCGCCTTGACGAGCTCGACGGCGACCGCGCTGAGAACCCCCCGATCAGGGCCTCCTCGGCACCGACCCCGGGATCGTAACGCCACGGGTCCGTACTGATCACGAGCACCATTGGTGTCGCCGTCGGGTGCCTGCGGGGCGAACCCGTCCTCCACCAGGCGCAGCACCGTGATCTTGTCGCTACCCCACCCTCCCGAAATGCCGACAGTCACCAGGTCGAGCGCCTCATCCAGCACGGCCCGCAGCGCTACGGACCGACACCCGGAACTCCACCGACCGTTGATTCCGGCACCGCTGATGTCGGGTCCGACCCGAAGGCGACGACCACCATCGTGCCCGTGGGCCAGAGGCCGGGCTGCGGCAGGCCCCTGGCGCAAGGAACAGATCGGGACCGACCGCAGGGCCGCGGCCACGCTGTCGTCCGGCGCGGCAACGGATCTGGTGTCGAATCCGCCGCAAGCCCGGCCTGGGCGCCGCACGGTGCGGTTCGAACCGGCCGGTGCAACGCGGTGCCGGCCTCCACCGCAGGCCGTACAAGCCACACCGGACCTGCCCCGAAGTCCCGACACACGTCGACGTCCGGCCGAGGCGGGTCGGATGCGCCGGTGCGAGTCGGTGAAGATCGGGCTGCGAGGGCCTGCCGGCACCGGGCCACAGCCCGTGCCGGTGCCGGGGCGCCCCGGCCGGGCGGCGCGTGGAAGCAGCCCCTGCTCGGGCGGCGGCGGGCTGTGGCCGCGCCGCCCTGGCGAGGAAGGGTGCACCACCGAAAGCCGCCCGATCAGATGTCCGAAGCGGAATCCTGCCTACGGAGCTGCTCATTGATACGCAGGGCCTCTTCGAGCTGATCCTCGAGAATGATGATGCGGCAAGCCGCCTCGATAGGCGTGCCCTGATCGACAAGGTCACGGGCACGCATCGCGATCCGCAACTGATAGCGAGAGAAACGACGGTGACCACCCCCAGAACGCAGAGGGGTGATGACGCCCTGCTCGCCCAGGGCGCGCAGGAAGCCGGCCGTGGTGCCGGTCATCTCGGCGGCGCGGCCCATGGTGTAGGCGGGGTAGTCGTCATCGTCGAAGGAGTTGACTGTGTCGGGGATGTGGGGCCGGTTGGTTGCCGTTGTCACTGCACCTCTTCCTGCTACCTGGTTCGAGAACGCGTCGAGGGGCCCCGGCGCCGTTACGGCTCCGGGGCCCCGAAGGGGTACCACACCATCCACCGGCCCTGGGCCGGTGTTCTCTACTTCCGCACCCGCCCCGTCGAGGGGGCGTGCGGGATCGCGTATGCGTGACCGGAAACCACCGTCCTTCGTACTCTCAGGGGTCTGCGGTGTCCGCCCGGACGAGCACTGCTGCCTCACCGGCCGGGCGATCCTGATGGCGCTCGTGCCCTCCGTTTCCTCTGCGTGATTCCTGCGAACTACTGATTCCAACTGACTGGGTACTGCCGACTCAACACGCGCGCCCGCAGTCCGGCGCCTTTGCTGAGATCCCGCGTACTGCGACTGCTGCGACTGCCGTACTGCGGCTTCGCTTCACTTCCGACTTCACTGCGGTACTGCCGGTGGCGGCCCCTGATCACCGCGGGCCACCCGGCCCGGCCGCCAGCCCCGTCGCCGCACTGCACCAATCCTGGCGTGGCTTCGAAGCTCCGCGACCGTGCCGACCTGCAAACTTCCGGCACTACCGGTACCGCTCCCGCCAGTTCGTGTCTGGCGGTTCCGTCGACTTCTTCCTCACGAGAGAGACACTAACCCCGCCCCGCGACGATGTCTACCTCGGCCGGCATAGATTTTTCCGTGTCCCGCGAAGAGATAATCTTCGGGGCCGAGCCGACGAGGACAACACCGCCCCGCCACCCGCGCCACCCGCCAGCCGACCAGCAGAAGGGGCCAGCACCCCGTGCCAACGATCCGAACGCCCGAGCCCCACCCCCAGGCATCACTGCTCACCGCCCTCGCCGAAGCCGTCCGCGACCGCGACGAACGGGCCCTGCGCCGACTGCTCGCCCGCCTCGCCGAACAGATCACCCTCACCGACCTGCCGAACCTGCGCAGCGCACTCGAAACCCGCCGCCGCAACAACCGCCCGGAGCCGGACGCCCGACACACCGGCAACCCCTGACACCCACCCCTCCCACAAGACCCGCACAACGACCCGGCGCCGATCAACCCCACCCCGGCACCGCACCTGCACCAAAGCGGCAGAGCGGGAGCCGGTAGACCGGCATGCCAGGGCCCGGTACCACAGCACCGCAAGAAGCGGCCTGCCGCCGAAGCCGGGACGACTCCCCCGACAGCTAGGCCGTGTATCGAAAGTAGATCTTGGGCTGGGGGTGATCTCGGTTCATGGGTCGGGGAGATCTCACGGACGAGCAGTGGGCGGTGGTGGAGCCGTTGTTGCCGAAGGGCGCCAGGGCGGGGTGACCGCCGGTCTGGGCTCGGCGGCAGCTGATCGACGGCATACGGTTCCGTGTCCGGACCGGTGTTCCGTGGCGGGACGTCCCCGCCGAGTACGGACCATGGAGTCGGGTGTACGACCTGTTCCGCCGGTGGCAGCGGAACGGCACCCGGCAACGGATCCTCACCCGGCTCCAGTCCATGGCGGACGCGAAGGGTGCGATCACGTGGGACCTGAGCGTCGGCTCCACGGTCTGCCGCGCGCATCAGCATGCGGCCGGAGCCCGTAGCCACGGCGAGTTGCAGAAGGAACCGCCGGGCGGAATCCTCACCGAGCCCGGTGACCATGGGCTGGGGAGGTCACGCGGCGGGTTCACCACAAGCTCCACCTGGCGGTCGAGCAGGGCCAGAAGCCCATGTCGATCGTGGTGACCGCCGGGCAGCGCGGGGACTCGCCGCAGTTCGAAGCCATACTGGAGAGGGTCCGCGTGCCCCGCCTCGGACCGGGCCAGCCGCGTGGCCGTCCCGATCGCGTGCGGGCGGACCGGGCCTACGCCTCCTGCAAGAACCGCGCCTACCTCCGCCGCCGAGGGATCCGCTGCACCATCCCCGGCAAGGCCGACCAGGCACGCAACCGGCGGAAGCTCGGCTCTCGCGGTGGCCGACCACCGAGGTTCGACAGGACCGACTACCGCGAACGTCACGCGGTCGAGTGCGGGATCAACCGCCTCGAGAGGAACCGCGCCGTCGCCACGCGATACGACAAACTCGCGGTCCGCTACGAGGCGACCGTCCTCGTCGCGGCAATCAACGAGTGGCTGTGACCCCTGGCCCTCACGCGGTGGGATCCACGTTCCACGTCTCCGGTAGATCGCTGCCGCAGAAGACACAGACGAAGTCGTCCTCGCGCACGATGTTGTGCTCCTGGCAGTTGGGGCACCGGCGGAACACCACCTGATGGGTGAAGCCGGAGGGCCGCACAAGTTCTGCGTCGTCCAGAGCATGAGCAACTGCCGACCAGGAGATCACGTCCGGGCAGTATCCGGTGGACTGGTTGCTGACCTCGCCCACGGTCCACCGGTCTGCCTCGCGCGTGAAGCTGATCTCGCCGGCACTCAGAACCATGCCTCCGCCGGCGCAGGCCACGTGCTCGCTTCGCCGCGGCGCCAGCCGGAGCACACCGTCCGTGCCGACCACGAAGGTGAACGGTTCGGTCAGCTCCGCTGCCGATCGCTCGGCGATCCAACCGTTGAAGTCAGCCGCCGAGCTGATCGGGCATCCGCCGCTGCCAGGCCGGACCGCAGCCTTCAGCTCAACCGGTCCGACGTATCGGTAACTCCGCCCCCGCGCACTCACATCAGCCCACCTAAAGCAATTCCGACACACGCCCTAGACCCACCCGGGAGGCGCAGCGTCCAGGAGGTGGACACCGTGGCGCGCTCCACCCCACCGGCCGGCCGACCGGGACGGCGGCCGCGAGCCGGGATGGCGAGCAGCACGGCCGCAGACGTGGCCCCGACCGCGGCGGACAGCTCCTGCGCGCGCTCCACGGCGCCGACGCCCTCGAACACCGCGCACCTCCCGGCGGTACCAGCCGCGCCCCGGCCGCGCCCCGGCCAAGGACACCTCGACGGCGCGGGTGAGGCTCAGCTCCCCTTCTGGGAAGCAGCGGCCTCGGGCTCCAGGTCGGCCAGGGACAGGCGGTGAACCGGCTCGCCCGCCAGGACGGTCCGCCGGGTGACGGTGTGGTCGGCGCCGACGTGCAGCAGTTCCCCCGACTCCATCAGCCTCCAGTGCGGATCGTCGTCCATCCGCTCGCTGGCGATCACCGTCGCCCGGGTGCGGGCGAGGTCGCCGGAGTGGACGTGCATGCGTCCGGCGGTGCCCGCGTGGTCCAGGTGCCGGTCGCCGTGGTGGCCGCCGGGCCGGCGCTCGAGGACGTACAGCTCGTGGGTGTCCGGGTAGCGCAGCGCGGTGGCGGACCTGCTGCTGGCCGCCGAGGAGCAGCCCGTCCTCGCCGACATGCTCGCCGCCGTCCCGGCCGGCGCCGCCCGCCTCGAAGACCTCCTGCAGTACGGACCGTCCGCACCGATCTGGCACTCGCTCGCCGGAACGGAGGAGCAGCCGTGCAGGTGGGCGGAGCTGTAGTTGCGCAACCGCAGCAGCAGAGGGTATCCGGCCAGAGACCTCAGGTCTGTTGGCCTGGCGGTGTCTGGGCTTCGCGGCGAAGGCGCGCGGCCTCGGACCAGTGGTAGGAGGCCCAGACTTCGTCCAAGATCGGATTGCGGTCCGTACTGTGCTGAGCGAGGACCGCGTCGAGGCTCCACGTGGAGTGTTCACGGTCGGCAGCGCGGGCCAGGAGGAGGGCCGATACCGTCGTGTCGGTGAGCGTGACGAGGTTCTCGATCTCCTGCGCGCTGGCGACGGTGACGGGCAGAGCAGCGTCGGGCAGGCCCGGCACTGGGACGGGCGCGTTGGCGATGGGGAACGATTCCAGGGTGACGACAATGCCGTGGCGAGGTCGGTCTCTCGGGACGGCGGCGAAGTCCGGGTGTCTGCTGGCGATCAGCTGCTCGGTCCGGTTGATCTGATCGTAGGCCTTGCCGATCTTCCGGACGGTCTCATCGACGCCGAAGGCCAGACCCAGGCAAGCGTTCTCCGTCGGCATGCAGGCCTTCGCCTCGACCAGCAGGACGAGGTCGTCGAACACGACGATCCAGTCGACACTCTCCTTCTTCTGCCTCCCGACCATGTAGCTGATCTCCGGAAGTACATCGGCGTCCGTGAGCAGGCGCAGCTGGCGGCCGATGTACTGCTCGAAGAGGTAGCCCGTCTCGACGGTGAAGAGCTGGCCGAAGTGGTCGAAGCCCGTGAAGTAGAGGCTGGCCGGGCCAGCTTTGCGGTGGACGAGCTGCGGCACGGGACACAGCAGCCAGGCGTCACCGAACCCGGCGACAGCCGGGCGGGCCAGGAGCGGATTGTGGGTAAGGCGACGCAGCTGCGGGTGAGAAGCGCCGGGAGTCTTCGCGACGCGCTTCGCGGTGACGCGCTCGGCGGCTCTGAACGCATGGGCGTCGGTGACGAAGTGGCGCTCGACAGTGTTCAGCAGGGTGGTGCGATCCATGACGTCGTAGATGCCGGCGGCCTGCGGAGCGTCCAGGTAGGAGAGGTCGAAGCGGCCCTGAGAGAACAACGCGACGGCCCACAGGATCTGGGTGACGCCGATGTAGTCGGTCAGGGTGCAGCCCAACAGATCCGTGTCCCAGCCCGGGACCAGCACCTTGGGTGTCCGGTGCTCGGGGAAAGCCGTGTCGCGGAAGATCGCACCGGTGCGGGCCAGGGTCACAGCCTCCGGGGCCTGCCACCCGAGCAACATCCGCCAGGGCCCAGGGTGTGTATTTTCGGTATGGGCTGTTCAGCCACGGGTGCTGCTGCCCGGGCTGGCCCCACCTGACGGCCGCCTCAGCGACCAACGGAAGCAGGGAACTCGGACGGTGCCGACGGACACGCTGACGGTACTCGTCATCCGCGACATGTCGGTCGTACAGGTATGCAGCCACGGCACCATCGTCCTGCGGTGCTCAGGCCACAGGCCACCGGTTTTCGACCAAAGTGACCCTCAGCATCGTGGCCCGACCCCGCCCGTCTGGCCTGCCCTTCTCCCTCCTCCCGGCCGGTAACGCCGGGGAGCGGAGCCGCCTGGCCGCACGCGCAGCGGACAGCTACCAACGACGATGATCACCCTTGGCGATCATACGGATTCCCTGGGTAAAGATAGGAGCTGATGGTGTGTCTAGGCTTCGTGGCCATCGGCACGTTGGTGTCGGGGTCATCAGGTCGGGTGTCGAGGACCCGGCCGGTGGCTGCGGAGCAAGGAGCACGACGATGACGTGGCTGCCCAGGATCTTCGCCAGCGGTGACGCGGGCAAGAAGGCGTTCATGCGCCAGGTCCGCGAGCATCTGATGGTCTTCTGCGTCCAGGAAGCGTTCCCCCACTACGGTGACCCGGTCCTGGACCTGTTCAAGGTCGCCGAGGAGGCCATCGCCGAGGCCATGCTCGCCTGGCCCAACCTGGGTCCCCGGCCGGAAGCCGTGCTGGAGAACGCGGTCATGGACCATGCTGCCCGGCGCGTTGTACGGGCTCGCAGCCTGGAGGACTGGCGGAAGCTCAGCCTGCACCAGCACGACCTCTTGCAGGTCCTCGGCCGTCACATGCCCCACGAGCGCCCGCAGCTGCACTTCGTCAACACGCAACTGACCGTTCGCCAGCGTCAGTGCTTCCACTGCCGGGTGGTGTTCGGCCTGACCCAGGAGGAGACGTCCGCCCTGCTGACCACCGAAGGAGACGAACTGGCCGCCAGCACGGTGGGGGTCCACATCCGCAACACCCGAGCCCGCCTCGACAGCGCTGGCTTCGAGCCCCTGCTCTTCGAGAAGTCCCTCGCCACTGTCATGAACCACGACGCGAACATTTAGGAGACCGCATGCACCTGCACAGTGTCCGTGCCACGGAGCCGTCGGAGGCCGACACCAGCCCCCCGTACAGCACCCGTCTGACCGACGACCAGTATGCGAGCCTCCTGCGCGCTTGCCGCAGGGCGCGAAGGCGCTCCCGCCCCCAGCGCCGGGGAAAGGTCGCTGCCGCCGACGTGACCGCGCTGCTCATCACGATCGTAGCGGTCATCATGTTCGATCCGGCCAAGGCCGTCCCCGCAGCGGCCATGCTCAGCGCCCTCGTGAGGCTCACGACGATGCGGCTGGTCCGGCGGGACAACCAGCACGAACACCGTTCCACGGAAAGGCGACCCTGACGGCGAGGGGCCCGCAGGCCTTGGAGTCGAGGCCGAAGCCGGCCGGCCCCCCGCCCAGTCCCCACCCCGCAGACGCATCCACAAGGAGGAGAGCAATGACAGATCATTCCACGCTGGTGAGCGGTGGAGGTCGTGAAGTACCCAAACCAGCCCTGACCGAGCGGATCGACGCTATCCTGCGCATCCCGTCCCAGCGACAAGCAGTCGAGACCCTGCTCACCTGCTTGGAATCCAACGACGGCCAGCACCAGCCGCGCGAGTGCCCGTGCCTCTGCCGTCGCGAGCGCGCCGCTCGAAGCGACCGGCTCCGCCACCGGGTCGTCAGCGCCGGGCAAGGGCTGCTGGTTACCGCTGGCGCCCTCTTCGGCGTGGACGGCGTCACCACCGTCCTGGACCACGGCAACAGTCTGCAGTACTTCGCCTGCGGCACCTTCCTCCTGGGCGCGGCCAGCGCCCTGCAACTGTTCCACCCGGGCGGAAAGAAGTAGCCTCCGGCACCACCGCGCTTCAGCGCCACCGGTAGGACGTGGTGGTCATCGCCGGGAGCAGCAGCGGGCCGCCCGCGGTGCCGTCGGGCCAGGCGGCTTGGCCGAGGACGGCACCGACGTCCGGATACAGGTGGGGGGCGGCCGTGTCGGCCACCGGCAGCCACACCACGGGCGCCTCGTCGGGGACGTCCTGCTCGACCGCGGCGACGGCCGCCGCCAAGTGGTCGGGCAGGTGGGCAACGTAGACCAGGTGCCGGCGCCGGAACGGCTCCGCCTCGCCCGGCCGCTCGGTCTCCTGGTCCTGGACGAAGCGCAGCACCGGCGGCGCGGGCAGCACCGCCAGGTCGAGGCCGAGCTCCTCGAGGAGCTCCCGGCGCAGCGCGTCGACCCGGTCCTTGCCGTCCTCCTCTTCGACCACGCCGCCGGGCAGCGAGTGCTGGTCACCGGCCGAGCGTTGGCGGCGGATCAGGCAGACGCGGCCGTCGTGGACCAGGACCGCGCACACCCGCGTCTGGACCGGCTCGGCCACCGTGTCGGCGGTCACCGCCGGGTCCAGGCGGGGCAGGTCGGCTCGTGCCAGGTGGTGCGGACGACCATCCCGCCCGGGGTCAGGTGCTCGCTGGACCAGGCTCGGCAGCACCCGCCGCCGCCCGGCCGGATCGGGGCCGGCGGCCATCCAGCGCGCACCGCAGGGGCGGGCGCGGCAGGCGCGGGCGCAGTGGGCGCGGCCGGGCGGCGACGACGGCGGTGCCTGGTGATGGGGGACGTCATGTCGCAGGCTCTGCCCACCACGCCGCCGTACCGAACCCCGCCGCCACCCGGACGGCGTATCGCAGTCCGTTCTAACCAGCCACTGACCTGCGACGATGCCCGAAACTCACCGGGTCCGAGGCGAAACTCACCGGCGGCTGGGGCGAAACTCACCGCCTCGGGGTGAACTCCCCAGTGCAGGTCAGCGGCCTGTACCCGGGGAAGGGCCGGGTCAGGACCGGCACCGCCAGGAACTGGTGCGCTTGGCCTCGGCGGCCGTGGCTTCGGCGGCGGGGGCGGTCAGCTTCGGCGCCACCAGGAACGGCGGAGTCCTGCCTCGGCGGCCTCGGCTTCGACGGCCCGCTGCTGCGCGGCCGTTTCCTCGGCTTCGCGGGGCTCGCGCTGTTCGGCGTCGGCCCGGCGGCAGGACCCGGACAGCCCGTCGTCCCAGAACGTCCGCTCCTTCTCCGCCCACCGCTCGTCGGTGAACTTCGCGGCGCAGCGGGTGCAGGCGGGGCGGCGGGCTTCGTGCTCGGCGGCTCGGCGCTGTTGGCGGGCCTGTTCGGCGGTCGCGCGTTGGGTGGCGAGGAGCTGGTCGCCGTCGGGGTTGTCGAGGGCGTGGTGGAGGGTGTGCCAGCCGGGGCGGCCGAAGCGGCGCCAGATCGCGGCGTCGGCGCCGCGGGCGCGCAGCAGCGGCAGGGTGGTGGCGAGGACCGGCAGGGCGCGGTGGTAGTCGCGGGCGGTGGTGCCGTCTCCTCAGTACGGGGCGGGGGACCAGAGGGCTTCGGTGGTGGCTTCGACGCGGCGGCCGCGGGCCAGGAGCCGCTGGTGGTCGCGCCAGTCCTGCTCGCGCTTCTCCTGTTCGGTGGGGGCTTGGTGCCGGGCCGGGGGCGCTTGCGGCCGGGGACGAGGACCAGGGCGACGGGGGGCAGGCCCTCGCGGCCGGTGGCGGGGTAGCGGGCACGCCACAGCTGCAGCTGATGGGTGCGCGCGCCCCGGGCGTGCACCGATTCGGCGAAGGTGGCCTTCGGGACGCCCTTGGCGGGCAGCTCGCACCAGGCGCGGTAGCCGGTGAGCTTCTCGGCGAGGGCGCCGGCGCTTTCGTTGTCGCGGTCGACCTCGACCAGGAGCAGCGGCACGTCGGCGCCGGCATCGCGCAGCACCAGGTCGGTGAACAGCGCACGGCGCCCGGGCATAGCGTGCTCGACCTCGGTGGTGAACGCCTCCAGGTGCCCGATCCCCGACTTCGCGAGCAGGCCAGCGGTGGCGGCGACGTCCAGGGCGTGCTCGGAGTACGCCGCGGCGCGACCGTCCCTCTCGGGGCGCAGCGCAGGAATCCGGGTGCCCGCCGGCAGGGGGCCGGTGGCTTCGCGGCGGCCAGCGCGGGTCAGGCACCACAGCTTGCGGCCGTCCGGCAGGCGCAGTTCATCGCGGATTCGTCCGGCGGTCTCCAGGTCGACCCGGGCCTGCCGGGTGGCCCTGTCCACCTTCTGGTCGTGCAGGACCAGGCGCTACTGTGCAGTAGCCATCCGCTGACGTTGCCCGTCAACTACTGCTGTCAGTCGCCGCCGGATCCCGCCAGGACTAACCTGGCGGGGATCCAGCTTTAAAATTCTCAGGGATATCCACATCTCCAGTGGAATGGTTATATCAAATCACATGCAGGAAAATAGTGATATATCCGAATCGAAATTCGCCCACCCCTGCAGCAATCAATAATCTACCAGTCTTCACCCATCTTCTGCGCCCAACAAGATCTGAACCTTTGACGGAAATTGCGGATCATCCACCATTACCGAGCAGATCACGGAGTCACGAAGTCCCAAAAATTGCATTCGAACATGATCGTTCGCATCATGCAACACAAGCCATCCAGAGGGACACGGCAGCGACGCCTCAAATAGTTTTTCAGGAAGCATCACGGGGGAAGCCGACTTCCACACCTCGCATTCAACCGGGCCATCGACGCCGGGCTGAACGCTGAAGATGAGTGAACTACCCTCTCGATACCAACTGCTAGACGTCGGATCCCAGCCACTGACGTCACTGTCACTTCCTGCATCCCGCAAGATCAGGCATCCATGCTCGATTTTTGCGAGGAATGCAACCAGGGGGATACTAGCTACCATGCCTTCTTACTCCTTGCCTGTGACAGTTGTGAGGCGACCCCAGCTTGTATTCTAGCGCAGGTCCAGCAGTGGGGATACGCCGTCTGGGGAGACCCAGGGGGGACGAGGCTAGTCGGCGGCTGATGATCTGGAATCCAGTCTCCGTACTTGGTGCCGGGTGTCGTGGCGGGGCAGGTATGACAGCCGTATGTATTTCCGAATTCATTGATCAGCTCTCGAACGCCATCGGCTTCAATGTTACCGTTCACTAGGGCTACTCCCGCGCGAGCATTCGGGCCAGCACCCAGCGTCAGATCGCACTTTTGACTTGGAGTTGCATTATGAACGAGTACTGGAGTCTCTCCCGCTAGCACATAGTACGTATGGGTTGTCGCCACGGTGAGGTCATAGGCAATGGTGGGCTGGGTCTGCCGGTTGGCGGTATGGGTGAGTAGTGCTGTCGTTCCATCGGGGAGGAGCAGTCGGTCGCCAGGGTGGAGGTCGCCTGCTTGGACCCAGCGGTTGGCTGCTACATCCCAGAAGGGGTGGTGCTGTGTACTTGTAAGGGCCTTTTCCTGGGGCGACTCTGCACTCTTCAGGGTGAGGTCAGTGAAATCATGATCGTTCGGTGTGACAATCTTTGCGGTGACTGTTCCCACCGTCTGCTGGCCGCTCGAGGGATCGGTCGTGATGACCTTGTCGTCGACCTCTATTTTTTCAATAGGCTTGGTGGTTCCATCGGCGAGAAGGACCTCTGTGCCCGCGAGGAAGCTGTGTGAAATTTCCTCACCAGTCGGGCATGAGCCTCCCTGGGCCCCTTCTGCCCTTTTTGCTTCTTCTGCTTCTTTTTCAGCCTTTTTGGCTGCCGCGACGGACTCTTCGGCTTTCTTTGCCCGCTTTGCTTCTATCAGAGCCTTGGTACCGTTTTTGAGTATCGAGAGAATTTTTTCGCCCGGGATCAGGCTGGCTGCCGTGGATGCGCAGGCGGCCTTCGATCCGTCGGCGCAGTCGATGGCATCTGTTGCACCTATGGTGTCGGAGAATGCCTTCCCTAGAGCCGAGGGGACAAATTTTTTCCAGCTCAGGTTACTGTAGGGAACCTTTTTCTTTCGGGTGTTGAAGTTAATTTTTTGGTGGTCGGTGTATGTTCCCACTCCGATACCACCGAGGTGGACCGTGCGGCCCCAGTCCCAGCCGCCGTTCCCATCAGGTGTCCAGGTTTCGGTCAGGCCGTCGTGCATGGTGCTGCTGAAACCGCCGTCGAGTCCGTCGGGCCTGAGGCCGCTGGGGTCGCTGAGGTTGACGGGGTCGTTGTTGCTGTAGGCGTAACCGTTCCACTGCTGGGGTGAGGCAGGGTCGAGGACGGGGTCGGGGTTGAGGAAGCGGCCGGTGGTGGGTTGGTATTGGCGGGCGCCGAGGTTGGTGAGTCCGGTGGTGTCGTCCTTGGTGCCACCGACGAAGCCCTTGCTGCCGGCCCAGGTGCCGGGTGCGGGCTGGGTGCCGCGGGGGTTGCCGAACGGGTCGGCGGGGCGTCGGGTCGCGGTGAGGGTGGTGGCGTCGAGGGAGAGGTTTCCGGTGCCGTGGTGGTCGTTGACCTGGTAGGTGGATTTGCCTCCTTGGCGGACGAGGGTGAGGCCGGCGGGGATCTGGTAGGAACGCGTGCCGGTGAGAGTCTTGGTGGTGGTGTCGTAAGTAAGTTCGTCGCCGCCGAGGCTGATGGTTGTCTTGCCTGGGTTGCGGCGGATGAGCTGGTTGCCGTCGGCGTCGTAAAGGTAGGTAGTGGCGCCGGTTGTGCCGGTTTTGCTGTAGGAGGCGAGTTTGTCCTCGCCGTCCCAGGTGAGGGTGGCGGTGCCGGAGGTGTCGGTGACGGCGGTGGTGTTGCCCATCGCGTCGTACTGGGTGCTCGCGCCGAGGGTGCCGGCGGGGCCGGTGGTGGTGGAGTTGGTCAGGGCGTGCGGGCCGCCGGTGCCGCCGCCGGTGTTGGGGGCGCTGGTGGGGTGTTCTTGGTGCCGGCGGTCGGGAAGGTCTGGGTGGTGGTGGTGTTCTTGGTGGTGTCGCCGGCCGGATCGTGCTGGACGAGGGAGGTGCGGTTTCCGGTGAGGTCGTAGGTGTAGGTCTGCCAGTAGGGGGCGGGTCCGCCGACGGTGGTCTTCTTCGGGGCCTGCGCTCCGCTGGTTACGGTGGTGTTGGTGCAGGCTCCGCGGTTGCCTACGACGGGTTGTGCGGCCACGGTCAGGCTGCCGGTGTCGCTCCAGGCTTCGGTGAGGCGGCCGAGGTAGTCGTAGCCGAAGCACTGGAGGTCGGTGCTGGCGGGGGTGTTGTCGGGGATGTCGCGGATCGCGGTGAGGCGCCCGGAGGGGTCGTAGGCGTAAGTGGTCTGCTGGACGGCACCGGTCGCGGCGGTCTGCTTGTCGACGAACTGGGAGAGCTGTCGGCCGGTGGATTCGTCGTAGGTGTTGGTGACGACGATCTGGGTGCCCCAGGGGTTGACGGTGGAGCGCATCGGTCGGCCGTAGGCGTCGTAGTCGTTGGAGAGGGAGTAGGTCGATCCACCGAGGGCGCCGAAGCCCTGGAGGGTACCGTTCTTCTCGTAGGAGTACAGGACGGTCTCGGCGGCGATGTCGCCGATGGCGGAGCGGTTGTCCTTGGTGAGGAGGCCGGTGTTCTGGTCGTAGACGGCTTGGTAGGTGTAGGTGAAGGGGGTGGCGGCACCGATCTCCGCACCGGGGATGGTGGTGGTGGTCTTGGTCGGGTTGTAGGAGGTGTCGTAGGCGAGGACGGCGTTGGTGTAGGCGGTGCCGCTGGCGCCGCCGACGTAGCGGGTGGAGGTGGCGGGCTGGCCCTTGACGACGCTGTCGTAGGTGGCGGCGGTAAGCTGCTTTGCTTTGTCTGCCGCGGTGCCGCTGTAGGTGCCGGTGGTCCGCCCGAGCAGGTCGTAGGTGCGGGTGATGCTCTGTCCGCGGGCGTCGGTGGTCGTCACCAGCCGTCCGGAGGCGTCGAAGGTGCTGGTGCTGGTACCCGTGTCGGGGTCGGTTGCGCTGGTCGGAAGTCCGCGCAGGTCGTACGCGTAGGTCCAGGTGTTGCCAGCGGCATCGGTGCGCGAGGCGGTCTGTCCCGACGGGGTGTAGAAGTAGGTGGTGATGTCCGCGTCGGCAGGCTTGCCTGTGGCAGTGGTGGTCTTGTACTGCCACAGCTGGGTGGTGCGGCCGCGGGCGTCAGTGAGGACGCTGGTCGGTGTCGCGCCTGCGGGCGGGGTGGTGTCGGTGCGGTCGGCTCCGGGGTAAGCGGTGGTCGTGGTGGTCTGTACGACGCCGTAGGCTGCGGACTCCGAGGTCACCGGACGGCCGAGGCCGTCGTAGACGGTGTGTGTCTGGGCCGGGATCTGGTTGGTGCTGCTCTGGTAGAGGGTAGTGCCGGGGCCTGCGGCGTTGTTGAACCAGGGGCTGTTACTCCTGGTGACGTGGCCCTGGGAGTCGTAGGCGGTGTCCGTGATGATTCGCCCGGGCTGGTAGGCCGAGGTCGCGGGAGCGGACTGGGTCTGGATGGCCCGGCCCAGGCCATCCATGATCTGGACCGTGGGCAGGGCGGTGTAGTTGCCGCCCGCGTCAGGAGTGCCGACAAGCGCGGTGGTGGTGACGGTAGGAGGTACGGCCGCGTTGTTGACGACTCCGGGGATGGAGTAGGAGAACGACTTATTGGCGCTCTTGGCGGTGTCGCGTCCCGGTACCCATACGCCGGTCAGGCGGCCAAGCGCATCGTAGGTCTCGGTCAATACCCTCCCGTTGTAGTCCGTGCTGGTCTTGGGGAGGCTGCGTGCACTGTCGTAGACCGTCGTGGTCATCCGCCCTGTGGCCGCGTCAGCAGCTTCTGCGGGTGCGGGCGTTGTGACTGTGACGGTGCCGGGCAGTTCACCGGCCTTGGCCGGTTGGTAAGCGGTTGTGACTGTCGCGCCGGCTGCGTGAGCGGAGTCGGTGGTCGTGGGATCAGTGGCGGTGAGGACTCGCCCGTAGACGTCGAACGTCTGGCTGCTCTTGGCGACGAAGACAGGAGTGGTGCCGGTGAAGTGGTCGATGATGTCGGCGGAGCTGGGTTCCGCCTTGCCGCCTGCCTGTTTGAGAGCGAGCCCGTCGTAGTACTGGCGGGACCAGGACACGAGATTGGCCGCCGACGGCGTTGCGGTGCACGCGTCGGCTCCGCTGACGCCGACGGTCTCGGCCACCAGTCCGGAAACCTGCGGGTCGGGGCCGGCGGCGTAGTTCGTGCGGACACAGATGTCCGGTGTGCCTTCGGCGGTGTCCAACGCGGTCGAAAGGCGATTGGCGTGCGAAGGGTCACGAGTGATGGTCGAGTTTGTGCTCTGCCAAGTACCGTCGGCCTTGAGCATTTTCGTGGCGGACGTCGTGCTGCTGGGTGCGTAGCGGGCGGTCAGGTCCGGCAGGCCGGTCCGCTTGTGGGTGGCGGTGACGGTGGTGCCCGTGCCGGTCGCGACGGTGTACGCCGCAATGGTCCCGCCGGCCTGGGTGTAGGTGTCGGTCTCCAGGATCTGGCCGGAGAGCCAGTCGGAGTCGGTGATGGCCCCGCTGTTGGGGCCGGCTGCTTGCACGCTGCGGGTACCGGAGGAGGTGAGGTCTCCGTCCATGCCCTGGTGGTAGGTCACCGTGTTCTGGGCCTTGGGGCCGTCTTGTCCGCTGCCGGAGACGGTGGTGACGCTCGCGTAGCCGCGGAAGTCGTCCCAGGTACGGTCCTTGGTGTCCGTGAAGGGGGAGTCGTTGCGGTGCCAGGCGGCCTTGCCGTAGGTGTAGGCGGTGGTCATCGGGGCGGAGCCCGAGGTGTTGGGGTTGACCGTGACGGTGGTGGCGGGTAGCGCTGGAACCAGTCGTCGATCGGGTCGGCGTTCGGCTGCTCGTTGGCGGGGTGCCACTTGACGTTGAAGCAGGAGCGGGTATCGGTGTCGGCGGAGGCCGGCATGTCGGCCCGGTCGCGTGAGCAGTCGGCGCTCTTGTAGTCGACGCCGATGGTGGCGCCGGTCTCGGTGGTGATCAGCTGGATGCGCGGCCGGTTGTAGGCGGGTCGGGCGGGCACCAGGTTGGTGCCGTCGACCCGGTTGGGCAGCAGCATTTCGGTGAACGTGACCGGCGGCAGGGGGACCGGGGTGGCCGAGGCCTGGGTGTCCTTGCCGGTGTGCGTGAGGGAGCCGAGCCAGGGGACCTGGGTGCTCTCACTTGTGTTCTGGACGTTGACGAACCGGTGGCCGAGCTCGTAGAGGTCGACGTCCTGCCAGGCGCCGTTGGCGCGGACCCGGGTGGTGATCGCGGTCAGCCACTTGGTGGACCAGAACGTGGGTCCGTAGGTGGTGCAGGTCCCGCTCTGGGCGCAGTTCTGGTCGAGGGGGACATCGGGCCAGTCGCCGGCGTGGGCGGTGGTGCGCTGTGAGGGGTCGCAGGCGGCGGTGGAGGTGACGCAGCGTTCGCCGGAGGTGAAGTCGATCAGGGCTGCGCTCTGCCAGGTGCCGTTGGCGGTGATCTGGTCGGAGAGGAGCTGGCCGTAGGCGATGGTCTTGAGGACGCCGCCGCGGGTGTAGGAGTGCTGCTCTCCGGTGCCGTGGTTCTGTCCGCCTCCCATGGCGTACCAGTTGGACTCGGGTGTGTAGGTGTAGGTGGTGAGGTTGCCGTGGGGGTCGACGACGTAGTCGAGGTTCCACCGCCAGGCGCTCTGGCACCAGGAGGCCTTGCCCTTGGTGCTGTTGTAGCAGGGGTCGCCGGTGTTGGGTGAGTAGACGGGGACGGTCCAGGCGGAGCCGCTGTCCGGGCCGACGGCGCTCGGGGTGCCGTCGGCCTTCGGCAGGTGGTTCAGACCGAAGTAGAAGACGGTGCCGTCGGTGTCGGTGACCTTGATGTAGGAGCCGTTCCAGGTGCCGTTGGTGGCTCCGGTCAGGAACTGGACCTTGGTTCCGTCGTCGTTGGCCAGGCGCCAGGTGCAGTTGGACTGCTCGGTGGAGCCGGGGGCGCCGGCCTGGCAGGAGGCGTCGTCCTGCACGAGCTGACCGGAGTGGCCGCCGAGGGAGAGGGTCGCGTTGGCACCGCCCCAGCACAGGTCTCCGGAGCCGGTGATGCCCGCCTTGGAGCACAGCTTGTACGAGCGCTCGACGAAGCCCGCGCTGTAGTCCCAGCCGTCGCCGATCCACGATGCCTGGGCATTGGTCGAGGATGTCTTGCCGTCGACCGACGAGGAGTCGTAAGACAGTGCGACCGAGGGGGCGTCCCCGCCGAGTGAGGGCGGGGCTTGGATCGGGTAGGAGTAGTTGAACGCCCCCGATGAGCCTCCGGCCTCCCACGCCTGGGAGGGGTTGAGCGGCGTCGCGGCGTAGGTGCCCGCGCCGCTGGACGTTCCGGAGACTGCGGCGAGGACCATCACACCGCCACCGGCACCCGATGTGGCGGGGGCGGCGGAGAGAGACTGGATGCTGGTGTGCGCACTGCTGTCCGAGCCGGGCAGCGTCACGTCGCCGATCAGCTGCTTGGAGGCCGGGTCGTAGTGCGAGGCGACGGGCGTGCGTTCCAGGCAGCCTTTCACCTCAGGGGTGGTCAGCGAGCACGCGGGCAGCGCGACGAGCTGCGCGCGCGCCGCCCATTCGCCTCCCCGATTGCCGCCAGCCGCGGAGACGTCGAGAGCCACCCGCACCGGGCGGGCAGACTCGGCGCTGTCCCGGGAGAGGGTGACCGCGAGGCCGGAGACGCCGGCGGCTGCGGTCCTCTTCTCATCGGCCACCTCCACGTGCACGGTCTGCTCCGGTGCGTCTCCCGCACCGGGCAGGGGGCGAGGGAGACGGGGAGGGTTCCGGCTGCTGTCTGCGCACCCGAGACGGGTGCGCCGGCTGACGGAGCCTGCAGTCCCCAGGCATTGGGCAGGGTGCCTGCCTGCGCCGAACCGAGGACCACGTTGGCGCTGCGCGTGCGAGGGTCGGGGGTTTGGCGTCCTTGGGCGGGGTCCAGGTCGGCGGCACCTCGTGTGCAGGCTTGCCCACCGAAACAGCCGGCATCTTCTGCCCGTTGACGGAAACTGTCTTGCCCAGCGCCGTGTTGGGCGGGCTCCAGATCCGCGAGTAGTCCGGGCCTGCCGCCGCGGCGGCCGTCGGCACCAGCAGTGAACCGGCGAGCGCCGCAGCGCTCACCACCGCCATCCTGCGCCTGAGCCGGGGCGCCCCGGGATGTCCTGGCTGCAAGCCAGTACTCCTTCGGAACCTCACAAAAACTCCTGATGTCATCCGGTGCGCTAGGCCGGAGTTGAAATTTTTCGCGCGGGTGCGAACCTATCGGCTCCCCAATCGTTCAGGTCAATTCGGAAAAGACCTTTTCAATGTGGCTCACATCACCTTGAGGCGCATATGTGCCGGGAGGGGAGGAATCGGCACATGCCGCCCGCAAGTGGCTTGCCTGGCGCACCATCAAGGCAGAATGATCGCCCTGACCTGCGCCTATGCACACATGGGTAGCTTCAACGCCTTAAGGGGCCCCGTTTTGAACAGATCGATCAGGCCACCCAGGACGCTGCCTCGCGTACTGGCCTCCAGTGTCGCGCTGGCAATTTCAGCGACTCTTGGAACAATCACTACTGTCTATGCCGACACTCCGTCAGCAGCAATATCTGAGAGCCAAGTTGAGAAGATCGACAGTCTGCACACATCTCAAAAACCGTCAGATTCCGAGCTGGACAAGGCACTTGCCGAGGCGAAGGCCAGCGGAAAGCCGGTCGCCCTCTCATCTCTGATGACGGAGTTCAGCGAGACGGCGGTGACACCGCAGGGACACCTCGGCCTCACCCAGCATCCCGACCAGCAGCGGGTCAAGCACAACGACGCGTGGGTAACCCTGGACGCGACACTGGTGGCGAACCCGGACGGGTCGTTCTCCCCGAAGGCATCGGCGACCGGGGTGGTGCTGTCCAAGGGGGGCAGCGGAGCACTGGCCACCCTGACAAGTACGGACGGCAAGAAGCTGGCGCTGAGCGCGCCATTCACACTGCCCGCCCCGGTGGTGGAGGGCGACAGCCTGACCTACCCGTCGGTGGCACCCGATACCGACCTGAAGGTCACGGCGACGAAGGCCGGCGGCATGACCACCGTCCTGATCCTCAAGACCCAGGCCGCCGCCGACAATCCGGCGATCCGCAACCTGCACTTCGCCACCACCGTCGACGGCGTCGCCGTGAGCACGGACAGCGCCGGCAACCTGACGGCGAAAACCGCGGACGGCTCAGTGCGTTGGTTCGCCCCCACTCCGCAGATGTGGGACAGCACCACCCAGGTACAGCAACAAGGTTCGGCGGCCGCGACCGTGCAGGGCCGCGCCGTGTCGGCCGCCCTGTCATCCGATGACACCGCCTCCGACGCCCCTGGCGAGGCTGGCGAGAAGACCGGTGCGCTCAGCACGGCAGCGGGCCCGGGCGAGGGCGCCAAGGTGGCCGCCATGCCGGTGACCGCGGACGCCAAGGGGGTGGACCTGAAGCCGGACCAGGACCTGCTCGCGCACGGAACCGCCCCGTACTACATCGACCCGGCCTGGATCCCGTGGGCGCCCTCCGCGAGTTCCTGGACCTGGGTGCAGTCCGCCTACCCGACGCTGTCCAACTGGAACCGCAGCGGAAGCGACGACAGCAACTTCCCCGGCGTGGGCAAGTGCGGATACTACGCGGCCGGCGGAAGCTGCTCCCCCGTCTCCACGTACCGGACGTTCTACCAGTTCGACCTCAGCGGCCTGCGCGGCGCGGTCGTCAACCGGGCCTACATGGACCTGCAGGAGTACGTCTCCGCCGACTGGTCCTGCACCACCACCTACCCGCTCGACCTCTACCTCACCGGCCCATCAGCGGTGGCACCAACTGGAACAACCAGCCCGGCAAGGTCGGTGACTCCCTGGGCCGCAGCTGGGTGCCCGGCTCGGCCACGGGTCCTGCCACGACAACGTCGCCTTCAACTACGACATCACCGGAGCCGTGCGGCAGTACGGCACGAACACCACCACCTTGACCTTCGGCCTGTACGGCGACGAGAGCAACGTGAACGCCTTCAAGCGCCTCACCCGCCAGCCCTCGCTCTACATCGAGTACGACCGCGTTCCCAACGTCCCCACCAACCCGCGCGTGCTGCCGGAGCCGGTGACCGTCACCAACGGCCCCAACCAGGCATGCGGCGTCAGCGACTCCAACTCCTGGGCGTGGCTTGGCGCGGGCAGCGACCAGAACGGCGCCACCACCCTCAAAGCCACCGTCTCCAGCCCCACCCAGAGCCAGCTCTGGTCCTGGAGCCACCTGTGGGACTACCAGACCCCGGACGTGCACGATGTCGCCGGCGGGTACTCCCCGCTGGTGGCCAGCGGTTCCAACGCGAGCTTCGCAGTCCCGGCCGGGGTCATCAAGGACGGCCACTCCTACGGCTTCAGCATCATGGCCTCCGACCAGCTCGTCGACTGGTCCGCCTCGACGCCCACCTGCCACTTCAAGGCCGACCTCACCCTGCCCACCGTCACCTTCCCGGACACGGTGAGCGACCTCAACACCCAGTTCCCGAAGTCCGGCAACGGCCAGAGCCCGAAGATCTACGCCGGGAAGCCGGGCAACGTCCCCTTCACCGCCGCCGACTCCAACCCGAGCGGACTGAACTCCTCTGGGCTCGCCTGCCTGCGCTGGTCTAGCGATCCCCAGTTCAACGGCGCCGTCTGGCAGTGCGGCACGGCCATGCCCACCGGCCAGATCCCCGTGACCGCGGGCCACTGGGGTACCAACATTCTCTACGTCCAGGCCGCCGACATGGCCGGCAACCGCTCCCTCGTCGGTCAGTACGCCTTCTACGCCCCCTGGACCCCAACGGTCCGGCGCCGCGCTTCGGCGACGTCACCGGCGACAGTGTGCCCGACATCCTGACGTACGACGGATCGGGCAACCTGCGGGCCTACACCGTGCCCGGAAACCCCAGCGCGGCCGCACCGATCACGACCATCGCCGCCGACCCCAACCACTCCCCGGACGCAACCCCCAGCGCCGCCGACCCGTGGGACAGTCGCTTCCAGATCACCCACCGCGGCGCTCTGCGCGAAGGCGGCAACGTCGACGACGTCATCGTCCACAAGAAGGACGCCCCCGGCCTGCATGCCTACCAGAACCCCGGCAGCCTCGCCGTCGCGGCGCACTGGACGTCTCTCACCCGCTCGCCAAACCGGCCTGCGTGACCTCCACCATCAACCCCAGCTGCACCGACTACGCCGCCGACTGGTCCACCACCACGAGCATCGCCGCCCTGGGCGACCCGGTCAGCACCACCAAGCAGCCGGCCAACTCCACGAGCCTGCTCACCGTCGAGAAGACCCCGGCGGGCGAGGGCGCTCTCTGGTACTACCCGGCCATGGGCTACAACACCTTCGGCTCCCCCATCAGGCTCGCCGCCACCGGCTGGAAGGACAACGACCTCATCCCGGTCGGCGACTGGGCCGGACAGGGACACCCCGGCCTGTGGGCACGCGACCGCGCCACCGGCACCCTCAAATTCATCACCTTCACCACCGGGACCGCCTCGACCGACATCGTCGACCCCGACTTCGGAGACATCACCACCGTCACCTACCCCGCCGCCACCGCCATCGCCACCACCGCCACCGCCACCATGCAATCCGGCGTCACCGGCGCAGCCTGGGACCGCGTCGGCTCCGACGGAGACATCACCGGCAGCGGCAACCCCACCCTGTGGGGCATCACGGCGGGCGGCGACCTCCAGACCTGGACCGGCCACCGCACCGGCACCACCAGCGCCCCCACCTACACCTTCGACGTGGGCCCCACCACCGTGCTGAATACCGGCGCGGCCGCGGACCGTTGGCTGATGAACAAGAGCACCTTCAACGGCACCAAGGCCGCGGACACTCTCGGAACCAACGGCGCCACCGCCACCGGAACCGTCTCCTGGACCACCGACAACAAGAACACCGCGGACGCCGCCAGCAAGCTCAACGGCACCTTCTTCAAGACCGCCGCCCCCACGGTCGACACCAGCCGC
This sequence comes from Kitasatospora fiedleri, assembly GCF_948472415.1. NCBI lineage: Bacteria > Bacillati > Actinomycetota > Actinomycetes > Kitasatosporales > Streptomycetaceae > Kitasatospora > Kitasatospora fiedleri. Next base: position 7,887,514 of record NZ_OX419519.1, on the reverse strand, counting down.
AGCTACACCGTCGCCGCCTGGGTCAAGGCCGACAACCTCAACGGCTACCAGACCTACCTCACCCAGAACGGCAACGAACGCGGCGCCTACTACCTCCAGTACTCACCCGCCTTCGGCACCTGGGCCTTCGTCGCCCGGGTGGCGACCACCTCAACACCGCCACCTACTACGCCGCGTACGCCGCCGCCCCGCCGCAGAGCGGTACCTGGACCCACCTGGTCGGCACCTTCGACGCCACCACCCACACCATGACCCTCTACGTCAACGGCCAGTACTCCGGCACCGGCACCAACCCCACCCCCTGGAACGCCACCGGCCCCACCACCATCGGCATCGCCGACACCAACACCTACGCACCCGACAACCCCGCCAGCGGAGCCGTCAGCGACGTACGCACCTACCCCTACGCCCTCACCGCACAACAGGTCAACACCCTCTACACCAGCTGACCCGCAGTCCACCACGGCCGGGGCCGGAAACGAGGAACCCTCGTTTCCGGCCTCCATGAAGCGGCGCACCCACCGACGAGGCATCTGAGCATTTCCGTGGCGAGGGGGCGCGCGCAATAGTGCGAACAGCCGGCTCGGCACCGCTGGAGCGGATGAAGCTGGCCAGGTCGAAACCGCCTACCAGGCACGGCGGAGCCCCGGGCACTGGCCCCCCTTGTCCCGCCGGTTGTCCCGCCTGGCCGTGACCGCCGGCGGCCTCGGCCGGTTGGGCACAGGTGACCACCACCAGCACCAGCACGCTCGACCTGATCCTGTTCGGCGGCGAGCCCGAACGACGACGGACCTGACTACGACGGCCTGACCGCTGCCGAGCGGGAGGCGATCGCCGAAGCCGCTGCGACCGGGGTACGCGCCGCCATCTGGATCCGCGCCCTGGCCGAGCGCCAGAACGAGGAGGACAACAGCAGCGCCCTGCAGCGCTACGCCCGGGCCGTGGAACGCATCCTGGCCCGGGAGATCGTGCTTGAGCGCGACGGCCCGCTGGAAGGCGACTCCTCTACGAGCTCGACCCGGCCAACTTCACCCTGGATCACCCCGGCACCGGACCGGTGGACCTGCGGCGCGGCCGAGCGGGTCGCGCTGGCCGCGATCGGCGCCGCCACAGCCTCCGCGCCCACCGCCGTCCTGGGCGACGTCGCCACCGACCTGCCCCGGCTCTGCGAACTCGTCGACCAGGCCCTCGCCGTCGGCCAGGTGCCGGACGGCACACCCCGGCTCCTGGCGGCCCTGCCCGGGCTGCTCGCCGACGCCCACCACGCCGCCCGAAGCCGCGAGGAAGTCTCCCTCGCGCGCCTGTCCACCCTGTACGTCCTGGCCTCTCAGGTCCTCACCAAGACCGGCGAGTACGACCAGGCCCGCACCACCATCGACCGCGCCCTGGTGTACGCCGACCTGTCCGGCTCCCCGCTCGCCACCGCGGCGGCGGCCCGCGAGATGAGCATCATCCTGCGCCACCAGGGCGAAGCCGCCGCCGCCCAGCGCCACATCATGGCCGCCGTCGCCCGCGTCGAGGCCACCGGCCTGACAACCGACGCCCAGGCGTCCGCGTACGCCCAGATGCTGTGCACCCAGGCGTACACGGCCGCCGTCGCCGGCGACCGCGCCCAGGCCCTCACCATGATCCAGGACGCCCGCAGAGCAGCCCGCTCCCTGCCCGACCAGGCCCCCGACGGGCGCCTGTTCCCACTCACCCCCGCCGCCGTCCAGCTCTACGCGGTGGGCGTCCACTGGGCGCTGGGCGACGCCGGGCCGCACTCGACGTCGGCGCCACCCTGCACCCGGCCAGTTCCGTACCCCCGAGCGCCAGGCCCAGATGCACACCGACCTCGCCCGCGCCTGGTGGCAGCTCGGCAAGGCGGACCAGACCGCGGCAGCACTCCTGTCCGCGGCCCGGGTCTCCCCCGCAGAGGTCCGCGACCGGCCCGCCATCCGCACCATCGCCACCCAGCTGCAAAGCCACCACAGCCGGACACCGGGCATTGCCGAACTCGCCAAGGCGGTCGGGGCGCCCGGCTGAGCGGTGCATCGAGCCGGCCTCCCCCGTACGGCGATCGCCCCGCCGCCGGCGCGTCCGTACTCTCCCGCAGGAGACTGCCGCAGACCGGTCGGCATCAGGACGGGTTCGGGCAGGGCGTCGCGGGATCGGCGCAGCGGCATCCGGCGTTCGGCATCTCACCGGGCAGGGCCGCCCGGACGGTAGCGGTGTAGAGCCAGCCGTCCTCCCGGCCGATCCCCGTCGTGCTGTAGTGGCTGCTCTCGTTCGGGACGAGGTCGAAGGAGAGGCCGTCCTCCTCCAGCCACCGCCGCCGCAGGGCCAGCACGATCACGTGCGTTTCTTCGACAACGTCCCACAGCACCTCGCCGACCGCGGGCCTGACGGGCAGGTCGGGCATCGTCCAGGTGCGGGCACCGGGCGCGGCGGCCCGCAGGTCGGCGGCGAGGCGGCGGTTCCAGGCCGCCTCGGCCCGGTCGACCGCTTTCGCCTCGGCGGCGCTCAGCCCGACCAGCGCCCGGCTTGCACCGGGGCCGAGTCCAGCGGCAGGCCCGGCACCTCGGTGGACGACGCCACCGCCCTGGTGGAAGGCGCCCTCGGGATCGCCGCCCCGGCGCCCGCGCCCCGCTGGCCCGGCACGTAGCCGGTCCCCGGCTCCGGGCGGCCGGCAAGCATCCTGCCCGGCCGCCCGGAAGATGATCTGACGGACCGTCAAATATCTTATGGTGCTGGCCATGACCCAGCACCAGGCGTGGCGCGAGATCACCAGCGAGACCGCCTTCACCAAGTACGGCAGGTCCGTCGAGAAGGTCGCCTTCGAGCTCCCCGACGGCAGCAAGAACGACTTCTACCTCAAGTGCGAGCGGCCCGCCGCAGCTGTCCTCGCCCTCACCCCCGACCGGCAGGTGATCCTCGCCCGCCAGTTCCGCCCCGGCCCCCGCCGGATCCTGCACGAACTGCCCGGCGGCTTCGTCGAACCGGCCACCGACCCGGCCGCCACCGCCGCCGCCGAACTCCTGGAGGAGACCGGCTACCAGGGCACCGTCCAGCCGTCACCGAAGTCTGGGACGACGCCTACTCCAACGTCATCCGCCACGTGTTCGCCGCCACCGACTGCGTCAAGGTCGCCGAACCCCGGCCCGAGCACACCGAGTTCATCGACACGATCCTGATGCCCCTCGACCGCTTCCGCAGCGAGGTCCTGCGCAAGGGCCAGCTCACGGACGCCGAGGCGGCATACCTGGCGCTGGACCACCTCGGCCTGCTGTAACCGGCCGACCGGTCCGGCGCGGAACCCCCACCTCACCGAGGGAGTCCACCGTGAAGAACCGGACCAGCACCACCGACACCACCGGCTGGTACACCAGCACCCTTCGATCGATGCCCGCCGACACCGTCGCCCTCGTCCTGGCCGGCGGCAAGGGCACCCGGCTGCGCACCGGCACCGACCCGGAACTGGCCACCATCCCGAAGGTGCTGGTGCCCATCACCAGCCCCCACCACCGGGCCCCCGTGCCCATGCTCGACCACGCCCTGGTCGAGCTCGCCACCGCCGGATTCCGCCGCGCCGCCCTGCTCACCGGCTGCGCCCCCGAGGCCCGCGCCGACGACGTCGAGCGCTACGCCGTGCGCGCCTTCGCCGCCCGGCTCCAGCTGATCGCCCACCGCGAGCCCTACCCGCTGGGCACCGCCGGCGCCGTCTACGCCGCGCTCGCCCACCTCAACGCCCCGGCCGCCGTCGTCCTCCCGGCCGACACCCTCTTCCCATGCCCGCTGCTGCCGGCCGCCGTCACCGACCACCTCGCCGCCGGCGCCCCCGTCACCTGGACGGTCACCACCGCGCCCGGCCCCGACGCCCAGAACCCGGGGCGGATCTTCCTCGGCCCCGACCTGCGCACCGTCGCCCACGCGCTGGAGGGCGTCGACGCCGTCCTGCCGTCGGCCAGCCGTACCGGCCTGGCGCGGGCCACCAGCACCGGCGCCGTCATCATCACCCCGGACGTCTACCGGGAGGAGTTCCGCCAGTACGCGGCCCGTCTCCCCCAGCCCGGCCCCTGCGACCTGTACCGGCAGTTCATGCCCTGGCTGCTCAGCCAGGGGCGCACCGTCGGCGCCTTCGACATCCGCGAGGCCGCGCCCGACCTCGGCACCCCCGACCGCCTGGCCGCCTTCGGCCGCACCGCGTAGGAGAACCCGTTGTCCCTCACCGAACTCGAGATCCGGCACTTCCGCGAGGCCGGGTATCTGCGCCTGCCCGACCTCGGCCTGCCCGCACCCCTCATCGAGGAGACCGCCGCCCTGATACGCGAGCGCAGCGCCCGCGGCGCCCACAAGGTCTACGGCCTGTACCAGGCCGCGCCCGGCACCGTGCACCAGCTCGTCGCCCACCCGGGCCTGACCGGGCCGCTGACCGCCCTGCTCGGCCCGAACGTGGTCTACGTCCTCAACCGGCACAACCAGGTCTCCACCGGAGCCGGGGGTCGTCACGACGATCCCCGGCTGCACCGGGACATCCTCCAGCCCACCCGCGGCCTGCTCACCGCCGTCATCTACCTGGAGGACGCCACCGTGGAGACCGGCTGCACGTGGGTGGTGCCCGGCTCGCACCGGGCGCCGTACGTCGGCGTGCCGCAGCCGGACGGCGGCGGCACCTGGCTGGACGAGCACAAGGTGCTGCTGTCGCTCGCCGACCAGGCCGTCCCGGTGCCCGTGCCCGCCGGCGGCGCCCTGCTGTTCGACGGCTGCCTGTTCCACACCAACGGGGTGAACAGCAGCGCCGGCACCCGCACCGCCGCGGTGCTCGGCTACGCGCGGCCGACGAACTGGACCACCACCCCGACCACAACCGCCAGATCGTCGTCGCCGGCCACCACACCTACCGCGGCAACGACCGATCAGCCGCCTGGGATCTCGCCGGCTCGAGGCCCTCCGGGCCGGCGAGTTGGCGGCCGGGGCGACGGCCACAACAGCTGCTGTCAGCCTCTGGCTGACGGCCCGACGAGTCGAACCCGCTCAGGTCGGCGCTGGACAGGCAGACCACGAGCACGAAGTGCGCCACCGCGGCGAGGGCGGGCACCCCGTCTCCACTCGCCCTGGTGCTGCCGCCGCGGCCAACGAGGTCGTCTTGGCCTGGGTCACTACGCGGTGGAGACCGGTTGAAGCAGCACGCGGCCGGGGCCGCCACGGCGCGGGGCGGGGCGGAAGCCGTATCGCGCGTACCAACTGCGCCCCTGGAGCTCCGCTGCCCCGTCCGATGGGATCGGACGGGGCAGCTGGGCTTCTCGGTGCGGCACCACCGTAGCGCCCGGCACCGGCAGGCGGGCGTACGCCGCGCCACCCGGGCCGGCAGCTGACCGCGCCCGCCGGCTCACTACTGCAGGTTCCTCAGCCAGTCCCCGCAAGGGTGATAGGCACGGAGTTGACCGGCATGCTTCGCACCGCCGGGGACAACGTCCTCGTGGTACGGATACTGCTGCGTCACCGCGGCCAGCACGAACTCCAGGAAGCCGCCCTCGAACACGTCCCACTCCCGCATCGAGTGAACTTGGCGGCCACCGGCCACCGGTCCGGATCAGGGCCCCGCATCAGCCAGAAGAACTGGTCGGAGCTGTAGTTGTTGCCCCACTTCAGCAGCCCGCCCTCGGCCGGGAACAGCGGATACGGGCACTCCCTGTAGTCCCCGTCCCGGTAGCACTCGGCCAGCCAGGCACAGTACCCGTAGGGCTCCGTCGTGTAGTGCAGGCCCCTCGAAGCCGAGCGGCTGACCGGTCTTGCTGGTGGGCACCAATGACGGGGCGAAGACGTGCAGCTCGTCCCTGATGCTGATCGACCCGTACCGGTCGACGAACGCCCGGTAGTCCGCGGGCAGCTGGAAATCCATCACCTCGGGCGCGATCTCCCACGGGACCGGCGCCACACCGCCCTCGGGCGGCGGTCCGATCACCGCACCCAGCCGCTCCAGCATCTCCTCGACGTCCACGTCCGCTCCCCTCGTCTCCGCCACCACCCAGGCCACCTGGCCAGGATGGCAACGGCGCTCTGCGTACCCTCATCTCGTAAGTCGGCTGGCCCGCAAGTGCGGCCGGTCAGACCACGGAGGCCCGCCGGGGGTCAACCGGGTCGATCGCGTGCTCATCGAAGAGGCGCTCAAGAGCCTCCAGGCCGCCCTCTCGCCGGAAGTCCTTCTCGGCCCTGGTGATCGGCAGCAGCCACAGGATCCGGGCGTGGGCCCCGCCGTCCCAGGCGCAGACCTCGAACTCGGGCCAAACGGATAGGGCAAGCTCACCAGGTAGTGGTCACAGTCCGAGTCGTCCAGCCACGGCCGGCCGATGGGGACGGTATGTCCGACGTCAAGCCGTTGGCGAACGGGCCCGCAGTGGTAGTACGCGTTCACGGTGACGCTCTCCAGATTGACCCACTCGTCACGCGGCGCCGCAAGGAAGAACTCCGTCCCATGACCGCCGTGCTGCGTCGACTCCCAGCAGCCCGACGTCACATATAGCCACCAGTCACCCGGATGAGCAGGATGGATCCGGAAGATCCGGAACCCGGGCACGCGGTCCTCGATCGGCCCCTCCGCACCGGCGACCTCATCGATCACACGACCGGGAAGAGTCCTGCGAAGGTGGTCGAGTAGAGCGGTGCGCGCTGCGGCGTTCGGCATCCGATCATGATGCCCCAGACCATCGGAGCTCAGCAACCGGGGTAAGGCCCCCACCGATCACACCGCCCTCGGGCGGCGGCCCGATCACCGCGCCCAGCCGCTCCGCGCACCCTGACGCCGTCGGCCGCCGTTCAGTCCCGCACCCGGACCTCCACCGCGGCGCGGATGTCCAGCGTGCGGGCTGCCAGTTCCTGCGGCTCGCTGCGGCCGGCGGTGTCGGTGACGATGCCCACCGTGCTGCCGTCCGCCCATGCGCAGGTGCTCTGGGAGAGGGACGGGTAGACCAGCACCGCGCACACCAGCTCACCGCCGAGCGGGCCGGCCGGCAGCTCCTGCAGCTCGGTCACCGTTTCGCGCATCACGTCCCCGCCCTCCATCCGGCCGAAGTACTTCTCCAGCTCTCTGCGGGATCGGGGAAGCTGCCGCTCAGCCCGACCACGGTTAGGGCGTCCCCCGGCGCACCGCCGCTTCCGTAGCGGGCCACCGCCAAGTCCCGGTAAGGCCGCAGGGCCGTCATCCGCCGCTCGTAGTCGGCGCGCAGCGCGCGGGTGTCCCCGTCGTCCGCGAGCCGCGTCCAGTCGCCCGCCCGGTCCGCCAGCACGATCCGGTGCCGCGCCGGGGCGCCCGCGCCCGTCACCGCGGCCACCACCACGCCGCGCCCAGGGCCGCGGTCACCACCGCCGCGGCCATGAGCTTGGGGGAGGTCCTGCGGTACCAGGGCAGCGGCGCCACGGGTTCCAGGGTGTTGGCCCAGATCGCCCGGAGCCCGCTGGGCGCTTCGGGGCTTGTTCGGGTCGGTCTTGATATCGGTGCCGGGCCGGGCAGGTCTCGCTTCGTGGAGCTGGTAAGGGAAATCGGGACGAGGAAAGCCGAGCACCCCGGCCCCGGTCAAGACGCCGGCGCCGACAGCGGTCGTGTGCGACGCCGCGGCGGAGGTGCACGGCGGGCTGGGTCAGGCGTGTTCGGCCGGCACCCAGAAGAACGTGGGAGCGGCAGCGCGCGCGGCTCGGCGTGCCGCTCCTGCATGGCGGTCAGGCCGCGCACCACCAGGATCGCGAGAAACGGCGGCCACGGCGGTGACGAACTCGGACGCGGTCGCGGCTGCCGACACCTTGAGGCGGCCCAGGAGCAGGCTGACCACCCAGGCGGCCCACCAGGCGTTGACCACGCCGGTGCGGAAGGGCTGCGGCACACCGTGCCGGTCGGTGGGCCGCTCGCGTTCCAGATGTCGGCGGTCACGCGCCAGGGCAGGTAGAGGTTGGCGAAGGGGATGAACCAGGCGCCGATCGTCCAGCCGCGCCCGCGCTGGTAGACCTGGGGGCAGACCACCTCGACGTTCACCCGCACCCGGTAGAGCCACACGATGAACACCACCGCGCGTGGCCAGTGTCAGCAGCACCTCGGCAATGTCTCCGGCGCCCAGGAAGGCCGTGTCGGCGGAGGATTCGGGCGCGGCGCCGAGCACGAGCACGGCCGTCGCGTTGCCAGGGCGACAGGCCGGTCAGGCCCAGCAGCACCGAGCAGGCGGTTGCCAGCGAGCGCGGGAGGCGTAGGAGGCGGGCGAGGACATGCGTACTCCGTCTTCGTACAAGGGGGAAGAAGCCGCACTCTACCGTCCGCCCACGACCGATCTCCACGCAAAATCCCAGCTCACAGCCGCTTTGACCGCTTACAGGAGAGAAAAATCCCCGGCCCTGTCTCCATGAGGGCTCCCAGCCGCACGTGTCAGCTGGGGAGCCCTCATGGAGACAGGGCCGGGAGCGGTGGACTGCCGGAGTACCACTTACGGGGCGGAGGGCGTACGGCGGAGTCGAGCTCCTGCAGGCACAGTTCGAGGTGGTGGAGTTTTTGCTGCTGGCGGCGGTTTGCGGTGTACATAGCCGTTATCCAGGCCAGGACGAGCAGGGAGGAGATGATCCCGGCGGTCGCGCTGTGCCTGAGCCACATAGACACGGCGTTCCACACCATGACCGTGCCACCACGCCCCACGCCCACCGGGCCCGGCGCCGGCGTTCGTGGTTCTGCCGGATGATGGTGCGCAGGGCGTCCTGCTGGGCGGGGTCCTGGGGGATGCGCTCGTTGCTGATGGCGCGGCCCAGATCGGCCAGTTCCGCATGGCCGCTCAGCCCCAGCTTCCGGGCACGACGCCGCTGGCCACAGTGGATGAGCCCGACGGTCATCACAGCCCACAACACCCCTGCGGCGATCGCCAGCCACCACGGCCCCCGGTCGACACGTGCAGGAACACCGCGTAGAGAGCAGCCAACACCACCCATATCGCCCCGAGCACCAGATGCGCTTGGCGCCCGCCGTGGGGCGGCGCCGTTCCGCTGTATGCGCCATACCGGCCGCCTGCCCGGCGATCACCCTCCAAACTCTCCATTCCAGGCGGAGAGTTTGACACTACGTCGGGGCGAAGAGCACGAAGTCATGATCGCCGGGACAGGCTCTGGGTCCGGGGAAGGGCCTGCCCTGGCTGAACTGATCCGCGAAGCCGACCGGGAGCCAGGTCTTAGCGTGGAGCGGATCCGGCCCGCGCGGGCCGGAAGTCCGTCGTTGCGACCAACGGCCGCGGGGTGTTTCCGACACTGCCCACCGCACCTGCTTCAGTGCCGGCGACCGCTCCGGCCATACAGGCAGCAGCGGCCCGATCCGGGCCCACAGCTCGTCGTCCACCATCCACGGCTTGTTGCTCACGCCATCACGAACGGACGAATCGTCACATCAGTCACGCCCGCCAGTGGCGATCACCAAGATCGTGTTACGAGTTCGTAGGAGGGGTACAGCGCGACGTCGGCCGGGAGTTCAAGCCGGGGCAGGGCGCCGGAGTCCATCATCGCGAGGACCGCCAGGTTGCCGTCGGCTCCGGCCAGCAGCCAGCCCGCGCACAGCAGCGTCCGCGCCGGCCCGCTGGAGTGGCAGCCGAACGCGCCACGGGGGCCGGCGGTGCGGTTGCCGGGGCAGAGTTGCTCGTAGACCGCGGCCGGGAACTGGCCGGTGGGCGCGTCCAGGCGCCAGGGGCAGACCTTCTCGCCGGAGCAGGGCCGCGGCTGGGCGGCGATCCGGCCGCCGCTGGTCCGGCTCTCCACTTCCCACTGCTCGTCGCCGGGCCGCCGGCGCACCACGCGCGCGGCGCCCTCCACTGTTGCCGGGAGTGCCGTGTCGCCCTGGAGGGCGGGCTGGCGCAGGACCTCCTCCACCGAGGTGCCCGTTCCCTTGGTGAGTTCGGCCAGCCGGGCGCGTACCTGGCGGTCGCGTTCGCCGTCGCCGCCGTAGGGGATCTGCGGGCGGTGCTCTGCCGGGCCGGGCCGGGCCGGGCGGTGCTCACGAAGCGCCCTGCTCGGCGGCGTTGAGGTGGGGGCCTCGGCGGCGGGGCCGACCAGGCGTCCGGCCGCCGGGGAATGCCGCAGGTCCGCGTCCAGCAGGTCGCCCCGGGTGGCCAGCAGCCGCGCCGTGCCGGCCAGGCAGGCGTCCGCGGCCTGGCCGGGGGTGGTGACCCTGAGCTGCCTGCGGCGGTCGGCGATCAGCACGGAGCGCTCTCCCCGCCCGGTGAGTGCGCGCAGGTGCTCGGCGCTCACCCGTGCCGGGGCCCGGGCGGTGCTGTGTGCGGTGGTGCTGGCGGTCATGGCGGGAAACCTCCGAACCGGCGCCGGGGCAGTGCGTGTCGGGCGCCGCCACCGGGGCACCGCGCGTGCCGGTTCATGATGGCACCGCCCGGGTGCCCGTGGGTCCGGCCGGGTCAGGTCATGGGCCGGCCGTCGCGCAGGATGGCGACGGTGCCCGCCCGGCGGGCCGCGACGGTGGACCGGAACCAGCCCTGCTGCAGGGGCTGCAGGTGCGGCAGCCACTGCTCGACGGTGCGCCAGGCGTAGGCGTCGTGCTCGTGGCTGAGCCGGTCCGGGCAGCCGGCGGGCAGGGGATCGGTGGCGAAGGTGAAGTCGATGACCGGCGGCCACCCGTCCGCTGCCGTGGGGTAGTCGACCGCGAGCGGGCGCAACGGCCCGCCGGGCTGGAGGCCGGTCTCCTCGGCGAGTTCGCGCCGGGCAGTGGCGGGCGGGGCCTCGCCCGGGTCGGCAAGGCCGGCGGGCAGCTGCCACCAGGCGGGGTGCCCGGGGTAGCCGCGGGCCTGGCGCAGCATCAGGATGCGGCCCCGGTCGTCGGCGAGGAGGACGCCGGCGGAGGCGATGTGGTGCGGGAGCGTAGCCGCGAACGCGGCGGGCGGCATGAGCGGCTGGGGGGTCGTCACCCGTGGGTCCTCCTTCTACTTGGCGCTACAGTAGAGCCTGCCGCGGCCAACTTCCTTGATAAAAAAAAGAGTTGATTGATAATCAGATATGGCCGGTATGGTCTTTCACCCACTCGAGGCACTGCGCCCGCGGCACCGACCGGGTCGAGTTCGGCGGGCCTGGGGTCATCCCCACCGTTCAGCAGCAACTCCTGCTGGCCAAGCGCGCCACCGCGTCCGGGCCGGACGTCTCCTCCTGTCCTCCTGGGAGTGCAAGGAGCACGCCGGCGTCACCACCACCTTCCCCCCGCGATGGCCGGCGTGGTGATGATGGAGTCCCGGGCCGCGACGGAGCGTCGCCGCGTCGAGCGGGCCGCCGCGATCCAGACGGAGATCGAGCAGGTGCCCTGCGGTATGAAGTCCTGCGGTGCCGGCGAAGGCGAGGCATGCCGCACCACCACCGGCCGCCTGGCCGACCAGCCGCACCGCGGCCGGCTCGCCGAAACCACCGCCCGCGTCGATGCCCGGCTCGGCTGGCACGGCTACAACCCGGCGAGGGTGGACGTCGATGCCTGAACAGCGCGCCAAAGGCCTGGCTGCACCGTACGAGGCGGGCCCGCTGGCCACCTGGTTGGTGCGCACCGTCGCCGTCGACGGGGCCATACACCACTCCACCGGCAACCCCGACCCCCACCCGCCGGCGAACTGGCAGATGCACCGCGCGCTGAGCGCGCCGATCGAGGCATGGGAGCAGGAGGAGCAGCAGAGCTGGGGTGAGCTCACCCAGCAGCAGCTCGCGGCCTATCCTCACCAAGGTCGGCGGCCGGGACGTCCCCGTTGGCGCCCTGGCCGACTTTGTCGGCGTCACCCTCGGCATGGCGATCGTGGCGACACTGCCCACCATCCGCCGCCGGCACGACAGCCTTGCCGGAGGCCTGCTGCCGCTCACCAGTGACGGCGTGCACGACCAGCAGGGTGTCGGCGAGCTGGAGCACCTGGTGCGCAAGCATTAGGTTCTGTCCGGCGGATCTTCGTGCGGCATCATGTGCGAGGTGACCTCAACACTGCCTGATGACCTGATCACCCGCCTGATTGAGTCCGATAAGCCAGCTGATGTTGTCCATGCCGGGGCCGCTTGCCTGGCTGGGATGCTCGACGGGTTCGGGTGGGTCAGGTCCCGGCATTCGCTGGAGCGCCGGGAATCGGTTCGCCGGGAGGTGATCCAGTTGGAGAAGAGCAAGTGGAACCGATCGGGACACTTGATCAAGTTCACCGTGACGAGCCTGACCGTCTTCGACGACGACCTGGGCAGGTGGCGTCGGGCCAACCCCGAGCTGACCGTTGACCGGCCCGAATCCGTCGAGTCGATCGTCTGCGCCTCCAGCTTCCTCGACATGCCTGGTCAGCACTTCGTGGTGCTCACCCAGCCCGAGGAGCGTCCGACGAAACTGGAGCAGTTCGCAGCTCACCTTCGTGACACCGCGCTCCAGTGGTTCGCCAGTACCGCCGATCCCGAGCAGATCGTGCGGACAGTTCCTGATCCTCTTCTCACCGGGTGGGGGTTCGCGCAGGATCTGGTCGAGTTCCTCGTCAGCACCGGCTACCACCCGCAGGCGTAGGCGCTCTGGAGGAGGGTTCAGGAACACCAGCTGGCCCACCGGCAAGCGTTCGCGGCAGGCCGGGCCATGGCCGGGACAGGAGAGCGACCCCGCTGGCACACACCCGAGGCCCTCGGGTGGAGTGCCTCCGTCCTGGGACTGCTGTAGATACCCTGTGCGGCGGTTCAGGGACTGAGCCACAGGCGTATCGATGCGACGGTGATGGTGCCGTGGAAGACGTAGGCTCGCTTGTCGTACCGCGGCGCGACGGCCCTGGAGTGCTTGAGTCGGTTGATCGTGCGCTCGACCTCGTTGCGGCGCTTGTACATCTCTTTGTCGAAGCCCGCGGGCGGGCCTCCTTGGCTGCCGCGGCGCCGGCGGTTGGCCCGCTGGTCCTTCGGTTCCGGGATGGTGTGCTTGATCTGGCGTCTGCGCAGGTAGCGACGGTTTCGGCGGGAGCTGTAGGCCTTGTCGCCGCCGAGGTGGTCGGGCGGGTACGCGGATGGCCGCCGCTGGGGCGCTTGACCTGATGCGTTCCAGGATCGGGATCAGCTGCGGGCTGTCGCCCCACTGACCGGGCGTGATCAGCATGGCCAGTGGACGGCGTCCGCCTTCCCCGGCAAGGTGGATCTTGGAGGTCAGACCGCCACGGGACCGGCCGATTCCCTCGTCGGGCGGTGCTGCCAGGGCGTTGATCTCCGCTTCGGGATACGGGGTGTTCCGCGCGGTGCACCGGCAGCGTGCCGGTGGGCCCGGCACGAAGTGGAGTCCACGCTCACCATGCTCCAGTCGATGCGCCCCTGGGAGTCGGCCTCGGCCTGGACGCCTTGGAGGATCCTTTCTCAGGTGCCGTCCGCCGACCACCGGCGGTGGCGCTCGTACACGGTTTTCCAGCTACCGAACCGCTCCGGCAGGTCCCGCCACGGGACGCCCTTGCGGACCCGAAACAGGATCCCGTTGATCACCGCCCGGTGATCAGTCCACCGTCCGCCTCGGCGCCTGGTCTTCGGCAGATGTGGTGCCAGTTGCACCCACTCGTCTGGTTGGGCGGTGGTCGCCGATCAGTGGCTGCAGCCCGGCGCCAAGGTCGGCAATGACCCGGACATTGTCCACCTGGTCGGCACCTGGCTGCTGACCGGCTCCCCCACCCTGTTGCAGGACTTCCTCAGCAGGGGTCAGCCGTAGACTGACGGTCCGCGCGGACGTGAGGGAAGGGGTCGGGCGTGGCGACCATCACCGAGGAGTACTTCGGGTTCAACGAGCCCCTGCACGACGAGGGTTGCTCGGCGGCGGGATAGGAGGTGCGCTACCGCGAGGTGGGGGACAAGGCCCGGCCCGACGGCGAGCATGCCTGCACCAACCCTGCGTGCGAGGACCATCGTTCCCACTACAATGCGCTGTGCGTGCAGGTGATGTGGCGCGGGTGTGATCGGGTGCTGGAGTTCACCGGCAAGACGCACTCGGTGGGGTACCCGCCGCTGGCCGAGCAGGGGTACGGCACGCCGCCGCTCAAGGCCGGGCCGGTGTGGCTGTATGCGGGCGTGCGGATCCTGCGTGGCGAGCCGGAGGTGCACGGGTACCTGGTGGCCCGCCGGCACACCGACCGTCTGGTGCAGGCCGACGTGCTCGGCCAGGTCCGCATCCACCGCACCAAGCGCGACGCCTGGCGGTGGGAGGGCCGGGCGCGGCCGCGCTGGCACGAGGGCGGTGTGATGATGATCTGCGACGCCGTCGAGCAGGGCTTCAAGACCCCGGTGGCGGCGGCGAAGTGGGTTGCTGCCCAGGCCCAGCCTCATCCGGAGGCGTGAGGTGGCCAGCCGCAGTAGCGCGATTCGGACATTCGTCTGGAACATGTCCAAAACCTACCGGTGCACGATCACCGCCGACTACTACGACGACAAGAGGCGGTGGGAGCTGCGCTGGCACGACGGCCCGACGGCGGCCACCGTGGTGGCCGCCGTCGGCCGGCAGCTTCCGGAGCACCGGGAGGTCGTCTCTCCCGGACGCCGCTACAGCGACGAGGCGATGGTCTTGGCCGCGATCCGGCTGTACGCCGCCGGCAGGGACCGCGAGTACTACGGGCTCGACTACGCCGCCGCGCGGTTCCTGGAGGACGTCGCCGATCCGATGAGCACGGCCACCGCACGGGAGGCCGCCATGGTGGAACGGGCGCTGGACGCCTCGGCGGGCACCAATGTGTGGGGCACCCGGGAGTGGCGCGACGCGCTGAACCTGCTCACGCGACACGGCGGAATCGGATGGCTCCTCGAATCGCAGCCCCCTGGCGGGGAAGAAGGCCGGCCGGAGGCTGACGCGCCGTCAGCCCCGGCTTTGGCGCCGCTGAAACGGCTCACCGCCCGCTACGCCCGGGGCGAGGACCTGCTGGCGTGGCGCAAGGGCGTCGCCACCATGTCGGTGCGGACGGCCGTCGACGCCGTACTGGCCGATCCGGAGGCCTATAAGGACGCCGCGGTGGCAGCGCTGGAGCTGGTACCTCTGCTGCAAGTCGAGCTGGATGCGCGCACCGCCGATCTGATCGACCGGGTTAGGTTCTGTCCGGCGGATCATGGTCGGAGCCAGAGGCGGATCGCTGCGACGGTGACCGTGCCGTGGAAGACGTAGGCCCGCTTGTCGTAGCGGGTTGCGACGGCCCGGAAGGTCTTGAGGCGGTTGATCGTGCGCTCGATCTCGTTGCGGCGCTTGTGGGCCTCTTGGTCGAACGAGGGTGGGCGCCCGCCTCTGCTGCCGCGGCGACGGCGGTTGGCCCGCTGGTCCCGGGGTTCGGGGATGGTGTGCTTGATCTGGCGTCTGCGCAGGTAGCAGCGGTTGCGGCGGGGGCTGTACGCCTTGTCGCTGCTCACCCGGTCGGGTCTCGTGCGCGCGTGTCCACCGCCCGGGCGTGGGACGCGGATGCGCTCCATGACCGATATGAGCTGCGGGGCGTCGCCCCACTGGCCCGGCGTGATCAGCAGGCCCAGTGAACGGCGACCGCCTTCGCCGGCCAGGTGGATCTTCGTCGTCAGCCCGCCCGGGAACGCCCGAGTCCTTCGTCGGGGCGGTGCTGCCGAGGCGTCGATCTTTCCCCGGGACGCGAGGCGGCTTCTTCCGGGCCCCTGCGGCATGCTGGTGGGCGCGACAGGAGGTGGAGTCGACGCCCACCATGCTCCAGTCGAGCCGGCCCGCCGCATCGACGTCGGCCTGGACGGCCCGCAGGGTTCTGTCCCACGTGCCGTCTGCGGACCACCGCCGGTGCCGCTCGTAGACCGTCTTCCAACTGCCGAAACGCTCTGGAAGGTCCCGCCAAGGAGCGCCGGTGCGCTGCCGGAACAAGATCCCGTTGATCACCCTGCGGTGGTCGTTCCACCGCCCGCCCCGCCGACCGCCCCCCCGGCAGATGAGGTACCAGCCGACCCCATTCATCGTTCGTCAGATCACCCCGCCTCATGCAGAGCACAACGAGCCCCGCAGGGAGAGGTCGCATGATCCGCCGGACAGGTCCAACCCGTGAATCGCCGCGCATGCCTGCGGGCCCCGTTCGGCCGGCCGATGCGGGGTCGCGGTCCGGTGGCCGGTCCCGGAGGGGCGGGCGGGCGTACGGGAGCGGGGCCCGCGCTAGTGCGCGGGCCCCGCTCGGTGCCCGGTCGCTCCGGGGTGCTGTCCTGGCCGTCGGCTACCAGCGGTACCAGCGGCCGCGGCTGCCACCGGCGTTGGTGCCGCGGGCGACGAAGCCCACCACCCACACCACCAGCACGATGATCGCCACCCACCACAGGGCCTTGAGCGCGAACCCGGCGCCAAACAGGATCAGCGCCAGCAGCAGAACCAGAAGAAGGGGAACCATGGTGACCTCCACGCAGTCGTTGTCGGAGCGCAGTGTGCCCCTGAGCTGGCCGAATATTCACATGAATCAGAACCGTCCGGGCGGGCATGCGCTGGGTCCGACACCACGGTGGGGGCACCGGGGTAGGCGAGCAGCAACGAGGAGAATCCGATGAGCACGGGCGACAAGATCGGGAACATGGCCGACAAGGCCAAGGGCAAGGCCAAGGAAGCCGCCGGCAAGGTGGCCGGCAATGAGCGCCTGGAGTCCGAGGGCAAGGTCGACCAGGCCAGGGGCGACCTCAAGCAGGCCGGCGAGCACGTCAAGGACGCCTTCAAGGACTGACCACCACCCAGTGGTTCGTCTGTGGGGCCCGCCCGGCCGTCGGGCGGGCCCCACACGCACATAAAGAGCCGCGCACAACTGCGCGGACAGACAAGAGGGGAAGGCGTGGCAGCAAGGATCGTCGATGCGAGTGGGAGGCGACCGCAGAGCGGGTACGCGGGGACGGGCGAGCAGGTGACCGGCCGGGAGCGTGACGCGGTGCCGCCGGATAGGGCGGAGCCCCGCACGGCGGGCCGGGCCGTCGGGGACGCTGAGGCCGCGGCTGCGGTCGGCTGCGAGTCGGCCGGGAGGCGGCGGTGGATCGCGGTCGCCGCCCGATGGCTCGTCCTGGTCGCCGCCCTCCTGGCGTCGGTGGCCTTCGCGGCCGCGCTGGCCCGGATCACCCTGGTACCCGAGCCCGGCGCGGTCGGCCACGTCCACGACAACCTGCGGCCCGGCAACTCGCTGCGCCACTACCTGTGGCACGCCACCGTGCCGGACGCCCTGCGGCAGGTGGGCGGGAACGTCCTGCTCGGCGCGCCGTTCGGACTGCTGCTGCCGGTGCTCTGGCCCAAGGCCCGCGGCCTGTTCCGGATTCTGCTGGCCACCGCGGCGCTGATGCTGCTGGTCGAGGTGGTCCAGGGCGCACTCCTCACCGGCCGGGCCTTCGACGTCGACGACATCATCCTCAACACCGGCGGCGCCGTCCTCGGCTACCTCCTCCTGGGACGCCGACTCGTCCGGGTGGTGCGACGGGGCCGAACACCGCACGCCGCCGCCCGGCAGCAAGCGGAACACCCAGCCGACCCCCACGGGCAACAGGTCCCGCCGGGCACCGCCCCCGACCTGACGCGGGCCAACTGACGCCGTCTGACAAACCGGCCTGTCCCACCTCCCAAAACGGGACGGACCAACAGCTGTTGTCGCAGCCGGTCCAACACGGCACTTGCGGGCCGCTTACCGGCCCGGCTGCGGCCGCCGATCCGGTCCGCGCTTTCCCTGCCGCCACGGAACCGGCCGCCTTGACGCACCGACCGGAAGAGCCCGGCTTTCGTTCAACTCCTCTTGATGGCGATCCAGTTCGCGCTGTACGTGTGGTGGTGCGACGCGGCGGTCGGGTGACGACGGTGCCGTGCCGGGTGGAGGCCACGCCGTGTCGGGCGGCGTTCGTCGTACGGGCAAAGTGCCTGTTCCGTAGGGTGGTTGGCGTCGGCCCGGGCGGGGGTGGTGTCGCCGGGTGTTACTCCGGCTGGGTCACCACCAGGGCCCAGCCGGTCGTGTCGGCGGAGGCGTCGATGCCTACGGAGAAGGACCCCTCGACCAGGCCCGGTGCCATGGTGGCGGAGCCGACTCCGGTGGTGCCCACCGGGCAGTCCACGGTGAAGGCGGCGACCCGGGTCTGCTGGGACTCCATCGTCGCCTGGACGCTGCCGCCGCCTTCGCAGGCCACGGTCAGAACGGTCGGCAGGCTCTTCGACGTCCCGCCCGACACCAGACCGCCGTCCCCGACCTGGCCGTTCACCCACACCACGCCGTCCGGCCCGGGGTACGGCAGCGCGACGCCGTCGCTCGCGCCGGCCGGGCCGGCGCCGAGGCCGGTCACCGTGCACAGCGCCAGTGCCGCTGCGCCGAAAGCCTTCGCACACTTCATGGTTGTCCCCTCCCCAGCTGTTGTGACGTCAGCCATCCTGGTGGGCCCCGGCGGGAGGTACCTGAGCACGCGTACTCAGTCCGGCTCCGGGGTCACGTACCGGTTCGGCCCGGGGTGCAGGGGGACGCGGAAGGCGCCGGCGGTGTTCACACGACAAGCCCCCCGCAGCGGCCCCCCTTGTGGTGGGGGGCACTGCGGGGGCTTGTCGGGGGGGATCAGGCGTGGCTGTGGTGGTGCTTGTTGCCGGTGACCATGCGGTAGACGATCAGCAGGATGACCGAGCCGACGATGGCGGCGACCCAGGTGGAGAGGTCGAAGAAGCCGTCGATGGAGTCGACGCCGAAGATGACCTTGCCGAGCCAGCCGCCGAGCAGGCCGCCCGCGATGCCGATCAGCATCGTGATGATGATGCCGCCCGGGTCCTTGCCCGGCATCAGGGCCTTCGCGATGGCACCGGCGATCAGACCGATCAGTATCCAGGCGATGATGCTCATGTGTTTCCCTACCTCCACGAGAACGGTCGGTGACGGGAGTCGTCTTCGCTTTTCTCGGGTTTCCAAACCCCTCGGATTTTCCGACGTCCGATCAGGTGGGGTGGCACGGCTGCCGGTTCGGGCGGGACGGCCGGGGCGCGGTGGCGGCGGCAGGTGGCCGGCTACGGGGTGCGGGGCACGTGGATGGCGAGGACGGCGGTGTCGTCGTCGACGCCGGTGCCGAAGGTGTCGAGCAGGTCGCGGATCGCGTCGACGGTGGCGGAGGCGGTGGTGGGGGCGAGGGCGCGGGCGAAGTCGAGGAGTGCGTCGTCGCCGTAGCGGTCCTCGCCGCCGGGGGTGGTGGTGCGGGCTTCGGTGAGGCCGTCGGTGTAGAGCAGGAGGGTGTCGCCGGGGGCGAGGTGGATGGCGGTGGTGGCGATGTGGGCCTCGGCGAAGGCGCCGACGAGCTGGCCGCCGGGGGTGGGGAGGTGGTCGGCGGTGCCGTCGGCGCGCAGCAGCAGGGCCGGGGGGTGTCCGCCGCTGGCCAGGGTG
The DNA here is from genome assembly GCF_948472415.1 of Kitasatospora fiedleri. Lineage (NCBI taxonomy): Bacteria > Bacillati > Actinomycetota > Actinomycetes > Kitasatosporales > Streptomycetaceae > Kitasatospora > Kitasatospora fiedleri. Next base: position 7,868,207 of record NZ_OX419519.1, on the reverse strand, counting down.
ATCCGGAAGCCGCCCCGGGGGTCGGGGGTGAGCCGTCCGAAGAGGACGGTGCAGAAGCGGGGGTCGGGGCCGTGGTACTCGTGGTGGAGGACGGTGTTGAGGTTGCGCAGGACGGCGGCCGGGTCCGGGTCGTAGACGGCGGCGGCGCGCAGCGTGTAGCGGGCCAGCGAGGTGACGGCGGCCGCGGCGGCGCCCTTGCCGCACACGTCGCCCAGGAACAGGCCCCAGGCTCCGGCGGCCAGCGGGAACAGGTCGTAGAAGTCGCCGCCGACCTCGTCGACGGAGGCGATGTGGTAGTGCGCGGCGACGTCCAGGCCGGGGACGTTCGCCAGCGCGGGCGGCAGCAGGGTCTTCTGCAGGGTGGTGTTGAGCAGCTTGAGGCGGTCGCGTTCCCGGTCCGCCTCCTGGCGGCGCGCAGCAGTTCGGTCTCGTAGGCGCGGCGGTCGCGGGCGTCGAAGACGGTGGTGCGGATCAGCAGGGGCTGTCCGTCGCCGCCGGTCTTGACCGTCGAGGTGACCATGACGGGCAGCCGGGAGCCGTCGGCGGCCCTGAGTTCCAGGGCGATGCCGCTGACCTCGCCCTGCATCCGCAGCAGCGGGGCGAAGTGGGTCTCGTGGTAGAGGCGGCCGCCGACGGTCAGCAGGTCGGTGAAGGCCATCCGGCCCACCAGGTCGTCGCGGCGGTAGCCGAGCCAGTCCAGCAGGGTGGTGTTGACCTTGGCGATCCGGCCGTCCAGCAGGGTGGAGAGGTAGCCGCACGGGGCGTGTTCGTAGAGGTCCTCGACGCTGTCCTCCAGCAGGGCGGAGAACCGGGCGGCCTCGTCGGCCGGGGTGTCGTCCCGGGCCGGTTTCCCGTCGCCCGCCCGCTCGCCGGGCGCGCGTCTCACCGGGCGGCCCCGGCGAAGGCGGCGATCGCCGCGGCGGTCTCCTGCGGGGCGGCCAGTTGGGGGCAGTGCCCGGTCGCGTTCAGCGTGACCAGCCGGCTGCCCGGCACCTGCGCGTGGACGAACGCGCCCACCTCGGGCGGGGCGATCGCGTCGTGCGAGCACTGGGCGACCAGGGTGGGCACCCGTACCGCGGCGAGGTCGGCGCGGTGGTCGGAGAGGAACGTGACCCGGGCGAAGGACCGCGCGATCTCCGGGTCGGTGCGGCAGAAGCTGTTGGTCAACTCCTCGGCCAGCTCGGGCCGTTCCGGGTTGCCCATGATCACCGGGGCCACCGCGCCGGACCAGCCGAGGTAGTTGGCGTCCAGCGACTCCAGCAGCTCGTCGATGTCGGCGGCGCTGAACCCGCCCCGGTAGCCCGTGGCCGGGTCGTCGACGAAGCGGGGGGACGGGGCGAGCAGCACCAGGCCGCCGAACGACTCCGGCGCGCGGGCGGCGGCCAGGACGCCCATCATCGCGCTGACCGAGTGCCCCACGAAGGTGACCGGCCCCGGTGCCACCTCCCGGCACACCTCCAGCACGTCGTCGGCGTACCCGGCCAGCGTCCCGTAGCGGTCCGGGTCCCAGGCCGACCGCTGCGAGTTCCCCGAGCCCACGTGGTCGAAGAGGACCACGGTGAAGTCCCGCTCCAGCGCCGGCACCACCAGGCGCCACATGTTCTGGTCGCACCCGAAGCCGTGCGCCAGCACCACCACGGGCGCGCCGGTGGGGCCGGTCACCGTCACGTGGTTCCTGCTCCGCACGTCCATGCGGGCCATCCTCGCAGACCGCCCCGGGGGGCCGGGGCCGAGGCGGTGCCGGCGCCCCTCGGGAGGGCTCCGGAAAAAACCCGCGGGGAAATATCCCCCCGCGGCGGACCCGGGCCTGTTACAGTCGTCTTAGTTGCAGTAATGGTTCCCATGAAATCTGTGTGCGCCTGCTGATGTTCCGCAGGCGCATTTTTGTTTCCCGGCTCTTCGCCGGGTGGGTGCTCATCTCGGCGACTCGGGGCCCGCGAGGTGCGGGTTCCGGACAGCCCAAGAAGGAGATTTATTTATGACTAATGGCACCGTGAAGTGGTTCAACGCGGAAAAGGGCTTCGGCTTCATCGAGCAGGAGGGCGGCGGTCCTGACGTGTTCGCCCACTACTCGAACATCAACGCCAACGGCTTCCGCGAGCTGCTCGAGGGCCAGAAGGTCGAGTTCGACGTCACGCAGGGCCAGAAGGGCCCGCAGGCCGAGAACATCCGTCCGCTGTAGTTCCTGCTCCGGCACCCGCCCAGCAGCGAGGGGCCCGCACCGCGTACATGCCCGGTGCGGGCCCCTCGGCATTGCGCCATCGGCGCGTTCCCGGCCCGTTCGGGCCTCCCCCAGGCTCCGCCACCGGCGGCCATCCCCGCGCGAGACGCACGGCGTCGCGCCCGGATCGGCGCCCCGCCGTGACGTCCCGCTGTGACGTCTCACGGTTCGCGGTTGCGCGCTCCCGCCCCCTTGCGGTGAGCGCCGACCGCGGGTGACGTGCCGCACGGTTCTGCCGTCCACGTTCCACCCGTCACACTTCCGGCCCGTTCCCTTGCGGTCTCCGCCGGCGCCCCGCGCCACGGAGCCTTCCTCGTGACGCGCCGACCCGAGGAAGGTTTTCCGCATGAATCGCTCCAGTCGCTCCCCGTACGCCCAGCAGAACGCCGGCTCCCGCTCCGGCTCCTCGCACGGCGGCCGGCAGGCCGGCTCCGGTCGGCGCCCCGCCGGCCGCGGTGGCCGTCAAAGTGCTTCGCCGCAGGGCGAGTTCGCGATGCCGGTGAGCACCACCCCGGCGCTGCCGCCCGTCGAGTCCTTCGACCAGCTGGACCTACCGAAGGCCCTGCTGTCGGTGCTGACCCGCCAGGGCGTCACGGCGCCGTTCCCGATCCAGGGCGCGACGCTGCCGAACGCGCTGGCCGGCCGTGACGTGCTGGGCCGGGGCCGGACCGGCTCCGGCAAGACGCTGGCCTTCGGCCTGGCCGTGCTGGCCCGCACCGCCGGGCGGCAGGCCGAGCCGCGCAGCCCGCTGGCCCTGGTCCTGGTCCCGACCCGCGAGCTGGCCCAGCAGGTCACCGAGGCGCTCACCCCGTACGCCCACGCGGTGCGGCTGCGGCTGGCCACCGTGGTCGGCGGGATGTCGATCGGCCGCCAGGCACAGGCGCTGAACCGCGGCGCGGAGATCGTGGTGGCCACGCCCGGCCGGCTCGCCGACCTGATCCGGCGCGGCGACTGCCGGCTGGACGCGGTCGAGGCCACCGTGCTGGACGAGGCCGACCAGATGGCCGACATGGGCTTCCTGCCCCAGGTCACCTGGCTGCTCGACCAGGTCGCCGAGGGCGGCCAGACCCTGCTGTTCTCCGCCACCCTGGACCGCAACGTCGACCGCCTGGTGCGGCAGTTCCTCAAGGACCCGGTCACCCACGCGGTGGACCCCTCGGCGGGGGCGGTCAGCACCATGGAGCACCACGTGCTGCACGTCCGGAACGCCGACAAGGACGCCACGATCGCGCACATCGCCGCCCGCGACGGCGGCGTGATCATGTTCATCGACACCCGGCACGGCGCCGACCGCCTGGTGCGCAGCCTGTTGGCGAGCGGCGTCAAGGCCGCGGCGCTGCACGGCGGCAAGTCCCAGCCGCAGCGCACCCGGACCCTGGAGCAGTTCCGGTCCGGGCAGGTCACGGCGTTGATCGCGACCGACGTCGCCGCCCGCGGCATCCACGTCGACGGCCTCGACCTGGTGGTCAACCTGGACCCGCCCGCCGACCACAAGGACTACCTGCACCGCGGCGGGCGCACCGCCCGGGCCGGCGAGTCCGGCACCGTCGTCACCCTGGTCCTGCCCAACCAGCGCCGCGAGATGGCCCGGATGATGACCACCGCGGCCATCACCCCCGTCACCACCGAGGTCAGCGCCGGCGACGAGGAGCTCAGCCGGATCACCGGCGCCCGCGTCCCCACCGGCATCCCCACCGTGATCGCCGCTCCCGTGGTCGAACGGCCCCGCCGCGGCCCCGCCGCCGGCCGCAGCCGCCGGGCCCGGCGCAACCGGCGGGCCGGCGAGACCCGCACGGCCGTGGGCGGCGGCACCCGGGGTTCCGCCGACCGCCGGCCGGCCCGGCAGGTCGACCTCGCCGCGTAGCACCCGCCGGGCCCGGTCCGCGCCGCGAGCCGGGCCCACGGCGGACCCCGCCGGCCGTCCCACCGCCAGTGCCCCGACCACCGCCGCCCCGGCGGCGGAGACCAGAAGGAGCCACGCCATGACCATCGCCCTCGAACGCCCCACGACCGCCACCACGGTCGGCGATCTCATGAACCACCCGGAACTGCAGATCAGCGACGACGTCATGGTCGACACCGCGATGGACATCCTGCACAGCTCCGGCGCCGACCACCTCCTGGTCCGCGACGAGGAGGGCCGCTGCGCCGGGCTGCTGACCCGCCTGCACCTCGCGCCGTTCCAGGCCCGCTCCTGGTACACCGAGCGCACCCCGGTGCGCGACGTCGTCCACGACCGCGCGCCGTTCGCCACCGCCGACATGGCCGCCGACACCGCGGCCGCCGCGATGCGCTCCCGGGGCCTGGACGCCTGGCCGGTGGTGGACCACGACGGTCACGCCGTCGGGCTGCTCAGCCTCTGACGGTCGGGGTGGGGCGCACCGGCGCTCGCAGGGGTGCGGTGACGCGCGGCCAGGGGGCGGTGACGCGCGGTCAGGGGGCGGTGAGGAGGCGGCGGACGGCGCGGCGGGCGCGGGCGGGGGCCTGCGGGTCGTGCCAGAGCTGGACGCCCTGGTCGGCGGCCAGGGCGACGCCGCGCAGTTCGAAGAGCAGTTGTGCCGGGTCGGTGCCGAGGGGCAGTTCGCCGGCGGCGAGCGCCGCGTCGAGTTCGCCGAGGACGAAGGCGTCCCAGCGCGCGAGCGCCGCGCGGACCCGGTCGCGGACCGGGCCGGGGCGGGCGTCGAACTCGGCGGCGACGGCGGTGAGCAGGCAGCCCGCGTGCCCGTCGGCCGCCATGGAGGCGAACCAGGCGTCGTGGGCCCGGACCAACCGCCCGGTGCCGGGGTCCGCGCCGGCCAGCGGGGCGAGGACCGCCTCCTGGAAGCGGGCCACCGCCTCGTCCACGGCGGCCAGGTGGAGTTCCTCCTTGGTGCCGAACGGGCCGATCACGCCGGCCTTGCTCATGCCCAGGTCGTCGGCGAGCACCCGATGGTGACGCCCTCCAGGCCGGTGGCGACGGCCAGGGCGAGGGTGCGGTCGAGGATGCGGGCGCGGGTGGCGACGGCTTCGGCGGCGGACTTGCGAGGACTCATGGCACGAGCATAACCTGACGACCGTTCGTTATTAGCGATCGGTCGTTCGCCATTTCCGGGGCGGGCGGCCGCCGCCCCTGGAGGGGACATGCGAATCCACCACCTCAACTGCGGTTCACTGCGCGGCGTCGAGCACGAGGGCGAACAGCTCCCGGCGGTCTGCCACTGCCTGCTCCTGGAGACCGACCGGGACGGCCTGGTCCTGGTCGACACCGGACTCGGCACCGCCGACGTCGCCGACCCCGACCGGACCCTGGGCCCCGACTTCCGCGGGCGCGCCCGGCCCGTGCTCGACCTCGCGGAGACGGCGCTGCACCAGGTCCGGGCGCTCGGCCACGATCCGCGCGACGTCCGGCACGTCCTGCTCACCCACCTCGACCTCGACCACGCCGGCGGGCTGCCGGACTTCCCCGCCGCCGAGGTCCACCTGCTGGAGGCGGAGCGGCGCGCCGCGCTCGGCTCCCCCGGGCCGCACCCCGAGGACCGGATTCGCTACCGCCCCGCCCACTGGGCGCACCGGCCCGCCTGGACGGTGCACCGGCAGGCCGACGGGGAGCCCTGGTTCGGCTTCGACACCGTCCGCCCGCTGCCGCGGCTCGCCGCGGACCTGGCGATCGTCCCGCTCGGCGGGCACAGCGCCGGACACGCCGGGGTCGCGGTCCGCGACCCCGGCGCCGACCGCTGGCTGCTGCACTGCGGCGACGCCTACTACTTCCACCGGGAGATCGACCCGGACCGGCCCGAGGGCCACCCCGGCATGGACGTGCTGCAGCAGCTCACCGAGGTCGACCGGCCGCTGCGGCTGGGCAACCACGCCCGGCTGCGCGAGCTGGTCCGCCGGCACGGCGGAGAGGTGGTGCCCTTCAGCGCCCACGATCCGTGGGAGTACGCCCGGCTGGCGGGCGGGTCGACGGTGGGCGGGTAGCCGGAGGGGCAGTCGGCGGGCGGCCGGTCGGCGGGGGCGTGGTGCTCAGCCTCCGGCCGGGGAGGGGTCGGCGGCGGGCGGCTCCGCGGTGCGCCCGGACCCGGCGGGCGCACCGGACACACCGGACGCCCCGGGGGTGCGGGTCGAACAGGCGGCGGCGCGGTGCAGTTCCGCCGTGAACTGGGCGCCGGCCAGCAGGGCGAGGTTGGAGAGCCAGAGCCAGACCAGGAACACCACCGTCCCCGCCAGCGAGCCGTACAGGCGGCTGTAGGTGCCCAGGGTGGCGGTGTACAGCGCGAAGCCCGCCGAGAAGGCCAGCCAGAGCGCCGCCGCCAGCGCGCCGCCCGGCAGGCTGCCCCACCGGCGCCACGCCGGTTCCGGGCCGGTCCGGAAGACGATCAGCACCAGCGCCGCCGCCACCACCAGCAGTGCGGGCCAGCGCACCACCGACCACACCAGCGGGGCCGTCCCGCCCAGGTGCAGCACCCGGCCCGCGCCCCTGGCGACCGGACCGCTCAGGATCAGCGCCAGCGCACTCACCGCCAGCAGCACCAGCAGCACCGCCGCGGTCAGCACGATTCGCGGGGCCCGGCGCCACGGGGAGCGCCGGTCACTGGTGCCGTGCATCCGGTGCAGCGCCCGCCGGAACACCGCCAGGTAGCTGCAGCACGACCAGAGCGCGCTGCCCGCGCCCGCCGCCATCAGCGTCCAGCCGGCCGATCCCCCGCCCAGCGCCTGGGTCAGCACCCCGCCCAGCTCGGGCCCGGCCTGGCCGGGCACCAGCCCCGCCAACCGCACCGCCGCGTCCCGGGCCGCCGCCGGGCTGATCAGCGCGAAGCCCACCACCGTGGCCAGCAGCGCCGGGAGCACCGCCAGGACCGCGTAGTACGTCAGCGCCGCCGCGAAGTCGGTGATGTCGTCGTTCCACATCGTCAGCGGCGTGCGCCGCAGCGCCCGCCACCAGCGTCTCCTGCCGCCCGACGACCCCGCCACCACGAACCCCCGCCCACCGAAAGGACCTGAACGCGCCCGACCGGCCGCCCGCACCGGATTCCCGCCCTGCCCGGCGCGAAACCGGCCGACGCGAAACCGAGCGGCACGAAACCGAGCGGTGCGAAGCCGAGCGGTGCGGAACCGGCCGGCGGTGCCCCGCGCTCGGGCGGGGGGGCACCGCCGGGGGTGGGCTGCCGTCAGGCGGCCGGGCTCCGGTGGGCGCGGCGCAGGACGCGCAGGCTGTGGCCTTCGAGGGGGACGGTCGTGCCCGCCTTGAAGTCGGTCTCGTCGGCGTCGGTGAGCGCCGGGTCGGCGGTGTCCACCAGGGTGGTCCAGCTCTCGCCGAAGGCGGCGGGCGGCAGTTGGAAGGCGACCTCGCCCGACCAGCCGTTGACCAGGAGCAGCAGGGAGTCCGCGCCCTCGGTGTCGCCGCCGGTGCGGACGCCCCCGTCGGTGCGGACGCCGTCACCGGTGCGGATGCCGTCGCCGGACAGGTAGAGGGCGAGGGCGTGGGTGTCGCCGCGTTCCCAGTCGCCGTCGTTCATGAGCTCGCCGTCGGTGCGCAGCCAGACGGCCTCGGCCTGCTCCGGGGGGCCGTCCTGGCCGTCCGGGCCGCGCAGGAAGCGGCGGCGGCGCAGGACGGGCTGCTCGTGCCGCAGGGCGACGACGCGGCGGGTGAAGTCGAGCAGTTCGCGCCGCTGCGGGTCGAGGTCCCAGTCCATCCAGGAGAGTTCGCTGTCCTGGCAGTAGGCGTTGTTGTTGCCCTGCTGGGTGCGGCCGATCTCGTCGCCGTGGGCGATCATCGGGACGCCCTGGGAGAGCATCAGGGTGGTGAGGAGGTTGCGCTGCTGGCGGGCGCGCAGCCGGTTGACCGCCGGGTCGTCGCTGGGGCCCTCGGCGCCGCAGTTGAACGAGCGGTTGTCGCTCTCGCCGTCCCGGTTGTCCTCGCCGTTGGCCTCGTTGTGCTTGTCGTGGTAGGAGACCAGGTCGCGCAGCGTGAAACCGTCGTGCGCGACGGCGAAGTTGATGCCGGCGCGCGGGCGGCGGCGGTCGTGCTGGTAGAGGTCGGAGGAGCCGAGCAGCCGTTCGGCGAACTCGCCGGCCGTGCCGTCGTCGCCGCGCCAGAAGCCGCGGACGGTGTCGCGGTAGCGGCCGTTCCACTCGCTCCACAGGGTGGGGAAGTTGCCGACCTGGTAGCCGCCGTCGCCGATGTCCCAGGGTTCGGCGATCAGTTTGACCCGGCTGACCACCGGGTCCTGCTGGACCAGGTCGAAGAACGAGGAGAGCCGGTCGACCTCGTGGAACTGCCGGGCGAGGGTGGCCGCCAGGTCGAAGCGGAAGCCGTCGACGTGCATCTCGGTGACCCAGTAGCGCAGCGAGTCCATGATGAGCTGGAGCACGTTGGGGTGCCGCATCAGCAGCGAGTTGCCGGTGCCGGTGGTGTCGAAGTAGTGGGCGGGGTCGTCGTCCACCAGCCGGTAGTAGGAGGCGTTGTCGATGCCCCGGAAGGAGAGGGTGGGGCCGTTCTCGTTGCCCTCGGCGGTGTGGTTGTAGACCACGTCGAGGATCACCTCGATGCCGGCCGCGTGCAGGGCCTTGACCATGGACTTGAACTCGCGGACCTGTCCGCCCCGGCTGCCCGCCGCGGCGTAGGCGTTGTGCGGGGCGAAGAAGCCGATCGTGTTGTAGCCCCAGTAGTTGGACAGGCCGCGGTCGGTGAGGAAGCCGTCCTGGGTGAACTGGTGGACGGGCATCAGTTCGATCGCGGTGACGCCGAGGGCGGTGAGGTGCTCGATCACGGCGGGGTGCGCGAGTCCGGCGTAGGTGCCGCGGAGTTCCTCGGGGACGTCGGGGTGCCGCTGGGTCATGCCCTTGACGTGCGCCTCGTAGACGACCGTCTCGTGGTAGGCGTGGCCGGGCGGGCGGTCGCCCTCCCAGTCGAACGCGGAGTCGGTGACCACGCCGAGCGGGACGTGGCCGAGGCTGTCGCGGTCGTCGGGGCGGCCCGGGTCGTCGGGGTGGTGGCCGCAGAGGGCGGGGTCGGCGTCGATCTGCCCGTCGATCGCCCTGGCGTACGGGTCCAGGAGCAGTTTCGCCGGGTTGCAGCGGTGCCCGGCCGCCGGGTCCCACGGGCCGTGCACCCGGTAGCCGTAGCGGGTGCCCGGGCCCGCGCCGGGCACGTAGCCGTGCCACACGTCGCCGTCGACTTCCTTCAGCGGCAGGCGGCGTTCGCTCCCGTCGTCGTCGATCAGGCAGAGTTCGACGCGTTCGGCGCAGGCGGAGAACAGGGCGAAGTTGGTGCCCTCGCCGTCGAACGACGCCCCCAGGGGGTACGGGCGTCCAGGTGTGATGTCCATCCCGTCACTCCAGCACACGGGGCGGGCCGGAGGGCGGAAAAACGCGGTTCACCCGCGCGCCGGGCCGGTGCGGGGGGCGGCCGGGCCGCACTGCCGGTCCGGGCCGGGGCCGCGCGGTGTCCGCGCGGTGTCCGCGCGGTCAGGCGGGTCGGAGGAAGACCTCGTCGGTGTAGCACCAGGCCCAGTCCTCGCCGGGCTGGAGGGACCGGGCCAGGTGGTGGCCGTCGGCGGCGTGCGCGTGGCGGTGGGCGTGCTGCCCGGGCGAGCTGTCGCAGCAGCCGACGTGCCCGCAGCTCAGGCAGGCCCGCAGGTGCACCCAGGTGCCGCCGGAGCGCAGGCACTCCTCGCAGCCGGGGACGGTGTTCGCGGGGACCTGCTGGAGCCCGTCCAGGTGGTCGCAGACCGGTTGGACCACCCGGCCCCGGTCCACCGCCACCCGCCATTCGTTGCGCTCGTTCACCTCACCCACGGTACGCGCCCCCGCTCCTCCCGGACCGGGCACCTCGGCGGTGCGGGGATCGCCCCGGCCGGGGTGTGCGGGCGTGCCCAGCTGCCGTCGGTGCTCAGCTGCCGTCGGTGCCGAGGCCCGCGACCGCGAGCCGGAAGGCGCGGTCCGCCCGGGTCGCCGGGTCGGTGTAGTCCTCGGTGGCCAGGGCGATCCCGATGACCAGGACAAGCAGGTCGTCGATGGTGGTGTCCGCCCGGACGGTCCGGTCCTCGACGGCCCTGCGCAGCAGCAGGTCGCCGGCCGCGGCGAGGGCGGGCGCGCAGGAGCTGTCGGCGGCCTCGTCCCGGAGCGGCTCGTAGGAGAGGACGTCCGCCAGGCCGCGGGCGGCGAGCGAGTAGGCGAGCAGTTCGCGCAGCCACTCCAGCAGGGCGGCGCGGCTGTCGGGTTCGGCGCGGAGCGCGTGGGCGCGCTCGCACAGGTCGTGGACGCGCTGCTGGAAGACGGCTTCGAGCAGGGCCTTGCGGGTGGGGAAGTGGCGTCGCACGGTGGCCGAGCCGACGCCCGCGACGCGGGCGATCTGCTCCAGGGACGCCTGGGCGCCCCGGGCCGCCACCTCGGCCTCGGCCACGGCCAGGATGTGCGTGCGGTTGCGGCGGGCGTCCGAGCGCTGGCCGGTCATGGTCTCCCCAACGTTGATTAGTGGCGGGCCCCGCCGTATCGTAGCGAACGCAAAACGGCGGGCCCCGCCGTTTTTGCCGTGCGCGACCGTCGAGGAGATGGACCCATGACCACTGCCGAACCGCCGGTTCTCGTCACCGGTGCCACCGGCCGCCAAGGCGGCGCCACCGCCCGCGCCCTGCTCGACCGGGGGATACCGGTGCGCGCCCTGGTGCGCGACCCGAGCACGCCGCGCGCCCGGGCCGTCGAGGCACTCGGCGCCGTCCTGTGCGTGGGCGACCTCACCGAACCCGCGACCCTGGAGGCGGCCGTGGACGGCGTGCGGGCCGTCTTCTCCGTGCAGATGCCTGCGTACACCGGGCCGGGGTTCGACTTCGCCGGCGAGGTCCGCCAGGCGGACAACCTCATGACGGTTGCGCGGGCCGCCGGGGTGCGGCAGTTCGTCCAGTCCTCCACCAGCGGCGTGGGGCAGCACGTCGAGGCCCCGGGCTGGGCCGAGGGGCGGTGGGCACTGCTGGAGGTCCCGCTCGGCACGAAGGCCGCGATCCAGGAGCGGCTGCGCGAACTCGACTTCCCTTACTGGACGTTGCTCAAGCCGTCGTTCTTCATGGAGAACTTCGAGCCGGCCCTGCGGTTCTACTTCCCGCGCGGTCTGGAGGGGGGCCTGGTCACCGTCGTCAAACCGGGCACGCACCTGTCGCTCGTCGCCGCCGCGGACGTGGGCCGGGCCGCGGCGGCGGCCGTCGCCGACCCCGCCGCGTTCCACCGGGTGGAACTGGAACTCGCCAGCGACTACCTGACCATGACCGAGGTCGCCGAGGTCCTCTCCCGCGCCTGGGGCGTCCCGCTGACGGCCCCGGACATGACCGAGGAGCAGGCCCGCGCCGCCGGGATGGGCGACATGGGTGCCACGCACGAGTTCATGGAGGTCGTCGGCCAGCCGGCCCGGCCGGAGTTCGCCCGGGCGCTGGGCCTCGACCTGACCGGCTTCGAGGAGTGGGCGCGCGCACACCTGCCGGCCGCCACCGCCTGAGCCAGGAAGCCCGGCGACGACGGGTCGCCGCGCGGCCCGGGCGGGGAGCCCCGTCCGGGCCGGGCCGGTCAGACCACCTGCACGCCCTTCCAGAAGGCGAGGCGGCCGCGGATCTGCTCGGCCGCGGGGAACGGGTCGGGGTAGTACCAGGCCGCGTCCTGGTTCTTCCGGCCGTCGACCACGACGCTGTAGTACGAAGCCTCGCCCTTCCAGGGGCAGGTGGTGTGCGTGTCGGACTCCTCCAGGTACGCCCGCTCGACGCTTTCGAGCGGGAAGTAGTGGTTGCCCTCGACGAGGACCGTGTCGTCGCTGCGGGCGAGGACGGTGCCGTTCCAGATCGCTTCCATACCGGCCATCTTGCGCAGCCGGGCCGGCCGTGTCCGGCCGACACGCCGGTGCCCCGCCGACGGGCGGCGGTGAACTCCGGTGACGGTCAGGGACGTTCGAGCGCGGGCCTCCCGCATCCACCGGACCGGACGGGCCCCGGCCCCGGACGGCCCCGCAGCCGTGCGGACGCGGGGGCCGTCCGGCCGGGGGGGCTGCGGGGCCGGACGGACGCGGCGCTGCGGGGCCGTACGGCGCGGGGCCGCAGGGCGCTCCCCTACCGCTGCTGTTCCAGGTACCGGGCCAGGCAGTCGGTGACCAGGCGGTGGTCCTCGACCTGCGGCAGGCCGGAGACAGTGACCGTGCCCACCATGCCCGTACCGCGCACCAGCAGGGGGAAGGAGCCGCCGTGCGCGGCGTAGTGCGCCGGGTCGAGGTCGAAGGTGCGGCCCGCGGCCCGGTGGCGTTCGCCCACCAGGTAGGAGGCTTCGCCGAAGCGGCGCACCACGGCCGCCTTGCGGCGGGCCCAGTGGTCGTTGTCGGCGCTGGTGCCGGGCAGCGCGGCGTGGAAGACCTGCTGTTCGCCGTGGCGGATGTCGACCGTCACCGCGAGGTCGCGGGCCCGGGCTTCGGCGACGATCAGTGAGCCCAGCCGCCAGAGGTCGTCCAGGTCGGCCGAGGGGAGCTGCAACTCCCGGTGCTGACGCTCCAGTTCGGCGATGTCGAGGGTCACAGCGCCACCGCCGCTCCGGTGCGGGCGGAGCGCTGGGCGGCCTCCAGCACGCGCAGCGCCTCGACGGCGTCGCCGGCCTCGACCGGGACGGGGCCCCGACCGTGCAGCGCCCGGGTCAGGTCGGCGTAGTAGTCCTGGTAGCTGCCGGGCAGGGTCGCCACCGGTTCGGTCTCCTCCCCGGCCCGCAGCGCGCCCCAGCGTTCGCGCGGGTAGGCGCCCCAGTCCGGGTCCGCGGGGGTGCGGCCCCGGCGCAGCGCGTCCTCCTGGCCGTCCAGGCCGTGGGTGACGTACGCGCCCCGGGAGCCCAGCACCCGGAAGCGGGGGCCGAGGTCGCCCGCGGTGGCGCTCATCCACAGGTGGGAGCGGGTGCCGTCGGCGTGGGTGAGGGCGACGAAGCTGTCGTCGTCGGTCTGCGCGCCGTCGCGGCGGGCGTCCAGTTCGGCGTAGACGCGTTCGGCCGGGCCGAACAGGACCAGGGCCTGGTCGACCAGGTGCGCGCCCAGGTCGTAGAGCACGCCGCCGGCCTCGGCCGGGTCGCCCAGTTCCCGCCAGGCGCCGCTGAGTTCGGGGCGCCAGCGCTCGAAGCGCGACTCGAACCGGTTGACCCGGCCGAGCCGTCCCGAGGCGACCAGCTGCCGGACGGTGCGGAAGTCGCCGTCCCAGCGCCGGTTCTGGAACACGCTGAGCAGCAGGCCCCGGTCCCGGGCCAGGTCGGCCAGCCGCTCGCCGTCGGCGGCGGTGGCGGCGAGCGGTTTGTCGACCACGACCGGGAGTCCGGCCTCCAGGGCGGCGGTGGCCAGCGGGACGTGGGTGCGGTTGGGGGAGGCGACCACGACCAGGTCCAGTCCGAGGCCGGGCGCGGCGGCCCGGAGGGCGTCGGCGTCCGCGAACAGCTCGGCCTGCGGGTGCTCGCGGGAGACCCGCGCGCGGCGTTCCGGGTCGGAGGTCACCACGGCCGCGAGGCGCAGGCCCGGCGTGGTGCTGATCAGGGGCGCGTGGAAGACCGCACCGGCGATGCCGTAGCCGATGAGTCCCACGTTCAGGGTCGGGAGGTCCATGCCCCAAGTTAAACAACAGCGTGGACTAACCGGCAAGCTCGCATAATCGACGGGTGACCACCGACCCGGCCCACCACGGCGCCCTCAACCTCGCCCTGCTCCGCGACCGCAACGACACCGCCGTCCTGCGCGCCGTCCGCGCCGCCGCCGACCGCGGCACCAGCCGGGTCGAACTGGCCACCCGCACCGGGCTCACCGCCCAGGCCATCAGCAAGATCACCGCCCGGCTGCTCGCCGACGGCCTGCTCACCGAGGCGGGCCACGAGCGCGTCGCCGGGCAGAGCGGCAAGCCGCGCACCCTGCTGCGCCTCGTCCCGGGCTCCCGCTCGGCCCTCGGCGCCGAGATCGGCCGCCGCGAACTGCGCCTGCTCCGGGTCGACCTCACCGGCGCCGTCACCGCCCGGGCGGAGGAGCCGATCGACCCGGACGGCGGCCCCGGCCCTGTCCTCGACCGGCTCGCCGCCATGGTCCGCGCGCTCACCGCGGCCTCCGGGACCGGCGACGTGCTCGGCCTCGGCCTGGCCTGCCCCGGCCCGCTGGACACCCGCGACGGCGTCCTGCACCAGGTCACCGGCATGCCGAGCTGGCACGGCCTGCACCTGCGCGAGGCGGTGCGGACCCGCACCGGGCTGCCGGTGGTCGTCGAGAAGAACACCACCGCCGGCGTCCTGAGCCGTCCGGGACCGGACGACCGCGCCTTCGTCCACCTCGGCGACGGCGTCGGGGCCGGCCTGGTCCTCGGCGGCCGGGTCCAGCGCGGCGCGCGCACCAACGCCGGCGAGTTCGGCCACCAGTGCATCGACCCGGCCGGGCCGCCGTGCGCCTGCGGCGCCCGCGGGTGCCTGGAGGCCGTCTGCCTCACCGCCCTGCGGGCCGGCCGCACCGGGGAGGCCGCGGCCGCCCTCGCGATCGGCGTCGCCAACCTGGTCCGCCTGCTCGACGTCGAGGAGGTCACCCTCGGCGGCGACGCCCTCCTCGCGGACCCGGAGCCGTACGAGGGCGCGATCCGCGCCGCGCTCGCCGCCCGGCTGCCCGATCCGCGCTGGCAGCACGTCGCCCTCGCCCGCGCCACCGACCTGGCGGTCCCCCAGGGCGCCGCGGGCCTCGCGCTGGCGCGGCTCTTCGGCTGAACCCGCGCGGGCGGGCACAGGCGGCGATGGGCTCGGCCGAAGGCGGGCTCAGGCGACGGGCTCGGGCGGCGGTGGGCTCAGGCGACGGTGGGCACCGCGCGGGTCGGGCAGTAGTCGGGGTTCGGCGCGCTGAACCAGGCGTCGCCGCTGAACGCGTTGTACCGGCAGGTCAGCGGGGCGGCCGGGCCGCCGCCGTAGTTGCACACCAGCCAGCCCTGGCCGTAGGTCCACCCGTAGAGGCCGTGCGCGCCGTCCGTGAGGAACGGCGGGCACATGTACGGCGTGGGCGGCGTGGTGGCCGCGGCCTCGGTGGCGGTCAGGCCCATGAACCCGGTGAGGCCGACGGTGGCCAGGGCGACGGCCGCGAGGGCGGCGGCGGAACGGGCGCGCGACAAAGGGGTCTCCTCGTGCTGGGGGTCGCCGACGGAACGCCCGCCCGCGACCGATGTGCAACTTCCGGCGAGTGGACCGTAGCAAGCTATCCGTTTCGCGCAAATACCCGACGCATGAGAGAAATTGACGGACTTTCAAGTCCGGCCCGGTCGCGGGGGTGAGGGCGAGGAGGCCGGGGGCGGCGGGCTCAGCCGGACGGGCGGCGGGCCGCCAGCAGCTCCGGGTGCGGGGAGGCGACGAACTCCAGGCCCGCCTGCGCGGCTTCCGCCGCCAGGGCCGCGGGCTCGGCCGGCCACATCGGGAACTCCTCCCGGGCGTGGCGCACCGCCCGGCCCGCCCGTTCGACCCGGTAGTCGAAGACCATCCGCAGCAGCCCCCGGTCGGGCAGCCGGGTGATGTCCGCCCGGTAGCTGTCGGTGCCCAGCCGGACCGGGCCGAGGCCGGTCAGGGTCTCGGCGCCGTCGGGGAGTTCGGTGGGCGGCGGGTCGAACAGCAGGACTCCCCCGGGTACCAGGGCCCGGGCCGCCGTCCGCCACAGGGCGCGCCGGGCGGCCGGTTCGACGCAGCCGACCACGTTGGCGGCCACCGCCAGGTCGGCGGCCTCGACCAGCCCGGCGTCCTCGGCCCGGCCCGGGTGGACGGTCAGCCGGGCCCGCCGGTCCGCGCCCAGCGCCGCCGTGCGGGACATCAGCACCGTCCGCATCGCCGGGGCGGGCTCGACGGCGTGCACCGGGACGCCCGAGGACTCCAGCAGCACCTCGGTGACGAGCCCGGTCCCGGCGCCGAATTCGACGATCCCGTGCCGGGCCCGGCCGGCCGCGGCGGCGAACCACCGCCGGGCCCGCCGCCGGTCGCCCTCCGCCTGGAGCAGGTCGTAGAACTCGGCGCTGACGGCGTAGTCGCTCTCCTCGGGGGCGCTCATGCCGACCACCCTGCCGCACCGGCCCCGCCCCGGACCGGTCGACCGGCCGGGCGGGCCGGTCGACCGGCCTGGCGGGCCGGTCGACCGGCCTGGCGGGCCGGTCGACCGGCCTGGCGGGCCGGTCGACCGGCCTGGCGGGCCTGGCGGGTGTCACTCGCCATGGCTGCGCAGCGTCTCCTTGACCTTGGCGATCGCGAAGCCCCAGCCCTGCTCGACGGTCGGCTTCGCCGGGACGGCGATCTCCTGGGGGTTGGTGAGCACGTCCAGCAGCACCGGCCCGGGCGTCTCGAAGGCCCGCCGGACGCCGTCCGCCAGCTCGTCCGGGCCGGTGACCCGGATGCCGGTCAGGCCGAGCGCGGTCGCCACCGCCGCGAAGTCCGGGTTGTCCAGCTCGGTGCCGAACTCGGGCAGTCCGGACTGCTCCTGTTCGAGCTTGACCATGCCGAGCCGGCGGTTGTCGAACACCACCAGTTTCACCGGCAGCCGGTGGGTCTTGATCGTCATCAGATCGCCGAGCAGCATGCTCAGTCCGCCGTCCCCGCAGAACGCCACCACCTGGCGGTCCGGGTAGTGCAGTTGGGCACCCAGCGCCTGCGGCATGGCGTTGGCCATCGAGCCCAGGTTGTAGGAGCCCAGCAGCCGCCGTCCGCCGCGCATCGTGACGAAGCGCGACAGCCAGACGGTGGCCATGCCGGTGTCGGAGGTGAAGACCGCGTCGTCGGCGGCCGCCGCGTCCACCGCCGCCGCCAGCGCCTCCGGTCGGACGTCGCCGTCGCGGTTGTCGAAGGCGCTGCGCAGCCGGCCCAGCAGGCGGTGGTCGTGCCGGGTGTCGGCGAGCTTGCGCTGGCCCTGCTGCCAGTCGGCGAACGCCCCGAGCGCCTCGTCCAGGTGGGTGCGGTCCTCGACGGCGTCCAGCAGCGGGAGCAGCGCGCGCAGGGTGGCCGCGGTGTCGCCCGCCAGGCCGACGTCCACCGGGGTGCGCCGGCCGAGGTGGCGTTCGTCCAGGTCGATCTGGACGGCCTTGCGGCCCTGCGGGTACCAGTCGCGGTAGGGGAAGTCGGTGCCGAGCAGGACCAGCGTGTCGCAGGAGTCCAGGGCGTGGGCGGCGGCCGGGTTGCCGATCAGGCCGGTCTGGCCGACCTGGTACGGGTTGGCGTCCTCGAAGCCCTCCTTGGCCTTGAGGGTGAGCACCATCGGCGCGGCCAGCCGCTCGGCCAGCTCGCGGACCTCCGGTCCGGCCTCCCGGGCGCCGCGACCGACCAGCAGGGTCACCCGCTCCCCCGCGTTGATCAGTTCAGCGGCCCGCCGGACGCCCTCGTCGTCGGGGCGGGTGACCGGGCGGGTGTGCGGGAAGCGGGCCGGGCGGTCGTCGGTCAGCTCCTGCTCGCCCAGGTCGCCGGGCACGGTCAGCACGGCGACGCCGCGTTCGGCGAGCGCGGCGCGGACCGCCGCCTCCAGCAGCCGGGGCAGCTGGTCGGGCGAGAAGACGGTGGCCCGGAACACCGCGACGTCCCGGAACAGCAGGTCGTTGTCGACCTCCTGGAAGTAGTCGCCGCCGATCTCCGCGGACGGCACCTGCCCGGCGATCGCCAGCACCGGGGTGCGGCTCTTGGCCGCGTCGTACAGGCCGTTCAGCAGGTGCACCGAGCCGGGGCCGACGGTGCCCATGCACACGCCCAGCCCCCGGAGAGCTGCGACTGGGCGCCGGCCGCGAAGGCCGCCGCCTCCTCGTGCCGGCAGCCCACCCACTCGATGCCCTCGGTGGTGCGGATGGCGTCGGTCAGCGGGTTGAGGGCGTCGCCGACCACGCCGAAGACGTGCCGCACCTCCAGGTCCCGGAGGGCGTCGACGATCACGCGGGCCACGGTACGTGCCACGGGGAGCTCCTTGTCGCAGGTGGGCGGTTCAGACGGTGGGCGGTTCGGACGGCGAAGCGGTTCAGACGGTGAAGCGGTCGGGGTCGGCCTCGCGCCAGTCGCGGGCCCAGGACTGCGGCGGGTCGTCCAGCAGGCGGCCCGGGGCCATCGGCGGGTGCAGGTCGGCATAGGAGCGGACGGTCTGCTGGTCCAGGCGGCGGCGCAGCATCCGCGGGTGCAGGTCGGCCGGGTCGTCCACGCCCATCGAGGCCATGATCTGGAGGGCGCTCTTGACGGTCGCCTCCTGGTAGCGGGCGACCCGCTGGGACTTGTCGCCCACGTGCAGGGCCCGGGCCCGGCGCGGGTCCTGGGTGGTGACGCCGACCGGGCAGGTGTTGGTGTGGCAGCGCTGGGCCTGGATGCAGCCGATCGCGAACATCATGGCCCGGGCCGCGTTGGTGTAGTCGGCGCCCTGGATCAGCCGCTTGACCAGGTCGCTGCCGGTGGCGACCTTGCCGCTGGCGCCGATCCGGATGCGGTCCCGCAGGCCGGTGCCCAGCAGCGCGTCGCGCACCGTGAGCAGGCCCTCGGTGAGCGGCATCCCGACGTGGTCGGCGAACTCCAGCGGGGCCGCGCCGGTGCCGCCCTCGGCGCCGTCGACCACGATGAAGTCCGGGGTGACGCCCTCCGCCAGCATCGCCTTGCACACCGCCAGGAACTGCTGCCGCGAGCCGACGCACAGCTTGAAGCCGACCGGTTTGCCGTCCGCCAGCTCCCGCATCCGGGCCAGGAACAGCACCAGTTCGCGCGGGGTGGAGAAGACCCGGTGGTACGGCGGCGAGATGACCGTCTTGCCCTCCGGCACGCCGCGCACCTTGGCGATCTCGGCGTTGACCTTCGCGCCGGGCAGCACCCCGCCGATGCCGGGCTTGGCGCCCTGGCCGAGCTTCAGCGACAGGCACTTGACCTGCGGGTGGGCGGCCTTCTCGGCGAACTGGGCCGGGTCGAAGCCGCCGTCCTCGGTGCGGCAGCCGAAGTAGCCGGTGCCGAGCTCCCAGACCAGGTCGCCGCCCGGCCGCAGGTGGTACTCGGACAGGCCGCCCTCGCCGGTGTCGTGCGCGAAGCCGCCCTGTGCCGCGCCGGTGTTCAGCGCCAGCACGGCGTTGGCGGAGAGCGAGCCGAAGCTCATCGCGGAGACGTTCAGCAGCGCCATGTCGTAGGGCCGGGTGCAGTCCGGGCCGCCGATCCGCACCCGGGGCGCCTCCTTCGGCACCGCGACCGGGGCCAGCGACGGGACGAGGAACTCCCGGCCGGGCTCGTACAGGTCCAGCTCGGTGCCGAACGGCTCCTCGGCGTCGGTGCCCTTGGCCCGCTCGTAGACGATGCTCCGGGTGTCCCGGTCGAAGGGGCGGCCGTCCACGTTGCGCTCGACGAAGTACTGCTGCACCTCGGGCCGGACGTCCTCCAGCGCGAACCGCAGGTGCCCCAGCACCGGGTAGTTGCGCAGCACCGAGTGCCGGGTCTGCACCACGTCCGCGACCGCCACCGCCGCCAGTAGCAGCAGCGGCACCGCCAGGAACCACCACCACGGCGACACCACCGACGCCACCACCACGGCCGCCGCCGCTCCGCACCCCAGCAAGGCCACCCACAGGAATCTCAGCACGGTGGGCGTCTAACCGGATCGCCCGGCCCAGTCATCCGGCGAGGCATCCCGCGGCCGAACGGGGGACGCCGGAGGGGGGCGCGGGACGGGACGGGGTGGGGGCGGGGTGTCACCACCGGCTGCCAGGATCTGCGCGTCGACGTTCTGCCGGTGGTCTGGGAAGGGTTCCGCGATGTCCGAGCCGTACTCCGCGATGGCGCGGTTGCACCTGGGGCCGGTCGCGCTGCGGCGGTACCTGGCCGGGGCGGCCGGGCCGTGGGCGGGGTGGGGGGAGCTGGCGGGGTGGGACGACCGGGGCGGGGAGGGGGGCGGGTTGCCGTGGGGGCTGCATCCGGAGCCCGATCACGCCGCGGTGGAGCGGTGGTTGGCGGAGGGCGGGGACCATCGGGCGCACTGGGGGGCGTTCCTGCGGACGGCGGAGGAGCCGGGGCTCGCGCGGGTGGGGTACGACGCGGCCTCGGAGACGTTGACGGTGGTGAACCTGACGGTGCACCGGGAGGAGTTCCGCGATCCGCTGTGGTTCCTGGCGCTGGTGGGCGGGGCGGCCGGGCAGGTCGGGGAGCGGGGCGGGTTCGCGGTGGTGCGGGACTACCTCTGGCCGGGGCCGGGGAACCGCTGCACGCTCGGGGTGGTGGCGGTGGGCGGGGGCGGGGTGCGGGCCCTGCACCCGGTGCGGGACGCGGAGGAGTACGGCTCGGCGGTGCGGGCGGCGGACGCGGAGTTCGACGGGACGGGCGGAGTGGACGGGGACGACGATCCGGAGGAGTGGGGCGGCCCGGACCCGGTGGAGTGCCTGGACGCGCTGTGAGCGGCCGCCGGTGCCGCGCTGGAGGAGGTGCCGCACGGAAGGAGGTGCCGCACGGAAGGGGAGGGAGGGCCGGGCGGTGGCAAAGGACGGGCAAAGTACGATCGTCGGGCTCGTGATCCCGATTCTGTGAGGAGTGCCCCCGGATGGTGTTCAAGCGGCTTCTCGGTGCCCTGGGTGTCGGCGGACCCACCGTCGACACGGTGCTGTCCACCCCGGTGGTCCGGCCCGGCGGCACGGTGCACGGGCAGGTGAACCTGGTCGGCGGGGAGCGGGAGGCCGAGATCAACGGGATCGCGCTCTGCCTGGCGGCCCGGGTGGAGGTCGAGTACGAGGACCGCGAGGGCCACACCACCGAGGAGTTCGGCCGGGTGCGGGTGTCCGGGCCGCTGCGGTTGGCGGCCGGGGAGCGGCGGGCGGTGCCGTTCGCCTTTCCCGTGCCGTGGGAGACGCCGCTGACGGCGGTCGGGGGCACCACCTGGCGGGCATGGTGCTCGGGGTCCGGACCGACGTGGACATCGCGGGCCAGCTGGACCGCGGGGACACCGATCCGCTGGAGGTGCGTCCGCTGCCGGTGCAGGAGCGGGTGCTGGAGGCGCTGGCGGCGCTCGGCTTCCACTTCCACCGGGCCGATCTGGAGGCGGGGCGAATCCGCGGCACGGGGCAGACGCTGCCGTTCTACCAGGAGATCGAGTACAAGGCGGCGGCGCAGTTCGCCCGGCGGTGCAGCGAGGTCGAGCTGTCCTTCGTCACCGGTCCGGACCGGGTCGAGGTGGTGCTGGAGTTCGACAAGCGCGGCGTGTTCCACGGCGGCGACTCGGTGCGCACCTTCGTGCTGGACCACGGGGCCGGGCAGCACGACCTGACCGGCACGGTGGACGGTTGGGTCCGCGGCGTGCTGGGTCACTGACCCGCGCGGCCCGAACCCGAACCGGGCCCGGCCCCGGACGGCCCCGGACCCGGACGGCCGGGGTTCAGGCCGGCGGGTGGCTGATCAGCCGGCCGGGCGGGGTGGCGGCGAGCAGGCGGCCGGCGTGGGCGGCCAGCGCGGTGGCCGGGGGGAAGGGCGCGGCCGGGCGGAAGGGTTCGTCGGTGCGGACGGGCGGGCGGCTGAGCAGGCCGTCGGGGCCGAGGGCGTACAGCCGGGCGTTGAGGACGGTCAGGGCGGTGGCCTTCCCGGCGCCGCCGAGCGCCGTCCAGGGCGCGTCGGGGAGCTGGGCGGGGCGGTGGTGCAGGGTGTCGTCGTGCGGGGTGAGGGCGAACAGGGTGGCGTCGCACAGGGCGAGGGCGCTCGTCCCGGCGGGCACCGGTCCGGCGTCCCGCCAGGGGGCGGGGCCGGTGACGGGGTCGCGGTGGACGAGGCGGTCCCCGGTGGTCACGGCGAGCAGGGCGAGCGGGACGGGGTGGCAGGCTTCGCGGGGGGCGGTCAGGCAGCGCAGTTCGGCGGGGGCGGGGTCGGCGCAGGGCCGCCAGGGCAGGTTCTGCTCGGACGGTTCGCGGTGCAGCAGGGTGCGTCCGTCGGCGGCGAGGGCGAACAGGGTGCCCTCGCAGGCGGCGAGGCCGCGCAGCGCGGGGGCCGGGCCGACGGTGTGCCAGCGGGGGGCGGGGACGGTGCCGGAGAGCCGGTCGAGGACGTTGCGGGTGACCCGGTCGACGGCCGGGTCGTCCAGCGCCCGGCCCCAGTTGATGGTGGCCGCGTTGAAGACCGTCCCGGCGCCGAGCCGGTGCACGCCCAGGGTGGCCCAGCCGCCCTGGCCGTAGCTGCGCCAGTGGCGCAGGTCGGCGGTGGCGAGGACGGCGAAGGAGCGCGGGGTGCCGTCGCGGCCGGTGGGCCGGGGGACGCCGAGGGACCAGTCGAGTTCGGCGGCGTCGGTCTCGTAGCCGAGGGCGCCGCGGGCGAAGGTGTCGCCGTCGGACAGGCCGGTGCCCTCGAACACCCAGTGGTCGGCGAACCGGACGGTGTACGCCTCCTCGCCGATGACGGCCATGCCCTCGCCCCAGGCGCCCGCGCCGTTGCGGAAGCTGACGCCGGTCATGGTGTTCTCCGGGCGGTCGACCGGCGCGGAGGACCACTCGACGGTGGCCCGGGCGGGGTCGGTGGCGGCGACGGGGTCGGCGGCGGCGTCCCGGTGGCAGACCAGGGTGCGTCCGCCGTCCTCCAGCCGGATCTGCCACCAGGCGGTGTTCCCGGCGAACACGGCGAGGTTGCCGCCGCGGCGGACGAAGCCCTCGACGCTGTCGCGCATCCCGGCGGTCCAGTACTCGTCGTGGCCGTTGACCACCAGCAGCCGGTGGGCGGAGAGCAGTGCGTCGCCGTCGTCCAGGTCGAATCCGGAGCAGAACTCGACCGGGCGGCCGGTGCGGTGCAGCCAGTGCAGCAGCGGTTCCTCCCAGCGCTCGGGCGGCGGGCCGCCGCCGGGGGCGTCCAGCGCCACCCGGGCGGCCCGGTCGGGCTGTTCGGCGTAGTAGAGGCTGCGGCCGGGCTGGCCGGCCCGGTGGTAGGCCCGCCAGGTGGCGAACGGGACGGAGACCAGGATCGGGGCGGCCGGGCGGGCGGCCCGGACGGCGAACCACACCTCGTGCTCGGCGTCGCGTTCCGGCTCGGGCTCCTCGGGGCGCAGGTCGTGGAAGCTGGCCCGGTAGAGCGAACTCGGCCAGTGCGCGGGGACGGTGAGCTCCCAGTGGGTGCCCCGGAGGTCCGCGGCGGCGCGCACCCGGCCGGCCACCACGTCGGTGACCAGGACCCGTCCGGTGAGCGGGCCGCCGTCGCCGGCGGTCACCTCGAAGCGCATCCGGCCGCCCTGCGGGCACGAGGTGGCCCCGTCCGCGGCGCGGGCGACCGGGCGGGGCACCGGTCCGGGTCCGGTCGTCACGGCTCCCTCGGTCATCGCGGCGCCTCCCGCAGCAGCGCCTCCCGCAGCCGGGCCACCCGGGGCGGGTGGCCCGCCGCCGAGTCGACGATGACGTCCTCCAGGGCGCGCAGGTGGGCGTGGATCGCGGCCTTGGGCAGGTACGCGGTGTCCGCGGTGAGCGTGACGGTGAGGGTGTCCCCGTCGCCGGTGAGGTGCAGGCAGTAGCGGCAGGCCACCCGGTCCTGGGTGGCGGGGAAGTCCAGCGCGGTGCGCCGGCGCAGCCCGGCCAGGGTGGCGGCGTCCAGCGGGCCGGTGGCGGGCGGGCGGTCGACCAGGCGCATGTCGTTGAAGCAGCAGTAGGGGTGGACCTCCGTGCCGCGTTCGCGGGCGGCGCGGGCCAGCAGGGCGTCCCAGGCCGCCGGGTCGTAGGAGGCGGCGCGGTAGCCGGCCAGCGCGGCGGGCCAGGCGTCCGCCAGCAGGTCGGTGAGGACGGCGTCCGGGTCGTCGGGGGTGCGCAGGACGAACAGGGCGTCCTGCGAGAGGGTGCTGACCAGGGTGCGCCGGTCGGCTCCGGCGCGGTTCCCGGCGATCGGCATGACGGCCGCCGTCCGGTGGCCCTGGTCGGCGGCGACCAGCGCGGCGGCGGCGGTGAGCAGCACGGTGGAGCCGCTGACCCGGTGGGCGAGGGCCAGCGCGTCCACCGCCCGGGGCAGGGCGGCGGACACCAGGCGGCCGGTCCAGTAGCGCGGGTGCTCGGGGGCGGCGACGGGCGTGGGGAACATGGTGGGCGGGGCGGCGGCCAGCCCGTCGGCCCAGAACGCGAGGGCGGCCTCGCCGGCCCGGCGGCCCGCCGGGGAGTGCTGGTGGTGCGCCAGGTCGTGCGGGGTCAGGGGGGTGGCCGGTCCGGCGGAGCCGCGCCGGGCCAGCAGCCGCAGGTCCCGGACCAGGACCTCGGCGCCGTGGCCGTCGGAGGCCAGGTGGCACAGGGCGAGCACGACGTGGCTGATCCGCCCGTCGTGGCGCACCGCGCCGAAGCGGACCGGCCACTCCCCGCGTAGTCGAAGCGGCGGGCGGTGAGTTCGGCGAGCAGGCCGTCGGCGGTGCGCGCGGCCGCGTCGGCGTCGGGGGCGTCGCGGAGGTCGACGGTGATCCGGCCCGCGCCGTGCAGCTGCTGGCGGGGGCCGTCGGCGATCCGGGTGCGCAGCGCCTCGTGCCGGTGCATGAGGGCGGCCAGCGCGGCGGTGAGCCGGGGGGCGTCCACGGGGGTGCCCCGGTCGGCGAGCGGGAGGACGCGGCCCAGGTTGAAGTAGTGGTCGTTGGGCGCGGTGCGGCCGATCGCGTGCCAGATCGCCCGCTGTCCCCAGGTGAGCGGCGCCGCTCCGGCCCGCCCGCCGGCGAACGGCACCTCCAGGGCGGTCACGGGGTGCCGCCGAGCTCCCGCACCCGCGCGGTGAGCCCGTCGAGGTCCGCCGTGTACAGGGTGCGGTCGGCCAGGTCGACCAGGATGCCGAACTCCTCCTCCAGGCTGTCGGCGAGCCGCAGCAGGGCGAGCGAGCTGACGCCGAGCGCGGCGAGCGGCACGTCGGCGGAGCCGAGGAGTTCGGGGGTGCCGACGGCGCCGTCGGTGGCGCGGGAGACCAGGTCGGCGACGCGGTCGCGCAGCTCGCTCATCGGGCGTCCTCGCGGGCGTCCGGGTGGCCGGCCAGGCGGCGGCGCAGGCTGAGCGGGCGGATGTCCGGCCAGACCCGGTCCACGTGGGCGGTGCACTCGGCCTCGGTGCCGGCGAAGCCCTCGGCGCGCCAGCCGGCGGGCAGCGGTGCGCCGTCGGGCCACAGGGCGTGCTGCTCCTCGTCGTTGACGGCGACGACGTAGCGGATCTCGTTGCTCACGGGGTGGCTCCTTGCAGGGCGCGGACGGCGGCGGCGACGCCGCGGGCGGTGGGTTCGTCGAAGAAGACGTCGAGCGGGACGTCGACGCCGAGGGTGCGGGAGACGCGGGCGGCGATCGCGGTGATGGTCAGCGAGTGGCCGCCCAGGTCGAAGAGGTCCTCGTCGGGGCCGAGGTCGTCCAGTTCGAGGACTTCGGCCCAGATGGCGAGCACCGCGTCGAGCACCGCGTCCCCGGGTCCGGCGTCCCCGGGTCCGGCGTTCGCGCCCCCGGCGGCGGGCGCGGGGTCGGGGCGGGCGGGCCCGGGGTCGGGTAGCGCGGCCCGGTCGAGCTTGCCGTTGGGGGTGAGCGGGAGGGCGTCCAGGACGGCGTAGGCGTTGGGCAGGACGGCGGCGGGGAGGACGGCGGCCAGGTGGGCGCGCAGTTCGGCCGGGTCGGGGGCCGGGCCGGCCGGGACGACGTAGGCGACCAGCCGGTCCGCTCCGCGCAGGGCTGCGGCGGCCCGGGCGACGCCGGGGTGGGTGGCGAGGCGGGCCTCGATCGCGCCGAGTTCGAGGCGGTGGCCGCGGAGCTTGACCTGGGTGTCGGCGCGGCCCAGGTACTCCATGGCGCCGCCGGGCGCGCGGCGCACCAGGTCCCCGGTGCGGTACATCCGGGCTCCGGGCGGCCCGTACGGGTCGGGTCGGAAGCGGCTCGCGGTGAGGCCGGGACGGCCGCGGTAGCCGTGGGCGACGCCGTCCCCGGCCAGGTGGAGTTCGCCGGGGACGCCGTACGGGACGGGGCGCAGCCGCTGGTCGAGGACGTAGGCCCGGGTGTTGTCCAGGGGTTCGCCGAGGGTGACGGCGCCGTGCTCGTCGAGGGCCGGGTCGGCGCAGGTGGACCAGATGGTGGTCTCGGTGGGGCCGTAGACGTTGACCAGCCGGGCGGTGGCGGCGGTCAGGGCGGCGGCGAGCGGGGCGGGCAGGGCCTCGCCGCCGGTGAGGGCGGTGAGGGCGGTGTCGGCGAGTCCGGCGTCCAGCAGCAGTTGCCAGCCGCTGGGGGTGGCCTGGACGTGGGTGATCCGCTGTTCGCGGAGCAGGGCGAGCAGGGCGGGGCCGTCGCGGTGGGCGCCGGGCGGGGCGAGGACGACCCGGGCGCCGGTGGTGAGCGGCAGCAGGAGTTCCACGGCGGAGATGTCGAAGGCGAGCGAGGTGAGGGCGAGCCAGCGGTCGGCGGCGGTGGCGCCGAGCCGGTCGCGCAGGCTGCCGAGGACGTTGGCCAGCGCGGAGTGCGGGACTTCGACGCCCTTGGGGCGGCCGGTGGTGCCGGAGGTGTAGAGGACGTAGGCGGGCAGCGCGGGGTCGGGCGCCGGGGGCAGCGGGGGCGTGCCGTCGCCGGTGGGGGCGAGGTCGGCGGGGGTGAGGTCGCCGGGCTGTTCCGGGTGGTCGGTGATCCGCAGGGCGAGCCGGGCGTCGTCGCGGACGAAGGCCAGGTGGGCGGCCGGGTAGTCGGGGTCGAGCGGGAGGTGGGCGGCGCCGGTGGCCAGCACGGCCAGCACGGCGACGAGTTGGTCCAGGCCGCGGGGCAGCGTGATGCCGACCGTGCGGCCGGGCCCGGCGCCGTGCCGGGTGAGGGCGGCGGCGGCGTGGGCGACCAGGCGGGCCAGTTCGCCGTACGTGACGGGCGTGCCGTCGGCGACGGCGGCGACCGCGTCGGGGTGGGCGGCGGCGCGGGCGGCGAACCGGGCGGGGACGGTGGTGGCGGGCAGGTCGGGGCGGGGGCGGGGGCGGCGAGCTGGGCGGCGCGCTCGTCGGGGGCCAGGAACTCCAGGGCGGCGACGGGGGTGTCGGGGGCGGCGTGGGCGGCGTCCAGCAGTGCCGTGTAGTGCCCGGCGATCCGGGCGGCGGTGGCGGCGTCCAGCGCGCCGGTGCGGTACTGGAGGCTGCCGAGGATCTCCTCGCCGCAGTCGACCAGCTGGAGGTGGAGCAGGTTGCGGGCGGTGCCGGCGAAGCCGGTCCAGCCGACCCGGGCGGTGAGCGGCCCGAAGTCGGGGGCGGCGGCGGCCGGGCGGCGGCGGTAGCTGACCGACAGCGGGGTGAGCGCGGTGCGGGGGGTCAGGCCGGGACGGCGCGGCCCAGCGGCACGGCGCGGTGGGCGTACAGGGCGCGCAGTTCGGCCCGGACGGTGCGGGCCCAGTCGGCGAAGGTCCGGTCGGCGGGGTCGCCGGGGCGCAGCGGCAGTTCGTTGACGGCGAGGCCGAGGGCGACGGGTTCGCCGGGGCGGCGCAGCGAGAGTTCGACGGCGGTGGTGGGCACGGGGTCGCCGTAGCGGGCCAGCAGGGCGTGCCAGGCGGCGGTGAGGAGTTCGAAGCGGGTGACGCCGAGGGCGCGGGCGGTGTCGGCGCAGCGCCGTCCGTCGAGCCGGAAGGCGGTCTCGGCGCCGGGGGCGGGGCGGACGCCGCCGTCGGGCGGCGGGGCCAGGCCGGGCAGGACGGGCGCGGCGGGTTCCTGCCAGCGCGGCGTCCAGTACGCGGCGGCGGCCGCCAGGGCGGGGGCTTCGAGGGCGGGGGCCGGCGGGTCGGCCGGGGCGGCGGCGGAGTCGAGCGGTTCGCCGCGGTAGGCGGCGGCGAGGTCGGCGACCAGGCGTTCCTTGGACTCGCCGTCCAGCACGAGGTGGTGGGCGGTGACCAGCAGCACGTACCGTTCGGCCCGGGGCGGAACAGCGCGAACCGGCACAGCGGCCCGGTCGCGGGGTCGAACGGGGCGGCGCGCTCCTCGTCGAGCAGCTTGTCGAGGTCGGCGGGGGCGCAGTCGACCCGGCGCGGCGGGGCGACGGCGGCGGTGGGCGCGGCCGTGCCGTCGGGGGCGAACCGGGAGGCCAGGACGGGGTGGCGGGCGACGACGGCGGCGCAGGCCCGGTCGAGGGCGTCGGCGTCGAGCGGGCCGGTGAGGTCGAGGGTGACGGCGAGGTGGTAGGCGGTGCCGGTGTCGAGCGTGCGCCCGGTGAGCCAGACGCCGTGCTGGGCGGGGTGAGCGGGGTGGTCATGGCGTGGCCTCGGGGGTGTCCGGAGTGGTGAGGGTGCGGCGCAGTTCGCGTTTGAGGACCTTGCCGCCCTCGTTGCGCGGCAGGGTGGCGCGGAAGTGCACGGTGGCGGGGAGTTCGTGGACGGCGAGGTGGTCGAGCAGGAAGGTGCGCAGCTCGGCCGCGGTCAGTTCGCCGTCCGGGACGACGACGGCGGCGACGACGCTGCCGAGCACCGGGTGCGGGACGCCGAACGCGGCGGCGTCGGCGACCTTCGGGTGGGCGTGCAGGGCGTTCTCGACCTGGAGGGTGGAGACCTTGTGGGCGCCGGACTTGACGACGTCGCGCTCCCGGTCGAGCAGGTGCAGGAACCCGTCGGCGTCCACCCGGCCCAGGTCGCCCATCCGCACCCAGCGGCCCCGGAACACCGCGCTGTCCCGCTCCCCAGGTAGGCGCGCGGGGCGGCGGGCGAGCGCAGCCACAGCTCGCCGGGCTCCCCCGGCGCGACGGGGTGCCCGTCGGCGTCGGTGACGCGCAGCTCGGCGAGCGAGGCGGGGCGGCCCGGGGAGTCCGGGCGGGCCGGGTCGAACAGCAGGGTGACCTGGGCGGGGGCCGCCTCGGTCGAGGTGTAGTAGTTGACGACCTGGGCCTTGCCGAACGCCCGGTCGAGGGCGAGCGCGACGGGCTGCGGCAGCGCGGCGGCGGTGGAGCCGACCAGCCGGACGGTGTCCAGGTCGCCGCGCTCGGCCGCGGCGGCCAGCGCCCGGGAGGCGAGCAGTTCGACGGCCGTCGCGGGGACGAGGAACACGCTGCCCACCGCGTGCTCGGCGATCAGCCGGACGAACCGGGCCGGGGTGAACTGGGGGGCGGTGACGCAGGCGGCGTGCGCGTTGAGCGCGTTGACCAGCATGGTCTGCCCGGCGTTGGTGCCGACCGGGAAGGCGTGCAGGAAGGTGCGGGAGTGCCGCAGCGGGCGGCGGCGCTCGTCGAGGGTGCAGCCGTGGACCAGGTTGGCGTGCCGGGCGGTGACGCCCTTGGGGGTGCCGGTCGTGCCGGAGGTGTACAGGATCTGCGCCGGGGCGTCCGGCTCGGGTTCGGGGAGGCCGGGGTCGGCGGGGTCGGCGGGGTGGTGGGCGGTGGCGGCGGCCTCGGTGCGGGTGCGGACGCCGTCCGGGACGCCCGGCGGGCGGGGGCCGCCGTCGGCGTGCAGCAGGAGGCGGGCCCCGGCGTCGGTGAGGGCGTGCGCCGTCCCGGCGGGCGAGGTCCGGTCGGAGAGCGGCACGGCGACGGCGCCCGCCCGCAGCACGGCGAGGAACGCGACGGCGTACTCCGCCCAGCGGTCGGTGCCGAAGCAGAGCCCGATCCGGTCGCCGTCCCGGACGCCCTCGGCGCGCAGCGCGGCGGCCAGCGCCCCGGAACGGGCCTGCCAGGCGGCGAAGTCGAGCCGCTGCGCGCCGCAGACGACGGCGGTGCGCTCGCCGTGCGCGGCGGCCCGGTGCGCGAGCAGCGCGGGCAGGGTGGCGGGGGTGTGCGGGGCGGTGCTCATCGGGCCCCCGTCCCGGCCGCGCGGCGGGCGGCGGCGGTGCGGGCGCGTTCGCGCAGGCCGACCAGGTCGTCGGGTTCGGCGTCCGGGACGTCGCGGTCGAAGCGGGCGAGCACCGGCAGGCGCAGCCCGAGGGCGACCAGGGCGAGCATGGCGGCGGCGAACAGCAGGTACATCAGGGCGATGCCGCGGCCGGGGCCGGTGCCGATCAGCGGGCCGAAGACGGGGGCGAGCGCGCCGTCCGGTTCCATCAGCGGGCCGAACAGGGCGGAGCCGAGCGGGGCGATGACGCCGTGGCCGAGCGGGAGGGTGGACCAGGCGACCAGGGTGTTCAGGGCGAACACCCGGCCGTGGAACCGCTGGGCGACCTTGACCTGGACGATCGTCGCGTAGATGCCGTTGACCAGGGCCAGCGCGAAGGACATGCCGAACGCGCCGGCCGCCACCGTCCACAGGTTGGCCCGCAGCCCCTCCACCGCGCCCGCCAGGGCGAGGACGGCGGCCAGCGCGAGCATGCCGCGCAGCTTGTGGCGGCGCGGTCCGCCCCAGAAGCCCATCGCGACGCCGCCGAGGATCGCGCCCGCGCCGGCCGCGACCGCGACCCGGGCGGCGCCGCCGAGGTCGTCGAAGGAGAGCACCAGCGGGGTGGTGAGCAGGAACAGCGGGGAGAGGAAGACGTTCAGGCCGGCGAACCAGAGCAGCATCGCCCGGAAGCCGCGGTGGCGCCAGGAGAGGGCGATGCCGTGCCGGATCTCCGCGGTCAGCGACTCCCGGCGGGTCCAGGGCAGTGTCTTCGGGAAGCGGACGGTGAGCAGGATGGTGACGGCGACGGCGTAGGAGACCACGTCGATGATCAGGATGCCGCGCAGGCCGATCGCGGCGAGCAGCGCCACGGCGGCCAGCGGGACGACGAACTGGGCGGTGCCGAAGGCGAGTTGGACGATGCGTTGGCGTGGCCGAGGTGGCGTTTGGGCACCAGTTGCGGGACGGCGGAGGCGTACGCCAGGCGTTGGAAGGTGAGCGCGACGGACAGCACCGCGAGTAGCGCGTACACCTCCCAGGTGTGCAGGCGGCCGGTGAGCAGCAGGGTCAGCAGTCCGGCCTGGGTGGCGCCGGCGGCGAGGTCGCCCAGCAGCATCACGCGGCGGCGGTCGAGGCGGTCGACCAGGGCGCCGGCGAGCGGGCCGACCAGGATGCCGGGGAGCATCGCGACCACGGCGTACAGCGCGAAGCGGGCCATCGACCCGGTCTCCAGCAGGATCCAGATCGGCAGGGCGAACTCGGTGAGCGCCGAGCCGGTGATGGAGGCGAGCTGGCCGCCGACGACCCAGAGGAAGCGGCCCATGCCGGGCTGCGGGCCGTCCGCGGCGGCGGCCGGTTCCCGGCCCGCCGGGCCGTCCGCGGAGCCCGGTGCGGAGCCGTCCGTGCCGTCCGCGGCGGGGGCCGTCCCGCCGTGGAACCACCAGGAGTTCTCCGGGTCCCGCCGCGGGAGGTCGGCGGTGGTGCCGTCCAGGAGCGCGCGGTGGACGGTGGTGACGGCGGCGGCGGTCTCGGCGGCCCGGTAGGCGATGAAGAAGTGGCCGCCCTCGTCCAGCACGGCGACCGCGGAGCGTTCGGCCAGCAGCAGCCACTCGCGGTAGCGCTCCTGGTAGAAGTCGGCCGCCGGGTCCTTGTCGCCGACCAGCGAGACCACGGGGGCGCGCAGCCGGGGCGCGCCGGCCTCGACCTCGGCCAGGGCGCGGGTGAAGTAGTCCTCGGCGGCCCGGGTGTCGCGCCGCATGTTGCCGATGACGAACCGGACCTGGTCCTCGTCGAGTTCGGAGGTGTCGACGCCCATGCCGGTCAGCCAGTTGGCGTAGGAGCGGTCGCCGACCAGCGGTTCCAGCGCGGCGATCTTCCCGAGCGCGGCGAGCAGCCGGTTGCGCGGCCGGGCGAACGGGAACTGGGCGCCCGCGTAGACGGCCTCCAGTTCCCGGCCGGAGCCCTCCAGCAGGCGGGCCACGGCGACGGCGAGCGCGGTGCCGACGGCACAGTGCCCGTACACGACGAGCGGTCCGTCGACCTTCGCGCGCACCTCGGCGGCGACGGCCTCGGCGAGGTCGTCGAAGTCGAGGTGGTGTTCGGTGACGCCGAGGTCGTGGCCGGGGACGGCGACGGACCAGAGTTCGACGTCGGGCGGCAGCGCGTCGGCGACCGGCTGGTAGACGACGGCGCTGCCGCCGCCGTAGGGGACGCACACCAGGGTGAGGGTGCGGCGGGCGGCGGGGACGGCGCGGGTGAGGCGGTGCAGCAGGGCGCGCGGGCCGCTCGGCCGGTCGTCGGCGGCGGCGAGGGCGGCCAGGTCGCGGACGGTGCGGTGGGTGAACAGGTCCATCACGCCGACCGGGCGGGCGCCGATCGCGGTGAGCCGCTTGCGGGCCCTGGCGACGACCTGGGTGGCCAGCAGGGAGTGGCCGCCGAGGTCGAAGAAGTTCTCGTCGGTGCCGACCTCGGGCAGGTCGAGCACCTCGGCCCAGATCTCGGCGAGGACGGTCTCGGCGGGGGTGGCGGGCTCGGCCGCGCCGTCGGGGCGGTGGATGTGCGGGGCGGGCAGGGCGCGCCGGTCGAGTTTGCCGTTGGGGCTGAGCGGCAGGGCGGGGAGGGTGGTGAACGCGGCCGGGACCTGGTGGTCGGGGAGGGTCCGCTTGAGGGCGGCGCGCAGGGCCACCGGGTCGGGTTCCTCGGCGCCGGGGGCGAGGACCAGGTGGCCGACCAGGCGGTCCCGGTGCAGGACGACGGCGGCGTCGGCGATGTCGGGCCGGGCGCGCAGCGCGGCCTCGGTCTCGCCGGGTTCGATCCGCAGTCCGCGCAGTTTGACCTGGTCGTCGATCCGGCCGAGGTGTTCCAGGGTGCCGTCGGGGCGGCGGCGGGCCAGGTCGCCGGTGCGGTAGAGGCGGGAGCCGGGCGGGCCGTAGGGGTCGGGGACGAAGCGGGCCGCGGTGAGGCCGGGGCGGCGGTGGTAGCCGAGGGCGACGGCGGTGCCGCCGATGTGGAGTTCGCCGGGGGCGCCCGGGGGGACGGGGCGCAGCCGGGCGTCCAGGACGTACAGCCGGGTGTTGTCGACGGGCAGGCCGATCGGCACGGTGGTCAGCGGCCCGGCGCACTCCCAGGAGGAGACGTCGACGGCGGCCTCGGTGGGCCCGTACAGGTTGGCCAGGCGCAGGCCGGGCAGCCGGGTGGTCAGTTCGCGGGCGGCGTCCGGCGGGAGGGCCTCGCCGCTGCTGACGACGCGGCGCAGGGTGGTGCAGCGTTCGACGTCCTCCTCGGCGAGGAAGGCCCGCAGCATGGCGGGGACGAAGTGGGCGACGGTGACCCCGGCGGAGGCGATCAGGTCGCGCAGGTAGCCGCTGTCCTTCTGGCCGCCGGGCTTGGCGAGCACGATCCGGGCACCGGTGGTCAGCGGCCAGAAGAACTCCCAGACCGACACGTCGAAGCCGGTGGGGGTCTTCTGGAGCACCGCGTCCTCGGGGCCGATCCGGTAGGCGTCCTGCATCCACTGGAGGCGGTTGGCGATCGCCCGGTGGGTGTTGGGGACGCCCTTGGGGCGGCCGGTGGAGCCGGAGGTGTAGATGACGTAGGCGGGGTCGTCGGGGGCGGGTCCGGCCGGGCGGGTGCGGGCCCGGGGCCACTCGGCCGGGTCGTCGAGCAGCAGGACGCGGGCCGCGCAGCCCGCCGGGACGGGCAGTTTGCGCTGGGTGAGCAGGACGGTGGCGTCGCTGTCGGCGAGCAGGAAGGCGAGGCGTTCGGCCGGGTAGTCGGGTTCCAGCGGGGTGTAGGCGGCGCCGGTGCGCAGCACGCCGAGCAGGCCGGCCACCAGGTCGGGTGAGCGTTCGGCGCTGACGGCGACCAGGCTGCCGGGGCCGACGCCCTCGGCGGCGAGCCGGGCGGCGATCCGGTCGGCCCGCTCGTCGAGTTGGCGGTAGGTCAGGGCGGGGCGGCCCTCGGTGGCGACGGCGACGGCGTCGGGGGTGCGGGCGGTCTGGGCGGCGACCAGGGCGGTCAGGGTGGTGGCCGGGCGGTCCACGGCGGTGTCGTTGAACCGCCGGGTCTCGAACTCCCGTTCCTCGGCGGTGAGGGTGTCGAGGGCGGACAGCGGGGTGTCGGGCGCGTCGGCGACGGCGGCCAGCAGGCGGCCGAGGTGGTCGGCGAGGCGGGCGATGTCGGCTTCGTCGTACAGGTCGGTGTTGTAGTTGAACGAGCCGTTCAGGCCCTCGGGCCGTTCTGGAGGAAGAGTTCGAGGTCGAAGCGGGTGCCGCTGGCCCGGACGCCGAACGGTTCGGCGGTGAGCGGCGCGGTGTCGGGGCCCTCGCCCTGGACGGCGTAGTTCTGCACCGCCAGGACGGCCTGGAAGACCGGCGGCCGGGAGACGTCCCGGGGCCAGTTGAGTTCGCTCACCAGTTGGGCGAACGGCAGGTCCTGGTGCCGTAGGCGGTCAGGCAGGTCTCCCGGGTGCGGGCGAGCAGTTCGGCGAAGTCCGGGTCGCCCTCCAGCCGGGCGGGCAGCGCCAGGACGTTGACGAACATGCCGACCAGCGGCTCCAGTTCGGCCTCCGGGCGGCCGGCCACGGGCGAGCCGACCGCGAAGTCGGTGCGTCCGCTGTGGCGGGCCAGCAGCAGGTGGAAGGCGGCCAGCAGCACCATGTACGCGGTGGCGTCGTGGCGGCGGCCCAGGGCGGTGAGGCGCTCCAGCAGGGGGCGCTCGACCCGGAACGCGTACCCGGCGCCCTCGAAGGTCTGGCGCGGCGGGCGCGGGCGGGCGAACGCCAGCTCCAGCGGCTCCACCCCGGCGAGTGCGGCACCCCAGTGGGCGACCTCGGCGGCCAGCCGGTCGCCGCTCAGCTCCTGCCGTTGCCAGATCGCGAAGTCGCCGTACTGGACCGGGAGTTCGGGCAGCGGGTCGGGGGCTCCCGCGACCCGGGCGGCGTGGCCGCGCAGCACCTCGCCGAGCAGCACCTCGCTGGACCAGCCGTCGCTGACGCTGTGGTGCACGACCAGCAGCAGGACGTGGTCCTCGGCGGCGAGCCGGATCAGCCGGGCCCGCAGCAGCGGCCCGTGCTCCAGGTCGAACGGGACGGCGGCGTCCGCGTCCACGATCCGTTCGGCCGCCGCTTCGTCGGCGGCGTCGGTGACGGTCAGTTCGGCGGGGCCGGGCGGGTCGACGACCAGCAGCGGGCGGCCGTCCTCGGTGGCGGGGTAGCGGGAGCGCAGCGTCTCGTGCCGGGCGACGGCGGCGTCCAGGGCGGCGCGCAGGGCGTCCGGGTCGAGCGGGCCGCGCAGCCGGCGGACCACGGGGATGTTGTAGGCGGCGGTGCCCGGCGCGAACTGCTCCATGAACCAGAGCCGTTCCTGCGCGAAGGAGAGCGGGACGGGGGCGTCCGGGGCGCGCCGGGGGACGGTGGTGGTCCGGGCGGAGGGGCGGCCGACCAGCCGGCGTCTGAGGAGTTCGCGCTTGGCGGCGGACAGCCCGGCCTTGGCGGGGGCGTCCGGGGCGGTGGTGTCGGAGCTCATGACGGGAGCCGGTCTCCTTCCGGGGCGTCCGGGGCG
This sequence comes from Kitasatospora fiedleri, assembly GCF_948472415.1. Lineage (NCBI taxonomy): Bacteria > Bacillati > Actinomycetota > Actinomycetes > Kitasatosporales > Streptomycetaceae > Kitasatospora > Kitasatospora fiedleri. The sequence continues at coordinate 7,832,769 of NZ_OX419519.1, read as the reverse complement.
GCGAGCAGCCGGGCGGCGTCGTCGTCGGACAGGTTGTCGATCTCGGCGACCAGGGCGGCTTCGACGGCCTCGGCGAAGGCGGCCGCGGTGCGGTGGGTGAACAGGGCGCGCAGCGGGACGGCGAGGTCGATCGCGGCGCGGATTCGGGCGACGACCCGGGTGGCGAGCAGGGAGTGGCCGCCGAGGTCGAAGAAGTCGTCGTGGGCGCCGACGGCGGCCACGCCCAGCACCTCCTGCCAGACGTCGGCGACCAGTTCCTCCGCCTCGGTGCGCGGCGGCACGTGCGGCGGGCGGCGGCGGGCGCCGGCCACGGCGTCGGGGGCGGGCAGGGCGCGGCGGTCGAGTTTGCCGTTGGGGGTGAGCGGGAGGGCGTCCAGCGGGACGATCGCGCCGGGGACGGCGTGCGGGGGGAGCGTCCGGGCGAGGGCGGTGCGCAGCGCGTCCGGGTCGAGGCCGGTGCCGACCACGTAGGCGGCCAGGGTGTCGCGGTGCGCGACCACCGCGGCCTGGGCGACGCCCGGGCGGGCGAGCAGCGCGGACTCCACCTCGCCGGGTTCGACCCGGTAGCCGCGGACCTTCACCTGGTCGTCGATCCGGCCGAGGAACTCCAGCGTCCCGTCCGGGAGGCGGCGCACCAGGTCGCCGGTGCGGTAGCGGCGGGCGCCGGGCGGGCCGTCCGGGTCGGGCACGAAGGCGCGGGCGGTGGCGCCGGGGCGGCCCAGGTAGCCGTCCGTCACCCCCGCTCCCCCGATGACCAGTTCGCCCGGGGTGCCGGGCGGCACCGGGGTGCCGTGCCGGTCGAGGACGGCGACCGTGGTGCCGCCGACCGGGCGGCCGATCGGCGGGCGGCGGTGCGCGTCCGCGGGGCCCAGCTCGGCGGTGGTGGCGATGATCGCGGTCTCGGTGGGGCCGTAGGAGTTGACCAGTCGGACGCGCTCCCCGAACCGGGCCCGCCAGGCCGCGACGGCCTCCGGGCGGACCTGGTCGGCGCCCAGCACGAGCAGCCGCAGGTCCGGCGGCCAGGGCGTCTCGGCGAGGTCGGCGACCAGGTGGTGCCAGTACGGGGTGGGCAGGTCGAGCACCGTGAGGCCGGCGCAGTACGGCTCGGCGAGCTGGTCGGGGAGGGTGGCGTCCGGGCGGGCGGTGACCAGGACGGCGCCGGCGGCGAGCGCGGGGAAGACCTCCTCGGCGCTGGTGTCGAAGGACAGGGTGGCGTACTGCAGGACGCGGTCGTCGGCCGTCAGGCCGTACCCGTCGCGCATCCAGGCCACCCGGGCGGCCAGGGCGCGGTGCGGGACGAGGACGCCCTTGGGGGTGCCGGTGGAGCCGGAGGTGTAGATCAGGTAGGCGGGGTCCTCGGGGTGGCCGGGCTCTCCTCGGGGGCGGCCCGGTCCTGCGGGTCCGGCCCGTCGGCGGCGAGCACCGGGAGGTCGGCGCGCACGCCGTCCGGGAGGGTGCCGTCCTCGGTGAGCAGCACGGCGGCGCCGCTGTCGGCGAGCATGAACGCCAGCCGGGACGGCGGGTAGCCGGGGTCCAGCGGGAGGTAGCCGGCGCCCAGCCGCCAGGCCGCCAGCATCGCGGTCACGGCGCGCGGGCCGCGCGGCAGGCAGAGCGCGACCAGGTCGCCGCGGCGCACGCCGTGGGCGGCGAGCCGGGCGGCCAGCGCCCGGGAGGCGGCGGCGAGCCCGGCGCGGGTGAGCGTCCCGTCCGGGCCGACCACCGCCGGGGCGTCCGGGCCCTGACGGGCGGCCAGGTCGACGGCGGCCAGGACGGTGGGCGGTCCGGCCGGGAGCGCGGGCCCGCGGGCCCCGTCGGCCAGCAGGGCGCGGTCGGCGTCGGTCAGCAGCGGCAGCCGGTGCACCGGGGTGTCCGGGTCGGCGAGGGCGGCGCGCAGCAGTGTCTCGAACCGGGCGGCGAGGGCCGCCGCCGTCGCGGGGTCCAGCAGGTCGGTGCGGTGGCCGAAGACGGCGTGCAGGTCGTCGCCGTCCGGTCGGACGTCCAGGCCGAGTTCGGACTTCGCGGCGGTGTGGCCGGCGTCGGCCTCGGCGCAGCGCAGGTCGGCGAAGGGCTCCTCGCCGAGTTCGCCGCCGGTGTGGGTGTGCACGGTGAGCATGGTCTGGAAGACCGGCGCGCGGTCCGGGTCCCGGTCGGTGCCCAGTTCGTCGAGGAGCCGTTCGAAGGGGATGCGCCGGTGGCTCAGCGCGCGCGTCCAGTCGCTGCGGACGGCGCGCAGCAGGGCGTCGAAGGTGGGCGCCCCGGAGAGGTCGGCGCGCAGCACGAGCGCCGAGGAGCAGTACCCGACGATCCGTTCGCTCTCCACGGTGTCCCGGGCGGCGGTGGGCACCCCGACGCAGAAGTCGTCCTGTCCGGTGCACCGGTGCAGCAGGGTCTGGTAGGCGGCGGCGAGCACCATGAACGGCGTCACCCGGCGGGCCCGGGCGAACGCCTCCAGGACGGGTCGCAGGCCGCGCAGCACCCGGGTGTGGTAGGCCCCGGCGCTGCTGGGCGCGCCGGTCCGGGGCCGGTCGAGGGGCAGTTCCAGCGGGGGCGCTCCGGCCAGGCGTTCGCGCCAGTGGGCGAGTGCCCGGGCCGCCTCGGGGCCGTCCAGCCAGGCCCGTTCGGCGGCGGCGTGCGCCAGGTAGGAGGGGGCGGGCGGGAGTTCGGCGCTGCGGCCCTCCCGGTGCGCGGTGTAGTGCGCGGCGAGTTCGGCGCGCAGCAGCCCGAGCGACCAGCCGTCGGCGGCGATGTGGTGCAGCACCAGGGCCAGCAGGTGCTCCTCGTCCCCGGTGCGCAGCAGCGCGGCGCGCAGCGGCGGGTCGGCGGCCAGGTCGAAGGCGGTGTTGCTCAGCTCGGCCAGCGCCGCCTGCGCCTCCCCCGCCGGGGCGCCCCGCAGGTCGCGCGCATCGAGCCGGACCGGCCCGGGCGGCTCGACCACCACGGCGGGCCGCCCGTCCGCGGCGGGGAACCGGCAGCGCAGGGCCTCGTGCCGGACGACGACGGCGTCGAGGGCGGTCCGCAGCGCCGCCGGGTCGAGCCGCCCGGTGAGCCGCAGGACGTACGGGATGTTGTAGGACGGGTCCCCCGGCTCCAGTTGGGCCAGGAACCAGAGGCGTTCCTGGCCCGCCGACAGCACGGCGGTGGCTTCGGCCACCGGTTCCGGTCCGGTGTTCCCGGTAGGCATGAATCGAGCTCCCCGTTGGTCTTTCCGTGGTGCGCGGTGCGGGGCCCTCCGCCGTCGAGGGCCGTCCCGGCGGCCCCGTTCGGCGGCGGCGCGGGCGGGTGGGGCCGCACGCGGGTACGCCGGCCACCCGGGCCGGGACGTCCGGGCCGGGATGGCTGAAATGGGGCTGCTGTGACAGGGCGGATGCTAGGGAGCGAGGAGGCACCCGGTCAATGGTCTGGACCTCCTCCGCGTTTCCGGACGTCACCGGGCCGGCGACCGGAACGCTGCTGCGGACCCGGCTGCCGACCCGTTGCGGACCCGGCCGCTGACCCGCCACGGACCTGGCTGCCGACCCGCCGCCGACCCGGTACGGCCCCGTTCGGCCGCCCGCCGCCGGGCGGACGACGAAGTGGCGCCGGGCCCCCTCCTCGGGGCCCGGCGCCACTTCGGCCGCGGTCGGCTGCCGCGCGGTCAGACGCCCGGCGGCAGGGTCGCGTTGGCCACCGTGTCCTGCGCCATCCGGGTGCGGTAGCGCGGCGCCTGGTCGGCCGCCGGGTGGGTCGTCACGTACTCCGCCCCGATCAGCCGGTAGCGGGGGTTGCCGGCGGCCAGGGCCTGGTGCTGCTGGTCGGCCGTGTCCAGGACGCCCGTCCCGGCGGCGGCCGCCTCCGCGATCAGGAAGTCGGCGTAGGGCTCGGCGTGCGCGGACAGTTCGTGGTTGAGGATCTCGACGATCGTCCCCGCGAAGGTGGTGCTGGGGCTGGTGGTCACGTTCACCACGACGGTGAGCGCCGCCCCGGGGTTCGCCGCCAGCCACGTCCGCAGCGATCCGGCCGTCTCGGCCGTCAGGTTGTGCTGCTGCTGGCCGCCCGCCGGGACCCCGATCAGCTGGGTGTCCCCGACCGGCATCCGGCCCCGGGCGCCGCGCACGACGACGTTGGCGCCCGGCACGTTCGCCAGCTTTCCCAGCAGGGTCGCGCCCAGCACCGCGGGCGCCGGCCACAGCCCCCAGGCCGCGTCGGCCGGGGCGGCCGGCCGGTCGCAGAGCGTGAGCTGGGCCTGCGCCGCCTGGTAGACCGGGTCGTTCGCGAACAGACCGACGAATTGCAGAGCCATGGTGTACTCCCCCACCGCAGAGGGCGGGCGCCCCCACGCCCACCCGACCCCCCGACGCCGAGTCCGGCGCGGAGCGGCCATCGTTCCACGCGGCCGAGCCGGGCAACAAGTCGCCTGGCGGGAAATGGATATGACGGCTCGTCAGTGATCGGCGGCGAGCAGTGCGTCGGCGACGGCGGTGCGGGCGTACAGGACGGTGCGGCCGGTGCGGTGGGCGGTGGCGAGGCCGGCCGCGCGCAGAGCGGTGAGGTTCTGCGAGACGTGGGCCGGGGAGAGGCCGGTGCGGTGGGCGAGTTCGGTGGTGGTGGCGGGGGCGTCGAGTTCGGCCAGCAGGAGGGTGCGGGCCCGGCCCAGGACGGCGGCGAGTGCCTCGGTGGCGGAGCCGGTGCGGGGCTGCCAGAGGCGGCCGACGCCGTGGGCGCGGTAGGCGAGTTGGGGCGGATCGGGCGGGGCGATCCGGGTGGACAGGCCGGGGCCCTTGAAGGCGGTGGGGATCAGGAGCAGTCCGCCGCCCGCGGTGTGGCGGGCCAGGGTCCGGCTCCGGCGGTCCAGGCGGAGCGCGGTGTCGTCCCAACTGAGCTGCGGGTGCAGGGTGTTGAGGAGCCGTCCGGTGCCGTGCCGGGCGGCCTGCCGGGAGCGGTGCAGGACGTCGGCGTCCAGCAGGGCGCGGATGCGCGGCCAGTACGGGGCGAGGGCCGTCTCCCAGAAGGCGGCGATCTCCCGGAGGAGCGCGGGCAGCCGGGCGGCCGGGTCGGCGTGCAGGGCGCGCGTCCGGGGGCCGGTGCGGCCCTGGTGGTGACGGAGGTGGTCGAGGTCGGCGCGGACGCGTTCGGCGGGGTGGCGGCGATCGCCGCGAGTTCCTCGTCCAGGGCGGGGGCGGGGCCGGCGGGCGCGGGGTTGAGGAAGTCCGGCACGTACGGGGTGCCGGACGGGAGCAGTTCGGCGAGCCGGCCCCGGTCGAGCGCGGCGGCGGCCACCCGGGGGCGCACCTGGTCGAGCCAGCGCCGGTGGACCGGGTCCGCGGTGCCGGCGGCCAGCAGGCGGTAGCCGGTGGTGAGCTGCCACATCGGGGAGACGGCGAACCGCACCCGCGCCACGTCGCGGGCCGGGAAGGCCAGTTCGGCCAGGACGGCCACCTCCTGCTCTCCGAGGACCGCTCTCCGAGGACCGCTCTCCGAGGATTCGCGGATGTCCGAATCAGTGGCCGCCACTGTAGCCGCCGGTCGATCATCGGCGGCATGACCCCACAGACGATCACCGCCGCCGCGGCGGGCAGCTGGACGCTGGGCGACCGCGTGGTCCACCGGATCGGCTTCGGCGCGATGCGGCTGGCCCAGACCGGCGCGGCCCTGGTGCCCGGCGCGGTCGCGCGCGACCGCGGGCAGGCGGTCGGCGTGCTGCGCCGGGCCGTCGAGCTCGGCGTGAACCACCTCGACACCGCGGCCTTCTACTTCTCGCCGCTGCGCTCGGCCAACGAACTGATCAACCGGGCGCTGTCGCCCTACCCCGACGACCTGGTGATCGCCACCAAGGTCGGGCAGCCGCGGGACCCGTCGGGGGCGTGGCTGCCGCACGCCGGGCCGGACCAGTTGCGCGGGCTGGTGGAGGAGAACCTGCGCCAGCTCGGCCGCGACCACCTGGACCTGGTGAACCTCCGGGTGGTGGGCGACGGTTCGGTCGCCGAGCGGTTCGGCGCGCTGGCCGAGCTGCGGACGGCCGGGCTGGTCCGGCACCTCGGCCTGTCCAACGTCCAGCCTCACCAACTGGCCGAGGCGCAGAGCGTCGCACCGGTGGTGTGTGTGCAGAACATGTACGGCCTCGGGGTCCGGCCCGAGCAGGACGCCCTCGTCGAGCTCTGCCGCGAACAGGGCGTCGCCTTCGTGCCGTTCTACGCGATCGCGGCCGCGGGCCGCCAGTACGGGGCGGGCGCCGAGGAGCACCCGGAGGTGGTCGAGGTCGCCCGGGCGCACGGGGCCTCCCCCGCGCAGGTCCGGATCGCCTGGACGCTGCACCGCGGCCCGCACGTGCTGGCCATCCCCGGCACCGGCGACCCCGCGCACCTGGAGGCCAACGTCGCGGCCGGCGGCCTGCGGCTGTCCGCGGCGGAACTCGCCCGGCTGGACGCGCTGCACCGGCGGTGACCGCCCTGCCGGGGCCCTGCCGGGGTCCTGTTGAGGTCCTGCCGGAGCCCTGCCGGAGCCCTGCCGGCAGGATGGGCGCCGTGACGGACGACATCCGGGGGATCTTTGAGCGGGCCGGCTGCGAGGGCGCGCTGTGCGTCCTACCGCTGGACGACGACGGCGAGTCCGGCTTCCGTGGAGCCGGTTCCGGCGAGTTCGGCTTCCGCGCCGACGAGCCGTCGGTTCCGGCCTCGGTGGTCAAGGTGCAGGTGGCCCTGGAGGTGGAGACCTGGTTCGCCGAGGGCCGCCTGGACCCGGGCGAACGGGTGACGCTGAGCGCCGCCGACCGGACCCCCGGCCCGACCGGGACCTCGCTGTTCGAGGACGACGTGGTGCTCTCCTGGCGGGACATGGTCGTCCTGATGCTCACCATCAGCGACAACCACACCACCGACGTGCTGCTGCGGCGGATCGGCGTCGCCGCCGTGAACGCGACCGCCGAACGGCTCGGACTGACCGGCACCGTGCTGGAGTCCGACCTGCGGACCATGCTCGACTCCATCGGCCGGGACCTGGGCCGCACCGGCTGGGCGGACGCGGTGGCCTGGGGGGAGCGGGCGTCGGCGGCCGAGTCGGCCCGGGCCGAGGAGCTGCTGCCGACCGCCCGCGCGCTCGACCCGTCCCGGGGGACCCGGACCACCCCGCGCAACATGGCCGAACTGCTGCGGCTGATCTGGACCGACCGGGCCGGACCGGCCGCCGCGTGCGCCCGGGTGCGCACCCTGATGGGCCATCAGCTGACCCGGCACCGGATCGCGAGCGGCTTCCGGCCGCCGGTGCGGGTCGCGGCCAAGAGCGGCGGCCTGCTCGGCGTGGTCCGCAACGAGGTCGGCGTGATCTCCCACCCCGACGGCCGCCGGTACGCCGCCGCCGTCTTCACCCGCTCCCGGCCGGGCTCGGACGAGACCGCGATCAACGCCGCCATCGGCGCCGCCACCGCCCGGGCTGTCGCCGCGCTGCGCGGGGAAGACGGCTGACCGACCCCGTGCCCGTCCCCGTCCGAGCTGTCTCCGGCGCGGGGTGCCGGTCCGTGACATGCCGCATTCGGCGCAATCGGCGGCCGTGGCCCGTCCGGCGACCACGCTGGGCCCGTTGATCGCGTTGATCGCGTTGATCACGGCTTGATCATGTTGATCACGGTCCGGATCGGGGAGACCGATGGTGCGCAGACCGTCCGAGGCGTTGTCCGAGCGGGCACGAGGGGCGGCGCGGCGGCACGCACCGGCGGGCGGCCGGGCCCGGGGCGTCCTGGCGTCCCAGGGGCCCGCCGCGGCCCGGATCGTGGTCACGGTCGCCGTCGCCTGGCAGGTGGCGCTCTGGCTGGGGGCGGACCAGCCGCCCGTGTACGCGGCCGTCGTCCCGCTGGTGGCCCTGGGCGGTGACCCGGCGACCGCCCTGCGCACCTCGCTGCAGCGGGTGCTGGGCGTCGTGGCGGGGGTGGCGATCGGCATCGCCGCCCTGAACGTCCTGCACCCCTCGACCGGCGCGCTCACCCTGGTCGTCGCCCTGGGCCTGGGCATCGGGATGCTGCTGCGGGTCGGCGGGCCGCCGAACGTCCAGGTCCCGGCCTCCTCCCTGCTGGTCTTCGCCAGCACCTCCCCCGACGCCTACGCCCTCCACCGCCTCTGGGAGACCGCGGCGGGGGCGGCCGTGACCGTCCTGCTCGCGCCGCTGCTGTGGCCCGCCGACCCCCGGCGCGCCCTCACCGCCCTCGCCCGCGACTCGTCCGCCCACCTCACCCGGGCACTGGCCGGCACCGCCGCCGCCCTCGGCACCGATCCCGCGGTGGCCCGCGACAACGTCACCGCCGTCACCGGCCACGTCGACGCGGTCCACGACAACGCCGCACGGGCCCGCGAAGCCGAACGCTCCGTCCGCTTCAACCCCCTGCACCGCCGGTACCGCGACAGCGCCGAGCGCACCGCCCGGGCCGTCACCGCCGTCGACCGCCTCGCCCCGCACCTGGAGACCCTGGCCGGGGAGGTCGCCGCGTTCACCGCCAGGGACGACCTCGCCCCGGTCGTCACCGACGCCCGGCCGCACCTGCACGCCCTCACCGCCGCCACCGGTCGGGCGATCACCGGCGTCCTGGACACCGGCGGGCCCGGGCCGGCCCTGGCCACCGTCCGCGACAGTCTCGCCGCCTACGCCCGCGCCGACTCCCGCCCCGCCGCGGTGGCCCTGCGCAGGCCCTTCCAGCAGATCCTCCAGCTCCTCGACGGACTCGGACGAGTCCCGCAGGAACAGGAACAGGGGCAGGAGCAAGGACGGGAACAGGAGGGCGCATGAGAGCGCCCCGCCGGGGCAGGCGTCGGGTGCGGCGGACGAGGGCCCGGCCAATCCCCCCTTGCGGCCGGGCCCCCGCCGTACGGGGTCGACCCGCGCCCGCCGCGCCGGGCGGTCTCGCGTGCGCGGGGGCGCTACGGGGTGTCGCCCGTCCAGTCCCAGCGGTGCGGGGCGGTGGGGCGGGGGGCGTAGTGCGCGCGGCCTTCGCTGCCGTAGTGGCTGAGGCCGGTGACGAGGGCGGCGCCGCGTTCGAGGTCGGCCTGGTCCCGGCCGGTGACGTCCAGGAGGAGGCCGTCCAGAGGGCCGCCCACCAGTTCGCGGTACTCGCGGCCGGGGCGCGGGCCGGGGTCCTCGTGGTCGGCGCCGTAGACCCGGCCGCGCAGCAGTTGCTCGTGGTGCTCGTCCATGGGACACAGCCTGGCACCCCGGGCCGACAAGCGGCGGGGGTGCCGACGGGCTTCCGGTGCCGGTGCCGGGATGTCAGCGGTCCTCGGCACGCTGCCCGTCGCGGACACCGAAGGGTTCCGGCACGTACCGGCCCTCGGGGTGGGCGGCGACGCACCCGTCGCCAGGGGCCGTCGCCGCGCTGCTCTCCGACCGCCCGCCGGGAGCTGACGGCGCTTCGCCACAGGCCCCGCGCCCGCTCGCCGTCCCGGACGTCCCCGACTCGCCGCCCCCGGAGACCGGCCGTGCCCCCACCCCGACGCGGCCCCGCGTCCGGTGGTCGGCCGCTGGTAGGTTCGGTGCCCGCGGGGATGGCTTGGGTGACGGAGGGGTGTCGGTGACACTGCAACCGGTGTTCGTGGTGGGCGACGAGGACGTGCACACCCTGGAGGCGGTCGGCTTCGACTCCGAGGAGGAGTTCCAGCGGTTGTTGGCCCGTCACCCGCGCGTCCTGGACTTCGGCTCGCTGGCCGACGGCCGTCCGCTGCACCTGTTTCTGGTGGCGCGGGAGATGGGCGTGGCCACCGGGGAGCACACCGGGCCGACGCTGGCGCTGGACCACCTGTTCGTGGACGAGGACGCGGTGCCGACCCTGGTGGAGGTGAAGCGGGCCGGCGACACCCGCATCCGGCGCGAGGTGGTCGGCCAGATGCTCGACTACGCCGCCAACGGGGCCCGTTACTGGCCGGCGGCCCTGCTGCGGAAGACCTTCGAGGACACCTGCGCCACCGACGGCGTTCCGTTGGAGCAGGCGTACGAGGCCCTGTTGGGCGAGCGGACCACGCAGGAGTTCTGGGCCGAGGTGGAGGAGCGGCTGGCCGCCGGCCGCATGCGGCTGCTCTTCGTGGCCGACCGAATCCCGGGCGAGCTGCGGGCGGTCGTGGAGTTCCTCAACCGGCAACTGCGCCAGACCGACGTGTACGCGGTCGAACTGACCCACTACCGGGGCGCCGGGGCGCTCCGCGTCCTGGTGCCGCGCGTCTACGGCGAGACGGCCGCGGTGCCCGGGAAGTCCTCCTCGACCGCCACCCGCCGGGCCGCCTGGTCCCGCGACGAGATCGAACAGGCGGTCAGCGGCTACCCCCGTGCCCACGAGAACGCCGCCCGCCGCCTCCTGGAGCACGCTTCCCGCCACGGCCGCTGGGAAGGGGGCCGCGGTCAACACCCCAGTGCGTTGGCCGAGTACACGGCCGCCGGCCGCAACTGCCGCCTCTGGGCCCTGACTCTCACGCCCCGCAGCGACAAGGCCCGGCTCGACTTCAGCCTGGGCGCGGTCCGGCAGCGCCTCGGCGCGGCGGCCGCCGCCGCCCTGACCGCCGACCTGCGCCGACTGCCCACGCTGGCGGGGAGACTCGCGGACGCCGCGGCCCGCGACTACAACCTGTGGCCCGGCCTGCCGCTGGACGACCTCACCCGCTCCGACGCCCTGGACGCGGTACTGACGGCCCTGGAACGGCTGCTGGCCGTCACCTCCGCCGACAGCCCCGTCCCTGACCCCGATCCCGCCTGACCGTCCGGCCCGGGCGCATGTCGTGCCCGTCAAGGCGTTGTGCGCGGCCGATCCGGGGGTAGCGTCCTGGGCATGGACCTTCCCACCACCGTCGAGCGCGCTCGACGCCTCAAGCAGTTGCACGCCGACCACCAGCCGCTCGTGCTGCCCACCGTCTGGGACGTGTGGTCGGCGCGGACGGCGGCCGGCGCCGGGTTTCCCGCGCTGACGATCGGCAGTCATCCGCTGGCCGAGTCCCGGGGCGCCGAGGACCACGAGGGTCAGACCTTCGAGGAGGTGCTCGCCGCCGTCAGGCCGATCATCGCGGCCGTCGACGTCCCGGTCTCCGTGGACCTGGAGGCCGGGTACGGGCAGCGGCCCGCCGACCTGATCGCCGGCCTGATCGAGGTTGGCGGCGTCGGCCTCAACGTCGAGGACACCGTCCACTCGGAGGGCGGGCGGCTGCGCAGCACCGAGGAGCACGCGGAGTACGTCGCCGGGCTGCGCGCGGCGGCCGACGACGCGGGGGTCCCGGTCTGGATCAACGGGCGGACCGACCTCTTCCTGCACGCGCAGGACGCATCCGCCGTCCTCGACGAGGCGGTCGAACGGCTGCTGGCCCTGGAGCGGGCCGGCGCCGACAGCGTCTACCCGGTGCGCATCCAGGACGACGACGCCCTGCTCACGGCGGTGACCGGCGCCCTCGGCGTCCCCGTCAACTCCACCGCCCACCCCGTCCGGCACGACCTCGACCGCTTCCGCCGCCTCGGCGTCGGCCGGATCACCTACGGTCCGCTGCTGCAGCTCGCGCTGACGGACTCCATGAAGGACATGCTGGGGGCGTGGAAGTCCTAGCGTCTGAGCCGACTCCCCCGCCTCAGCGGACCGCCCGAGCCGGCGGCCCGTCAGGAGGCCGGCCGGGGACGGCGGGTGTCGGTGGGCGCCCGTAGGGTGCCCCCGTACCCGAGGCCAGGAGGGCGATGTGGGCTCTGTCGATGATGTAGCGGTACCGGTATCGGACGGGTGGGCGGAGTGGCTCGCCCACGCGGACGCGCTCGCCGCGGTGGGCGATCCGCGCGGGGAGGCGATCCGGCGGGAGCACCGCAGCGGCGGGGAGTCGGCGGAGACGGTCGCGGCGTACGGGCGGGTGGAGCGGGAGTGCGGGCTCGATCTGCTCCGGGCGGACGGGTCCTGGCGGTTCACCTGGTCCCGGGGGTTCGTCGACGAGGCCGTTTTCCGGCTCGCGCCGGACCCGGGGCGGCGGCGCCGGGCGCTGGTGGAGCGGCTGCTGGCGGAGCGGTCGCCGACCGGGCCGTTCGGGGGCGGGGAGGTCGACCCGGCCGATCCCGAGCAGTGGGAGGGGGTGCTGGTCGACGCCCTGCTGTCCCATCCGGCGGCCCGGCTGCTGCGCGGTCTGGAGCTGCGCCTCACCGACTACCACCACTCCGCCGAGCGGGCCGCGGTCGCGCTGGGGCGGCGGCGGTGGCCCCGGTTGGCGTCCCTGTCCTTCGGCCACGGGTTCGACACGCTGCTGGAGTCGCACCCGACCTCGGCGGGGAACTCCGTCGAGCCCGAGGCGTACCTGAACGCCGCGGTGGTCCCCGAGGAGGTGGCGCGGGCGCTGTGGGGGTCGCTGCCCGCGCTGCGCTCGCTGGAGCTCGAGGGCGCGTTCCTGTTCGACGACGTGGCGCACGACGGCCTGGCGCACCTGCGGGTGCGGGGGGCCGTCTTCGCGGACGGTTCCCTGTTCCCCTCCGCGACGCCCGCCCTCGTCTCGCTGGAGGTGGAGATCGACTGCGACGTCCACGGCACGGTGGGGACGAACGCCCAGCTGGCGGAGCTGGACCCGGCCCGGTACCCCCGGCTGCGGCACCTCGACCTGGGCCGGGCGCACTTCGAGCCCGAGGAGACCGGCGATTTCGTCCTCCTCGCGGAGCACCCGTTGCTCGCCCAACTCGAGTACCTGGGCATCAGGGAGTTGGTGATCGGGGCCGCGGACGTGGACGGGGACCTCGATCCGCCGGCCCTCCTCGCCGCGCTGGCCCCCGGTTCGCCCACCTGGAGCTGCGCGTGGCGGGCGACGTCGCCGTCGAGGGTGCCGACGACGCGGAGGTCGCCCGGATGCTCCCCGCGCTCGGTACCGTCCCGGCGCCCTGACCGGGCCCGTCCCGGCTCGGGGTCCGGACCGGGCGGCGGGGCGGGGCGGTCAGCCGACCTGCTGGCGGGGTCCGGGGCGGGTGCGGGCGGTGGTGGGGGCGTCCGTGGGGCGGGTGGTGCCGGGGCCGGCGGGGAGGGTGAAGGCGAAGAGCGCGGCGACGAGGGCGACGGCCGCCAGGACGGCGTAGCTGAGTTGGTAGGCGGCCAGGGGCGGGTGGGCGCGCTGCGGGCCGCTCGCGCCGAGGACCAGGACCGAGGTGACGACGGCGGGGGCCAGGGCGCTGCCGGTCTGCCGGACGACGGTGTTGAGGGTGGCGGCGTGGGCGACGTCGGCGCGGGCGATGGTGCTGAAGGAGGCGATGGTGGTGGGGATGAAGACCGCGCCCATGGCCAGGCCGAGCAGGAACATGTAGCCGCGGAAGGTCCACAGGCCGGTGTCGGCGTCGGCGGTGGCGAACAGCAGCATCACGCCGGCGACGCCGAGCAGGCCGGTGCCGATGATCGGGCGCGGTCCGACCCGGTGGTAGACCGCGCCGACCACCTGCATCGTCACAAGGACGCCGAACGCCTCGGTGAAGGTGGTGCTGCCGCTCTCCAGCGCCGTGCCGCCGCGGGCCTCCTGGAGGAAGATCGGGCCGAGGAACATGGCGCCCATCATCGGCACGTAGCCGACCAGGCTGACCAGGTTGGTGTCGCGGAACAGCCGGTCGCGGAACAGCCGCAGCCGCAGGATCGGCTCGGGCGTGCGGAGTTGGTGCCGGACGGCGACCGCGAGCAGGACCGCGCCGGCGGCCAGGGTGCCGAGCACCGGCGGCCGGGTCCAGCCGAGGTCGGGGCCCGCGCAGACGCCGTACATCAGGGCGGCCGTGCCCGCGCCGCACAGCAGCAGGCCGGGCAGGTCGAGGCGGCCGGCGGCGTGGTCGCGGTGCTCGGCCAGGAAGAGCGCGCCGAACAGGACCGCCGCGGCGCCGAAGGGCACGTTGACGTAGAACACCCAGCGCCAGGACAGGCCGGTGATCAGCAGGCCGCCCAGCAGCGGGGCGATCGCCGGGGCGATCTGCTGCGGGATGACCATCAGCCGGGACAGCCTGACCTGCTCGGCCTGGCTGAAGGTGCGGAAGAGCAGGGCCTGCGAGGTCGGCATGAGCAGACCGGCGGCCAGGCCCTGCAGGGCGCGGGCGCCGACCAGGGCGGTCAGGTTCGGGGCGGCGCCGCACAGGGCGCTGGCGGCGGTGAAGGCGGACAGCGACAGCAGCATCAGGCGGCGGCCGCCGTGGCGTTCCACCAGCCAGGCGGAGGCGGGGATCATCAGGCCCAGGCAGACGGGGTAGACCACGACGACGCCGGTGAGGGCGGCCGGGGTCAGGTCGAACTGCCGGGCGATGCTGGGGAGGGCGACGGTGGTGATCGCCCCGTCGACGATGCAGATGAAGGTGGTCAGGACAGCCATGATGGGCACGACACGGCGCTGGCCCAGGCGGGTGCTCATAGAAGCTGAGCATACTCAGTATGAGTATGCTCATGAAGTCCGAGGGCCCGGCGGGAACGCACCGGATTCCGCAGCGGAACCGGACGAGGATGGGGAGCACACGGCATGGCAGCGGAAGCGAAGGCGCGGCACCGGTTCGGCAGCAGCGACGTCCTGATCGACGAACTGTTCGCCACCACCCAGCAGTTGCGCACCTTCGTGGACGGCCGACTGCGCGAGCACGGCGCCTCGGTGGCCCGGCTGCGGACCCTGCGCGTCCTGGCCCTGGCGGGCGGGCCGCTGCGCATGCGCGACCTCGCCGAGTACGTGGGCAACGCCCCCGCACGACCACCACGATCGTCGACAGCCTCGAACGGGACGGCCTGGTCGAACGCGTCCGGCACCCCTCCGACCGGCGCGCGTTCCTGCTGACCCTCACTGCGGAGGGCGTGCGCCGCCACCGCGAGGCCGAGGAACTCGACCGTGCCGCCCTCGCCGCGGCCACCGGCGCCCTCGGCGCCGCCGAACGCGAGCAGCTGCGCACCCTGCTCGGCCGCATCCGCACCGCCGTCGCCGACACCGGCGACGGTGACGGTGACGGCAAGAACGGCGGCAACAGCGACGACGCCCACGACACCGACGGGTGAAAGTCCGCCCTTAGGGGTCAGGTTGACCGCCCTCCACGCCGAAAGGGTTCGTGAACAGAAGGAGGGGGTCGTCGTGCGCTACGTCCTGCTGGCTCTCGGACTCGCCTGCCCCGTGGTGGCCCTGGCCGTCTTCCTCGCCGCGGCCCGGGCGGGCCGCCGCAGCGACGAGGACGAACCGGGCTGAGCCCAGGGCCCCGGAGCCGAGCGGGCCTGGGCCGGGCCGGACACGGCCGGGCAGGCCGGGACCGGGCGGGCCGGAGCCGATCGGGCCGGAGGCTCAGCGGGTGGTGGCGAGGGCCTCGGCGATGGTGGTGGAGAGCGGGGTGGTGGGGCGGCCGATCAGGCGGGAGAGATCGCCGCTGCCGCCGGCCAGCAGGCCGCGGGAGATGCCGGAGACGTCGACGTCGACCAGGATCTCGGCCAGCTGCGGGGGCAGGCCCGCGCCGGTGAGCACGCCGAGGTTGGCCTCGGCCGGCAGCTCGTGGTGGGCGACCTGGCGGCCGCTCTGCCGGGAGAGTTCGGCGGCGTACTCCTCCAGCGTCCAGGCGGTGTCGCCGCTGAGCTCGTAGACCCGGTTCTCGTGGCCCTCGCCGGTCAGCACCTCGGCCGCGGCGGCGGCGTAGTCGGCGCGGGACGCCGAGCCGATCCGGCCGCCGGCGGTGCTGCCGGCCACGCCGTGCTCCAGCTGGACCGGGATCAGCGCGGTGTAGTTCTCGGTGTACCAGCCGTTGCGCAGGAAGGTGTACGGCAGGCCGGAGTCGAGGATCAGCTGCTCGGTGGCCTTGTGCTCGTCCGCGAGCCGGAAGTCGGCGTCCGGGCCGCCGAGCACCCCGGTGTAGACCAGCCGGGCGGCCCCGGCGGCCTTCGCGGCCTCGATCACGGCGGTGTGCTGGGCGACCCGGCGGCCGACCTCGCTGCCGGAGACCAGCAGCACGGTGTCGCCGGGGCGGATCGCCGCGGCCACCGTCTCGGGCCGGTCGTAGTCGGCGACCCGCAGTTCGACGCCGCGGGCGGCCAGGTCGGCGGCCCGGCCCTCGTCGCGGACGGCGGCGACGACCTCGCTGGCCGGGACGCGGGCCAGCAGGGCGTCGATGACGAGACGGCCCAGCTGACCGGTGGCGCCGGTGACGACGATGCTCATGGTGATGCAACTCCTGAGGTGGGACAACGCTTGGAGACCCACCCTAGGAAAGTCGCTAACCATTCGGAAGTACCCACTTTCGGGTAAGGTACTTCCGTGAACATCAGGGTGAAGGAACTGACCGGCGGTATCCCCGTGGACGTCAACTCGGTCTGCTGCCCCTCGCGCGGCATCCTGGAGCACGTCACCAGCCGCTGGGCGGTGCTGGTGCTGGCCGTCCTGCTGGACGGCACCCACCGGTTCAGCGAGCTGCGCCGCGCGGTGGGCGGGGTGAGCGAGAAGATGCTCGCCCAGACCCTGCAGACGCTGGAGCAGGACGGCCTGGTCCACCGGGAGGCGTACCCCGTCATCCCGCCGCGGGTCGACTACTCGCTGACCCCGCTCGGCGAGGAGGCCGCCCAGCACGTCTGGACGCTGGCCCGCTGGGCCGAGACCCGCACCCCCGAGGTCCTGGCGGCCCGGGCCGCCCACGCCGAACGGCCGACCCGAAACGGCAAGGGGAAGGGCGGCGGAACGGAGGCCACAGGGGCGAAGGACGCCGGAGCGAAGGTCGCCGCGGCGAAGGGCGCCTAGGGCCTGTTTCAAAAGTGCTGGTCACAGCCACTCATTGATGGCTGCGACCAGCACGGTCCCGATGTCGCGATGGCTCCGTGCCATGAGCCCGGCCCGCCAAAAGGACGCGACAGCGCCCGTGGGCCTGGCGATGATGGCAGCCATGACGGATGAAACCGGACCTGAGCCGCTGGGCCTGTGCATCGTGGCCAACATCGCCCCGGAGACCAGCCAGGGCGAAGGCGGGCTGGAGATTCGCAAGGGGCATCGGCACTTCGTGCCGGGGGCGAAGGTGTGGGTCGCACCGCCGGGCTGGGGCGACGGTGGCGAAAGCGTCATCGTGGCCGGACGCCACCGGAGAAACAGCCGTCGTTACGCGCGAATCGTGATCAAGAGGCGGTTCCTCGTGAACTTCCGGGTCCGCGCCGTCTACAGCCCGGCGCTGGTAAGGGCGTTGACGGCGGCGGAGCCCGGCGAGGAGAAGGAGTTCGGCGCCCGCTTCCTGTGGTCCCCGGAAGAGGCGGAGAGCTGGGCGCGCTCCTGGAACACCCCCAAGATGGAGGCACAGCTGGACGGCCGACACATTTGGACCCAGCTGGTCGCCGATCCTCCGCCCATGGAGCTGCACCTCGACGGTGCCACCTACTACCTGGCCCATTTCAACGCCAACCGGGCTCGCTACTCATCCGAGCCGCCGCCCGTCGAGCCGTCGCCGCGGACTGGCTGAAGGAAGCGGCCCGCCCCCAGAAGTAGATCAAGGCCATGCGATGATCACGTTCCATGGCCCGGGGAGACCTGACGGACGCCCAGTGGGCAGTGCTGGAACCGCTGCTGCCGCAGGGCGCCAGGCCCGGCCGGCCTCCGCTGCACACCAGCACGCGGCCGGCGCGCGTAAAAGGGGGACCTGCAGGTCGAGTCGCCCGGCGGCATCTTCACCGAGCCCGACGACCACGGACTCGGACGCTCCCGCGGCGGACTGCCCTCCAAGATCCACCTGGCGGTCGAACAAGCCCAGAAGCTGATGTCGCTCGTGATCACCGCCGGACAGCGCGGCGACTCCCCACAGTTCCAGGTCGTCCTGGACCGAATCCGCGTACCGTGCCTGGGCCCGGGACGCCCACGGACCCGGCCGGACAGGGTCCGCGCCGACAAGGCCTACGGGTCCCGCGCGAACCGCTCCTACCTGCGAAGACGCCACGTTGGCTGCACGATCCCCGAGAAGCGGGACCAGATCGCGAATCGCAAGGAACGCGGCTCCCACGGCGGGCGGCCACCGAAGTTCGACAAGAACGACTACCAGGAACGCCACGCGGTGGAGTGCGGGATCAACCGCCTCAAGCGCCACCGCGCGGTCGCCACGAGGTACGACAAACTCGCCGTTCGCTACGAAGCGACCGTGCTGATCGCAGCCATCAACGAGTGGCTGTGACCAGCACTTTTGAAACAGGTCCTAGCCGGAGCGGCGGGCGGCGGCCGTGGGCGGGGTGGTCACTCCCCGGGGCGGTGTGCAGGAAGTGGTGGAGTGAGGCGGCCATCGCGGTGACGAACGCCTCGCGCTGCGGCGGTGGGGCGACGTCCAGCGAGAGGTAGGGGTTGAGGTCCTCCAGTTCGACCAGGAGGAGTTTGCCGGTGGTGGTGCGGCAGGCGTCGACGCGCTGGATGCCGTGGTCGAGGGTGTTCCAGGCGATGAACCGGCGGGCGAAGTCCAGGTCGTCCGCGGTGGGGTGGTAGGGCGTCAGCTCCCAGCGGCGGGACGGGTCGGGGGCGTGCAGGGCGTACTGGAAGGCGTCGTCGACGAAGTAGAACGAGACCTCGTAGCGGAAGTCGACCAGCGGCTGGACGAGCATGCCGTCCCAGGAGGGGGCCGGGCCGGGGGCGCGGTCGGTCAGTTCGGCGCGGTCGACCACGGAGAGGCCGATCGAGTCGGCGCCGGCCTTGGGCTTGACCACGTAGCGCTCGGCCGAGGGCAGCCGGTGGAGGTCGGCGGGGCGGTCGACGGTGGGGATGACCGGGTGGCCGGCCGCGGTGAGGTCGAGCAGGTAGTCCTTGCCGGCCATGTCGCCGCGGCCGGTCAGCGGGTTGTAGACCCGGGTGCCGCGTTCGGCGGCCCGGCGGCGGAAGGCGTCGAACTGCTCGCGGTAGTGCAGCACCGGCCCGCTGTTGCGGATGACGACCGCGTCGAAGCCGTCCATCAGGGCGGCGGCGTCGCGCGGGTGGCACAGCGCCAGGTCGAACTCCTCGCGCAGCCGCGCGGTCAGGTAGATGTCCTCATCGCAGTACCGGCGCCCCTGGGCCGGGTACGCGAGGTCGGTGACGAACAGGATTCCGGAACGCTCACGCACGCTGCCGTCCTCTCCCGGTGGGCGGAGCGGTCACTCTACGCGGCCCCGGACGGGCGGCGGCCGGAGGGTCCGTCCCGGGAGCGGGGCCCGGGCGGCCTCGGGGTGGCCCCGGGGGAAGTGGCCGGGGGACATCGGGGGACACGGGGCGACACCGGAGGACACGGGAGAACCCGGGGCGTACGACGGGCGCACGGGAGCACGGTGGGGGCCGGAAGGGCGCAGGGGGTCACGGGGAGAGCACCGGAGACCGAGGGGAACGGATCGTTCCATATCGGTACATGCGGGGGTGCAGCGGGCAGGTCGCGACCGCATGTGCGCCGGTCCGGGCGGTTCGGCATATGACCGGGGCCTTTTCTAATTCGCTCACTTGAATGATTACGGACCGGTAACGTGGCGATCACCGGGAGCGGCCTCGACACATCCAATGACGTGATAGGAATAGATATGTTTTTCGGGGGCAGTCGTGCCCCGGCGCATCACACCCATGACATCTGCGCTGGGTTGTGCGCCGGGTTGTGCGCCGGGCGGTTTTCGGGGGTTCCGCACCGGAGTGCCGTCGCCCCCGGACCGCAAGACGCTCGAAACGCGGAACGGCGACCGAGACAAGGCGATACAAGGGGTGGGCAACGTGAGCAATCCTTTCGATGACGAATCCGGGCGCTTCGTCGTGCTGGTGAACGCGGAGGCGCAGTACTCGCTCTGGCCCGCGCACATCGAGGCCCCGGGCGGCTGGGACCAGGTGGGCGCCGAGGGGTCGCGGGAGGAGTGCGTGGCGCGGATCGACCGCCTGTGGACCGACATGCGCCCGGCCGGCCTGGTCGCGGCCATGGAGTCCGACACCGACTGACCCGGGGTCCGGCCGTCCGAGCGGTCCGGCCGTCCGATCCGATCATCTTGATCTGATCATCTTATTTATGGGATTTCCGCTCCGGGCCCGTCGGCACCTTCCACGGGCCCGGTGGCAATCCCTCCATTCAGTGGGAATTCACCCCGCGGACGCGCCCCGGCCGACCGCGCGCTCCACCGTGTCCGCAGTTCTTCCCATTCGTCACTGGAAAACCTCACCGAAGGTGTCGTCGGCATGCTTGAATACCGTCCCGTCCTGTCGGACGAAACCGCCCCGGAACTCCTGGACCCGGAACTCCCGGAAGCCGAACTCCCCGGCTCCGAGCTGCCGGAGTCCGAACTCCCGGACTCCGAACTCCTGGAGCTGACCACCGCGCAGCAGGGCGTGCGGTACGGCCAGCTGGTCGATCCGGACAGCCCGAAGTACAACATCGGCGAATGCATGGAGATCCGCGGCGGGCTCGACGAGGAGCTGTTCGCCGAGGTGGTCGACCGGGTGGTCCACCAGTGCGACAGCCTGAACACCGTGCTGGTCGAGCGGGACGGCGCGGTGCGCCAGCGGGTGGTCCGGTCCGGGGTGCCGCGGGCGCGGCTGCTGCGGGTGGACCTGAGCGGGGCGGCCGATCCGGCGGCGGCGGCGGAGCGGTACATGGCCGGGGACATGGCCACCGTCGACGACGTCGAGGCCCCCACCCACCACTGGGCGCTGCTGCGGCTGGGCCCGGAGCTGCACTACTGGTACGTGCGCTACCACCACATCGCGGTGGACGGCCTCAGCGGCGCGGTGTTCGCCCGGGCGGTCGCCGAGCTGTACACCCGGGCGGCGGCAGGAGTGGAGCCGGTGGCGCTGCCGGGGCCGCTCGGCGGCCCGCTGCGCGCGCTGGTGGAGGAGGAGGCGGCGTACCGGGCCTCGGAGCGGTACGCGGCGGACCGGGCGTACTGGGTCGGCCGGTTCGCCGACCGGGCCGTCGACGGGAGCGGCGCGGGCGCGGGCAGCCTGCTACGCCGGCGCACCGACGGCGGCGGCGCGGACCGGTCGGGCGGCGGCGGGAAGGACGCCGGCGCGCCGGGCACCGGCGGGGCGCTGCACACCGGCGAGACGCTGCCGCTGCCGGTGTTCGAGGGCCTGCGGCGGCTGGCCGCCGAGCACCGCACCACCTGGAGCGCGGTGCTGGTCGCGGCGCTCGCCGCGTACGCGGCCCGGGTGGCCGGGCGGCGGGAGGTCTGCCTGGGGCTGGCCTCGCACGGGCGTCCGGGCGGGTTACGGGAGGCGGTGGGGATGACCGCCACCGTGCTGCCGCTGCCGCTGGCGGTGGAGCCGGGGGCGACGGTGGGCGGCCTGGTGCGGGCGGTGGCGGCCGAGATGCGCGGCGCGTTGCGGCACCGGCGCTTCTCGCGCGAGCAGTTGGCCCGGGAGCTGAACCTGTCGGACGGCGGGTCGCGGCTGACCGACCTGGTGGTGAACGTCATGGGCTACGACTACGACCTGGACTTCGCGGGCAGCCGGGCCACCTCCCGGCTGCTGTCGATCGGCCCGCTGAACGACGTGTCGCTGTTCGTCTCCGAGCGGGCCGAGGGGACGGGCCCGCTGATCGGTTTCGACACCGATCCGGCGCTGTACCGCCCGAGGACGTGCGGCTGCACCAGCGGGCGGTGTCCGGTTTCCTGGCCGCGTTCGCCGGGGCGGCCCCGGACGCTCCGGTGGACGGCCTGCCGCTGGTGGACGCGGCCCGGGCCCGGGAGCTGGTCGAGCAGGGCCGGGGCGGGGCGCTGCCGCGGCGGGCGACGGACGGCCCGGCGGCGGACGGCCTGGCGGCGGCGTTCGCGGCCCGGGCCCAGGCCGCGCCGGACGCGCCGGCGGTGGTGGACGGCGAGCGGGTGCTGTCCTACGCCGAACTGGGCGGGCTGTCGGCCGGGTTGGCCGGGGCGCTGACCGGCCGGGGCCTGCGGGCCGAGGACGGGGTGGGCGTCCTGGTGGGGCGTTCGGCCGCGGTGGTGACGGCCTCGCTGGGCGCGGTGGCCGCGGGCGGGGTGTACGTGCCGATGGACCCGGCCTGGCCGGCCGAGCGGCTGGACCGGGTGGCCGAGGTGGGCCGGGTCCGGGCGCTGGTGGTGGACGGGGCGGCGGCCGGGCTGGATTGGGTGGCGGCGGCGGCCGGGCGGCTGCCGGTGCTGGTGGTGGACCGGGCGGGCGCGGTGCTGCGCGGCGGCCCGGAGTGGCCCGGCCCGCTGCCGGGGGCGGTGCCCGGCGGGCGGTTGGCGTACACGGTGTTCACCTCGGGCTCCACCGGCCTGCCCAAGGGCGTCGGGGTCAGCCACGCGGACGTACTGGCGCTGGCGGCCGACGCGGCCTGGGCGGACGGCGCGGTGGACGCGGTGCTGATGCACTCGGCGTACGTCTTCGACGCCTCGACCTTCGAGATCTGGGCCCCGCTGCTGAACGGCGGCCGGGTGGTGGTGGCCGCCCCCGGGGTGCTGGACGCGCCCGGGCTGCGGGCGGCGGTCGAGCGGGACGGGGTGGGCGCGCTCTTCGTGACCACCGCCCTGTTCAACGAGATCGCCCGGACCGACCCGGCGGCGTTCGCGGGCCTGCGGCTGGTGGCGGCGGGCGGCGAGGCGGCCGCTCCCGGCGTGCTGGGCCGGGTCGCCGCGGCCGCGCCGGACACCGCGGTGCTGAACGTCTACGGGCCGACCGAGACCACCACCTTCGCCACCCGGTACCGGGTGC
This sequence comes from Kitasatospora fiedleri, assembly GCF_948472415.1. Lineage (NCBI taxonomy): Bacteria > Bacillati > Actinomycetota > Actinomycetes > Kitasatosporales > Streptomycetaceae > Kitasatospora > Kitasatospora fiedleri. Next base: position 7,810,210 of record NZ_OX419519.1, on the reverse strand, counting down.
GCCCCGGCGCGTCCGGGGTGCCGCCGATCGGCCGGGCCCTGGACGGCGTGCGGCTGTACGTGCTGGACGCGGCGCTGCGCCCCGTCCCGCCCGGCGTGGTGGGCGAGCTGTACGTGGGCGGGGCGGGGGTGGCCCGCGGCTACCTGGGCCGCCCGGGCCTGACCGCCGGGCGGTTCGTCGCCGACCCGTTCGCGGCGGACGGGGAGCGGATGTACCGCACCGGCGACCTGGTGCGCTGGACGGCGGGCGGCGACGTCGACTACGTGGGGCGGGCCGACGGGCAGGTGAAGCTGCGCGGGTTCCGGATCGAGCCCGCCGAGGTGGAGAACGCGCTGCTGGCCCGTCCGGGCGTCCGGGACGCGCGGGTGCTGGTGCGCGAGGACGTGCCGGGCAACCCGCGGCTGGTCGCGTACGTGGTGCCGGAGCCCGGGGCGCGGGTGGAGGGCCCGGCGCTGGCCCGGGCGCTGGGCCGGGTGCTGCCCGCGTACACGGTGCCGGGCGCGTTCGTGCTGCTGGACGCGCTGCCGCTGAACGCCAACGGCAAGGTGGACCGGCGGGCGCTGCCCGCGCCGCCGACCGCCGCGGCCGAGGGGCCCGCGCCGCGCACCGCGTACGAGGAGGTGCTGGCGGGGCTGTTCGCGGACGTGCTGGGGCTGCCCGCGGTGGGCGTGGACGACGACTTCTTCGCGCTGGGCGGGCACTCGCTGCTGGCCACCCGGCTGGCGGCCCGGGTCCGGGCGGCGACCGGCGCGGAGCTGGAGCTGCGCGAGGTGTTCGCGCACCCGACGGTGGCCGAGCTGGCGGCCGTGCTGGGCCCGGCGGGGGCGGCGCGGCCCGCGCTGGTGGCGGCGGAGCGGCCCGACCCGCTGCCGCTGTCCTTCGCGCAGCGGCGGCTGTGGTTCCTCAACCGGGTCGAGGGCGCGGGGGACGTCTACAACGTGCCGCTGGTGCTGGCCCTGGACGGTCCGCTGGACCCGGCGGCGCTGGGCGGCGCGCTGGACGACGTGCTGGCCCGGCACGAGAGCCTGCGCACGGTGCTCGCCGAGCGCGACGGCGTGCCGCAGCAGCTGGTGCTGGCGCCGGCGGACGCGGCGGCGCGGGTGCCGCTGGACGTCGAGCGGGCCCCGGCGGGCGACGACACCGATGACGGCGCCGGCGATGACGCCTGGGTGGCGGACGCGGTGCGGCGGCTGGCCGCCGCGCCCTTCGACCTGACCGCGGACCTGCCGGTGCGGGCGCGGCTGCTGCGCACCGGCCCCGAGCGGCACGTGCTGGTGCTGGTGCTGCACCACGTGGGCGCCGACGGCTGGTCGCTGGCCCCGCTGTGCCGGGACCTCGCCGCCGCCTACCGGGCCCGGACCACCGGCGGCGGCGCGCCCGACTGGCCGGCGCTGCGCGTCCAGTACGCCGACTACGCGCTGTGGCAGCGCGAGCTGCTGGGCGCGGACGGCGACCCCGAGTCGCTGGCGGCGCGTCAGCTGGCGTTCTGGCGCGGGGCGCTGGCGGGCCTGCCGGGGCCGGTCGAGCTGCCCGGGACCGCCCCCGCCCGGCCGTCCCCGGCCACCGGGGCGGCGCGGTGCCGTTCGCGCTGCCCGCCGGGGCGTACGAGCGGGTGGTGCGGCTGGCCCGGGAGAGCGGCTGCACGCCGTTCATGGTGCTGCACGCGGCGCTCGCGGTGACCCTGCACGCGCACGGCGCGGGCACCGACGTCCCGTTGGGCACGGCGCTGGCCGGGCGCGCCGACGAGGCGCTGGACGAGCTGGTGGGCTTCTTCGTCAACACCGTGGTGCTGCGCACCGACCTGTCCGGCGACCCGACCTTCCGTGAACTGCTGGGCCGGGTCCGGGAGTTCGACCTGGCCGCGTTCGGCCACGCGGACCTGCCGTTCGAGCGGCTGGTCGAGGAGCTGAACCCGGACCGCTCCGGCGGCCACCACCCGCTGTTCCAGACCATGCTGGTGCTGCAGAACCAGCGGGCGGCCGAACTCGACCTGCCCGGCGTCACCGTGCGGGACCTGTCCGGTCCGCCGACCACCAGCAAGTTCGACCTGACCTTCTCGCTGACCGAGCTCGCCGGAGCCGCCCTGGCGGCCGGGGACACCGACGCCGCGAGAACCGCCGACCCCGACTCCGACGCCGTGGACGCGGGCCCGGACCGGCCCGGTGCCGTCCGGCTGGGCGGGTACCTGGAGTACGCCACCGAGCTGTTCGACCCGGGCACGGCGCGCGCGCTCGCGGACCGGTTCGCCCGGGTGCTGGCCCTGGCCGCGGCCGACCCCGACCGGAGCGTCGGGGAGCTCGACCCGCTGACCCCGCGGGAGCGGGCCCGGCTGCTGGCCGACGGGCGCGGCGAGCAGCGCCCGCTGCCGACCGCGAACGTGGCGGAGCAGGTCGCCCGGTGGGCCGCCCGCACCCCGGACGCGCCCGCCGTGCGGGACGGGCGCACCCGGCTGAGCTACGCCGAGCTGGACGCCCGGGCCGACGCGCTGGCGGCGGTGCTGCGCGGGCGCGGGGCGGGCCCGGGGGCGCTGGTGGCGCTGGCCGCGGCGCCGTCGGCGGCGGCCGTGGTCGCCATGCTGGCCGTGCTGCGGGCGGGTGCCGCCTACCTGCCGGTCGATCCGGGTACCCGCCCGCGCGGATTCGGCAGATGCTGGCGGACGCCCGGCCCGCGCTGCTGCTCACCGGCCCGGGCCTCCCGGCCGGGAGCCTGCCGGCGGACGCGGCCGGGGTGCCCCGGCTGGCGCTGGACGAGCCGCTGCCGCCCGTCCCGGCGGACCCCGGCGGCGGGCGGGCCGGGGAGCCGGCCGGTCCGGCGGAGGCCGCGTACGTGATCTACACCTCCGGGTCGACCGGCCGTCCCAAGGGCGTGGTCGTCCCGCACCTGGCGCTGGCCAACCACATGGCCTGGATGGCCCGCCACCTGGAGCTGACCCCGGACGACCGGGTGCTGGCCCGGACCTCCACCAGCTTCGACGCCTCGGTGTGGGAGCTGTGGCTGCCGCTGACCTGCGGCGCGGAGGTGTGCGTGGCCCCGGCGGAGGCCAACGGGAGCCGCGCGAGCTGCTGGACTGGATGCGCCGCTTCGACGTCACGGTGGCCCAGTTCGTGCCCTCGCACCTCGCGCTGGTGCTCGCCGAGGGCGAGGGCGCCGTCCCGGCGGGTGCCGCGGCGGACGGCGGCGGCGGGCCCGGGCGGCCGCCGGGCGGGCTGCGGGCGGTGCTGTGCGGCGGGGAGGTGCTCCCCCGCGCGCTGGCCGAGGCGGTCGGGGGGCGCTGGGGCGCGGTGGTGCACAACCTGTACGGCCCGACCGAGGCGACCATCGACGCCACCGCGCACCGGGTGGCGGGGCCGGTGGCGGGCGCCGCGGTGCCGATCGGGCGCCCGGTGGACGGGATGCGGGCGTACGTGCTGGACGGGCGGCTGCGGCCGGTGCCGGCGGGCGTGGCCGGGGAGCTGTACCTGGCGGGGGCCAACCTGGCCCGCGGGTACCTGGGCCGCCCGGGGCTGACCGCCGAGCGCTTCGTGGCGGACCCGTTCGCGGCGGACGGGGAGCGGATGTACCGCACCGGGGACCTGGTGCGGTGGGGCTCCGACGGGCTGCTGCACTACCTGGCGCGGGCCGACGACCAGGTGAAGCTGCGCGGGTTCCGGATCGAGCCGGGCGAGGTGGCGGCGGCGCTGCTGGCGCTGCCGGGGGTGTCGGCGGCCTGCGCGGTGGTCCGGGAGGACGTGCCGGGCCGGGCCCGGCTGGTGGGCTACGCGGTCGCGCCGGGCGCGGCGGCGGGCGCGCTGCGGGCGGCGCTGGCCGGGGTGCTGCCGGGGCACCTGGTGCCGGAGGCGGTGGTGGTGCTGGCGGCGCTGCCGCTGCTGCCCAACGGGAAGGTGGACCGGGCCGCGCTGCCGGTGCCCGCGGACGGCGGCGGGGCCGCCGGGCCGGGCCGGGCGCCGCGCACGGTGCGCGAGGAACTGGTCGCCGGGATCTTCGCCGAGGTGCTGGAGCGGGCGGAGGTCGGTCCGGAGGAGAGCTTCTTCGAGCTGGGCGGGCACTCGCTGCTGGCGATGCGGGTGGTGGGCCGGGTGCGGTCGGTGCTGGGCGCGGACCTCGCGGTGCGCACCCTGTTCGAGCACCCGACGGCGGCCGGGCTGGCCCGCGTCCTGGAGCCGGGGGCGGCGCGGCGGCCGGTGGTGCGGGCGGTGGAGCGGCCCGATCCGGTGCCGCTGTCCTTCGCGCAGAGCCGGCTGTGGTTCCTGAACCGGATGGAGGGGCCGGGTTCGGCCTACAACCTGCCGCTGGTGCTGGAGCTGCGCGGCGGGCTGGACCCGGCGGCGCTGGGGCTGCGCTGGCGGACGTGGTGGAGCGGCACGAGTCGCTGCGCACGGTGTTCCCGGAGCGGGACGGGGTGCCGCACCAGGTGGTGCTGGACGCCGCGGCGGCGGTGCCGCGCCCGGTGGTGGAGAGCACCGCGCCGAAGGACCTGGAGGCGGCGGTGCTGGCGGCCGTCGGCGAGCCGTTCGACGTGCTGGTGGACCCGCCGCTGCGGGTGCGGCTGCTGCGGGCGGCGCCGGAGCACCACGTGCTGGTGCTGGTGCTGCACCACATCGCCGGGGACGGCTGGTCGCTGGCCCGCTGGTGCGGGACCTGGGCGCGGCGTACCGGGCCCGGCTGGCGGGGGACGGCCCGGCCCGGGCATCCGGGGCGCCCGCGTTGCAGTACGCGGACTACGCGCTGTGGCAGCGCGAGCTGCTGCGCGAGGACGGGGCGCTGCTGCGCGAGCAGGTGGCGCACTGGCGCGGGGCGCTGGCGGGGCTGCCGGGGCTGGTCGCGCTGCCGTGGGACCGGCCGCGTCCGGCGGTGGCGGACCCGCGCGGCGCGGTGGTGGAGTTCGAGGTGTCCCCGGCGCTGCACGCGGCGCTGCTGGGGCTGGCCCGGTCCACCGGCGGGACGCTGTTCATGGTGCTGCGGGCGGCGGTGGCGGCGCTGCTGCACCGGCACGGGGCGGGCGAGGACGTGCCGCTGGGCGCGCCGGTGGCGGGGCGCACCGACGAGGCGCTGGCGGACCTGGTGGGGTTCTTCGTCAACACGCTGGTGCTGCGCACCGACCTGTCCGGCGACCCGACCTTCCGTGAACTGCTGGGCCGGGTAAGGGAGTTCGACCTGGCGGCGTACGCCCACCAGGACGTGCCGTTCGAGCGGCTGGTGGAGGAGCTCAACCCGGTGCGGGCCCGGGACCACCACCCGCTGTTCCAGACCGTGGTGGTGCTGCAGAACCAGCGGGCCGCCCGGCCGGAGCTGCCGGGCCTGGCGGTGGAGCAGCGGCTGGTGCACAACGGGCTGAGCAAGTTCGACCTGACCTTCTCCTTCGCCGAGGACACCGCGGACGCCGGGGAAGCCGGGGACGCCGAAACCGGGACGGGTGCCGGGGCGGGCGGGCTGACCGCGGGCCTGGAGTACGCCACCGCGCTGTTCGACCGCTCCACCGCCGAGGCGCTGGCGGCCCGGCTGGTGCGGCTGCTGGAGCGGGTGGCGGCCGAGCCGGACCGCCGGCTGTCGGGCCACCGGCTGCTGACGGCGGAGGAGCAGCTGCGGCTGACCCGCTGGGGCACCGCGCGGGAGCTGCCCGCCGGCCCGGGCGCCGCGGTCGCGGACACGCTGCCCGCGCTGTTCGAGCGGCAGCTGCGGCGCGCGCCGGGCGCGGTGGCGGTGGTGGACGGCGAGGAGGTGCTGTCCTACGCCGAACTGGACCGGCTGTCGGCCGGGCTGGCCGGGGTGCTGGCCGGGCACGGGGTGGGCCCGGAGGACCGGGTGGGCGTGCTGCTGGGCCGGTCGGCGGCGCAGGTGACGGCCTCGCTGGGCGCGGTGCGGGCGGGAGCGGCGTACGTGCCGCTGGACGCGCGCTGGCCGGTCGAGCGGTTGGACCGGGTCGCGGAGGTGGCCCGGCCGCGGCTGCTGCTGGTGGACGAGGAGGGGGCCGGGTCGCCGTGGGTGGCGGGTCTGGGCCTGCCGGTGGTGGTGCTGGACCGGTGCGGCCGGGTGCTGCGCGGCGCGCCGCCGCGTCCGGGGCGGCCGGCCCCGGCGGTGGGTCCGGAGGCGCTGGCGTACGTGATGTTCACCTCGGGCTCCACCGGCCTGCCCAAGGGCGTGGGGGTGGCGCACGCCGACGTGGCGGCGCTGGCGGCCGACGCGGCCTGGGCGGACGGCGCGGTGGACGCGGTGCTGATGCACTCGGCGTACGTCTTCGACGCCTCGACCTTCGAGATCTGGACGCCGCTGCTGAACGGCGGCCGGGTGGTGGTGGCGCCGGGCGGGCTGCTGGAGGCCCGGACGCTGGACGTGGCGGTGCACGAGCGGGGGGTGACGGCGGTGTTCCTGACCACCGCCCTGTTCAACGTGGTCGCCGAGACCGACCCGGGCGCGTTCGCGGGCCTGCGGGTGGTGTGCGCGGGCGGGGAGCTGGCCTCGCCGGACGCGATGCAGCGGGTCGCGGCGACCGCGCCGGACACCGCGGTGCTGCACGTGTACGGGCCGACCGAGACCACCACCTTCGCCACCCGGCACCGGGTCTCCCCCGACCTGCCGCCGGGCCCGCCGCCGATCGGCCGACCGCTGGACGGCATGCGGCTGTACGTGCTGGACGGCGCGCTGAACCGGGTCGCGCCGGGCGTGGTGGGCGAGCTGTACCTGGCGGGCCGGGGCGTGGCGCGCGGCTACCTGGGGCGGCCGGGGCGAGCGCCGAGCGCTTCGTGGCGGACCCGTTCGCGGCGGACGGCTCGCGGATGTACCGCACCGGGGACCTGGTGCGCTGGACGGCGGACGGGGAGGTGGCGTACGTCGCCCGGGCCGACGGGCAGGTGAAGCTGCGCGGCTACCGGGTGGAGCCGGGCGAGATCGAGGGCGTGCTGGCGGCGCTGCCGGAGGTCGCCGACGCGTTCGTACTGGTGCGCGAGGACGTGCCGGGCGACCGGCGGCTGGTGGCGTACGTCGTCCCGGCGGCCGGGGCCGCGCCGCGGCCGGAGGAGCTGGCCGCGGCGGTGGGCCGGGTGCTGCCCGGGTACATGGTGCCCGCGGCGGTGGTGCTGCTGGCGGCGTTCCCGCTGAACCCGAACGGGAAGGTGGACCGGGCGGCGCTGCCGGTGCCCGGGACGGGACGGCGGGGCCGCCGGGCCGGGCCGGGCGCCGCGCACGGCCCGCGAGGAGCTGGTGTGCGGGCTGTTCGCGGACCTGCTGGGCCGGGCCTCGGTCGGCGCCGACGAGGACTTCTTCGCGCTGGGCGGCCACTCGCTGCTGGCCACCCGGCTGGCGGCCCGGCTGCGGGCGGCGCTCGACGTGGACACCGAGGTGCGCACGGTCTTCGAGCACCCGACCCCGGCGGGGCTGGCGGCGGCGCTGGACGGCGGCCGGGCCGCCCGGCCCCGGTTGGAGCGGGCGGCGCGCCGGCCCGACCCGCTGCCGCTGTCGTACGCGCAGCAGCGGCTGTGGTTCCTGCACCGCTTCGAGGGGCCGAGCGCGACGTACAACGTGCCGCTGGTGCTGCGCCTGGACGGGCCGCTGGACGCGGCGGCGCTGGGCCTGGCGCTGGCGGACGTGGTGGAGCGGCACGAGTCGCTGCGGACGGTCTTCCCGGAGGCGGGGGGCGTGCCGGGCCAGCTGGTGCTGGACGCGGCCGGCGCGGACCTGGACTGACGCCGCGCGAGGTGGACCCGGCGCTGCTGGCGGCGGTGCTGGCGGCCGAGACGGCGTACGCCTTCGACGTGGCGGTGGAGCGCCCGGTGCGGGCCCGGCTGCTGCGGCTGGGGCCGGACGCGCACGTGCTGGTGCTGCTGGTGCACCACATCGCGGGCGACGGCTGGTCGCTGGCGCCGCTGGCCCGGGACCTGGGCGCGGCGTACCGGGCCCGGTCGGCGGGGCGGGCGCCGGGCTGGGCCGAGCTGCCGGTGCAGTACGCGGACTACACGCTGTGGCAGCGCGGGCTGCTGGGCGACGAGGCCGATCCGGCGGGGCTGGCGGCCCGTCAGCTGGCGTTCTGGGAGGAGGCGTTGGCGGGCCTGCCGGACGTGCTGGAGCTGCCGCTGGACGCGGCCGCGCCCGGCGGTGGCCTCGCACCGGGGCGACGCGTTCGCCTTCCCGGTGGACGCCGACACCCACCGGGCGCTGGACGCGCTGGCCCGCTCGCGCGGCTGCAGCCTGTTCATGGTGCTCCAGGGGGCGCTGGCGGTGCTGCTGTCCCGGCACGGCGGGGGCGAGGACGTCGCGCTGGCACGCCGGTGGCGGGGCGCACCGACGAGGCGCTGGACGAGCTGGTGGGCTTCTTCGTCAACACGCTGGTGCTGCGCACCGACCTGTCCGGCGACCCGACGTTCGAGCAGGTCCTGGACCGGGTGCGGGAGTTCGACCTGGCGGCGTACGCGCACCAGGACGTGCCGTTCGAGCGGCTGGTGGACGCGCTGGCGCCGGAGCGGACCGAGAGCCGCCACCCGCTGTTCCAGGTGATGCTGGCGCTGCAGAACAACGCCGGGGCGGACCTGGACCTGCCGGGCCTGGCGGTGGCGCAGCAGCCGGTGCGCACCGGGATCAGCAAGTTCGACCTGACCTTCACCTTCGCCGAGCGCCGGGACGGGCGGGGCCGCCCGCTGGGGCTGGAGGGGTCGCTGGAGTTCGCCGCGGACCTGTTCGAGCCGGGGACGGCGCGGGCGCTGGCGGACCGGCTGGTGCGGCTGCTGGGCGTGCTGGCGGCCGATCCGGGGCTGCGGGTGCGGTCGGTGCCGGTGCTGGACGGCGCGGAGCGGGCGGCGCTGGCCGCGGCGGGCCGCGGCCCGGTGCGGGCGGTGGCGGAGCGGACGGTGCCGGGGGCGTTCCGCGCCCGGTGCGCCCGCACCCCGGACGCGCTCGCGGTGCGGGACGGGGGCGCGGGCCTGACCTTCGCGGAGCTGGACGCGGGCTCGGACGCGCTGGCCCGGCGGCTGCGCGGACGCGGGGTCGGGCGCGGGGACGTGGTGGCGCTGGCGATGCCGGGCACCGCGGAGCAGGTGGTGGCGATGCTGGCGGTCGCCAAGGCGGGCGCGGCCTGGCTGCCGCTGGACCCGCAGTACCCGGCGGCCCGGCTGCGCTTCGTCGTGGAGGACGCCCGGCCGGTGCTGCTGCTGGCCCCGGCGCGGGCACTGGCGGCGCTGCCGGACCTGCCGGTGCCGGTGCTGGCGCTGGACGGCGACGGCGACGGGTACGGGCACGGGGAGCCGGACGCACCGGAGTCGCCGGACATGCCGCTGGTGGACCCGGCGCCGCTGGACGCCGCGTACGTGATCCACACCTCGGGCTCCACCGGCCGTCCCAAGGGCGTGGTGGTCACCCACGCGGGGCTGGTCAACCACATGGCCTGGCTGGCCGGGCACCTGGAGCTGACCCCGGACGACCGGGTGCTGGCCCGGACCTCGCCGAGCTTCGACGCCTCGGTGTGGGAGACCTGGCTGCCGCTGCTGTACGGCGGCGCGACCTGCCCGGTGCCGCCGGAGCTGAACCACGACCCGGTGGCGCTGCTGGGGCGGATGCGCGCCGAGGGCGTGACGGTCGCCCAGTTCGTGCCCTCGCTGCTGGCGCTGGTGCTGGGCGAGACCGAGCGGGAGCCGGCCCCGGCCGCGCTGCGGGCGGTGCTGTGCGGCGGCGAGCCGCTGACCGGGGCGCTGGCCGCGCGGGCCGAGCGGGCCTGGGGCGTGGCGGTGCACAACCTGTACGGGCCGACCGAGGCGACCATCGACGCCACCGCGCACCGCTGGCGGCCGGCCGTGGACGGGGCGGACGCGGCGGTGCCGATCGGGCGCCCGGTGGACAACCTGCGCGCGTACGTGCTGGACGACGCGCTGGGGCCGGTGCCGCCGGGGGCGGTGGGCGAGCTGTACCTGGCGGGCGCGGGCCTGGCCCGCGGCTACCTGGGGCGGGCGGCGCTGACCGCGTCCCGGTTCGTCGCGGACCCGTTCGCGGCGGACGGGACCAGGATGTACCGCACCGGGGACCTGGTGCGGCGCGGCGCGGACGGGCTGCTGCGCTACCTGGGCCGGGGCGACGACCAGGTGAAGCTGCACGGCCTGCGGATCGAGCCCGGGGAGGTGGAGGCGGCGCTGACCTCGCTGCCGGGCGTGGGCGCGGCCTGCGTGCTGGTCCGGGCGGAGCGGCTGGTGGCCTACCTGGTGCCCGCCGCGGACGGCGGCGCGCTGCCGCCGGACGCGGAGCTGCGGGCCGGGCTGTCGGAGCTGCTGCCGTCCGGGCTGGTGCCGGCGGTGTTCGTCCGGCTGGCGGCGCTGCCGCTGCTGCCCAGCGGCAAGGCGGACCGGCGGGCGCTGCCCGACCCGCCGCGGCCCGCGACGGCGGCCGGCGGCGGCGCGGGGCGGCCGGCGGACGGGCCGGAGCGGGTGCTGTGCGAGGTGTTCGCAGGAGTGCTGCGGGTGCCGGAGGTCGGGCCGGAGGAGGACTTCTTCGCGCTGGGCGGGGACAGCATCCTGTCGATCCAGCTGGTCAGCCGGGCCCGCGAGGCGGGGCTGCGGATCACCCCGCGCGACGTGTTCCTGCACCGCACCCCGCAGGCGGTGGCGGCGGTGGCCCGGCCGGCCGGGGAGGTCCCCGCGGCGGCGGCCGAGGACGGGACGGGCACCATGCCGCCGACCCCGATCGCGGCCTGGTTCCTGGACCGGCCGGGCCCCACCGACGGCTACCACCAGTCCGCGGTGCTGCGCACCCCGGCCGGGGCGGACCGGGAGCGGCTGGCGGCGGCGCTCCAACTGCTGGTCGACCACCACGACATGCTGCGGGTCCGGGTGACCCGGGCGGCGGACGGCGCGGCGGCGCTGGAGGCGCTGCCGCGCGGGGCGGTGCCGGTCGGGCCGCGGCTGGTGCGGCTGGACGTCGCGGGGCTGGACGAGCGGGAGGTGCGCGCCGCGCTGGCCGCCGAGGGCGAACGGGCCCGGGCGCGGCTGCGGCCGGCCCACGGCGGGGTGCTGGAGGCGGTGTGGTGCGACGCCGGGCCGGGGGTGCGCGGGCGGCTGCTGCTGCTGGTGCACCACCTGGCGGTGGACGCGGTGTCCTGGCGAATCCTGGTCGAGGACCTGGCGACCGCCTGGCGGGCGGTGTCCGACGCGGCGCCCGCCGGGCTGACCGGTGCGTTGCCCGGTGCGGTGTCCGGTGAGTTGCCCGGTGCGGTGTCCGGTGCGCCGGTCGGCGCGGTGTCCGGTGGGGTCGCGCCGGGCGGCGCGGTGCTGCCGCCGGTGGGCACCTCGTACCGGGCCTGGGCCCGGCTGCTGGCCGCGCAGGGCGCGAGCGGCGCCCGGGCGGGCGAGCTGCCGCTCTGGGAGGCGGTGGCGCGGGCCGACGACCCGCCGCTGGGGGTGCGTCCGCTGGACCCGGCCCGGGACACGGCGGGGCGGACCAGGTCGCTGACCACCCGTCCGGCGTCCGACCGCACCCGGGAGCTGCTGACCAGCGCGCCGCAGGCGTTCCACGCCGGGGTGGACGACGTGCTGCTGACGGCGCTGGCGCTGGCGGTGCGCTCCTGGCGGGCCGGGCGGGCCGGGGACGACGGGCGGGCCGGGGTGCTGGTGGACCTGGAGAGCCACGGGCGCGAGCAGCTCGCCGAGGGCCTGGACCTGTCGCGCACCGTGGGCTGGTTCACCAGCCTGTACCCGGTGCTGCTGGACCCGGGGCCGCTGGACCCGCGGGTGCCGGCCGGTTCGACGCGGGCCTGGTGGACCGGGCGGTGAAGAACGTCAAGGAGCAGCTGCGGGCGGTGCCCGACCACGGCGTCGGGTACGGCGTGCTGCGGCACCTGGACCCGGCCGCCCGGGAGCTGCTGGCCGGCGGCGCCGAGCCGCGGATCGGCTTCAACTACCTGGGCCGCCACCCGGCGCCCGGGGCCGGCCCGGAGGCGGACTGGGAGGTGCTGCCCGAGGGCGGCGCGCCGGACCCGGCGGACCCGGCGATGCCGGTGCACCACGTGCTGGACATCAACGCGCACACCGAGGACGGGCCCGGCGGCCCGCGCCTGACGGCCCGCTGGACCTGGGCCGCCGACCTGCTCGACGAAGCGGACGTGGCGGCGCTCGCCGACGCCTTCGACCGGGCGCTGCGGGCGATCGCGGAGCACTCCGCGCAGCCCGACGCGGGCGGCTGGACGCCGTCCGACCTTCCCCTGGTCTCGCTGGACCAGGCCCAACTCGACCGACTGCAGACCAAGTGGGGTGGACGCGCATGACCGGGTTCCAGTTGGAGGACGTACTGCCGCTGACGCCGTTGCAGGCGGGCATGCTCTTCCACGCGCTGTACGACGCCGAGGCGGTGGACGTCTACACCTCGCAGTTCGTGCTGGCCCTGGAGGGCGAGGTCGACCCGGCCGCGCTGCGGGCCGCGCTGGGCGCGCTGCTGCGCCGGCACGCCAACCTGCGGGTGGGGTTCCTGCACGAGGACCTGGACCAGCCGGTGCAGGCGGTGGCCGCCGAGGTCCCGGTGCCGCTGCACGTGGCGGACCTGACCGCCGCGGCGGACGGCGCGGAGGCCGCAGCGGGGGACGGCGCGGCAGTCGAGGAGCGGCTGCGGGAGTTCCTGGCCGCCGACCGGGTGCGGCGCTTCGACCTGGCCTCGCCGCCGCTGATGCGCTTCGCGCTGCTGCGCACCGGCCCGGCCCGGTACCGGCTGGTGATCACCAGTCACCACATCCTGCTGGACGGCTGGTCGGTGCCGCTGCTGCTGCGCGAGCTGTTCGAGCTGTACGGGAGCGGGGGCGACGCCGCCGGGCTGCCCCGGGTCGCCCCGTACCGCTCCTACCTGGCCTGGCTGGCCGGGCAGGACCGGGGCGCGGCGCTGGACGCCTGGCGGGGCGCGCTGGCCGGGGTGGAGGCGCCGACGCTGCTGGCGGGGCGGGCCGCGGCCCGGGCGGCGCACGCGGGCGAGCTGCCCGAGACGCTGGTGCTGGAGCTGGACGAGGCTGCCACCGAGCGGCTGCGGGCCACCGCCCGGGCGCACCGGCTGACCCTGAACACGCTGGTGCAGGGCGCCTGGGGGCTGCTGCTGGCGGGGCTGACCGGCCGGTCGGACGTGCTGTTCGGGACGACGGTGTCGGGTCGGCCGCCGGAGCTGCCCGGGGTCGAGTCGATGATCGGCCTGTTCATCAACACGGTGCCGGTGCGGCTGGCGGTGCGGCCGGGCGAGGGCCTGGCCGCGCTGCTGGCCCGGTTGCAGGACGAGCAGGGCGCGCTGCTGGGCAGCCAGCACGTCGGGCTGACCGACATCGGGGCGACCACCGGCCTGGACACCCTGTTCGACACCCTGCTGGTGTTCGAGAACTACCCGCTGGACCAGGAGGGCCTGCGGGCCGCCGGGCGGGCGCTGCCGGGCCTGGCCGTGACCGGCATGGCGGGCAGCGACGCCGCGCACTACCCGCTGACCCTGACGGTGGCGCCGGGCCGGACGCTGCGGATCACCTTCGCCTTCCGCCCCTCGGTGCTGGAGCGGCCGTGGGCGGAGCGCACGGTGGACCGGCTGCGCGGGCTGCTGGAGCTGCTGGGCGCGGGCCTGGCGGGGCGGGCCGACGCGGTGCCGGTGCTGCTGGCGGGCGAGCGGGAGGAGCTGCTGGCGCGGGGCGCGGGGGCGGCGCTGCCCACCGGCGTCGCGGGCACCGACCTGGCGGCGGCGGTGGCCCGGTGGGCCGCCGAGCGGCCGGAGGCGCCGGCGGTGGCCGGGGCGGTCGAGCCGCTGACCTACCGGCGACTCGTCGAGCTGTCGGACCGGTTGGCGGGTGCGCTGACCGGCCTGGGGGCGGCCCCGAGGAGGGCGTGGGCCTGCTGCTGGGCCGCTCGGCCGCGCAGGTCACCGCGCCGCTGGGGGTGCTGCGGGCGGGCGCGGCGTACGTGCCGCTGGACCCGCGCTGGCCGGCCGAGCGGCTGGCCGCGGTCGCCGCGGCGGCGGCCCCCCGGCTGCTGGTGGTGGACGCCGCGAACGCCGGGCACCCGTGGGTGCGGGCGCTGGGGCCCGGGGTGCGGGTGCTGACCGTGGACGGCGCGGGCCGGGTGCTGGCCGGGGCGCCGCCGGTGCCCGGCCCGCTGCCCGCCCCGGCGGGCGGGCGGCGGCTGGCGTACGTGATGTTCACCTCCGGCTCGACCGGCCGGCCCAAGGCGGTGGGCGTCACGCACGCGGACGTGGCCGCGCTGGCCGCCGACCGGGCCTGGGACGGGGACGGCGCGGGCGAGGCGGTGCTGCTGCACTCGGCGTACGTCTTCGACGCGGCGACCTTCGAGCTGTGGGTGCCGCTGCTGCGCGGCGGCCGGGTGGTGGCGGCGCCGGAGGGCGTGCTGCAGCCGGCGGCGCTGCGGGAGGCGGTGGTCCGGGACGGGGTGCGGGCGGCGTTCCTGACCACGGCGCTGTTCAACGTGGTCGCCGAGACCGACCCGGCGGCGCTGGGCCTGCTGCGGCTGGTGGCCTGCGGCGGCGAGGCGGCGGCCCCCGGGGTGCTCCAGCGGCTGGCGGCGGCGCACCCCGGCACCCGGGTGCTGAACGCGTACGGGCCGACCGAGGCCACCACCTTCGTCCTGCTGCACCGGGTGCCCGCCGAGGACGCCCCGGCCGGGGTGCCGCCGGTCGGGCGGCCGCTGGACGGGGTGCGCGCCCTGGTGCTGGACGGCGCGCTGCGGCCGGTGCCGGAGGGCGCGGAGGGCGAGCTGTACCTGGCGGGGCCGGGCGTGGCGCGCGGCTACCTGGGGCAGCCGGGGCTGACCGCGGCCCGGTTCGTCGCCGACCCGGCCGGGCACCGGGCGAACGGATGTACCGCACCGGCGACCTGGTGCGGCGGACGGCGGACGGGGAGCTGGCGTACGTCGGGCGGGCCGACCAGCAGGTGAAGCTGCGCGGTCACCGGATCGAGCCGGGCGAGGTGGAGGCCGCGCTGCGCTCCCACCCGTCGGTGCGGGCGGCCTGCGTGCTGGTGCGCGAGGACCGGCCGGGCGACCGCGCGCTGGTGGCGTACGCCGTCCCGGCGGCGGGCCGCACCGCGGACCCGGCGGCGCTGGCCGGGTACCTGGGCGGCCGGCTGCCCGCGTTCCTGGTGCCCTCGGCGGTGGTGGTGCTGGAGGCGCTGCCGATGACCGCCAACGGCAAGCTGGACCGGGCGGCGCTGCCCGCGCCGGCCGCCGCCGCGCCGGTGGGCGGCCGGGCGCCGCTGGAGGGCCGGGAGGAGATCCTGGCCGGGCTGTTCGCCGAGACACTGGGCCTGCCCCGGGTCGGCGCGGACGACAACTTCTTCGCGCTGGGCGGCAATTCGCTGCTGGCGACGCTGCTGGTGGGCCGGATTCGCTCCGCACTGGGCGCCGAGGCGCAGATCCGCACCCTGTTCGAGCACCCGACCGTCGCGGCGCTCGCCGCGGCGCTCCGGGACGCCGACGGCCCGGCCCGCCCGGCGCTGCGCCGCGGGCCCCGGCCGGAGCCGCTGCCGCTGTCCCCCGCCCAGCGGCGGCTGTGGTTCCTGCACCGCCTGGACGGCCCGTCCGCGACGTACCACGTGCCGTTCGCGGTCCGCCTGGACGGCCCGCTGGACGTGGACGCGCTGCGGCTGGCCTGCCACGACGCGGTGGACCGGCACGCCGTGCTGCGCACCGTCTTCCCGGCGGGCCCGGACGGGCCGGTGCAGCGGATCGTGCCGGCCGCCGAGGTGCGGCTGCCGTTCGCGGTGGAGGACGTCGAGCCGGGCAAGTGCGCCGACCGGACGGCCGCGGCGGTGGCCGAGCCGATCGACGTGGAGCGGGAGGCGCCGCTGCGGGTGGTGCTGCTGCGGCTGGCGGCCGACTCGCACGTGCTGGTGCTGGTGGTGCACCACATCGCCGCGGACGGCTCCTCGCTGGCGCCGCTCTTCCGCGACCTAGGCGCCGCCTACCGGGCCCGGCTGGCGGGCGCGGCCCCCGACTGGAGCCCGCTGCCGGTCGACTACGCCGACTACGCGCTGTGGCAGCGCGAGCTGCTGGGCGACGAGCACGACCCGGACGGCCCGCTGGCCCGGCAGCTGGCGTTCTGGCGCGGGGCGCTGGCCGACCTGCCGGAGCGGGTCGAGCTGCCCTGCGACCGGCCGCGCCCGGCCGGGGCCGGACACGACGGCGCCACCCACCACTTCGCGGTGGACGCCGCCACGGCCGGCCGGATCGCCGGGCTGGCCCGGGCCGGGCGGTGCAGCGAGTTCATGGTGCTCCAGGCCGCGCTGGCGCTGCTGCTGTCCCGGCACGGCGCGGGCGAGGACGTCCCGCTGGGCACCGCGGTGGCCGGGCGCACCGACGAGGCGACGGCCGGCCTGGTGGGCTTCTTCGTCAACACGCTGGTGCTGCGCACCGACCTGTCGGGCGACCCGACCTTCCGGGAACTCCTGGACCGGGTCAAGGAGTTCGACCTGGCCGCGTACGCCCACCAGGACGTCCCGTTCGAGCGGCTGGTGGAGCTGCTGAACCCGGCCCGGGCCGAGCATCACCCGCTGTTCCAGACCATGCTGGTGCTGCAGAACCACGCCCCCGCCGCGCCCGTCGAACTGCCCGGGCTGCGCGTCGACCCGGTGCCGCTGGACCTGGGCGCCAGCAAGTTCGACCTGTCCTTCACCTTCGCCGCGGACCCCGACGGCACCGGGGGGCTGGCGGCCACCGTGGACTACGCGACCGCGCTGTTCGACGCCGGCACCGTCCGGGCGCTGGCCGAGCGGCTGGTGCGGCTGCTGGGCGCCGTCACCGACGACCCGGGCCTGCCGCTGCACGCCTACCCGGTGCTCGACCCGGCCGAGCGGGCCCGCCTGGAGCGCTGGGGCACCGGCCCGCGGGCCGAACCGCCCGCCGCCTTCCCCGAACTGTTCGCCCGGCAGGTGCGCCGCACCCCCGACGCGCCCGCGGTCCGCGACCCGCGCACCACCCTGACCTACCGCGAACTCGACGCCCGCGCCGAGGCGCTGGCCCGGCGGCTGGCCGCCCGCGGCATCGGCCCGGAGGACCGGGTCGCCGTGGCGCTCCCCCGCGACGGCGGCCTGCCGGTGGCCCTGCTGGCCGTGCTCCGGGCCGGGGCCGCCTACCTGCCGCTGGACCCCGGCTACCCGGCGGCCCGGCTGGCGTACATGCTCGACGACGCCGCGCCGCGGCTGCTGCTCACCACGCCCGAGGTGCACCGGGGGCTGCCGGCGTCCGACGTGCCCCACCTGTACCTGGACGCGTCCGCCGGGGCGGGGGTGGACGCGCCCGCCGGGTCGGAGCCCGCCGGGGCGTCGGACCGGCTGCCGGTGGTGGACCCGGCGCACCCGGCGTACGTCATCTACACCTCCGGCTCCACCGGGCGGCCCAAGGGCGTGGTGGTCACCCACCGGGGCATCGCCGCGATGGCGGGCACCCAGCGGGAGCGGCTGGGGCTGACCGGGGCCGACCGGGTGCTGCAACTGGCGTCGGTGAGCTTCGACGCCGCCTTCTGGGAGCTGTGCATGGGCCTGCTGTCCGGCGCCTGCCTGGAGCTGGACGCCCGGGAGGCGCTGCTGCCCGGACCGGCCCTGGCCGCCCGGTCCGCGAGCACGGCATCACCCACCTGACCCTGCCCCGGCGGCGCTCGCGGCGCTGCCTGCGGGGTCGCTGCCCGCCGGGACGACCCTGGTCCTGGCCGGGGAGGCCTGCCCGCCCGCGCTGGCCCGCGCCTGGGCCCCCGAGCACCGCCTGGTCAACGCGTACGGGCCCACCGAGACCACGGTCTGCGCCACCATGAGCGGCTTCCAGCCCGCCGCGGGTCCGGCCGTCCCGGACCGGTCCGTGCCGATCGGCGTCCCCGTGGACGGCACCCGGGTGCGCGTCCTGGACGCCCGGCTGGCCCCCGTCCCGCCGGGCGTGGTGGGCGAGCTGTACGTGGCCGGGGAGGGCCTGGCCCGCGGTTACCTGGGCCGCCCGGGCCTGACCGCCGCCCGCTTCGTGGCCGACCCCGCCGGGGCGCCGGGCGAACGGATGTACCGCACCGGCGACCTGGCCCGCTGGCGCCGCGACGGGCAGCTGGAGTACGTCGGCCGGGTCGACGAGCAGGTCAAGCTGCGTGGCTTCCGGATCGAGCCCGGCGAGGTCGAGGCGGCGCTCACCGCGCTGCCGGGCGTCGCGGCCGCCTGCGTCGTGGTGCGCGAGGACCGGCCGGGCGACCGCCGACTGGTCGCGTACACCGTGGGCGGGCCGGACGACCGGACGCCCCCGGACGCCGCGGAGCTGCGGGCCCGGCTGGCGGCCGTCCTGCCGGACCACCTGGTGCCCTCCGCGTACGTCGCCCTGGACGCGCTCCCGCTGACGCCCAACGGCAAGACCGACCGCCGGGCCCTGCCCGCGCCCGAGCACCCCCGGGCACCGGCCGGAAACCGCGCACCGAACGGGAGGCGGTCCTGTGCGAGGTGTTCGCCCGGACCCTCGGCCTGCCGGAGATCGGCCCCACGGACGACTTCTTCGCCTGCGGCGGCCACTCCCTGCTGGTGGTGTCCCTGGCTCAGCGGATCGAGGAACGCTGCGGCCGGCGCCTCTCCCTGCGCGCCCTGTTCGCGGCCCCGACGGCGGAGGGCGTCGCCCGCCTGCTGGACGGGCCCGGGGCTGCGGCCGACGCGGCGGCCGACGCCGGGCCGGGGACCGGAACGGAGGCGGGAACGGGAGCGGGAACGGGAACAGAAGCGAGAGCGAGAACGGAGGCAGGGACGGGAACGGAGGCGGTGGACTGGGCGGCCGAGGTCCGGCTGGCGCCGGACATCACCGGGGCCGGAACGGCGGGTCGGGCGGGTGCCGCCGTGCCGCCCTCCTCCCGGCCGCTGCTGACGGGTGCCTCCGGTTTCCTCGGGGCGTTCCTGCTGCGCGACCTGATCGAGGCGACCGGCGGCCCGGTGGACTGCCTGGTGCGGGCCGAGGACGAGCGGGACGGGGCGCTGCGGCTGGAGCGGAACCTGCGCCGGTACGGCCTGTGGCAGGAGCGGTACCGGGAGCTGCTCCGTCCGGTGCCCGGGGACCTGGCCGCGCCCGGGCTCGGTCTCGACCCGGGGGCGCGCGCGGCGCTGCTGCGCCGGCTCGGGCCGATCGTGCACAACGGGGCCCGGGTCAACTTCGCGGCGGGGCTACCGGGAGTTGCGGCCCGCGAACGTCGCGGGCACCGAGGAGCTGCTGCGGCTGCTGGCGGAGTCCCGCTCCCCGGCCTGCACCACGTCTCGACCACCGGCGTGCACCCGGCGACGGGCGGCCCCGGCGTCGTGACCGAGCGCACCCCGGCCGGGCCGGTGGCGGCGCTGCCGGACGGCTACGCGCAGAGCAAGTGGGTGGCCGAGGGCCTGGTCGGGCTGGCCCGGGAGCGTGGGCTGCCGGTCACCGTGCACCGTCCCGGTCGGATCAGCGGCGACAGCGTGACCGGGGCCTGCCAGGACCGCGACCTGCTCTGGCAGTTGATCAAGGGCTGCCTCCAGGCGGGGGCGGTGCCCGACCTGCCGCCGGGCTCCACCGGCTGGGTGCCGGTGGACTACGTCAGCGCGGCGATCACCGCGTTCGTCCTCGACGCCCCCGGCGGCGGCGGACCTTCCACCTCACCCACCCCGAACCGCCGGACCTGGCACGGGTGTTCGCCGCCGCCGAGCACCTCGGCTACCGCCTGCGCACCCTGCCCGCCGACCAGTGGCGAGCCGCCGTCGCGGCCCGCCACGACAACGCCGCCCAGCTCTTCCTCGGCGAGGACGGCAGCGGGGCGGCGGCGCGGACGGCGGCGCGGACGGCAGCGGGGGCGGCGGCGCGGAGCAGCCTGCGGAGGCCCGCCGCTTCGACTCCCGCCGCACCACCGAGGCCGCGGCCCGCCTCGGCGTCCGCCCGGCGCCGCTGACCGAGGAGGTGCTCGTCCGCTACCTCTCCTACTTCCGGGACACCGGCTTCCTCCCGGCCCCGGAGGCCCCCTGACACCCCGTCGGCCCGACCGGCCCGGCTGCCCCGCACGGGCGGCCGGGCCGGTCGCGTCCGGTCAGGTCCGAACTCCCGACTCCGACTCAGACCTGCGGGAGCTCGTCCTCGACGTCGCAGGCGGCCACACGGGCCGGTCCGGCCGGGCGCGGCGGGCTTCAGTGGTCGCGGGTGACGGACCAGGCCGGGAGGTGGGTGAAGAAGGCGACGGCGTCCGGGCGCCAGTGCCGCTGCCAGGCGGCGGCCAGGTGGCGGCGCGGTGGGCGTGTCGGGCGGCTTCGTCGTGCAGGGTGCGGTCGAGGCCGCGGGCGCGGGCGAGGCCGCGCAGTTCGGCGAGGGCGTCCTCGTCCGGGTGCGGGACGCCCAGGACGGCGTGCAGGGTGGCGCGGGCGGGGGCGTCGTCGGCGGTGGCGGCCAGCAGGGCGCGGACGAGGTAGCTGCGGCGACCGGCGCGGATGTCGGTGCCGAGGGGTTTGCCGAGGGCGGCCGGGTCGCCGAAGAGGTCGAGCCAGTCGTCGTGGATCTGGTTGGCGATGCCCAGCGCGGTGGCGTAGGCGCGCAGTTCGGCGTCGTGCGGGGCGGGGTCGGCGCCGGCGGCGAGCAGGCCCAGGCGCAGCGGGGCGAGGATCGAGTAGCGGGTGGACTTGTACTCGGTGACGGTGTGCAGGAACTCGGTGTCGGGTGCGGGTGGAAGTCGCGTTCCAGGTCGAGGAGTTGGCCGTTGACCGCGGCGGCCGCGGCGTCGGTGGCGACGGTGGCCATGGCCAGGGCGCGGGCGGGGGCAGGTCGCCGGAGAGCAGGGCCCGGACGGCCAGGAAGGCGGCCAGGTCCCCGGCCAGGACGGTGAGGGCGAGGGCGGTGTCGGGCCGGTCGGGGAACTCCTGGCGGTAGGCGTGGTAGGTGGACGGGCCGCCCCGGCGTACGGGGCGTCGTCGATCAGGTCGTCGTGGATCAGCCCGTGGGTGTGCAGCAGTTCGATGCTGATCGCGGCGGCGTCCAGGCCGGGCACCGGCCGGTCGGTGGCCAGGGCGGCGGCTTCGTGCAGCAGGGCGACCCGCAGCCGTTTGCCGCCGCGCAGCGACAGTTCGCGCACCAGCGCGAGGGCCCGGGCCGGGAACCTGCCGTGCGGCGGCGGCTCCAGCGGGCCGGACGCCGGGTCGGCCAGGGCGTCGAGGTGCGCCGCGAAGCGCGCTTCGAAGCGGTGCTGGTGGTCGGCGGCGCGCCGCAGGGCGGCGGTGAGGACGTCGTTCACGCCGCCAGGTTGTCACGCCGCCGCCCCGGCGGGTCCCCTCCCCCGCCCTGAGCGGCCGTCAGCCGTCCTCGGCGGTGTCGCCGGCGGGCGCAAGGGTGTCGGCGGGCGCGGGGGCCAGGGCGCGGAGCAGGCGGAGCAGGGTGGCGCGGTCCGCGGCGTCCAGCGGGGCGAAGTGGGCGGCGAGGACCTGGTCGGCGGCCTGTTCGCCGGTGGCGAGGAGGCGGTCGCCGGCGGGGGTGAGGTGGTGTTCGAGGCGGCGGCCGCGGCCGGGGGTGCGTTCGATCAGGCCCTGGGCGAGGAGGCGGCCGGCCAGGGTGCCGAAGGACTGCTCGGTCTGGAAGGTGGCGGCGGCGAGTTCCCGGGCCGAGGCGCCGGGGCGGCGGCCGATCGCCCGGAGCGCGTCCCACTGGGCGAGGGTGGTGCCGACGGCGGTCAGGGCGGTGTCGAGGGCGCGGTGCTGCCGGTACTGGACCTGCTTGACGGCCTGGCCGAGAACGTGGAGCTCGGGTTCATGCCTGCCAGCCTACCCCTGACTCAACTAGCTTAATTAAGCATCCTTAGTTAGGGTGGGCGCATGACCGCCGAACAGCTCCTCACCGAGGCCGGTACCGGCCGCCCCGTCCTGCTCCTGCACGGTGGCGGCGGCCCCGCCACCGTCGCCCCGCTGGCCGCCCGACTGGCCCGCACCGCCCATGTCCTCACCCCCGTCCACCCCGGCTGGGACGGCACCGAACGCCCCGCCGCGCTCACGCGGATCGCCGACCTCGCCGAGCACTACCTCGACCTGCTGCGCCTGCGCGGCCTGCGGGACGTCCTGGTCGTCGGCTCCTCCCTGGGCGGCTGGATCGGCGCCGAGATGGCGCTGCGCGACACCGGGACGGGCGCCGGCGGCGGGGCGGTGGTCGGCGGGCTGGTGCTGATCGACGCCGTGGGCATCCAGGTGGACGGGGAGCCGCTCACCGACGTCTTCGCCCTCGACGCCCGCGGCCTGGCCGAGCACTCCTGGCACGACCCCGACCGCCACTTCGTCGACCCCGCCACCCTCCCCCCGGCCGAACTCGCCCGCCGCCGGGCCAACCTGGCCACCATGCGGGCGCTGGCCGGCGACCCCTACATGCACGACCCCGGCTGCGGGAGCGGCTGCGCGACGTCCGGGTGCCCGTCCTGGTGCTGTGGGGCGAGAGCGACCGGGTCGCCACCCCCGGGTACGGCGCCGCCTACGCCCGCGCCTTCCCCGCCGCCCGCTTCGCCGTCGTGCCCGGCGCCGGACACCTCCCCCACCTGGAACAGCCGGAGGCGGTCCTCGCCCACCTGGACGCCGAGCTGGACGGCCCGCCCCGCACCGGGTGACCACGCGCCGGGGCACTGCGGCGTACGCTGCCGGGTGCCCGACCCAGCGCAGTGGCCCGCCGCCACCGAGATCACCGCCGGAGCCCTCCGCCTCGAACCGCTGCGGGCGGCGCACGCCGCGGAGGCGTTCACCCTCCTGGACGACGTACGGCTGCACACCTGGATCGGCGGGCGCCCGCTCTCACCGGAGCAACTCCACGCCCGCTACCGCCGCCTGGAGCAGGGCCGCTCCCCGGACGGCGAACAGGGCTGGCTCAACTGGATGCTGCGCCGCAACTCCGACCGCCGACTCGTCGGCACGGTCCAGGCCACCCTGGAGCGCACCCCGGACGGCCGCGTCACGGCGGAACTGGCCTGGGTGATCGGCACCGCCCACCAGGGACACGGCCACGCCCGCACGGGCGCACTCGCGATGGCCCACTGGCTGCGCACCCAGCGGGTGGACGTCCTGCTCGCCCACGTCCACCCCGAACACCGGGCATCCGCCGGCGTCGCCCGCGCCCTCGGCCTGACCCCGACCGACACCGTCGTCGACGGCGAGATCCGCTGGAGCAGTGAAGCCCCGCCGTCCGGCCCCGGAACATGACGCACCCGCACGCCCACCACGCCGAACGTCCCGTCCTCCGCCGGGGCCGTTCCGCCGCCGAGCTCGTCAACCACCGGCCGTGAACGCGGCGAAGACCTTCCGCAGGACCTCCGGCGGCTGCGGAATCAGCCGGGCGAGCACGGGCCCGTCCGTCCCCTTCCGCTCACCGCGGCCGAAGACCGAGACCAGCCCGGCGTCCAGGACGTCGGCACCCGGAGCGAGGTGGCACCGGCTCCGCCCCCGCACGCCCCCCTACCCACAGCCGTGGCGTGATCCCACGGCGCGCCGGAGACCCGGGCCCGGAGTTCGCCCGGGCGTCCGCCTGTCCGGTCCCAGAACGCCTGGTCGGCGGGGCGCTGTTCGACCGCGCGCGGCTCCGGTTCGGGGCCGCGGTCGCTGCGGGTGTCCGTGGTGCCGGTGGGGCGGCCGTACGCGTCGCGGTCGGCGGGATCGTCCGCGGTGACGCGGTGGACGTGGCGCAGCATTCGGGCATCGTCGCAGGTCAGGGGCGGTTTCGCCAGCGGGGCCGGGGCCGATCAGGAGGAGGTGGCGGGAGGGGAGGCGCAGGGCCCAGGCGGGGGTTTCGTCGGGTGGGGCGTGGGGGCGGGGGCGGCGGGGTGGATGCGCAGGTGGTGGTCGCCGAACTCGATCAGGGTGTTCCAGTCGGGTTCGGCGATCCGGACGGCGGTGATCTCCCGGCCGATCAGGGCCCGCAGGTCGTCGGCCAGGTGCCGGGCCCCGGGGCCGGGGGTGGTGCGGGGGGTGGTGGGGCGGTCGAGGGTCCAGCTGCTGCGGGCGACGGTGAGCCAGCGGTGGGCGAGTTCGGCCGGGCCGTCGGGTCGGGGGTCCGGCAGGCCGAGCAGCAGGGCGAACAGGCCCGCGCTGCCGCTGGGGACGTGCACCGAGGTCACCTTGCCGCCGTGCAGGACGGCCAACTGCCGCCGCAGTTCGCCGAGGTCGGTGGAGGGGGCGGCGGCGGAGGGGGCCGTCGAGTGGTCCGTATGGGTCGTCACCGCACCCAGTCTCGGCACCGGGCGCGGGGCCGTCCAGCCGTTATCGGCGCGCCGCGTCGCGGAGTTGACGGCGCACCGGGCGGTGCGCTATCGCCCGGCGGAGGGACGGGGCGAGGACGGAAGCCCGGGGCCGGGACGGGGGGCTAGCGCCGGTTGCGCGGGTGGTCGCGTGCCGTGCGCTCGTTGCCGTGCTTGTACGCGCCCGTCCAGCGGGCCATCACCAGCTGGGCGTCACCGGAGCCGACCTCCGCGAGGAACTTCTCGGCGCGCGCCCCGCGCAGCGTGCCGGCCGGGCGGCCCTGGTGGGTGATCGTGACGGTGCCGTCGGGGCGCTGGTCGTGGCTGAAGCCGAAGGGTCTGGGCATGGCCGCGATGGTAGGCGGTCGGGCCGGTCCGCCGGAACCGAATTCGGCCGGCCCGGTGCCGGTCGGCGGTCACCCGGCGGGACGGCCGGTCGCCGGGGTGTGCGGGTGCATTCCGCGGGCCCGGGCGGTGGGCGGGGCTCCGGCGGTGGCGAGGCGGTCGAGCAGGTCGAGCAGGTGGCGGGGCGGGGCCGGGGCGGGGGTGGCGGTGAGGACGGCGGCGGCGAAGGTGGAGGTGATGGCGGTGTCGCCGGGGAGCGGCCGAGGACGCGGATGCCGGGAGGTCGGCGAGTTCGCTGTGCTGCTGGAAGGCGAGGTCGGCGCGGCCGTCGGTGAGCAGGTGGCCGGCGGGGGTGCCGGGCGGGGCCTGGACGAGGCGGACCCGGGCGGTGAGGCCGAGCCGCTCGACCAGGGCGCGCAGGGCGGTGCCGCTGGGGCCGGTGGAGTGGGCGACGGCCCGGGCGGTGGTGAGCAGGGTGCGCAGGTCGGCGGTGGTGGCGAGGTCGGCGGGCGGGGCGTCGGCGGGCACGGCGGCGACGGTGGCGGAGTCCCAGAGCGGGCGGGGGCGTTCCACCAGCCCTTCGGCGTGCAGTGCGGCGAGCGCGTCGGCGGCAGCACGGCGAGGTCGGCGGACCCGCCCGCACGGATGCGGCGGGTCACCTCGACGCCGCCGGCGGCCTCGAACCGTACCGGGGGCAGCAGCGGGGCGAGGTCGGCGAGGGCGGGGCGGACGGCCATCGAGGTCAGGGCGAGCAGGTCCACGGGGGTTCCTCCACGGGCGGGGTGAGGCTGGCGGGGGCGCGACGGGCGGGTGCGAGACTGGCGGGATGAGTGCGAACCGGGTTTCGGCGGCCGGCAAGGTCCTCCAGGTGCTGGCGGTGTTCGACCGCGAGCACCCGTCGCGGACGCTGTCGGAGATCGCGCAGTGCACGGGGCTGGCGGTCAGCACCGCGCACCGGGTGGTGGCGGAGCTGGCGTCCTGGGGTGCGCTGGAGCGGGCCGAGGACGGGTCGTGGCACGTGGGCTGCGGCTGTGGAGATCGCCTCGGGGTGTCCGCGGACCCAGATCCTGCGGGACGCGGCGCTGCCGTTCATGCAGGACCTGTACGAGGCGACGCACGAGAACATCCAGTTAGCGGTCCGCGAGGGCACCGAGCTGGTGTTCGTGGAGCGGATCGCGGGGCACCGCTCGGTGGAGCTGCTGACGATGGTGGGCACCCGGTTCCCGGTCGGGTCGACGGGGATGGGCCGGGTGCTGCTGGCGCACGCGCCGCGCGCGTTGCAGGAGGAGGTGCTGGCGGCGCCGCTGCGCCCGTGGACGCCGCACACGGTGACCGACCCGAGGACGCTGCGGGCGCAGCTGGACCTGATCCGCCGCGAGCAGGTGTTCGTGAGCGACCGTCAGCTGTCGGAGAGCACGGTGGCGGTGGCCGCGCCGGTGCGGATCGGCCGGACCGGGCCGGTGGGCGCGGCGCTGGGGATCGTGGTGGCGGCGCGCGGCGCGGAGCGGGCGCGCGGGCTGCGGGAGCCGCTGCTGCGGGCGGTGCACGGGATCTCCGAGGAGTTGGGACGACGGGCCCGCACGGCGCTGTAGCGCGCCCGACGCCGTAACGCGCACGGTGCACGACACCGCACCGCGCACGACGCACGACGCCGCACCGCGCACGACGCCGTGGGCCGTCCCACAGTCTGCGCCGCGCAGCCCGCCACGAGCAGCGCGTTTCCGTCAGGCGGAAAGGGTGGCGACGGCCGGCGGAGCGAGCTGCCAACGTTCGGGGCGTGCCGGCCGGCCTGTCGCCCCGGGTGCCGCCACCCTCGCCCCGCCGTGCCCTGGAGCCGTCATGCCCGAACCCGTCACCGACTCCGCCGTCGATGCCGTTGCCGACTCCGTCTCCGTCACCCGCTCCGTCACCGGCTCCGGCTCCGATGCGGCCGACGACGCGGTCGACACCGTCACCGAGGTGCCCGTCGCGGTGGTCGGCGCGGGCCCGGCGGGGCTGATGCTGGCGCACCGGCTGGGCCGGGCCGGGTGGACGCGGTGGCGGTCGACCTGCGCACCCGGGCCGAGATCGCGGGCACCCACCGGGCGGGCATCCTGGAGGCGGGCGCGGCCCGTGACCTGGTGGAGACCGGGGTGAGCGACCGGGTCCTGCGCGAGGGCCACGAGCACGGGGGCACCGAGCTGCGTTTCGGCGGCCGGGCGCACCGGATCGACTTCCGGGAGCTGGTGGGCGCCTCGGTGTGGCTGTACCCGCAGACCGAGGTGTTCGCCGACCTGGCGGACGCCCGCGAACGGGACGGCGGGACGGTGCACTTCGGCGTCCGCGGCACCGAGGTGCTGGACGTGGCGACCGACCGCCCCCGGGTGCGCTTCACGGCGGCGGACGGGACGCGGCACGAGCTGCGGGCCCGGTACGTGGTCGGCGCGGACGGTTCGCGCGGCACCTGCCGCGGCCTGGTCCCGGCGGCGCTGCGCACCCGGTACGGCGCCGAGTACCCGTTCGCCTGGTTCGGCGTGCTGGCCCAGGCCCCGCCCAGCGCACCGGAGTTGGTGTACGCGCACTCGGAGCACGGCTTCGCGCTGGTCAGTCGGCGGACGGCGACCGTGCAGCGGATGTACTTCCAGTGCGACCCGCGGGAGCGGCCGGAGGACTGGCCGGACGAGCGGATCTGGGCGACCCTGCAGGCCCGGGTCGCGGGCCGGGACGGCTTCCGGCTGGTGGAGGGCCCGGTCCTGGAGCGGACGGTGCTGCGCTTCCGGTCCTTCGTGCAGGAGCCGATGCGCTGGGGTGCGCTGCTGCTGGCGGGCGACGCCGCGCACACCGTGCCGCCGACCGGGGCGCGCGGGCTGAACCTGGCGCTGCACGACGTCAAGGTGCTGGCGGGCGTGCTGCTGCGGGCGCTGGGCGCCGAGGGCGAACCGGCGCTGGCCGACTACCAGCCGCAGGCGCTGCGCCGGGTCTGGCGGGCGCAGCACTTCTCGTCCTGGATGACCCGTCTGCTGCACACCGCGCCGGGCGCCTCCCCGTTCGAGCTACGCCGCCAACTGGGCGAGCTGGACGGCGTGGTGGGCACCCGCGCGGGCCGCGCGTACCTGGCCGAGCAGTACACCGGCTGGCCGTCCGCCGCCTGACCCCTCCCGTCCGAAGACCCCTCAGGAGACCTCCGTGATCATCGACGCGCACGGCCACTTCACCACCGCCCCGCCGCAGCTCGCCGCCTGGCGCGAGCGCCAGGTCGCCGCCGCGGGCGACCCGGCCGCCGCCCCCGACCCGGCCGGGCCGCGCATCCCGGACGACGAGCTGCGCGAGGCGGTCGAGTCCAACCAGCTGCGGCTGATGGACGAGCGCGGCACCGACCTGACCGTCTTCTCGCCGCGCGCCAGCTTCATGGCCCACCACCTGGGCGACTTCGCGGTCTCCGCCGCCTGGGCCCGGATCTGCAACGACCTGGTGCACCGGGTGGGCGCGCTGTTCCCGGAGCGCTTCGCGATGGGCGCGATGCTGCCGCAGTCGCCGGGCGTGGACCCGGCGAGCTGCCTGCCGGAGCTGCGGCGGGCGGTGGAGGAGCTGGGCGCGGTCTCGGTGAACCTCAACCCGGACCCGTCGGGCGGGCACTGGAGCGCGCCGCCGCTGACCGACCGGAGCTGGTACCCGCTGTACGAGGCGCTGGTGGAGTACGACGTCCCGGCGATGGTGCACGTGTCGACCTCCTGCAACCCGGCGTTCCACACCACCGGCGCGCACTATCTGAACGCCGACACCACCGCGTTCATGCAGCTGCTCCAGGGCGACCTGTTCGCGGACTTCCCGACGCTGCGGCTGGTGGTCCCGCACGGCGGCGGCGCGGTGCCCTACCACTGGGGGCGCTTCCGCGGGCTGGCGCAGGCGCTGGGCGGGCCGCAGCCGGAGGAGCTGGTGGGCACGAACGTCTTCTTCGACACCTGCGTGTACCACCAGCCGGGCATCGACCTGCTGGCCTCGGTGGTCCCGTCCGGGGGCGTGCTGTTCGCCAGCGAGATGATCGGCGCGGTGCGGGGGGTCGACCCGCTGACCGGCCACCACTTCGACGACACCCGGCGGTACGTGGACGCGACCGACCGGCTCACCGACGCACAGCGGGCGGCCGTGTACGCCGGCAACGCGCTGCGCGTCCACCCCCGACTGGCCGCCCGCCTCGCCGCGGCCGGCCGCTGAGACCCCCCAGGAGCAGACCATGACGCACCCCGAACTCGGTGTCGTGCACACCAGGATCGAGCGGCCCGACCCGGCCGCGGTGGCCGCGCTGGCGGCCTTCGGCACGGCGACCGTCCACGAGGCGATGGGCCGCACCGGCCTGGCCCGCCCGTACCTGCGCCCGGTGTACCCGGCGGCGCGGCTGTGCGGCCCGGCGGTGACGGTGCTGCTCCAGCCGGGCGACAACTGGATGCTGCACGTCGCGGCGGAGCAGATCCGGCCGGGCGACGTGGTGGTGGCGGCCTGCACCACGGAGAGCGAGGACGGGTTCTTCGGCGAGCTGCTGGCGACCTCGTTCCGCTCCCGGGGCTGCGCGGGCCTGGTGATCGACGGCGGGGTGCGGGACGTCGCGGAGCTGGCGGCGATGGACTTCCCGGTGTTCTCCCGGGCGGTCAACGCCCGCGGCACGGTGAAGGCCACCCTGGGCTCGGTCAACGTGCCGGTGGTGTGCGCCAACGCGCCGGTCCGCCCGGGCGACGTGGTGCTGGCGGACGCGGACGGCGTGGTGGTGGTGCCGCGCGAGCGGGCCGCCGGGACCGCCGAGGCGTCCGCGCGGCGCGAGGAGAACGAGGCGGGCAAGCGCGAGCGGCTGCGCGCGGGCGAGCTCGGCCTGGACATGTACGCGATGCGCGGCCCGCTGGCCGCGCTCGGCCTGCGCTACGAGGACTGATCACCATGAAACAGCAGAAGACCCCGGGCTGGCTGGACTGGCATCCCTCCCCCGGCCGCCCCGAACTCGACCTCCCCGCGGGCGCGGTGGACGCGCACTGCCACGTGTTCGGCCCGGCCGCCGAGTTCCCGTACGCGCCCGAGCGCAAGTACACCCCGTGCGACGCCTCCGCCGAGCAGCTGTTCGCCCTCCGCGACCACCTGGGCTTCGCCCGCAACGTGATCGTCCAGGCGACCTGCCACGGCGGCGACAACCGCGCCCTGCTGGACGCACTGCGCCGGTCGGACGGCCGGGCGCGCGGCGTGGCGACGGTGCGGCCCGGCATCTCGGACGCGGAGCTGCGCGAGCTGCACGAGGCGGGGGTGCGCGGGGTGCGGTTCAACTTCGTCCGCCGCCTGGTGGACGTCACCCCGCGCGCGGACCTGTGGGACGTGGTGGCGCGGATCGCCCCGCTGGGCTGGCACGTGGTGCTGTACTTCGAGGCCGCCGACCTCGCCGGGCTGCGCGAGTTCTTCCTCTCCGTTCCGGTGCCGTTGGTGGTCGACCACCTGGGCCGCCCGGACGTCTCCAAGGACCCGGACGGGCCGGAGTTCGCCGAGTTCCTGTCCTTCCTGCGGGCCAGGGACGACATCTGGTGCAAGGTCAGCTGCCCGGAGCGGCTCTCGCTGACCGGCCCGCCCGCGCTGGACGGCGAGCGGGCCGCGTACCGGGACGTGGTGCCGTTCGCCCGCCGGGTGGTCGAGGAGTTCCCCGACCGGGTGCTGTGGGGCACCGACTGGCCGCACCCCAACCTGAAGGACCACATGCCGGACGACGGCCTGCTGGTCGACTTCCTGCCGCACGTCGCGCCCACCCCCGAACTGCGCCGGCGGCTCCTGGTGGACAACCCGAACCGCCTGTACTGGCCCGAGAACGAAGGGAGTTGACGGCATGGCACTGGACCGAAGCTACCGGCTCGTCCCCGGCACCACGATCTTCGACGCCGAGCAGTCCGCCCGCGGCTACCACCTCAACCAGTTCTGCATGTCGCTGATGACGGCCGAGAACCGGGCCGCGTACCTGGCCGACGAGCGCGGCTACCTGGACGCCTGGCCGCTGCGCGAGGAGCAGAGGCGGGCGCTGCTGGAGCGGGACCTGAACGCGGCGGTGCGCGAGGGCGGGAACATCTACTTCCTCGCCAAGTGGGGTGCCACGCTGGGGCTGTCGTTCCAGCAGATGGCGGGCTCGATGACCGGCATGACCGAGCGGGAGTACCGGGAGATGATGGTCTCCGGCGGCCGCTCGGCCACCGCCTCGGGCAGCCGGATCGACCACGCCGTGCTGGAGGCCGCGCACGCCGACCAGGCGCCGCCCGCCGAGCACGCCGCCGTCTCGGCCGCCGTGTTCACCTCGCACGTCCCGGCGATCGGCGCCGCGCTGGACCACGGCAGGACCGGGGAGCCGTACTGGCGGCCGGTGTTCGCCGGGTACGAGCACTCCCGGCGGTGGGCCGCCGCGCACGTCCCGGACGTGGTGGTGCTGGTCTACAACGACCACGCCAGCGCCTTCGACCTCTCGCTGATCCCGACCTTCGTGCTGGGCACCGGCGCCGCCTACCCGACCGCCGACGAGGGCTACGGCCCGCGCCCGGTGCCCGGCGTCGAGGGCGACCCGGAGCTGGCCGCGCACCTCGCGCACTGCCTGATCCAGGACGACTTCGACCTCACCCTGGCCAACGAGATGCCGGTCGACCACGGGCTGACCGTGCCGCTGTCGCTGATGTTCGGCGAGGTGGAGCGCTGGCCGTGCAGGGTGATCCCGCTGCACGTGAACGTGGTGCAGTACCCGGTGCCGTCGGGGGCCCGCTGCTTCGAGCTGGGCCGGGCGCTGCGCCGGGCGATCGAGTCGTACCCGCGCCCGCTGGACGTGCAGGTCTGGGGCACCGGCGGGATGAGCCACCAGCTCCAGGGCCCGCGCGCCGGGTTGATCAACCGGGAGTGGGACAACGCGTTCCTGGACCGGCTGGTCGCCGACCCGGCGGGCCTGGCCCGGGTGCCGCACCTGGAGTACGTGGAGGAGGCCGGCTCGGAGGGCATCGAGCTGGTGATGTGGCTGATCGCGCGCGGCGCGCTGAGCGACGTGGACGACGGCGGCGCCGTGGACGTCGAGCACCGCTTCTACCACGTGCCGGCGTCCAACACGGCCGTCGGCCACCTGATCCTGACCAACCGCCCGCAGGGCCCGACTCCCGCCGAGGAGAACTGAGATGACGAAGCAGCAGCCCCTGAGGATCGCCCTGGCGGGCGGCGGCGCGTTCGGCGCCAAGCACGCGGCGGCCCTGCGCCGGATCGAGGGCGTGGAGGTGGCCGCCGCGGTCTCCTCCTCGCTGGACAGCGCCCGGAAGTTCGCCGCCGAGCAGGGCATCGCCCGGGCGGCGGGCAGCCTGGCGGAGGTGCTGGCGATGGACGACGTGGACGCGGTGGTCCTGGCCACCCCGACGCCGCTGCACGCCGCCCAGACCCGGCAGTGCCTGGCGGCGGGCAAGCACGTGCAGGTGGAGATCCCGGTGGCGGCCTCGCTGCCGGACGCCGAGGCGTGCGCCGCGGCGGCCGAGCGCACCGGCCTGGTGGCGATGGCCGGGCACACCCGCCGCTTCAACCCCAGCCACCAGTGGGTGCGCCGCCGGGTCGCGGCGGGCGAGCTGACCATCCAGCAGCTGGACGTGCAGACCTACTTCTTCCGCCGCAGCAACCTCAACGCGATGGGACAGCAGCGCAGTTGGACCGACCACCTGCTGTGGCACCACGCCGCGCACACCGTCGACCTGTTCGCGTACCAGACCGGTTCGCCGATCGTCCGGGCCAACGCGCTCCAGGGCCCGCTCCACCCGGAGCTGGGCATCGCGATGGACATGTCGATCCAGTTGCAGGCGGCGAGCGGCGCGATCTGCACCCTCTCGCTCTCCTTCAACAACGACGGCCCGCTGGGCACCTTCTTCCGCTACATCGGCGACACCGGCACCTACCTGGCTCGCTACGATGACCTGATGACCGGAGAAGAGGAACCGATCGACGTCAGCGGCATCGACGTCTCGCTGGACGGCATCGAACTGCAGGACCGCGAGTTCGTCGCGGCGATCCGCGAGGGCCGCGAGCCGAACGCCTCGCTCGCCCAGGTGCTGTCCTGCTACCGCACCCTGGCCGACCTGGAACGGCAGCTCGCCGCCGCCCCGGTGCCCGCATGAGCAAGCTCCGTCGCATCGGGCCGTTCGAGGTCCCGGCCGTCGGCCTCGGCTGCATGAACCTCAGCCACGCCTACGGCACCCCGCCCTCCCCCGAGGACGCCGCGAAGCTGCTGCTGTCCGCGCTGGACGCGGGCGTCACCCTGTTCGACACGGCCGCGCTGTACGGCTTCGGCGCCAACGAGGAGCTGGTCGGCCGGGTGCTGGGCCCGCACCGCGAGCGGATCGTGCTGGCCTCCAAGTGCGGCATGACCGGCGTGGACGGGCGGCGGGTCATCGACGGCCGCCCGGAGACGATCCGGCGCACCGTCGAGGAGTCGCTGGCCCGGCTGCGCACCGACGTGATCGACCTGTACTACCTGCACCGGCTCGACCCGGCCGTCCCGGTCGAGGAGAGCGTCGGCGCGCTGGGCGAGCTGGTCGCGGCGGGCAAGGTCCGCGCGATCGGCCTGTCCGAGGTGTCGGCGGCCACCCTGCGCCGGGCGCACGCGGTGCACCCGGTGGCGGCGCTGCAGAACGAGTACAGCCTGTGGACCCGCAACCCGGAGCGCGGCACCCTGGCCGCCACCCGCGAACTGGGCGTCGCCCTGGTCGCGTTCAGCCCGGTCGGCCGCGGCTTCCTGACCGACGAGCCGCCCCGGACGGCCGACCTGCCGCCCGGCGACATCCGGCTCGGCATGCCGCGCTTCACCGACGCCCACTACCCGGCCAACCTGGCCCTGCGGGCCGAGCTGTCCGCCCTGGCGGCGGCCGCGGGCCTGACGGTGGCCCAGCTGGCCCTGGCCTGGGTGCTCTCCCGGGGCGAGCACGTCCTGGCCATCCCGGGCACCCGCTCGGTGCCCCACCTGCGCGAGGACGTCGCCACCCTCGACCTGGACGTCCCCGCCGAGCTGCTGGCGGCGGCCGGCCGGGTGCTGTCCGACCGGACGGTGCACGGCGCGCGCTACGCGGCGGCGACCCTGCCGGAGATCGACACCGAGCGCTGCGGCACGGCGGGCTGACCCGGCGTCGGCCCGCGCCACTCCGCGTCACCCGGCCTCGGCGGGCAGCACGGCCACCGAGGCCGAGGTGGTGCGCAGCCGTACCCGGTGGTCGGCGCCCGGCTGCTCGGGCAGCGCGATCCGGACGTCGGCGGAGGCCGCGTCCGACTCGAAGGCGTACCCGTCGTCGGGGTGGTCGGCCGGCAGCCGCAGGGCCACCGAGGCGGACGTCGACTCCAGGGTCAGGTCGCCGGGCGGGGCGGCGAAGCCGAGGTCGGCGCTGCCGGAGCGGACCGACACCGTCGCGTGCTCCGGGCGCAGGCCGACGGCGGTGCAGCGGATCGAGGCCAGCGACAGCGCGAGGTCGCCGCGCAGCCCGGACAGTGCGATCTCCCCGGACTCCTGGCGGACCGTCAGTGCGGTGTCCTCCGGGACGGTGAGCCGCAGCACCCCGCCGCACCGCGCGAGCGGCCCGCCGTCCGCGGCGGCGCACCGCACGGGCACGGCGCCGTCGCTCCCGACCGGCCCGAACCCGACCCGGCCGAGTGCCTCGGAGCCCTCGGGCAGGTACGCGGCGGTGGCGGCGGAGTCGCGGGAGCCGACGATCTCGACCCGGCCCGACACCCCGTCCAGCAGCAGCGCGTGCGGACTCCCCGGCAGCGCCTGCGCCCCGTCCCCGTCCACCGGCCCGACGACCGGCGCGGGCATCGACCCGTGCACCGGCCCGCGCCCCTCCCGGCCGGCCAGGGCCACCGCGCAGGCCCCCACCAGGACCAGCACGGCCGCCGCCGCGCCGAACCGCCACGCGCGGCGGCGCCCGCTCGGCGGAGCGGCGGTCGGCGGCACGGTGGCCGGCGGCGCGCCCGGCTTCGGCGGGGCAACCGGATGGGGCGGGGCCACCGGGTGCGGCGGCACGGACGGCTCCGGGTTCGGCGGTGCGGTCTCGTTCATGCCAGGCCGTGTGCCCACTCCGGGCCGGATGCATTCTTTGCCGAACGGTCGACCAACCGCCGCTCCCGGTCGGGTAGTTTCCGGGTCATCCCCTTGATGTCGAGACACGGGCCCGTCCGGACGGGCGGGTCCGTCAGGAGGCGTGCGCCGTGAACCCGGTCACCTTGGCGGTCAACCTGACGGAGACGGCGGCCGGTCTCCCGGAAGCCTGGAGCTCCCTCCCCCTGGGCCTGGTGGGACCGGCCTGCGTGAAGGTCCTGCGGATGGACGGAACACCGCTGCCCGAGGAGAGCCACCGCACCGCCGAGGCACTCCTCGTCCTCGACGGCCGACTGGAACTCCTCCTGGAGGGCACCCCACTGCCGGTGCGGGCGGGCGAGCTGTACGTGGTCCCGGCCAGGACCGCGCACGCGGTCGGCCCGGGCAGCCGGGGCACCCTGGTGATCGTGGAACTCCCGGAGGAGTGACGACCCACCGGGCCGCCCCGGGCGCCGGGGGTTCCGTCAGGGATTCCTGGCGCCGGTGCCGGGTGTGCGGGCGGCGGTTGCGGCCGGTCAGGAAGGCTGCGCTCCCGGCGGCGAGCAGCACCGGCCCGATAGCGCCGACCGAGAGGTCCGCGCCCGTCCCGACGAGGTCGGACGTCGCGGCCCGGCCCACCGGGCCGGCCGGCTGCCCGGTCGGCGCGTCGCCGGAGGTCGCGGGGTCGGCGATCGACGTGTCGACCGGGTCGCCCTGGTCGGCGTCGGGGGCGACGGCAGAGGCCGCTGCACTAGAGCCTGTCTGACAAATGGTCACCGAGCAGGGCTGTGGTGCTCGGGTCAATTGTCTTGCCGTTCCCGCACTGGCCAGCGATTCTGGGCTGGTGCCAGGACAGGGGAAGAGAAAGCGGCGGCAAGAGACCGAGAGGCAGCGGCTTGCTGCTCGCACTGCGCCGGACGCGGGGCGGTGGGAAGTGATCTTCGAAACGCGGGACGAGGCGGAGTTTCGCGCACACCTGCACCGTCTTCGGGAGGCGCGAATCGACGGGTCGATGCTCCAGATCGACACGCTGTGCGGCCGTCTGGTGCAGCCGACCGCCTATCGGCTGAGCCAGTTCCTGACGGACCCCGCGTGCGAGGCCGACCACGAGCACTCCGATCATTGATCTTGTGGCTGGTCGAGGCGAGTTGACGGACGCGGCATGGGAGCGGATAGAACCCCTGCTGCCGCAGGTGGACGGGCGTGGCCGTCCGTGGCGTGATCACCACCAGGTGGTCAACGGCGTACTGTGGCGGCTGCGGACCGGGGCCCCGTGGCGCGATCTCCCCGAGCGGTATGGGCCGTGGCAGACCGTCTACGAGCGGTTCGCCCGCTGAAAGGCGGACGGCACGTGGGCGAAGCTGCGGAAGCAGGTCCAGGTCCGTGACGACGCGGTGGGCCGGGTGGACTGGGCCGTCTCCGTCGACTCGACCATCAACCGGGCCCACCAGCATGCCGCCGGCGCGCGCAAAAGGGGACGCAGATGGGGACAAACTGGAAGATCCGGGCCGCTCGCAGACGCGCCAAGCCCTCCGCGGCAGCCGAGGGGGCCGGCCCGCCGGCTTCGACAAGGAGATGTACAAGCGCCGGAACGAGGTCGAGCGCACGATCAACCGGCTCAAGCACTCCCGGGCCGTGGCGACAAGGTACGACAAGCGCGCTTCCGTCTTCCACGGCACCGTCACGGTCGCATCGATACGCCTGTGGCTCCGCTCGTGACCAGCCGACAGGCTTCAGCGCATCCAGCCAGGGGTTTCGACCCCTGTGAAGGCATTCCAGGCCCGGCAGTAATCACGGGACTGGGGGCCTACGACCGCCCAGACAGAGTCGAGGTCGAACCCCTCGTCCCAGGCGTTCAACAGCGCCTCGAAGAATCCTGTGGTGATGGCGTTCCCGTCCTCGTCACTGCCCTTCACCAGGATCTCCTCCAAGAGCTGGAACAACCGATGGGTCTGCTCCGCGGTGAACTCGGCCGCGTGCTCGGCAAAGACGCGCCCGAGGGTGCTCAGCCGCACCGTCAACGGCGGAACGTCGTCCCCGCCCTCCGCGATGGTTTCCCCTGCGGGACCTCGCCAGTACTCAACCTCGACACAGTCAGCATCCACCAGAATGCCGCTGACGCCTACCAGCTCTTCCCACCATGACGGGGTCGCCACCCGTGACCTCCCTACGCCTGTACTCAGTCAGGGCTTACTATCCCCCACGGCCCGAACCAGGCTGCTGGCAGGACCTCATCGCTCGGCCACGATCCGCCGGACAGGACCTCGTGGTGGGCGTGACGGTCGGAGCCCCTCCAGCGGCTCGCGACCGCCCACCTGCCGGCGCGCTGGAGCAGCACGAGCCCAGTTCCGTCGAGGAGTTGACGCTCACGGACGCGGACGTGCGCGTGAGCCTGAGCGACCCACCGGCCTCGCCATCCGCCGTCCCGCCGCTGCCGCGACCGGGGCCCGCCCCCCTACGCCGCCTCGGTCGCCTCGGTCGCGCTGCGGCCGTGCTCGGTGCCCGCCATCGCCCGCCGTACCAGCGGACGGAGCGGACGCGACTGGAGTGCCCGCATCGCCAGCGCGTTGGCCCGGATGCCCAGGGCCGTGGCGGGTGCCATGGAGGCGACCCGGCCGGGCGGCAGTTGCTGGGCCGAGGTGACTCGTGGGCGCATCGCCCGCTCGTAGGCGGCCAGCGCGGCGGGCAGCCGACCGGGGTCGGCCGGGACGTCGGCCGACTTCAGCGCGGTGGCCAGTTCGGCGGCGCCGCGCAGCGCCAGCGCGGTGCCGAGGCCGCTGAGCGGGCTCGCGCACCAGGCGCTGTCGCCGAGCAGCACCACCCGGCCGTTGCGCCAACTCGGCATCCGTACCTGGTCGAAGGTGTCCAGCGCGAAGTCCTCGGCCTGCCGTGCGGCGGCCAGGAACTCCCCCGCGCGCCACCCGACGTCGGCGAAGGTGCGCTCCAGCAGGGCGAACCTGGCTTCGCGGTCCTGTCGGGGCGGCAGGGAGTCGGCGGCGAAGGTCAGCCCGACCTCCTGCTCGCCCGCCCGGCCCGGCCGGGCCTGCACGCTGCGGCGGCCGGGCTCGTTGTAGATCAGGAACCAGCCGTCCAGCCGCGGCGTCCCGGGCCGCTCGGGGAGGGTGAACCAGGCGTGTGCCAGCCCGAGCGGCTTGCGGTAGCGCTCCTCCGGGCCGAACCGCAGGGCGCGGACCCGGGAGTGCGCGCCGTCGGCGCCGACCACCAGGTCGAACTCCTCCGTCGTTCCGCTGCGGAACCGCGCGCGTATGCCGCCGGGGGTGTCCTCCAGCGCCTCGACGGTCTCGCCGAACCGGTGCGTGACGCCCGGGCCGGTCGCCCGGTGGATGATCCGGGCCAGGTCGGTCCGGAGCAGTTCCTCCTCGGAGACGTAGCCGCGACCGTCGAAGGCGGTGACCGGCATCTCGGCCAGCCGCCGCTCCCGCGCGTCGATCCAGGCCGCCCCGGCCTGCGGCACCAGGCACTCCAGCGCGGCCGGGAGCAGCCCGAGTCCGTCCAGTACCTCGCGGCAGTCGCCGCGCAGGTCGACGGTCTGCCCGCCGGTCCGCGGCGCCGGGGCGATCTCGGCGACGGTGACCGCCCAGCCGTCCCGCTCCAGCATCAGCGCGAGCGTGTCCCCCGCGATCCCGCCGCCCACCACCAGGACTCGTGCCATGACGCCCTCCCCTTCACCGTTCACGGTTGACCTCGACCACACTGACGCGAATCTTTCGCATTTAGCCTGGCATGCCTGTCCCACTAACGCAACAAATTCGCGCTAAGGCGCTAAACTGGTGTAGTGACGCAAGCAACGGGGACGTCCCGGCCCGGCGGCCGGACCGCCCGCACCAGAGAGGCCGTGCACGCCGCCACCCGCGAACTGCTGGCCGAATCCGCCGACGGCACGGTGGAGCTCGCCGAGGTGGCGGCGCGTTCCGGCGTGCACGTGGCCACCCTCTACCGCCGCTGGCGGACCGCCGACGGCCTGATCATCGACACCGTCGTGGAGGAGCTGGGCCGCCGCTCGCCCCTGCCCGCCACCGGCGACCTGCGGGCCGACCTGCTCGGCTGGACCAGCCGCCTGCTCGCCGAACTGGGCGAGCCCGGCCACCTGGCCTTCTTCCGCGCCATGCTGCGGGCCGGCGACCAGGGCGAGCACGGCCTCGACTTCGTCGAACCCCGAATCCGCCAGCTCCAGGCCACCCTGGACGCCGCCGGCGCCACCGTGCTGACCTGGGGCGATGTCTTCGAACTGATCCTCGCCCCGGCCTACGTCCGCGCCCTGCTCGCCTCCCCGATGGACCCCGCGACCGACGCCCCCCGCCTGGTCGACAACATCATCGCGATCCGGACCGCCCGGGAGCGGGCACGGCTGGACTGACGGCCGGACCGGAGCAGCGGCCCGCGCCGCCCCGGTCCGGCCGTCGGTCCAGCCGCGTCGGCGCGGGCCGGTCAGACCTCCAGGCCGTGCCGCTTGATGTACCAGAAGTGGAAGGCGAACAGCGTGCCCAGCACGGCCAGCCACTGCAGGGTGTTCACCAGCGGGACGGCACCGATCGGCAGGGTCAGCGCGAACGCCACCCGCACCAGCGCGTCCAGCGCGAAACCGCAGCCCCAGACCAGGGTCAGCAGGCGCAGGTCGCGGCGGAAGACCGGGTCGTGCTCCCACTGCCCGGCCCAGGCGTCCGCGCCGACCGGGCCGATCTTCGCGGCGACCACCGTCCGGGCCGCGCCCAGCATGAACGGGCGGCGGGTCAGCAGGCTGCCCAGCACCCACAGGCCGATCACGCCGAACACCCAGCTGTCGCGCACCAGCAGCACCCGCGGGCTGCCGGTGACGGCCGACAGCAGCGCCCCCACCGCGATCAGCACCAGCGCGAACACCGGCATCGGGTCCAGGCGCCGGTTCCGGACCAGGCCGTAGAGCACCCACGGCAGGGCCGCCAGGCCGCTCAGCGTGATCGCCAGCCACTGCCCGGCGCCCAGGCCGAGCAGCACGTAGTAGGCGGCCAGCGGCACCCCCAGCTCGAACAGGACGGAGCGCAGCAACTGCCGCTTCCCGCGCGCCGCCCGCTCCTTCGGCGTCGCCCCGTCGCCCGCGTACGCCGCCCAGTCGACCCGGCCGTCCGCGCCGCGCGGCAGCTCCGTCCGGCCCGCCCCGGCGGCTTCCGCCCGTACCTGCTGTCCGTCCATCATTCTTCCCCCAGTCTCCGATGCGTCTCCAGGCAGACCTCCGCCGGGCGGACCGCCCGGTCGAACAGGTCGGCCAACTCCCTTGCGCCGGCGGCCACGTCGAGCTCCGGCTCGCGCAGCACCCGTACCAGCACCGCGTCGATCGCGCCCCGGACGGCCGTCACCAGCACCCGGGCATCGAACGGGCCGTACTCGCCGTCCGCCTGCGCCCTGCGGACCTGCTGCTCCTGGAAGTCCATGACGGCCCGTCGGCTCGCGGCGAACTCGCCCGCCGCGTCGTCCCCCTGGCCGTTCAGGATCTCCACCAGCGCCGCCAGCTCGCGCGGGTGCGCGGCCACCAGCTCGATGTTGGACTCGATGAAGGCCCGCATCCGCCCGCGCGGGCCCACCGCCGCGTCGATCCGCGGCAGCATGTACGCCTCCGCGACCCGCAGCACCTCCGCCACCACCTCGCGCAGCAGGTCGTCCTTGCCCTTGAAGTGGTACGAGATCAGCCCGGTGCTGCTCAGCCCGGCCTGCTTGGCGATCCGCGCGAACGACGCCTTGGCGTACCCGGCCTCCGCGATCACCTCGATGGCGGCCGCCACGATCTGCTGACGCCGC
This sequence comes from Kitasatospora fiedleri, assembly GCF_948472415.1. NCBI lineage: Bacteria > Bacillati > Actinomycetota > Actinomycetes > Kitasatosporales > Streptomycetaceae > Kitasatospora > Kitasatospora fiedleri. The sequence goes on along the minus strand of NZ_OX419519.1, from coordinate 7,769,853 downwards.
GCCGATTCGGTGAATGTGCGCCCCACCGGGCACCCCTCTCTGCTCGCCCGAGCCAGCTCTTGCTCGCCTGAGCAAGAAGGTAGCCCTGTCTGCTCGTCCGAGCAAGAGCCTGCGCACGCGAGCAGACGATCCGTCAGGAACCGCCCACCGGACGAACGGTGGCCCGGCCGTCCGCACCGTTCGGCCGTGCGCGCTCCCGGCGCGCTCCCGGTACCGCCCTCCCACCGCGGCTTGCGCCATGATCCGGTGCGTGTCTCCCCTCGTTCCCCCCGTCATCCCTCCGGGCAGCCTCAGCAGCTCCGCCCAGCCCACCCTGCCGATCGGCGGCGGCCTGCTGCTGCGGCCCTGGCTCGGCTCCGACGCGGCGGCCGTCGCCCGGGTCTTCCGCGATCCGGCGATCCGGCGCCGGCACCTGCGCGGCGCGGACTCCGCCGAGGAGGCGGGCGAGTGGATCGCCAAGTGGCAGCGCGGCTGGGCGGACGAGACCGCCGCCCACTGGGCCGTGGCCACCGTCGACGGCGACGCCGGCACCGATGCCAATGCCGACGCCGACGCCGACGCCGACGCCGACGGCGGTCGGCTGCTCGGGCGGGTCTCCCTCCAGTGCCTCGTCCTGTGCGGCGGACAGGCGGAGATCGCCTACTGGACCGCCCCCGAGGCCCGCGGCCGCGGCGTCTGCTCCCGGGCGGTGGACCGCGTCTCGGACTGGGCCCTGCACGAGGCGGGCTTCCATCGGATCGAACTCGGCCACTCCACGGCGAACCCCGCCTCCTGCCGGATCGCCGGGAAGACCGGCTACCTCCTGGAGGGCACCCGCCGCAGCGCCCTGCTGCACGCCGACGGCTGGCACGACATGCACCTGCACGCCCGCGTCCGGGAGGGGGACTGACCGATCAGGGCCTGCCGCCGGCCCCGGCCGGTCAGCGCAGCAGGGTGCGCAGGGTCCGGCGGAAGAGGATGCGGCCGCACCAGGCGGTCGGCCGGTCGAACAGGGCGGGCAGCGGGCCGACCCGCAGGTCCTCGCGCCAGCGGACGACGGCGCCGCCCCGGTGCGGGCGGACCTCGATCTCGGCCCAACCGGTCACCAGCGGGCCGCGCTTGACCAGGCGGCAGACGCCGGGCCGGTCGGCCCGCGGCGGCTCCCATCGGACGACGTCCATCACGTCGTCGAAGCCGAACCGACCCGCGCCGGTGCGGGCCACCACCGTCCGGCCGTCCCCGTGCACCGCGGTGAACGGCACCCCGGCCCCGTGCCGCGGCCAGTCGGTGACACGCCGCCAGGTCTCGTCGGCGGTCAGCGGGGTGGCCAGGACGATGCGGAACTCGGTCATCCGCCGATGCTATCCGCCGCACCCGCCCCCGCCGGGCCCCACGCCGACGGCCGGCCACCGACCGTCGCCCGTCGCCCGTCGACCACCGAGCACCGGCCACCGGCCACCGCCCGTCGACCACCCCCTCAGGGACGCACGTGCAGCCCGAAGCCCGTCCGGCCGACCGGCTCCAGCCCGTCCTTCAGGTGCAGCGAGGGGATCTCGTAGTCACCGGAGTTCTGCGGCCGGAAGGCGATCGGCTCGGTCGACCCCAGGGTGAGCAGCCGCTGTTCCCAGGCCGCGGCCACGGCCGGGTAGTCCTGCTCGGCGAGCCGGTCGCCGCCGTACACCACGAAGGGCGGCAGCACCTCCAGGCCCGGGTAGTAGAGGATGCCGTGGTGGATCGGGAACAGCAGGTCGTCGATGGGGCCGTTGATCCCGCGGGCGGCGTAGTGCGACTCCGGGCCGCCGACGGTGACCGACAGCAGGGCCCGGCGGCCCGCGAGGGTGCCCTCGCCGAAGCGCTCGCCGTACTTGGTGGCGCTGTGCTCGCCGACGCCGTACGCGAAGCGGTAGGTGAAGACCCGGTCGACCCAGCCCTTGAGGATGGCGGGCATGCCGTACCACCACAGCGGGAACTGGAACACGACGGTGTCGGCCCAGAGCAGCTTCTCCTGCTCGGCGCGGACGTCGGGGGTGAGCGCCCCGGCGTCGAAGGCGCGGCCCGAGTCCAGCGGGACCTTCAGCGGGTCGGACGCGTGGGGGCCGTAGTCGGCGGCGTCCACGGCCGCCTTCCAGCCCATCGCGTAGAGGTCGCTCACCCGGACCTCGTGCCCGGCGGCCCGCAGGACGGTCACCGCGTGGTCGGTCAGCGAGCCGTTGAGCGACTTGGGCTCCGGGTGGGCGTGGACGATCAGCGTCTTCATGGGGGTCCTCCGGTTCGGCGGTCCGCGGTCCGGTGGTCCGCGGTGCCTCCGATCCTGGCCGCCGCGGCGCGCCCCGTTCAGGGGCTCCGCTTCCGTAGGACCGGACTTCCTGGTACTCGCAGGACCACCCGGCCGGGGCGGTGCCGGGCGATACTGGGCCCATGGACGATCTCGCGGGTTTCCTGCGAACCAGGCGCTCCCGGGTCGACCCGGCGGCGGCCGGCATCCCCACCGACAGCCGACGGCGGGTGGCGGGGCTGCGGCGCGAGGAGGTCGCGCACCTGTCCGGGGTGAGCGTCGACTACTACGTGCGCCTGGAGCAGGGGCGGGCCACCCAGCCCTCCGAGCAGGTGCTGGACGCGCTGGCGCGGGTGCTGGGCCTGGACGCGACGGAGCAGGAGCACCTGCACCGGCTGGCCCGGCAGCCCCGGCGCCGGGCGAAGGCGCCGACCGGGCGTATCCGGCCGGAGCTGCTGCGCGTCCTCGGCATGGTCTCCGACGCGCCCGCGATCATCATGGACCACCGGATGGACGTCCTCGCCCGCAACCGCCTGGCCGGGCTGCTCTACGGCCGGCCCGCCGAGGGCCTGAACACCGCCCGGCACATCTTCCTGGAGGAGGGCGAGCGCGGCCTCTACGCGGAGTGGGAGAGCTGCACCCTCGACGTGGTCGGCCACCTGCGGCTGGCCGCCGGGAAGTACCCGGACGACCCCCGGCTGGCCTCCCTGATCGGCGAACTGTCGATGGGCAGCGAACGCTTCCGCCGCCTGTGGGCCCGCGCGGACGTGCGCGCCCGCACCCACGGCCGCAAGGCGTACCGCCATCCCCTGGTCGGGCTGCTCGAACTGCACCAGGAGAACTTCTCCCTGCCGGACGGCTCGGGCGTGGAGCTTCTGGTCCTCTCCGCCGCCCCCGGCAGCCCTTCCGAGGACGGCCTGCGCCTCCTCGCGGGCCTGGCCTCGGACACCGAAGGCTCCCGCGACCCGGCGGACGCCCGGACCGGCGAGTAACCGCCCCCGCGCTCCCGGTCCCCCGCTCGCCCCGGGCCTCCGGGACGTCAGGCGTGCGACGGCGCGGGGCGCATGCCTTCGAGCAGGGTGTCGAGGTAGCGGTGGGCGGTTTCGGCCTTGTCGGCGGGCGTGCCGCCGTGGACGTTCACGGCGTGGGCGATGCCGCACATGAGCGGGACCAGGTCGCGCGCGGCGAGGTCGGGGCGGACGGCTCCGGCGTCGCGGGCCCGGTCGAGCAGCGCGGTGCCGGCCGACGCGAGCGACTCCTTGAGTTCCGTGGTCCGCGGCAGGGCGTCGGCGGGGGCGGCGGCGACCGGGGGCAGCGCGGCGTCGGTGAGCTGCGCCTCGACGACGCGGGCCAGGAAGCTCCCCAGTGCCCGCCAGGGGTCGGTGTCGGCCAGGGCCTGCGCGCCGTGGCCGGCGAGGTCCTCGAGGCAGGGGGCGGCGACGGTCTCCAGCAGTGCCTCGGGGGTGGGGAAGTGCCGGTAGACGGTGGCGACCCCGAGACCGGCCCGGCGGGCGACGTCGTTGAGCTGCAACGGGGTGCCCTGATCGACCAGGTCGCGGGCGATCGCGACGATCCGCTCCCAGTTGCGGGCGGCGTCCTTGCGCAGCGGTGGGGTCGTCATAGGGCGTGTCCAGGTTGCTCGTCGTGGTGCGCGGGGTCGGTCCGGCGATCCTATCCGGACGGTCCCGGACGGTCCCGGACGGTCCCGGACGGAGTGCGGCCCTGGGGGTGGACGGGCCGGGCGGCCCGCCCACCGCCGGGGCTAGCGGGCGCCGTCCCGCTCGGCGAGGAAGCCGGTGATGGTCTCCAGCCACCGTTCGGGCTGCTCCAGGAACGGCAGGTGCCCGGTCGCGAGTTCGGCGGTCCGTGCGCCCGGGACGGCGGCGGCCAGTTCGCGCTGGAGGGCCACCGGTATCAGGGGGTCGGCCGTGGTGAGGACGACGAGGGTCGGCGCGGTGACGGCCGCGAGGCCGTCGCGGACGTCGGTCCGGCGGACCAGGTCGACCTGGGCGGAGGTGCCGGGCGGGAGGGCGAGGGCGCTCTGCTCGGCGGCGGCGCGCACCCGGGCGGGGCCGAGGTGGTCCAGCACCGGGGCGCTGACGGTCAGGTGGGTCAGGTACTGGGCGAGGATGAGGTGCTGTCCGGCGTCGTGGAGCTGCTGCCAGATAGCGGCGGCCAGTTCGGTGCGGGTGTCCAGGCGGGCGAAGGCCGCGCTCAGCACGAGTGCGGTGACCCGGCGCGGGTGGCGGGCGGCGACCCGCAGGGCGACCGCGCCGCCCAGCGAGTACCCGCAGACGGCGAAGGTGTCGAGCCCTTCCGCGTCCGCCGCGGCGACCAACTGGTCCGCCAGGTCGTCGAGTTCCAGGGGCGCGGCGGGGAGCGGGGTGGTGCCCGAGCCGGGGTAGTCGACGCCGACGACGGTGTGCCGGGCGGCGAGACCGTCCATGATCGGTCCGAAGTTGGCGGCGATGCCGCCGCCCGCCCCGTGGGCGAGCAGGAGGCCGGGGCCGGAGCCGTGCACGGTGCGGGCGTAGCGGGTCGGTTCTGCGGTGGTCATGGTGGTGTCCTCGGGTGGAAGCGGTGAACGGGCGACGACGGCCGGCTCGGGGCTCAGTTGCGGCGTTCCGTGCGCGCGGGGGCGGCCACGGGTGCGTGGGCCTCGCTGAGTCGGCGCACGGCGGCGGCGGTCCGGGGGTCGGTCGCGGCGCGGAACGGGGCGACGGGAACGGCCGAGGGGCCGAGGACGAGGCCGGTCCGGCCGGCCAGCGCGGGGTCGGTGGCGGCGGTGATCGAGGGCCGGGCGGCCGCGGCCGCGGAGCCGGAGGTGGAGCGTTCGAACCGGCGGCGCACCAGCGGCCACAGCAGCCGCAGCGGCGGGGAGACGATCCTCGGGTCGGTCAGGGTTCCGTCGGTCATCGCGGTAGCGGCGCCCCCGGGGTCGGCGGCGAAGACCGACACGCCCGATCCCGCCAGCCGCTTCGCCAGGTCGAGCGTGTACGCGAGGTTGGCCAGCTTGGCCCGCCCGTACCAGTGGAAGCCGTAGTAGCCGCCCGGCGGCTCGACGGCGTCGAAGGCCCGCCTGGCGACGCCGACCGCGGCCGAGGTCACGTTCACCACCCGGCTGGGCGCCCCGGCGGTGAGCGTGGGCAGCAGCAGTTCGGTCAGCAGGTACGGCGACAGGTGGTTGACCACGAACGACGCCTCGACGCCGTCGATCCGCTGCCGCCGGGCGAACATCGCGCCCACGTTGTTGACCAGCACCGTCAGCGGCTCCCCCGACGCCGCCCGCTCGGCGGCGATCGTGTCCGCCAGCGCGCGGACCTGGTCGAGCGAGACCAGATCGGCGGCCAGGAACCGGGCGGGCCGCGTGGGCCGCTCCGCGTTGATCCGCTCCACCGCCCCGGCCCCGCGCCCGGCGTTGCGGCCGACCACGGTGACGGCGAATCCCGCGGCGGCCAGTCCGAGCGCGGTCTCCAGGCCGATGCCGCCGGTGCCCGCCGTGACCACGGCTGTCTTCCCCATGGGCTCCTCCACTCAAATAATCGGATAGGTCATCCCCTTGTGCGGGACGATAGCACAAGCGGATGACCTATCCGATTTTTGTCTCCGGCCGCCCGGCACCGGCCCGCTCAGCGCAGCGCGTACACCCGGATCACCACGGTGCGCTCCTCGTCCTCCGGCCGGGCCAGGCCGACGAAGACCGTTCCGGCGAGCCGGCGGTGGGCGGGGGCGTCGGTGCGGAAGACGGGGACGGTGCGGTAGTAGGCGCCCGGCTCGGCGATCCGCAGCCCGTCGTCCTCGTCCTCGTCCTCGTCCTGCGCGGGGCAGTCGGGGTCGAGCCGGTAGTAGCCGCGGTTGACGATGTCGATGACCGCGCCGTCCTCGGCGCGCAGCAGGTAGCGGGCGTCGAGCTGGCAGACCGGGCCGCGGGTGCTGCTCCAGTCGCCGCCGGGCAGCACGGTGCCGGTGAGGCGGGGGCCGGTGACGGTGCCGCCGGTGATGGGGGTGAACTCGAGCGTCTCGCCGTCGCCGTGGCCGACGTGTCGGGTGGGGGCGAGGTGGGCGCGGATCTCGAAGGCGAAGTCGAGGGCGGGGGTCACGGGGCGGCGGCCTTCCGGTCGGGGTTCCGGTCGGGGTTCCGGTGGGGGTCCTGGGCGGAATCGCGGGCGGGCTGCCGGACGGGCTTCCAGCCGGGGCGGGGGATCGAGTCGACCAGGGCGCGGGTGTACGGGTCGCGCGGGGCGGTCAGCACGTCCCGGGAGCGGCCGGACTCGACGATCCGGCCGTGCCGCATCACCACCACGTCCTCGCACAGGAACGGGACGATGCCCAGGTCGTGGGTGATGAACAGGTAGGCGATCGGGCGCTGTTCGCGGATGCGGACCAGCAGGTTGACGATCTGGGCCTGCACCGAGACGTCGAGCGCGGCCACCGCCTCGTCCAGCACCAGCAGTCTCGGTTCGACGGCCAGGGCGCGGGCGATCGCGGCGCGCTGGCGCTGGCCGCCGGAGAGGGCGCGGGGGCGGGCGCCGGCCTGCCGGGCGTCCAGGCCGACCTGGTCGAGCAGTTCGTCGCGGCGCGCTTCGAGGGCGGCGCCGCGCAGCGGGGTGTGCCGGGCGAGGACCTCGGCGACGGCGTCGCCGATCCGCTGGTGGCGGTCGAGCGAGGTGTACGGGTCCTGGAAGACCATCTGGGCGCGGCGGGCGTGGGCGAGGCGTTCGGCGGTGCGGGCGCGGGGGCCGGGCAGGGGTGCGCCGTCGAGGGTGATCCGTCCGGCGTCGGCGCGTTCCAGGCCGGTGACCAGACGGGCGGTGGTGGTCTTGCCGGAGCCGGACTCGCCGACCACGGCGAGGGCCTGGCCGGGCATCAGGCGCAGGCTGACGCCGTCGACGGCGGGGTGTCCGTCGTAGTGCTTGACCAGCCGGTCGACGTCCAGCAGGGGCGTCGGCCCGGCCGGAGGTTCGGACGCGGGTTCCCGTGCGGGTTTCACCGGGTGCTCCCTTCCGGGGGGACAGGGTGGTGGCAGGCGGCCCGGCCGTCGCCGTGCGGGGCCGGTTCGGGGCGTTCGGTGCGGCACACCGCGGTGGCGTGGGCGCAGCGCGGGGCGAAGGGGCAGCCGGGCCGGTCTCGGACGCGGCGAGCGGGCGGCCCTCGACGGCGCGGAGCCGCGCGTCGGGGGCGGTGGGGTCGGGGCGGGCGGCGAGCAGGGCGCGGGTGTAGGGGTGGGCGGCGCGGCCGGCGAGGCGGGCGGCGGGGAGTTCCTCGGCGAGGGTGCCGGCGTAGAGGACGGCGACGCGGTCGCAGACGGCGGCGGCGAGGGCGAGGTCGTGGGTGATGAACAGCAGGGTGAGGCCGTGGCGTTCGCGGGCTTCGTCGATGACGGCCATCACCTCGGCCTGGGTGGTGACGTCGAGGGCGGTGGTGGGTTCGTCGGCGAGCAGCAGCCGGGGTTCGGCGGCGAGCGCGGCGGCGATCATGACGCGTTGCAGCAGGCCGCCGGAGAGTTCGGCGGGGCGTTGGCGCAGGCGGCGGGCGGCGTCGGCGACGTGGACCTCGTCGAGCAGCGCGGTGGCGCGGGCGTCGGCGGCGGCGCGGGTGAGGCCGCGGACGGCGGTGAGCGCCTCGGTGAGGAAGTCGCCGACGGTGCGCAGCGGGTTGATGTGGGCGCGCGGGTCCTGGAAGACCATGGCGGCGCCGCCGCGGCGCAGGGCGCGCAGTTCGGGCGGGCGCATGGCGGGGACGGAGGCGCCGTCGAAGCGGACGTCGCCCGTCAGGGCGGCGCCGGGCGGGAGCAGGCCGAGGACGCTGCGCGCGGTCAGCGACTTGCCGGAGCCGGATTCGCCGACCAGTCCGACGGCGCTGCCGGGGGCGAGCGCGAGGTCGACCCGGTGCAGGACGGTGCGCCGGGTGCCGTGCGGGCCGGGCAGGGTGACGCGCAGGGCGTCGAACTCCAGCAGGGGCGTGGTCATGTGGGGTCTCCGGCGAGGCGCTGGGACAGGGCGTTGCCGAGCAGTCCGCAGGCGACGGTGAACAGGACGATGGCGGTGCCGGCGGCGAGGGCCTGTTCGGGGCGGCCGGCCAGGATGCCGGGGGCGCCCTGGGCGACCATCAGGCCCCATTCGGCGGTGGGGGGTCGGGCGCCGAGGCCGATGAAGGAGAACGCGGCGATGTCGAGCAGGGTGTAGCCGAAGGAGGTGGCGGTCTGCACCAGGATCAGCGGGGCGAGGTTGGGCAGCAGGTGGCGCAGGCAGATCCGGGTGCCGCCGACGCCGAGCATCCGCAGCGCGGCGGTGTAGGGCAGGTGGCGTTCGCGCAGGGCGCTGCCGCGCACCACCCGGACGACGTAGGGCAGCGAGGCGAGGGTGAGGGTGGCGACGGCGACGGGCAGCCCGGCGCCGAACAGGGCGGCGCCGACCACGGCGAGGACGAGTCCGGGGAAGCCGAAGACCAGGTCGAGGGCGGCGGTGACGGCGCGGTCCCACCAGCCGCCGCGCCAGGCGGCGCTGACGGCGAGCGCGGTGCCGAGGGCCCCGGCGGCGAGGGTGACGGCGAGCGGGGCGAGCAGGCTGGGCCGGGCGCCGTACAGGAGGCGAGAGAGGATGTCGCGTCCGGTGTCGTCGGTGCCGAGCCAGTGGGCGGCGGTGGCGGGTCGGGAGACGGCGAGCGGGTCGACGGCGTTCGGGTCGTGCGGGGCGATCAGCGGGGCGAGGGCGGCGGCGAGCACGACCAGGGCGACGAACGTCCCGGCGAGCAGCGGGACCAGTCGGCCGCGGACGCGGATCGCGCGCCGCCGCGGGCCGCGGACCGCGGCGGCGGGGCGGAGGGTGCTCATGCGGGGGCGCCTCCGATCGGGGTGCGGTGGTCGAGTGCGGCGGTGGCCAGGTCGACGGCGGTGTTGACCAGGGCGAAGGCGGTGACGGTGAGCAGGGCGAGGGCCTGGACGACGGCGAGGTCCCGGCGGGCGGCGCTCTGCACGAGCAGTGCGCCGAGGCCGTTGAGGCCGAAGGTCTGCTCGATGACGGAGCTGCCGGCGATCAGTCCGGCGACGGAGACGCCGGCCACCGAGAGGATCGGCCCGGAGGCGTTGCGCAGGACGTGCCGGCGGACGACCAGCCGTTCGGGGATGCCCCGGCTGCGGGCGGTCTGGACGTGTTCGGAGCCCTGTTCGGCGTGCACGGCGGAGCGGGTGACCTGGGCGACGTAGGCGAGCCAGGAGGCGGCCAGGGCCAGGGCGGGCAGGGTGAGGTGGCGCAGTCGGTCGCCGAGGCCGCCGTCGCCGTCGCCGTAGGCGGGGAGCCAGCCGAGCCGGACGGCGAACAGCCAGATCAGCAGGACGGCGGAGACGAAGGTGGGGACGGCCATCAGGGTGCCGGTGGCGGCGGTGACGGCGGTGGCGGTGCGTCCGCCGCGCAGTCCGGCGAGGGTGCCGAGGGTGAGGCCGGCCGCCAGGATGAGGGCGGCGGCGTAGCCGATCAGCAGGGCGGTGGTGCCGATCCGGGCGCCGATCAGGTGGGCGACGGTGTCGTGCTGGGCGAGCGAGGTGCCGGCGTCGCCGTGCAGCAGGCCGGTGAGCCAGTGCCAGTACTGGGTGAGGAAGGGGTCGTCGAGGTGGTACTGGCGGTGGATCTCGGCGAGCAGTTCGGGGTTGGGCGGTTTGCCGCCGCCGACCAGCAGGGTGGCGGGGTCGCCGGGGGCGAGGAACAGGGCGCCGTGGAGGGCGAGGCTGGCGGCCAGCAGGGTGGCGAGCAGGCCGAGCAGGCGGCGGCCCAGGTGGCGGAGCGTCATCGGGTGCCGCCGAGGTAGGCGGCCCAGGGCATGTTGACGTAGGCGAAGGTGGCGGGGGCGCCGCTGAGCCGCTTGTTGAGGAAGAGCCGCTCGTCGGGGGCGGCGAGCGGGACGATCGGCAGGTCCTGGACGAACGCGGCCTGGGCCCGGTTGAAGGCGTCGGCGGCCCGGGCGGGGTCGGTGGCGGCGCGGGCCTCGGCGAGGGCGGCGGTGACGGTGTCGTTGCGGTAGCCGACCCAGTTGAACAGCGAGCCGGGATCGGTCATCTGCTGGACGTAGGAGGCCGGGTCGGGCAGTTCGACGTAGCCGAGCACGATCACGGCGTCCAGGCCCCGGCGCAGCGCCGGGTCGTAGAACAGGCCGGAGAGCTGGGTGGGTTGGAGCTGTTCGATCCGGATGTCCAGGCCGATCCGGCGGGCGGCGTCCTGGAGGAAGGTGAGCGTCTGGAGGGACTGCTGGTCGCCGGCGGCGGTGGCGACGGTGAGGCTGTAGCGGGGGTTGGCGGACTGGGCGATGGCGGCGCGGGCCCGGTCGAGGTCGACGGCGGGGACGGGCGGCAGGGCGTCGTAGCCCCGGGCGTAGGTCGCGGCGGCGGGGTCGTGGGCGCGGACCAGCGCGGGCACGAAGGTCTTGAGCTTCTGGGCGGCGCCGTCGTACACGTTGCGGATCAGGGCGTCGCGGTCGAGCAGCAGTTGCAGGGCCTGGACGGTGTGCGGGTCGGCGAGCGGGGAGTCGGGGCCGGTGGGGGTGAGGAAGACGGTCTGCGCGGAGGCGCCGCGGTAGAGGGTGCCGGCGGTGGAGCGGGCGACGGCGCGGGCGGTGGCGGTGTTGACCTCGTAGGAGCCGTCGACCTCGCCGGAGAGCAGGGCGCCGGTGAGGGTGGAGCCGTCGGTGATGAAGCGGAAGGTCAGTTCCCCGACCTTGGGCTGCAGGGCGGGGTCCCAGTAGGTGCCGGTGCTGGTGATGCCGATCGACTCGCCGGCCTTCCACTGCCCCAGCCGGTAGGGGCCGGTGCACATCAGTCCGCCGCCGGGGGTGCCGTAGTCGGCGCCCGCGGTGGCCAGGTAGCTCGCCTCGCTGACGGCGCCGAAGCCGTTGGTGAGCGCTTTGACAAACAGCTGGTCGGGCTGCTTGAAGCGGACGGTGACGCGGTGCGGCCCGTCGGCGGTGATCGCGGTGACGTTGCGCAGGGCGTCGGCGTTGACGCTGCGGGTGGCCGGGTCCTGCTGGCGCTTGAGGCTGGCGACCACGTCGGCGGAGGTCATCGGGTTGCCGTCCCAGAACGTCACGTCCGCGCGCAGGTCGAGCACCAGGGTGGTGGGGTCGCTCCAGGTCCAGCCGGTGGCCAGGCCGGGGCCGTAGGTGTAGTCGGCGTGCAGGCGCAGCAGTGGGTCGCACAGGTTGGAGACCACGGTGCTGGGCGCGTAGTCGCCGGCCTTGGCGGGGTCGAGGCTGAGCGGTTCGCCGGTGGGCAGGTTCCAGGCGGCGTGGTCGACCCGGCCGGTGGCGGCGGGGGTGAACTCGGTGAGTTCGGCGGGCCTGCCGCCGCCGGGGGCGCCGGCCGAGCCGCAGGCGGTCAGCGCGAGGGCGCAGGCCAGGGCGAGGAGGGCGGTTCTGCGGGTCGCGGCTGCGCGGGGCTCGGCTCTGCGGGGCTCGGCTCTGCGGGCGGCGGCGGCGCGGGGAGCGTGCATGAGGGGGTGCTCCTGTGGGGGTCGGTGGTCGGGGGTGTCGGCGGGTGCCGGCGGACGGGGGCGGACGGGGGCGGGCTGGGGCGGGCGTCAACCGGCGCTCGTGGGCAGGACGGTGACGGTCAGCCGGGAGGGCCGGGGGCCGCCGGTGTGCAGGCGCTGGACGACGGGGCGGGCCTCGGTGGCGGTCCACGGGTTGTCGCCGGTGCCGGTGGCGGGCAGGAAGAGCGGGAAGTCGGAGGCGGCGACCAGCAGCAGCAGCCGGTGTCCGGCGCGGACCCGGTAGCCGGTGTGCGCGAGGTCGATGTGCACCGGTCCGGCGGCGGTGGCCTGCACCTGGCCGCGGACGATCAGCCGGGCGGTGCCGTCGGGGGCGAGGTCGGCGAGTTTGGCGAACACGTCGAACACGGGGGCCTCGCCGTCCACGTGCAGCTCGGCCTCGACCGGCCCGGCCAGGTCGAGCGGTTCGGCCAGCGCCTCGCCGGTGAAGGCCAGCACGTCGGGGCGGGCGGCGGGGGCGGCCAGGTCGGGGTGGGTGTGCAGGTAGGCGAAGGAGTTCTCGACCAGGGACGGGACGGGGGCGTCCGGGTCGTGCGTCCAGCGGGCGCACCGCTGTTCCCGGGGCGGGCGGGCCGTCAGCGCGCCGCCGGGCAGCGGGCCGGCGGCCAGGTGGGCGCCGTCCAGGTGCAGGGTGAGCGGGCGGGTTCCGGGCGGCGGCCAGGTGTCGGCGGTGCGCCAGCCGGCGTGGCCCAACTCCCAGGCGACCTTGGGGAGTTCATCGGCGTTCCGGCTGCCCTGGAGGAACACGTCGAGGAAGTCGAGGGCCGGGCCGAGGTAGTCGTCGAGCATCCGCTCCAGGGCCCGCTCGTCCTCGGCGTGGTCGTCCGGCGGGGCGACGGGGGCCAGCGCCAGCCGGTAGTTCTCGTGGTCGACGGCCCCGGCCCACAGGTACTGCACGGCGTCCCACTCGGGGCGGGCGGCGAGTTCCAGGTAGTCGGCGAGGTGGGCGCGGACGATGTTGTCGTACCAGCCGACGCAGTGCAGCACCGGCACCGGCCGGGCGTCGAACGGGTGCCGGCCGAACTGGGTGCACAGGTCGACCCGGTGCGGCGCGAGTAGGGTGAACCAGGCCGAGCGGTCGCCGATCTGCCGGAACGCCTGCTCGTACGGCGCGATCGCGGGCCGGGCCGCCGGGTCGGCCCGGTACTCGTAGGTGTCCCGGCCCACCCAGTGGTGGGCGAAGTACGTCACGCCCTCCCGCCAGGGCGGGGGCGGCAGTTCGCGTCCGCCGTGGCGGAACATCGCGCTGAAGTCGGCGGTGGTGACCCGCGGGACGACGGCCCGCAGCGCGGGGTGCCCGGCGGCGACGGCGGCCCACTGGGTGAAGCCGTAGTAGGAGTCGCCGAACATCCCGACCCGGCCGTCCGACCAGTCCTGCCGGGTGGTCCACTCGATGGTGTCGTACCCGTCGGCGGACTCGTGGACGAACGGCAGCGTCCCGCCCTCGGAGCGGAACTTGCCGCGCACGTCCTGCACGGCGACGGCGTAGCCGCGGGCGGTGAGGCGCGCGGCGATCCGGTCGGTGAACACGTAGCGGCTGTTCTTGTCGTACGGCAGCCGGATCAGCACGGTGGGCCACTGCGGGCCGCCGTCCTGCGGCAGGTAGACGTCGGTGGCGAGGCGGACGCCGTCGCGGACCCGCACCAGGTGCTGGCGGGCCTGCGAGGGGACGGGGGCGGGGACGATCCGCTCGATGGCGAGGGGCGGGTGTTCGGGGGATGGCATGGGGGTGTCGCTCCGGCCTGGAGGGCGTGGCAGGGGGTGCGCAACGGGCGGACGCGCGCCGGGGGACTTCGCCGGCGACGTCATGCAACGGCGTTGTGCAACGTTGTTGTATGACAAGATTGCACCTGCCCGCCACCCGGTCAACACTTTCCGGAGGAGTACGCCGATGCCGATCGAGGTCGACCAGGAAGACCGCCTGGCCCGGATCGCCGACGCCACCATCGAGGTCGCCCGCACCCGCGGCGTCCGGGCCGTCACCATCCGCGCCGTGGCGCAGGAACTCGGCGGCTCCACCGCGATGATCACCAACTACCTGCCCACCCGCTCCGCCCTGATCGCCAACGCCCTGCGCCACGCGGAGCGCCACTGGGCCGGGGAGACCGAGGCCCTGCTCGCCGGGCACAGCAGCCCGGACCGCCTGCTGGCCCTGGCCGAGTGGATGTGCACCACCGAGCGCGACGACGAGGTGATGCGGCGCCTGCTCGCCGAGATCGTCAGCGAGGGCGACGGCTCCGACGCCGCCGTCCTGGTCGCCGAACTCGCCCGCGACCACCGGGCCGCCCTCGACCCGCTGCTCGCCGAGGCCGGCATCACCGACCCCGGCGCCGCGGACCTGCTCCACCTGCTCTTCCGCGGCTACTGGCTCTCCACCCTGGAGGACCCGGCGCACTGGCCCGCCCCCCGCGGCGCGAACGCCGCCCGCACCGCGGTGCGCCTGCTCACCGGCCGGGCCTGAGGCGTGCTCGCCGGGCCGGGGCGTGCTCGCCGGGCCGGGGTGGGGCGCGCCCGCACCGATGCGGGGGCGCGGGCCCCGGACCTTGACTTCATCAAACGTTGTTGCATAACGTCGTCACATCTTGTGCGTCAGCACTCCCCCTCCGCGCGTTCCGCCGGAGCGCGCGCCCTCGTAGAGGCGTTCATGGACAACCACTCCCTCTCCACCCGGCCGTGGCAGCTCACGGCCGTCGAGGCCGCCGCCGCGATCCGCGACCGGTCCCTCTCCGCCACCGAGCTCGTGCGGTCCTGCCTGGACCGCGTCGAGGCCGTCAACCCGACCGTCAACGCGCTGGCCGACCTCCGCCCGGAGGAGAGCCTGGCCGCCGCCCGCGAGGCCGACCGGCGCACCGCCGCCGGCGAGGACCTCGGGCCGCTGCACGGCGTCCCCGTCTCCACGAAGATCAACACCGACCAGCGCGGCTTCGCCTCCTCGCACGGCGTGGCCGCGCTGGCCGGCACCCCGGCCGCCGAGGACGCCGCCTGCGTGGCGGCGCTGCGCGGCGCGGGCGCGGTCTTCCTGGGCCGCAGCAACGCGCCCGCGTTCTCCTACCGCTGGTTCAGCACCAACGACCTGCACGGCCGGACCCTCAACCCCTGGGCCCCCGACCGCACTCCCGGCGGCTCCAGCGGCGGCGCGGCGGCGGGCCTGGCCGCCGGGATGACCCCGCTCGCCCAGGGCAACGACATCGGCGGCTCGATCCGCTACCCGGCCGCCTGCTGCGGCGTGGTGGGCATCCGCCCGACGGTCGGCCGGGTCTCCAACTGGGCCGCGCCGGTCTTCGTCGACACCCCGGCGGGGCGTCAGCAGCTGGTGATGCCGCTGACCGTGCAGTCCTGCGCGGTCGAGGGCCCGCTGGCCCGCACCGTCGCGGACGCCCGCCTCGCGCTGCGCGTGATGACCACCCCCGACCTGCGCGACCCGGTCGGCGTCCCCGCCCTGCCGGAGCGCCCCGCGCCCGGCACCCTCCCGGCGGTCGCGGTGGTGCGCTCGATCGGCACCGTCCCCAACCACCCGGCGGTGGAACGGGCGATCGACGCGGCCGTCGGCAAGCTCACCGAGGCCGGCTACCGGGTCGAGGAACTGGACGGCCTCCCGCTGCTCGCCGAGGCGGCCCGGCTCTGGTCCCTGCTGATCTACGAGGACTTCCGCCCGACCATGCCGCTGGTCGACCGGGTCGGCGACCCGGGCGTGCGCACCTCGCTGGCCTACTCCTTCGCCGCCGCGGCCGCCGAGTGGGGGGAGGCCCCCGCGCTGGGCACGTACATCCACGGCTGGTCGCGGCGCGCCGCGCTGATCACCGAACTCCAGCAACTCCTGGGCCGCGAACGCCTGCTGCTCACCCCGGTCAGCGCCGAGCCGCCCTTCGAACAGGACGCGGACCTCGCCTCCCCCGAACGCGCCGCCGCCCTGGTCGCCGCCCAGTGGCCGATGGCGGCCGTCCCGATCCTGGGCTTCCCCGCCGCCACCGTCCCCGCCGCCCTGGTCGACGGCCTCCCGATGAGCGTCCAGCTGATCGGCGGCCGCTTCGAGGAGGAACTCGTCCTGGACGCCGCCCAGGCCGTCGAGGACCGCACCCCCCGCCTGACCCCCGCCCTCTGACCCGCCACCCCCGGCCCCCGGGCCGGGGGTCCACCGGACTCGCCGGCCGGTCAGTCGTCGAAGCCGGGGAGCCAGACCAGGCGCACCACGTCGATGGTGCGCTGGTCGGGGTTGACGAAGACCTCGGCGGTGACGGAGGGCGCCAGGACGACGTTGCGCAGGTCGCCCCATTCGTCGACGGGGCTGCCGGCCCGGTCGTCGAGGAGCACCAGGGAGGCGGTGACGAGGGCGAAGAGGATGTCGTCCGCCTTCGAGATCGCGACCATGGTGTGCGCGGGTTGGTCCTGGAGCCATATCCGCCAACCGCTCACGCGGCAGCCCCGGCCTGCTGCGCCCGCCCGGTGGCGAGCACCGGCGCGACCGCCGCCCGGAACCCGCTCCGATCGCTCCCGTAGGCGCCGGACATGGCCCGCAGCCACCACGCGGTGATCACGGCCTCCCGGTCCGCCGGGTCCTCGACGGGCCCGAGCTCGCCGTAGAACCGGGCCCGCTCCTCGTACGTGAGCGCCTGCTCGATGCCGTTGATGCTGCGCGGCACGCGCAACGCCCCGGTCTCCGCTGTCGCCGTCATGCCCCTGCCCTCCCGTGCGTCTGCCTCGACCGTACCCCTCCCCACCGGAGGGGTCCGCCACTCCCCCCGTCATCGGGCCGGACGCGGCGGGTCCGGTTTCGGAAACGGCCGGTGTCCGGGTCCGGGTCGAACGGGGCGGGGAGGCGGACGGGGCTGCCGAAGGGGTGGGGGCCGTCGACCTCCGCGCAACCGAGGCGGCCGGGGTCGGAGAAGACGGTGCACTCGCGCTGCTGACGGACCACCAGCAGCGGGACGACCGCCAGGTCGGGGATGAACCAGTTCGCGCTGCCGGGCAGGTCGAGGGTGCCGGAGCCGGGGACCAGGCCGAGTTCCTCCAGCCGCGGGGTCGGCTGCCGGCGCACCACCTCGGCCGCGTTCTCGTGCGCCCAGGACGGCGACACGGGGGTGATGACCCCCTTGGCTGCATAGGTGAAAACGGGCTCTGGTCCAACTTTTGTGGGACGGTGACGCTCGGTGCTGATGGAGGTGTCGGTAAGACGATCAATAATGCCGGTCATGGCAGATCGCAGTTCGGCCCTCCGGATCATCACCTCGGCGGCGCGGGAGTCCCTGAAGCCGCTCGGCCTGAACCAGCAAGGGCGGTCGCGGCTGTGGATTGATGATCACGGATGGTGGCTCGGGGTCGTGGAGTTCACCCCGCCGCGGACTGCCGGCAGCGGTCTGTACGTCGGTGCGATGTGGCTGTGGCACGACGTGGACCACCTGGCCTTCCACGTGGAAGGAGTCCGGGTCGGCTCCGAACTGTTTCGCACAGAGGACCAGTTCACGCGGGTGGCGCTCGACCTCAGCCGGCAGGCGGCTGCGAGCGTGGTGGCGCTGAGGGAGAAGTTCCTGGCTCTGCCAGGCGCCGCCCGGTACTTGATGTCCAGGCCTGTGCGGCGGGGATTCCTCTGGGACAGCTTCGACGCCGGAATCGCAGCTGCCCTGATCGGTAATCCGGACGCGGCCCGCGATCACTTCGAGCGCGTCCTCCGGGAAGACCCGCTGGCCCCGTGGATGGTCGAAGCCCAGGAGAAGGCACGTGAGCTTCACGCGATCGCGCCAGATCGCGACGCCGTCGCCGCATGGGTCACGCGAGCTGTCGACTCATGCCGGAGCAAGCTGGCCCTGGATCCCGCGCCGCTCGCGCTCAGCTGAACGACCCGACCGACAGAGCTGCAGTCAGGCGAGCAGGACTCGCTTCCGCAGCAGGTCGAAGCCGGCGCGGCCGTACATCTGACGCTTGATCATTTTAAAAGTTACGTGGAATCTGTCCGGGGTGATCATGTCTCCTCGGTGCAACCACGAACTTGGGAGATGGCTTGAGCGGCACGACGGTGCTGACGGAGAAGTGGCCGGTGCTGGGCCGGCACGAGCAGGCAGCAGTGTGGCTGCAGACCTGGACTGATCTCGGTCGGGCGCCGAGGACGATCGACGCCTACGCCCGCGGGCTGGCCGAGTACCTGCTGATGTGCGAACGGGAGAACGTCGACCCGGTCACCGCGAACTGCGCCCACATCGCCGTCTACGTGAGGGAGTTGACGTCACGGCCGCACCGTCGGGGTGCAAACGTGGTGGCGATCGACTCTGGGGCCGGGCTGGCCAACGCCACGATCCAGCAGCGCCTGGTGCCGGTCCGCCTGTTCTACGACTTCCTCATGGAGGAGGGTCTGCGCGAGTCGAACCCGGTGGGCCGCGGCCGCTACACCCCTGGCCGCCAGCGGGGCGGGCAACAGCGCGGGCTGGTGCCGCGGCTGACGAAGCTGCCGTGGATCCCGAGCGAACAGCAGTGGCTGGGGATCCTGCAGGTCGCGCGGGAGGAGCCGGTCCGCAACCGGGTGATGCTGGCCCTGGCCTACGATTCCGCGCTGCGGCGGGAGGAGCTGTGCTCGCTGCGGACCGACGACCTCGATCCGGCCCACCGGACGCTGAGGGTGCGGGCGGAGACGACGAAGAACCGCCTGGAGCGGGTGGTGCCGTACTCGGCGTCGACCGGCGTGCTGATGTCGGCCTACCTCGCCCACCGGGCCACGGTCAGCCGGGCCAGGGGGCCGCTGTTCCTGTCGGCGTTCCGGCGCAACCACGGACAGCCGCTGACCCTGTGGACCTGGTCGAAGGTGGTCCGCCGGATCGCCCTGGCAGCCGGTGTCCCGCGGTTCTCGACCCACACAACCCGGCACCTGTGTCTGACCGATCTGGCCCGGATGGGTTGGGAGTTGCACGCGATCGCGACCTTCGCCGGCCACCGCAACACCGATTCCACTCTTCAGTACGTACACCTGTCCGGCCGGGACCTCGCCGACAAGCTGGCCCGCGGCATGGAGCACATCCATGCCTGGCGAATACAGATGCTCACCTCCGCGGACGGCACGACGGCGGAGGTGTCGCGGTGACCGCACCACTGCCGGCCATCGCCGCCGAGGACGGGGCCGGACGCTGGTCCTCGCCGATCTCCCCGCCCCGCGACACCGCCGCGGTGGCGGTGCGACCCGCCGAGGCCAGGGCCGTGGCCGACCTGGGCATACGCAATCTGCGGCGACTGTAGTACCACGACCCGTCCGCGCCGGGCTGGCGCGTGATCGCGCGACTGCTGGGTCCGCTGGAGGCGGTCAACGCCGCACTGGACTCCCCGCCCACCCCGCACCGCCGACGGGCCATGCTCGACGTGGTCGCGGTGCTGCTGACGCGGTGCGCGGAGACCGGCAGGACCTTCTGGGGCTGGACCGAGGAGGAATGGTTCCACCTGCTCGGCCGCACTCAGGCCGAGTTCCGCCGGCACGCGCCCGCCTGGGCGGGCGACGAGGTCCGCCCCTACCTCGCGGCGCACGCCTACCTGCTCGGCGGCTTCAACGAGTTCCACCGGCTCGGCAGCTTCCAGCGGCTCACCCTGGCCTGGCGCATCTTCGGACGCGACCACGTCAACGGCGAGGTCGCACGACTTCGTACGGTCCTGGGCGCCTGGGGCTACCGGCTCGGCCGGGACGAGGACACCCTGCTGCCGATGGTGGCCTGCCAGCTGTTCCTGCTCAACCGCAGCCCGCATCTTGAGGATCTGGACACCACACTGTTCGACCGGGTCCGCCGCGACGGGCTGCTGGAAGGCAGTCGGCTGAACACCCTGCACGCGATGCAGCGGGCGGTCGCCGAGCTCGGATTCTGTGATCCTCCGCGTCCCGGCACCGGCCGCCACTCGGCCCGGGCCAGCGGCGGCGCGCCGATCTGGGAACAGTGGGCCGACCGCTGGCACACCACCTCGACGCTGAGCCCGCGCGTTCGCGGCAGCGTCCGCTCCAACCTGCTCAAGGTCGGCCGGTGGATCGCCGCCGAACAGCCCGACGCCGCCGATCCGGCCGACTGGACCCGGCAGACCTGCGCTTCGTGGATCGCCGCGCTGGACCGAATGAAGGTCGGCGACTACGTCCAGCGCACGATCGGGCTGGGCGACCGTCTCGGCAAGCCGCTGGAAGCGCCCAGCAAAGCCGGGCAGATCACCGCGCTACGGACGTTCTTCCGGGACTGCCAGGAATGGGAGTTGCTGCCCCGCCGCTTCGATCCCGTTCGCGCGTTGGCGATTCCCCGCAGCATCACCGCCCTCCTCGGACCCGACCCCAGGGTGATCGCCGACGAGGTCTGGGCGAAGCTGCTGTGGGCGGGCCTGAACCTGGAACCCGCCGACCTCCCCCAGGCCCGCTCCGGGCACTTCTACCCTTTCGAACTGGTCCGCGCGGTCACGCTGACCTGGCTGTTCTCCGGACAACGCAGCAACGAGATCGCCCGGCTGAAGGTGGGCTGCATCCGCTGGCAGCACGACGGGACACCCATCGACGGCGACTCGCAGCAGGTCCTGGCCCGCGACGCGGTCTGCCTGCTCGACGTCCCCACCCACAAGACCGGCACCGCCTTCACCAAGCCGGTCGACCCGATCCTCGGCCAGGCCGTCGACGCCTGACAGGCTGCGCGCCCCGACCAGCCGAAATTCACCGACCGCCGCACCGGCGAGCTGGTCGACCCGCTGTTCGCCGTCCGGGCCCGCCGCGTCTCCACCAGCTACATCAACGACACGATCATCCCGATGCTCTGCCGCAAGGCCGGAGTCCCGGCCGCTGACGTCCGCGGCAATATCACCAGCCACCGCGCCCGGTCCACCATCGCCAGCCAGCTCTACAACGCCAAGGAACCGATGACCCTGTTCGAGCTGCAGGCCTGGCTCGGGCGCCGTTCCCCGCAATCCACCCAGTACTACGCGAAGATCACACCGAACACCCTGTCCAAGGCCTACTCCGAAGCCGGCTACTTCGAGCGCAACGTGCGCACCATTGAGGTCCTGGTCGACCGCGACGCCGTGGCCTCCGGCGCCGCCGCGGCCGGCGAACCCTGGCAGCACTACGACCTCGGACACGGCTACTGCAGCTACACATTCTTCGAGCAATGCCAGCACCGAATGGCCTGCGCGCGCTGCGACTTCTACACGCCGAAGGCCTCCAGCAAGGGCCAGTTGCTGGAGGCAAAGGAGAACCTGCAGAAGATGCTCGTGGCCATCCCACTCACCGACGACGAACGAGCCGCCGTCGACGACGGCCAGGCCGCTCTGGACCAGCTACTGGAACGGCTTGCCAATGCCCCCACGCCAGCAGGGCCTACGCCACGTCAGATCGGCGTCCCAGCTACCGCGACACTGCTGCCGGTCGTCAACGTGACCGCCCGTCCCCGAGAGTGCGGTCCGGGAGGTCAATGCTGAACCCACGACGGTCACGGCCACTGTGGTTCGAACTGCACCGAGTCACCTCGACCGAGTATCGTGCGGTCCTACGAATCCATGCCCCTGTCTTGGGAAAAGAAGTGCAGGATGCACATCCTGGATGACCTCACCGGTCTTTCCTCTCGTGCAAAGAGTCTGCTTGAACGAACCGGCTGGCGCGATGATCCGTCGGAACCCCGGCTCTCCACCGAGTTCCTGCGGGTCCGGGACTGCTTCGGCCAGTTGGTTCCCACACCCATGATGCTCGTGATCCGCCGGGAGGGATTCGAGCAGAAGTACGGCGGACTGCGCTACCAGGTGCGAAGCAGCTACACCGTCGAGGGCGAACGCCGCGAGGTGCTTCGTGACTGGCACTACGACCTGGGCCAGGGCATGTGGTCCGGCTCCGCCGATGGCTGGTACTTCGATTGGTTCGGGGAACGTGTCTCCTCTCCAGTGCGCTACCTAGTGCATACGGACGGACGAGTCGGGGTGGACGATGGAGGCGGCACGTTCCTCGAAATCGCCCCGTCCATCCCGGCACTCATCGAATCCCATGCCCTCGCCGACGCCGTCTCGACCTGGGACCGCACCACCGCAGAGGTCGACAGCTTCGCACTCGCCGAACAGCTCGACGGCCTCACCGACATTCCCGAAGCATCAGGCAGCACCATCCGATGGCGGCTCTCCGACAACGTCGCGGTCGAAGAGTTCCGGAACTGGAGCAGCGACGCGCCACGTCGTTGGCGCGTATTCATCTGGAGTCGAGGTGAAGCCGGTCGACACCAGGTTGAAGAGGCCGTTGTTCGAGCGGCGGCCACACAGCAGACCCTGTCAGCCACCGGATGACGTCCGCTGCTTGACAGAGCTGATTCCACAGAATGATCCGGTTGACGTGGCCTTCAACGACGCCGGAGCTCCACGGCAGTGTGAGGCCGGCGGTGACGGCGGCGAGATCGCGTTCGAGGCCGTTGACGAAAGCGTGAAGGCTGGGTAGGTCGTCGGCGCGAACCGCTTTGATCCACTGTGGGAGCTGGTCACCCTGGAGCTGGGTGAGCATCTGCCCGAAGGTGCGGACGTGCCCGGCGAGGGCATCCAGCTCAGGGCAGCCGGCGACGACGGACTTGAGCTTCAGGCGTTCGCCCTCCGGCAGGGTGTCGGGGTGGGTCAGGATCCAGCCGGTGACCGTGCGCGGGGATGGCGGACGGGCGGCCGGTGCTGTCGGGGATGTGCGGAACGGCTGGAGGTAGGCGCGGACGGCTCCGTAGCCGCCGGTGTAGCCGTGTTCCTTGATCTCTTCCCAGAGGGTCCAGGCGTTGGTGCAGCCTTCGGCCCACCGGTCGTGCAGGTGGGTCTTGAAGTCGTCGAGTTTGGTCCTGCGGTTCTGCCACTGCCCGTGGAACAGGTCTTCCGGCCGTGCGGCGTCGGCCAGCCGTTGGACGGTGCCGTAGGTCATGCCGAGCTGGCGCTGGATGGAGCGTCTGCTGTGGCCGGCAGCCAGCAGCGCGTGGACGGTGGCGTGCTTGGCGCGGGTGCGGTCGGCGAACCGGTGCCCGGTGGGCCACGGCGACCCGCTCTCGGCCGGGGCCGCAGCCAGCTCCGGTTCCGATGCGCTGAAGGTCGCGCGGAGGCACGAGCGGTGGCGGGAGACGCACCGCTCGGCCGCTTCGCCGAGGTTGCGCCAGAGGTGGAGCCGGTCTGCGACCTGGACCGCCGTGGGCGCCCCGGTCCTGGCGCCCTCGGCGAAGAACGGGGCACGGTCACGGCAGACGACCTCGATCCCCGGGCGCTCGGCCAGCCAGGCCGCAACAGTGCCTGCCTCGCGATCCGGCAGGAGGTCCACCGGCCTGCGAGTCTCGACGTCGACCAAAACGGTCCCGTAGATACAGCCCTTGCGCATCGCGTACTCGTCGACGCCGACCACACGCGGGACCTGCGGCGGGGGTTCCGGGAGGGCATCGACCAGCCGCAGGACCGTATTCCGGCTGACCTTCGCGCCGAAGACGTCGGCCAGCCGGGCACCGGCGCGACCGGCCAAGGCGAGGCCGACCTCGGCCAGCACCGATCGGAGTCGTTCGGTCCGTTGGCTGTGCCGCCGGGTCAGGCCCGCGACCTGCTCGACGAACGTCCGCCGCCCGCAGCAAACGTCTTCACACGTGAAGCGCCGAACACGAAGTCGCAGGACCACCCGCCGTCCGGCCAAGAGGAGGTCAGCGGGAAACCGCTGGTAAGAGCCGTGCACCCGCCCAGACCAGCTCCCGCAACCCGGGCAACGAGCCTCGGCCGTCCGGCATCTGACACCGACTCGAATCACCTCGCCATCGTCCTGGACCGACTCCACCCTGATCCCCGGATCCGCCAGGAAGAGCAGCTCTTCCAGCCGGAGCAGTACCTCGCGCACAGCCCAGAACCATCACCCCAGAGGCGGTCTGCACCGTCAGTTTCCGGACGATCTCACGAGGCGTACCAGCAAGACCGACAGCCACAGGGAGTAGGCACACCACAGAAGTTGGACCAGAACCACCACTCACATATAAAGCCACTCCCTCGATGATCTCGGCGCGGTCCCCCGCGATGTGCTGGACCGCGTACTTCAGGGCCCGTTCGGGGTCACTGACGCGGTAGTCCCGGGGGACGCGGGCTGCCGTACTCATGACGCGTCGCCTCCTCTGCTCCCGTCCGGTTCTCCTCCGGCCGGGGCGGGCACGGCCGCGCGCGCCCGGGGGCGTTCACCATGTCGGGTCGGTGCCCCCGCTCGTCGGGCCGGAGGCGGGGAGGGGGACGGGGACGGGGGTTAGTCGAGGCAGAACTCGTTGCCCTCGACGTCCTGCATGACGATGCAGGAGTCGTCGCCGCCGTCGTACAGGAGCCGGACCCGGACGGCGCCGAGGGGGAGCAGGCGGGCGCATTCGGCTTCCAGGGCGGCGAGGCGCTCCTCGCCGAGGAGGCCGGTGCCGACCCGGACGTCGAGGTGGACGCGGTTCTTGACCGTCTTGCCCTCGGGGACGCGCTGGAAGTAGAGGCGGGGGCCGACGCCGGTGGGGTCGGTGCAGGCGGACCACGAGCCACGTTCGGCGGGCGGGAGGAGGTCTCGTACCGCTCCCAGCTGTCGAAGCCCTTGGGCGGGTGGGACTCGTAGCCGAGCACCTCGCACCAGAAGCGGGCGACCCGGGCGGGTTCGGCGCAGTCGAAGGTGACCTGGAACTGCCTGAGCACTGCCATCGGGCCACCCTAACAGCGGGCCCGGTCGGGGTCGTCCGAATATCGGCGGGGCCGACCGCCGGCGTTCGGCGGTCGACCTGGGCCGGTTGACGGCGTGTCAGGGTGTCGGCGTGTCAGGGCGTCAGGCGCGTCGGGGCGTCAGGCGTAGAAGCGGGAGACGCTCTGCAGGACGGCGGCGGGCTTGGCGGCGCCCTCGATCTCGACGGTGCCGTCGACGGTGACCTGCACGCCACCGGGGACGTCCTCGACGGCGGCGAGGCGGGCGGTCAGGCGGACCCGGGAGCCGGCCCTGACCGGGGCGGGGAAGCGGACCTTGTTGAGGCCGTAGTTGACCTTGGTGGTGACGCCCTCGACCTCCAGCAGTTCGGTGAAGAGCGGGATGAACAGGGAGAGCGTCAAGTGGCCGTGCGCGACGGGCGCGCCGAACGGGCCGGCGGCGGCGCGTTCGGGGTCGGTGTGGATCCACTGGTGGTCGTCGGTGGCGTCGGCGAAGGTGTCGATGCGCCGCTGGGTGACGTCGAGCCAGGAGCTGCTGCCGAGGTCGGTGCCGGCCAGGGCCTTGAGGGCGTCGAGCCCGTCGACGGTGCGTGCCATGGGGGGTGGGCCTTTCGGGGAGGGGGCGGAGGGGTCAGTTGCCGTACCGGGCGCGGAGCCGGTGTTTGAGGAGCTTTCCGGAGGCGGTGCGCGGCAGTTCGTCCGCGAGCACCAGCGTCCGGGGGAGCTTGTACCTGGCGAGTTGCCCGGCCAGGGCGGCGAGCAGCGCGTCCGGGTCGGGCGCCGTGCCCGCGGCGGGGACGACGACGGCCCGGCCGACCTCGCCCCACTTGGCGTCGGGGACGCCGTAGACGGCGCACTCGGCGACGCCGGGCAGGGCGAGCAGGGCCTCCTCGACCTCGGCGGGGTAGACGTTCTCGCCGCCGGAGATGTACATGTCCTTGATCCGGTCGGCGATGGTGAGGTAGCCGTCGGCGTCGGCCCGGGCGGCGTCGCCGCTGCGGAACCAGCCGTCCCGGAAGGACTGCGCGGTGGCCTCGGGCAGGCCCCAGTAGCCGGGGCCGACGTGCGGGCCGCTGACCAGGATCTCGCCGGTCTCGCCGACGCCCGCCTCCCGCCCGTCCGGCGCGGCCAGCCGCACGTCGGTGAAGAAGTGCGGGACGCCCGCGCTGCCGGCCTTGGCGACGGCGTGCTCGGCGTCCAGGAAGAGGGCGCCGGGGCCGGTCTCGGTCATGCCGTAGCCCTGCTGGAAGGAGAGGCCGCGGCGCAGGTAGGTGTCGATCAGCGGGCGCGGGACGGGGGCGCCGCCGCAGTTGAGGACGCGCAGGCTGCGCAGGTCGGCGTCGGCCCAGCCGGGCTGGCGGGCCATCAGGTCGTACATGGTCGGCACGCCGAAGGTGTGGGTGATCCGTTCCCGGGCGATGAGTTCCAGCGCCCCGGCCGGGTCGAAGGACTCGATCAGGTGGCAGGTGCCGCCCTTGAGCAGGACGGGCAGGGTGAGCATGTTGAGGCCCGCGGTGTGGAACAGCGGGGCGTTGACCAGGGCCCGGTCGTCGGCCCGCAGGTCGGTGTCGACCAGGACGTTGTAGGCGTTCCAGGTGAGGTTGCCGTGGGTGAGCAGGGCGCCCTTGGGACGGCCGGTGGTGCCCGAGGTGTACATGATCAGGCAGGTGTCGTCCAGGCCGACGGGTTCGTCGACCGGGGTGCGGTCGGCCCCGGCCAGCCAGGACTCGTACGCCTCGCCGACCTCCACCGCCACCGGCACCGCGCCGGGCGGGACCAGCGGGGCGCAGCCGGGCGCGCGGACCAGCACCCGGGCCCCGCAGTCGTCGAGCTGGTGGGCGATCTCGGGCCGGGCCAGGCGGGTGTTGAGCGGGACGAAGAGCGCGCCGAGCAGGCCGGTGGCGAACAGCGTCTCCAGGAAGGCGGGGTGGTTGGGGCCGAGGTAGGCGACCCGGTCGCCGCGGCGGACGCCGGCGGTGCGCAGGGCGTGGGCCAGCCGGGTGGTGCGGTCGTGCAGGTCGGCGTAGGTGTGGTGGCGCCCGTCGTGGACGAGGGCGGTGCGGTGCGGGGTCTTCCGGGCCCGGCGGGCGGGCCAGGAGCCGGTTCCCTGGTTGCGCATGGGGCGGGTGACTGCCTTTCCACTCATGGCGTCACGGCCGGGCGAGTCCGAGCAGGCGGGCGGCGTTGTCCTTGAGGATCTTCGGCCGGACCTCGTCCTTGATCGGCAGCTGCGCGAAGTCGGCGAGCCAGCGGTCGGGGGTGAGCACGGGGTAGTCGGAGCCGAACAGCACCTTGTCCTGGAGCAGGGTGTTGGCGTACCGGACGAGCTGCGGCGGGAAGTACTTGGGCGACCAGCCGGAGAGGTCGATGTGCACGCCGGGCTTGTGGGTGGCGACGGCCAGCGCCTCGTCCTGCCAGGGGAAGGACGGGTGGGCGAGGACCACCTTCAGCTGCGGGAAGTCGGCGGCGACGTCGTCCACGTGCAGCGGGTTGGAGTACTTGAGCCGGATGCCGCCCCCGCCGGGGACGCCCGCGCCGATGCCGGTCTGGCCGGTGTGGAAGAGCGCGACGGTGCCGGTCTCCTCGATCAGCTCGTACAGCGGGTAGGCGAGCCGGTCGTTGGGGAAGAAGCCCTGGATGCTGGGGTGGAACTTGAAGCCCCGGACGCCGTGCTCCTCGACCAGGCGGCGGGCCAGCCGGACGCCCGCCCTGCCGCGGAACGGGTCGATCGAGGCGAACGGGATGAGCACGTCGGCGTTGGCGGCGGCGGCTTCGGCGATCTCCTCGTTGGGGACGGGCGGGCGGCCGGTGGCGTGTTCGGCGTCGACGGTGAACACCACGGCGGCCATCCGCCGCTCGCGGTAGTACGCGGCCAGTTCGGTAACGGTGGGCCTGCGGTCGCCGGCCACCTTGAAGTAGCCGCTGGAGGCCGCGTTCAGCTCCTCGTCGAGCGCGGTGCGGCCGTGCGCGGAGACCTCGGCGTGGGTGTGGACGTCGATCGCGGTCAGCTCGGCGGGGTTCACTTCGCTCCGCCCGGGGTGGCGGGGGCGGCGGCCGGGACGGCGGGGGCGGGGATGCCGACGGTCTGCGGCTCGCGGCCGACCGAGGTCGCCCAGGCGGCGGCGATGGTCTCCGGGCGCCAGCCGCCGTTGGCGTAGGCCACGGCCGCCTCCTGCGGGTGCGACCAGAGGGCGAGCCTGTCGCCGCCGATGCCGATGCACTGGCCGGTGACCTCGCGGGCGGCGTCGGAGGCGAGGAAGGGGACCAGCGCGGCGCAGTCCTCGGCGGTGCCGAAGCCCTCGCCCTTGCGCAGGAAATCGGGCAGCGGGGCGCCCTGCCGCATCGCCTCGACGTACGGGGCGAAGGCGGGGACGGTCTCGGTCATCGCGGTGGCCGCGACCGGGACGACGGCGTTGACGGTGATGCCGGACCGGCCGAGCTCCATCGACCAGGTGCGCGCCATCGCGGCGATCCCGGCCTTGGCGGCGGCGTAGTTGGTCTGGCCGAAGTTGCCGCGCTGCCCGGCCGGGGAGCCGATCAGGATCAACCGGCCGCCCTCGCCCTGTTCGCGCATCCGGACGGCGGCGGCCCGGGCGCAGGTGAAGGTGCCGCGCAGGTGGGTGGCGACGACGGCGTCGAAGTCCTCGTCGGTCATCTTCCACAGCACCCGGTCGCGCAGGATGCCCGCGTTGGTGACCATCACGTCCAGCCGCCCGAAGGCGTCGACGGCCCGGTCCACCAGGGCCTGCGCGGCCTCGGCGGTGCCGACGGCGGCGGCCACCGCGACGGCCCGGCCGCCCGCGGCGGTGAGGGTGGCGGCCGCGGCGTCGGCGACCTCGGCGTCCAGATCGTTGACCACGACGGCGGCGCCGGCGGCGGCCAGCGCGGTGGCGTAGGCCAGGCCGAGACCGCGTCCGCTGCCGGTGACCACGGCGACCTTGCCGGTCAGGTCGAGGGGCTGACGGCCGTTCAGGGCGGTCGGTGGGTTCTGGAGGGTTTCGTTGCTCATGGCCATTGAAGCTATGAACAATCATTGTTGATGTCAATGATTGTTCCGAACATCTTCGCTCTGGCATGATGACCCCCATGAGCGACGACCCCTGGATGCACGGCCTGCACGCCGACACCGGCTACCTGCTGTACCGCCTCGGCCTGCGTTCCGGCAGCGCGTTCAACGCCGCCCTGGAACAGCACGGACTCCGGCTGCGCCACCACGCGATCCTGCGCTACCTCGCCACCGTCGACGGCGCCCGCCAGCGCGAACTCGCCGACCGCCTCGGCTACGACCCCAGCGCGATCGTCTCCCTGCTGGACGACCTCCAACGCCTGGGCCTGGCCGAACGCCGCCCCGACCCGGCCGACCGCCGCAGCCGCCAGGTCGTCCTCACCCCCGCCGGCCACGCCCTGCTCCGCACCGCCGACCGCGACAGCCGCCGCGTCACCGAGGACCTCCTCACCCCCCTCTCCCCCACCGAACGCGCCACCCTCAACACCCTGCTCCAACGCCTCGCGGCCCCCTGACGGCCCCCACACTGGCCCATCAGGTACGATCGCACATAAGTGCGACAATAATGGGCGTAATGGGCCCAGAATGGTGCAGAGGGGTTGGCGAGATGCCGTACGATCTTTCGGAACGCCTCGTCATAGGCATTGCCTCCAGCGCCCTGTTCGACTTGACCGAGTCTGACGCGGTGTTCCGGGAGCAGGGCGAAGAGGGCTACCGCTCCTACCAAGAGGAGCACCTGGACGAGACCCTCAAACCCGGGGTGGCCTTCTCGTTCGTCCGGCGTCTGCTGTCGCTGAACGACCTCGCTCCCGCCCCGCACGACCCCTTGGTCGAGGTCATCGTGCTGTCCCACAATGACCCCGACACCGGACTGAGGGTCATGCGGTCCATCCAGACCCACGAGCTGCCGATCACCCGGGCCGTGTTCATGCAGGGCAAATCGCCGTACCGCTTCATGCCGGCGCTCAACATGTCGCTGTTCCTCTCAGCGAACCAGGAGGACGTCCGCGAAGCCGTCAGCGCGGGCCTACCCGCCGGCTCCGTCCTCGGCCCGACCGTCGAGGACGACACGAGCGACCGAGACCTGCGAATATCCTTCGACTTCGACGGGATCCTGGCCGACAACGCTTCCGAACAGGTCTACCAAAGCAACGGGATCGAGGGATTTCGGGAGCATGAGATCGCCAACGCCGGCACCGCGCACGACCCGGGGCCGCTCAAAGACTTCCTGGCCGCGGTGAACCGGATCCAGCGGCGCGAGGAGGAGGAACGCCAGAAGGATCCCGGATACCGCCTCCGTGTCCACGTCTCACTCGTCACCGCCCGCAACGCTCCCGCCCACGAACGGGCCGTCATGAGCCTGAAGCGGTGGGGCCTGCGAGTGAACGACGCGTTCTTCCTCGGCGGGATCGACAAAGGCAAGATCATGAGGATCCTCAAGCCGCACATCTTCTTCGACGACCAGGCCATCCACCTCACGAGCACCTCGCGTACGACGCCCAGCGTCCACGTTCCCTTCGGGCAGCCTAACGAGCAGGCACCTCCCTCGCTGGGGCAGAGCTGACGCACCGTCAGTCACAGTGTCGGTGCGTTTCGAAGCCGGGATCTCTCTGGTGCGGCCGGGTACTCGGCCGCACTGTCCGCACCTCGCACCACCGCGGCGACCCACCGCTGACGGCTCTGGTGGTCCACACCGCTAACGGCGCGGCCGGCGATGACCGCAAGGAAGTCCGTCAGGTCGCTACCCCGGCCACCGAAGAACACGAACGCGAACCGCGCCCCTCCGAACTGTCTCGAGTCCTAGGAATTCCTGGTTCGTAGGCGGGCGGCCTCCAGTGCCCGGCGTTCGTCGAAGGCCCCGTCTCCGTGCGTCGGCAAAGAGTCGTAACGCGCTGTGGCGATCTGGTCGATTCGGGCGCTGTAGCGGCTGGTGGCCGCTTTGACCGCTTCCTCGGGTGGCAGAAACTCCTCGGCTTCCCGTAGCGCCTTGAACAGGTCCCGGGTGAGCTGCAAGAGCCGGTTGAGTTCGGCTTCCCTACCACCGCTGGAGTGCAGCGATGTGCGGTCGCCGTCATGACGGGTCAGACGGGCGCTTCGGGCCTGCTGCTCCATCGCCACGCACACGGCCTGGCGACGCCGCTCCAGGGTCCGGAAGGTCGTACTACCCGGATTCGCGACGATCGCCTCTGCGGCTTTGACAGCCCTGGCCAACACGGGAGAGAAGCGCACCGCCGCGAGTTCAGCCGCCTCGCGCTCTTTACGCTCGGCTACCCGCCGCGCCTGCTGCAAGGCGGGCCAGGCGGGGAACTCCTCTCGCCCATCCAATTGACCCCGCGTACGAGGCTGGGCCTTCTCGGACTTGGTCAGACGGCTGTCCCAGGCTCCGCGCAGGGTGAAGCTGTACGCGCTGCACCCCACGGTGCCCCAGCCGCCGAAACCATGGCGGCCATGGGTCCAGCGGTCGCCGACGAGGGTGACGGGCTCACCACAGTGACGGCAAAACTCTTCTGACCCTCTGTTCAACACGTTCGTTTCCCTCCTCGACCACATGGCCAGCGTGATCTGCGCACCGCGCATCATGCCAGTCCGGACTGACAGGCTCCGCGCCGCAATCGGAGGTGACACCTGGCTGGGGTACCGATAGCAGGTTTCCGTTGCAGCTGGCAGCCTGTCGGTACACCGCACTGACAGCCCGAAGGACGTGATCGCTCCTTCCACGGCCCTGTCGACTGCCGATCAGCACCGCGCGGTTGCCGGCCAATTCCCGGCGGCCCTCGATGGCGGCGATCTCGACCCGATGTCTGACCTCACCCTCCTGGACGTCATCCCCGCCCGGCTGCTCCTCGATGTCTCAGCCGAACTCGTACTGCGTAGGCATGGCCGGACGCTCAACCGGTGCCAACTGGAACGTCCGGCACCAGGTGCTCCACGAGCATCGCGCCTGGAGCCTACCCGGTGGCCCGGATGAGACGACTTCCAAGCTCCGAGAAAGCTTACGGGGAACGGTCAAGCGAAGTCCTTGTGAGACTCGTGCGAACGATCCCAGGTCTCGTCGGACTCTTCCGGGCCACGCTCGGCTTCGTACTGCTCACGCAGCTTTACGGCCCGCTTCTCGGAGGCCGCTCGCTCCTCCGGCGAGAGGTTCTCGGCCGCGGTGCGCATCTCGTCCAGGCGGGCACTGATCGCCGACAGGTAGCGGTCAGACTCGGTCTTCTCCCGCATCCCGATCAGCCCGGTGAGCACCTCGCGCGCCATCTCCCGCAGTTCAAGGCTGACCTTGTCGTTCGTCGCCAACGTCCGCAGAGTGCGCTGCAGTTCGGTGGTCTGCGCCGGATCGCCAGCAACCTCCAGCAGATCGCCGTCGGCAATCTCCCGACCGCCGAGGTCGTCGTCGCCTCGCCCTGCCGCCATGGCCACTTCCCCGTCGAATCGGTCGTCAGCCCGCTCGCGTCCGGGCCGAATTGGCGGGGCGATCATATGTCTTTCACCAAGAAAGGGTGATGACATCGGATTGAGGGGTGTTGGGGGCGCAGGGCCGACAGAGTATGGGGGCTGGGGGAACAGCGAGAATCGGGCCGACCGGGCGAGGGAGCAGAGCGGCGAGGCTGCGGGGCGCAGCCGGGGGCGGCCCGGCCGGGCGGTTCAGTGGTGCAGGGTGGTCCAGCCGTCGAGGGAGCGGATGATCCGGGGGAGGTCGCGGGCGGTGGCGGTGACGATCCGCAGTCCGCGGGCCCGCTGTTCGGGGGTGGCGGCGCGGTGGCCCAGGGCCGGCCACAGGGACCAGGCGGTGCAGGCGAGTTGGCTGCGCAGCAGGCCCGCGAAGGCGGTCGGGTCGGCGGGGCCGGGCGGGCCGTCGGCGTGCAGGTGGGCGGCGAGCAGGGGGCGCGCCTGCCGGGGGTCGGGGGCGACGGTGCGGCCGCCGACGGGGGTGGCGAACCGGAAGGCCACGTCCACCGCCGCCCACCAGGGGACTTCCGCCCGGGCGGTCTCTCGGTCGATCAGCGCGTAGCCGTCGGGGGTGCGCAGCACGTTCGCCCGGGAGGTGTCGCCGTGCACCAGGACGGCGGCGGGGGCCGCGCGCATCGCGTCGTGCACCAGGGCGGTGGCGTCGGCGACCACCGGGAGCAGGGCGCGGGCCGGCGCGGCCACCGGGAGCCCGCCCGCCTCCGCCTCGGCCACCCACTCCCGCCACTGCGCCACGGGGTGCGGCGGGTCGGGCTCGCCGCCACCGGTGCCCAGGCCCGCGATCCGGGCCGGCGTACGGCCGACCCACCCGGTGGCCGCCGTGGCATCGACGTCGGTGTCGGCGTCGGCATCGGCATCGGCTCCGGTCTGCCGGAGGTCGTGCCCGTCCAGCCAGGCGCTGACCCGGACCGCCGTCTGCTCGTCCGCGGACGGCCGGTGCCAGTAGCCGGCGGCCGGAGCGGGCGGTTCGACGGGGCGCGGCACGGCGGTCCCGGCCGCCGGCGCCGCCCGCTGCAGGCGGTGCACCCGGCGGGCCTGCTCCAGGTGCCAGTCGCTCAGCAACCGGTCCGTCCGTGCCGCCCACCTCCCCCCGCGAGGTGACCGGCAGCCGACTGTCGGTCGGGGCACCCCCGTTGTCGAGCGAACGCCAGGGCCCCGAGGGCCGCCCCAGCCCGAAAGCGGCTGCCACCGCGACGCCGTCGATTCCCCTCCGCCGAGTCTGCCGCCCGCCCCCCCCACCCACCCACACCCGAATTCCCACTCCCGGCGATCGGCCCTGACCGCACACGTCGGGCGATGCGCGGCGGCCCAGGGCGGAGAGGGCAACCAACCCCCCGCCCCACCGGCACCGCCCACGCGGCGGCCTCAGATCGCCGCCCCCAGCCGCGCCACCGCCTCCGCCGCCCCCGGCCCCCAGCGGTCGGCGCCCGCGGCGAGGCGGGTGCGCAGGCCGCGGAGTTCGTGGCGGACCAGGGCGGGGAGCGGGGTGCCGTCGGTGTCGAGGACGGGGGTGAGGGTGGCGAGTGCGGTGTGCGGGTCGTCGGCGCAGAGGTGGCAGTCGGCGATCCGGACGGTGAGCATGGCGCGGGCGGCGGGGAGTCGGCCGTCGCCGAGCAGGTCGAGTGCGGCGGTGGCGGCGGTCAGGGCGCGGTGGGCGAGGCGGGGGTCGGCGGTGGCGGCGGCCAGGTCGCGCAGGGCGGCGGAGGAGCCGGATTCGACGCGTAGGCGCAGGGCGGCGGGGGCGAGCCAGGGGACGTGTTCCTCGGCGTCGACGGCGGTGGCGGGCCGGTCGAGGTGCTGGCGGGCGCGGCCGAGGTGCCGGGCGGTGGCGCGGATGTCGCCGGCGAGGGCGGTGGCGCGGGCTTCGCCGAGGGTGGCGAGGGCGTCGGACCAGTGGCGTCCGGGGCGGCGCGGCGGATCTCGCGGGCGTAGTCGCCGGCCGAGGCGGGATCGTCGTCGAGCAGGCCGAGGACGGCCATGTCGCTGAGGGCGGCGACCTGGGTGGTGGCGTCGCCGGCCAGCGCGGCCCAGCCGAGGGCGCGGTCGAAGCAGGCCATCGCGGTGGCGGGGCGTCCGCCGTGCAGGCGCAGGCTGCCCGCGGCGTGGGCGTACTCGGCGGCGAGGCGGGCCAGGACCCGGCGGTGCCGGGCGGGGGCGTCGGCGAGCCGGGCGACGACGGCGCGCAGGGTGCCCTCGATCACGGCGCCCGGTCCGCTCCCGCCGAACCCCCGTTCCCCCGGCCCCTGTTCGCCCGGGCCCCGGCCACCCGTGCTCCGCTCACCCGGAACCCGTCCACCCGGAACCCGTCCACCCGCCGCCGGCCCGGCCATGGCCCGTTCGGCGCCGTGGAGCTGGGCGCCGAGGACGGCGGCGAGGGCGTGCACGGTGTCGGTGTCGAGGGGCGCGGCGGGTCGGCGCAGAACGCGGCGTGCAGGGCGACGGCGGTGGCGGGGGTGGGAGGTGGCAGCCGGTGGCGCCGTGCAGCGGGCACTGGACGTCGTAGCCGGGGAGGGTGGCGGGGCAGTCGTCGGCGGGGACGGTGGCGGTCCGGCGGGGAGGGGGCCGGTGCCGGGGGGCAGCGGGGGGCGCAGCAGGTGCGGGGGGAGGGCGGGGCGGTCGCCCTCGGCGCTCTCGGCGCGGTGGTAGCAGCGGGTGAGTTCGCCGCCGCTGCCGAGGAGTTCGTCGATCCGGCGGACCAGTCGGGGGGTGGCGCGGCGGATGCCGTGTTCGAGTCGGCTGACGGCGGTGTGGTCGTAGCCGACGGCGGCGCCGAGTTGGGCCTGGGTCCAGCCGGCGTCGCGGCGCCAGTGGCGCAGCAGGGCGCCGAACTCCTGCCAGCTCCCGCCGTACGGCAGTTCGACCGGGTTGGGTGCTCCCAGCATGCGCCGACACCTCCCCCGGTTGCGCTTCCGTCCCTGCCGTCGAAGGCTCCGGCCCTCGAACGTCCCTGCTGTTGAACGTCCCTGCCGTGGAGCGTTCCTGCTGTCGAGACGGTACCCGGCCGGGGCGGGCCCGTACATGGTGTGGTCTGTACCTCTTCTTTGCCATCGCCCTTGTCGTGACCCTGGCCCGAAGCACCCCGGACCCTTGCCGATGGCAGGTCAATTCCCTTTCCGATCAATGCATTTGACGGAATTTGCCATCCCACTGCGGGGATTGTCAGGTCCGTTGACCGGGCCATGGCGGCGGTGTGAGGGTTCCGGGCACCCCCACATCCGAGGAGCTGAGGAGCTCTGATGAAACGCAGACTGCTGACCGCCGGCACCACCCTGGCCGTGCTGGGAGGCATGCTCGGTGGTTTCGCCGGACAGGCGAACGCCGCGCCTCCCCCCGCCCCGCTCGCCCCCACCCCGCTGGCCGCCGCCGTCTCGGCGGCGGACCTGGCGGCGTCGGCCGGGTCGGACGCACTGGCCAAGGGCCCGGACGAGAGCTACGAGCGCCGCGCCGTCACCCCGTTCCTGAACGGCCTGTACTCGGTCTCCTACGAGCGCAGTTACCGGGGCCTGCCGGTGGTCGGCGGCGACGCGGTGGTGCTCGCCGACGGCCAGGGCAGGGTCCGGGCGGTGCAGAACGCCGTGTCCGGGCCGGTCGGCGTGCCGACCGCGGCGAAGGTGAGCGCGGCGGCCGCGGCCGGGACGGCCCGCGCCGAGCTGGCGAGGGTCGACGCGGCCGAGGCCCCGCGCCTGGTGGTGCGGGTCAAGGACGGCACCTCGCGGCTGGCCTGGGAGTCGGTGCTGACCGGTGCGACCGCGGACCGGCCCAGCCACCTGCACGTGTTCGTGGACGCGGTGACCGGCGAGGTCGCCGACCGGTACGACGACGTCCGGGCCGGCACCATCAACAGCAAGTGGAACGGCCCGGCGGGCCTGACCATCAACACCACCGGCTCGGGCGGCTCGTACGCGCTGCGCGACCCGAGCCGCCCGGGCCTGAGCTGCGCCGACTACTCGACCGGCCAGGTCTTCGGCAAGTCCACCGACTCCTGGGGCACCGGGGCCGCCACCTCCAAGGAGACCGGCTGCGCCGACGCGATGTTCGCGGCGCAGAAGGAGTGGGACATGCTCCGGGACTGGCTGGGCCGCAACGGCCACAACGGCAACGGCGGCAGCTGGCCGGTCAAGGTCGGCCTGAACGACGTCAACGCGTACTGGGACGGCTCGTCGATCTCGATCGGCCACAGCCAGTCCAACGAGTGGATCGCGGCGATCGACGTGGTGGGCCACGAGTTCGGCCACGGCATCGACCAGTACACCCCGGGCGGCGCGAACAACGAGTCGGGCCTGGGCGAGGCGACCGGCGACATCATGGGCGCGCTGACCGAGGCATACGCCAACGAACCGGCCCCGTACGACTCCCCGGACTACACCGTCGGCGAGATGATCAACCTGGTCGGGCAGGGCCCGATCCGGGTGATGTACAACCCCTCGCAGGTCTCCGGCAACCCGAACTGCTACTCGGCCTCGATCCCGAACACCGAGGAGCACGCGGCGGCCGGCCCGCTGAACCACTGGTTCTACCTGCTGGCGGAGGGCTCCAACCCGGGCGGCGGCAAGCCGTCCAGCCCGACCTGCAACTCCTCGTCCGTCACCGGCCTCGGCATCCGCGACGCGGGCCGGATCTTCTACGGCGGCATGCTGCTCAAGACCAGCGGCATGACGTACAAGAAGTACCGGACCGCGACCCTGACCGCGGCCAAGAACCTCGACCCGACCTGCACCTTCTTCAACCGCGCCAAGGCCGCCTGGGACGCGGTCAGCGTCCCGGCCCAGACCGGCGACCCGACCTGCGCGGCGGCCCCGACCAGCGACTACTCGCTGGCGCTGAACCCGGCCGCGGGCACCGTCCAGGCGGGCGGCTCGACCAGCGCGACCGTCTCCACGGCCGTCACCGCGGGCTCGGCGGCGAACGTCTCGCTGGCCGTGACCGGCGCGCCGTCCGGCACCACCGCGACGGTCTCCCCGTCCACCGTGCAGTCCGGCGGCTCGGCGACGCTGAGCGTCAACGTCGGCGCGAACACCCCGGCGGGCAGCTACACCCTGACGGTGACCGGCTCCGGTCCGGCCACCCACACCGCGCAGTACCAGCTGACGGTCGGCGGCGGGGGCAACCCGGGCGGCCCGGCACCCGACATCGACGTGGCCAAGGTGCAGGCGCACCTGGGCCAGCTGTACGCGGTCGCGCAGCAGAACGGCGGCAACCGCCGGGCCGGCAGCGCCGGTTACACCCAGTCGCTGGCGTACGTGAAGGGCAGGCTCCAGGCGGCGGGCTACACCGTCACCGAGCAGACCTGCACCTCGTGCACCTACACCGCCAACAACCTGATCGCCGACTGGCCCGGCGGCCCGTCCGACCAGGTCACCATGTTCGGCGCGCACCTGGACTCGGTCGCGGCCGGACCGGGCATCAACGACAACGGCTCCGGTTCGGCCGTCCTGCTGGAGAACGCGCTCGTGCTGGCGCAGCAGAACCCGACCATGAGCCGGCACGTCCGGTTCGCCTGGTGGGCCGGCGAGGAGCAGGGCCTGCAGGGCTCGCAGTACTACGTGGGCCAGCTCTCCTCCGCCCAGCGCTCGGCGATCAAGGGCTACTACAACTTCGACATGGTCGGCTCCCCCAACGCCGGCTACTTCGTCAACAACCTCGGCTCGGCCACCGCCGCGCCGCTCAAGGCGTACTGGGACTCGCTGAACCTCCAGCCGGAGGAGAACGTCGAGGGCCAGGGCCGTTCCGACGACTACTCCTTCCAGCAGGGCGGCATCCCGACCTCGGGCTACGCCGCGGGCGCCAGCGCCGTCAAGTCCGCGGCGCAGTCCGCCAAGTGGGGCGGCACCGCGAACCGCGCCTACGACTCCTGCTACCACTCGGCGTGCGACACCACCTCCAACGTGGACGCGACGGTGCTGAACCGGAACGCCGACGGGGTGGCGTACGCGATCTGGAAGACCTCGGTCGGCGGCACCACCACCCCGGCCGACGACTTCGCCCTCGCGGTGAACCCGGCCACCGGCACCGTCCAGGCCGGTTCGGCGGCCACCGCCACGGTCTCCACCTCGACCAGCTCCGGCAGCGCGCAGAGCGTGGCGCTGAGCGCGAGCGGCGCCCCGTCCGGCACCACCGTCTCGTTCAGCCCGTCCTCCGTCACCAGCGGCGGCAGCGCGACCCTGACGGTCTCCACCTCCGCCACCACCCCGGCCGGCACCTACACCATCACGGTCACCGGCACCGGCCCCTCCGCCACCCACGGCACCGGCTACACCCTGGTGGTCAACGGCGGCGGCACCGGCGGCGGCACCTGGGCCGCGGGCGTGGCGTACAAGGCGGGCGACGTGGTCACCTACAACGGCGTCGGCTACAAGTGCCTGCAGGGACACACCTCGCAGAGCACCTGGACGCCCGACGTCGTCCCGGCCCTGTGGCAGCGCCTGTAGCCGCCGGGCGCCGGTGAGCGGCGCGAGCGGGTGAGCACGTGAGCGGGTGTGCCGCGACCGGTCGGGTACCGGTCGCGGCACACCCGCGTCCGGGGGCTGGCGGCGCGTGGTCGAGGGGGCGTCACCTTACGCCGAACACACGCACGGTGCACGTACGATGACGGCCGTTCCGACCGACCGGCCGCCCGACCTGTCGACCTGTCGACCTGTCAGCCGTCATCGCCCGCAGCCCGCCACCGTCCGCCCCGGGAGCCGCCGTGACCACCGCAGCCACCGAAGGCACCTCCGCCGACGGCGCCTCGTCCGCGGACACCCCGTCCGGTGCCGGGTGGCGGCAGCGGCTGCGCCGGGGGCTCGGCCCCTCCCGGGGGCGGGCGGTGGCGGGCTGCGTGGTCGCGGCGCTGCTGCTGTCGCTGCTGGTCAAGACCTTCCTGGTGCAGGTGTTCGTCATCCCGTCCGGGTCCATGATGGGCACCCTGCAGAAGGACGACCGGGTGGCGGTCGACAAGTTCAGCCCCTGGCTGGGCGAGCAGCCGCACCGCGGCGAGGTGGTGGTCTTCCGCGACCCGGGCGGCTGGCTGACCGAGCCGACCGGCTCCGGCGGCGTCGTGCGGGGCGTGCTGAGCCACCTCGGACTGATGCCCGCCGCCGGCGAGAAGGACCTGATCAAGCGGGTGATCGCGGTCGGCGGCGACACCGTCGAGTGCGACGCGGGCCAGCCCCTGAAGGTCAACGGCACCGCCCTGGACGAGCCCTACCTGTACCCGGGCTCCACCCCCTGCGACGACTTTCCGGTCGGCACGGTTGAGGTCCCGGCGGGCTTCCTGTGGGTGATGGGCGACCACCGCGACGACTCGCTCGACTCCCGCTACCAGCAGCTCCACAACCCGGGGGGCGGCTTCCTCCCGGTCGGCAACGTGATCGGCCGCGCCCGCGTCCTGGTCTGGCCCCTCGGCCGCTGGACCACCCTGCCGGTCCCCGCGACCTTCGCCCGCCTCGGCTGAACCCGCTCACCGCCCCGGCCGCCTCCCCGCCGCCCTCCCCCGACACCCGTCCCCCGTGCGAGGATCGGCCGTCATGGAGATCATCGACAGCGGCCATTTCCGCCCCGCCCCGGACGGCTCCCCCCACTACGCGGAGCACCTGAGCGTGCCCGCCCTGAGCTTCGGCACCTACTCGCTCCCGGCGGGCTCCACCGACGACCAGTCCCCGCACCTCCAGGACGAGGTGTACGTCGTCACCCGGGGCCGTGCCCGCTTCACCTCCGGCGACCGCACCGTCGACGTCGGCCCCGGCAGCTCGCTCTTCGTCCCGGCCCGCGAACCGCACCGCTTCCACGACATCGCCGAGGACCTGGTCGCCCTGGTCCTCTTCGCCCCGGCCTACGGCGGCGTCCCCGGCCCCGACGACCTGGCCTGACCGGGGCGCAGGACGACCTCGCTGCCGACGGGGGTGAAGCCGGCGGCGAGGAAGGCGCGCAGGGAGCGGGCGTTGCCCGGGGCGACGGCGGCGAAGACGGGGGTGCCGGCGGGGAGCAGGGTGAGGGCGTCGCGCAGCAGGGTGCGGCCGTGGCCCCGGCCGTCGGGGCGGGTGTCGTGCAGTTCGACGCTGAGTTCGCGGCGGCCGGCCAGGCCGCGGGCGAGGGTGACCAGTCCGCGTCCGTCGCCGTGGACGGTGACGCGGGTGCGCTGGGAGCGGGCGAAGCGCACCCGCGGGTGGTCGTCGAGGCCGGGCAGCGGGCCGAGGCGGGGCGGGCCGCCGGTGGCGCGGGCGGTGAGGGTGGCGTCGGTGACGCCGATCCAGCCGTCCGGCCCGGCCAGGCGCAGCAGGAAGCGCGGGTCGAGCGAGCCCCCGTAGCCGTCCGCGCCGCCGTCCGCGACCTGGCGCGCGTCCAGGGCGGTGGCGACGACGGCGTGCCCGGTGAACGCCACCGAGCACTCCAGCCCGCCGGGCAGCGGCGGCAGCACCGTCACCCGCCCGTCCGCGGGCGGGAAGCGGCCCTCGGCGGCGGCCAGGAAGTACGCCAGCAGCGGGTGCGGTGCGGTGCGCACGGTCGGGCCACCCTTCCGCCCCGGAGGGCACGTCTCCAACGGCGTGGCTGCGACCCTACCGGGGTGACGTCCCGTCACCATCGCCGCCGCCCCCGGACGGTGGCGGCGGACGGTGCGTCAGGCGACCGGGGCGTTGACGCGTTCGATCTGCTGGGTGCCGGTGCGGGTGCGGTAGGAGCGGGTCCAGCGGGTGGTGGCGTCGGTCCTGGTGCGGTCGGAGAGGGCGTAGTAGTCCATCTGGGCGCGTTCGGGGGTGATGTCGAGGACGCCGTAGCCGTGCGAGTCCAGGTCGGTCCACTTGACGTGCCGGTTGGCGGCCTGGATCGCGGCGGCGGCGACCAGGGAGAGCGTGCCGGGGGCGACCTTGAGGATGTCGTCGATGTTGTCGCTGGTGACGGAGGTGACCACGAACTCGGTGGCGGCGCTGCCGGAGGCGGGGTAGGTGGCGGCCTCGTAGGGGACGTCGCAGGCCCAGGCGGAGTGGATGTCGCCGGTGAGGAAGACGGTGTTGGTGATGCGGTGGTCCTTGAGGTGGGCGAGCAGTTCGCGCCGGTCGTGGGTGTAGCCGTCCCACTGGTCGACGTTGACGGCGAGGCCCTCGCCGGGCAGGCCGAGCAGTTGGGCGAGCGGGCGGAGCAGGTAGTCGGGCAGCGAGAGGAAGGCCACCGGGGAGATCATCACCTCGTTGCCGACCAGCCGCCAGGTGGTGTCGGAGGCGGCCAACCCGGCCTTGAGCCAGTCGAGTTGGGCCCGGCCGGTGAGGGTGCGGTCGGCGGAGTCGACCTGGCCGTCGCCGATCGCGGCCTGCTGGGAGCGGAACGAGCGCAGGTCGAGCAGGTGCAGGTCGGCGAGCTTGCCGTAGCGCAGCCGCCGGTAGGTGGTGCCGGCCACCGACGGGCGGACCGGCATCCACTCGAAGTACGCCTGTTTGGCGGCGGCGACCCGGGCGGACCAGTCGCCCTCGGTGCCGGGGGTGTGGTTCTCGGCGCCGCCGGACCAGGCGTCGTTGGCGAACTCGTGGTCGTCCCAGATCGCGATGGTGGGGACGGCGGCGTGCAGCGCCTGGAGGTCGGCGTCGGTCTTGTAGCGGCCGTGCCGGGTGCGGTAGTCGGCGAGCGTGAGGATCTCGTGGGCGGGGGCGTGCGGGCGCACCACGGTGCCGCGGGTGCCGTACGCGCCGCTCGCGTACTCGTAGATGTAGTCGCCGAGGAAGAGGAAGGCGTCCAGGTCGCCGCGGGCGGCGAGGTGGCGGTAGGCGGCGAAGTAGCCGGCCTCCCAGTTGGCGCAGGAGGCGACGCCCAGGCGCAGCCGGTCGGGGGCGGCGTCGGCGGCGGGGGTGGTGCGGGTGCGGCCGACGGGGAGGTCGCGCCGTCGGCGAGGAAGCGGTACCAGTAGGCGGTGTCAGGCCGCAGGCCGCGGACGTCGGCCTTGACGGTGTGGTCGGTGGCGGCGCCGGTGGTGACGGTGCCGGTGGCGACGACGGTGGTGAAGTCCCGGTCGGTGGCGAGCTGCCAGCGGACGGCGGTGTCGGGGCCGAGCCCGGAGCCGGGCAGGGCGTCGGCGGTGGGGGTGAGGCGGGTCCACAGCAGGACGCCGTCAGGCAGCGGGTCGCCGGAGGCGACGCCGTGCAGGAACCGGGGGGTGTCGGCGGCGTCGGCCCGGCCGGCCGGGGTGGTGAGCGGCAGGGCGAGGGCCCCGGCGGTGAGGGCGGCGGCCTGGATCACCCGGCGGCGCGGCGGGCGGGCGCGGCGGTGGCGTTGGTGGTGTCGGTCACGTCGTACGAGACTTACCGACGGGTAACGGCTTGTCCAGGGGGCGGTCTGACTGTTCGTCAATCCTTCACCCGGTGACGCGGAGCCCAACGGGGCCCCACGCCCCGGGCCCGCCCGCCCCCGTCCGCCGGTCGGCCCCCGTCCGCCGGTCGGCCCCCACAGCCGGTCGGCCTTCACAGCCGGTCGGCGCTCACAGCCGGTCGGCGTCGAGCACCGCCCGGACGAACTCGCCGGGCGCCTCCTGCGGCAGGTTGTGGCCGACGCCGTCGACGGTGCGGTGCAGGTACGGCCCGACGAACCGGTCGCGGTAGCTGCGGCCCCGGCCGGGCGCGGTGAACGGGTCGAGGGCGGGGTCGAGCACCACGGCGGGCACGGTGATCACCGGCCGGTCGGCGAGCCGCCGCTCGTCGGCGTCGTAGCGGCGCTCGCCGCCGGCCAGGCCCAGGCGCCAGCGGTAGTTGTGCGCCACGATCTCCGGGTAGTCGGGGTTGTCGAAGGCGGTGGCGGTGCGGTCGAAGACCTGCTCCTCGAACTGCCAGCCGGGCGAGACCGTCTGCCACACCAGCCGGCACAGGTCGCGGCGCAGCCGGCGGTCGAGCAGGGCGCGGCGTCCGCGTTCGGTGGTGAAGTAGTACTGGTACCACCAGGCGTGTTCGGCCTCCGCGCCCAGCGGGTCGGCCTGGGCGTGGACGTCGGTGATCAGGTAGCCGCCCACCGACACCAGGGCCTTGACCCGGTCGGGCCGCAGCGCGGCGACGATCGCGGCCGTCCGGGCGCCCCAGTCGAACCCGGCCAGCAGGGCGCTGCTGACCCCGAGCGCGTCCAGCAGGGCGACCAGGTCCCGAGCGACGGCGGCCTGTTGGGCGTTGCGCGGGATCTGCTCGGAGCGGAACCTGGTCCGGCCGTGGCCCGCAGGTAGGGCACCAGGACCCGGTAGCCGCGCGCCGCCAGCAGCGGGGCCGCCTCGGCGAAGCTGTGGATGTCGTACGGCCACCCGTGCAGGCAGACCACCACCGGGCCGTCGGGCGGGCCGCACTCCGCGTAGCAGACGTTCAGGTCCCCGGCGACCACCTGCCTGAGCGTCCACGGCACCGCCAGCCCGTCCGAGAGCACCGCCCCGTACGGCGCCGTGCGCGGCGGCACGACGTACGCGGGCGCGGCGTGCGTCGGCGCCGGGTAGGCCGGCACCATGTACGCCGGTGCCGGGTAGCCGTGCGCCCCGTACCCCTGCGTCTCGTACCCTCGCGTCTCGTACCCCTGCGTCTCGTACGTCGGCACCGCGTAGGCCGCTGCCGGGTAGCCCTGGGCCTCGTACGTCTGGGGCCCGTACGCCTGGGCTCCGTACTCCTGGGCCGGGTAGGCCCGTCCGCCCGCCGCGGCCGTGAACAGCCCGGCGCCGGCCGCGACCCCCGCCCGGTGGAAGCTCCGCCTGTCCATCCGTCAGCCCTCCGCCCGTGTCCAGCCGTCCGTCGTTCCGTCAGCAAGGATGCCGGAGAACCGCGTTGACCAGGACGAAGGCGCGCCGATCGGACATTTCGGTCATTCGCGTGCGCAAACGCCCAAACCGTCCGCGCGGGGTTCCGCGCGGACGGTCCGGGTCGAACGGCGCTGCGCTCAGCAGCCGTTGAGGATGTTGGTGAGCGCGGTCTTCTCGGCGCTGTCCACGGACAGCTTGTAGTAGTACTTCACCTGCACCCAGGCCCGGACGTAGGTGCAGCGGTAGCCGGTCACCGAGGGCAGCCACTCGGCCGGGTCCTTGTCGCCCTTGGCCTGGTTGACGCTGTCGGTGACGGCGAGTAGCTGGGGGCGGGTCAGGTCGTTGGCGAAGGCCTGGCGCTGGGCGGTGGTCCAGGCGGAGGCGCCGGAGTCCCAGGCCTCGGCGAGCGGCACCAGGTGGTCGATGTCCAGGTCGGAGGCGGCGTGCCAGGTGGCGCCGTCGTACGGGGAGAACCAGGTGCCGGAGGTGGCGGCGCAGTTGGCGTCGGTGACCACGCCGGAGCCGTCGCGCTTGAGCACGGTCTCGCGGGTGTTGCAGGTGCCGGAGATGGTGATCCAGAGCGGGAACAGGTCGCGGTTGTAGCCGGTGCGGTTCTCGGCCTTGACGGTCAACTGGGCCAGGTAGCTGCGGGCGGTGGCGGCGGAGACCGGGGTGGGCAGCGCGGCCTCGGCGGTGCCGGTGCCGACGGTGACGGCTCCGGCGGCGAGGACGGAGGTGGTGGCGAAGGCGGCGAAACGGCGGAGGAAACGATTCGGCACGGGGGCACTCCTGAACTCGACGGAGGGACGGGGGGACCGGGATGCGGGGCAGGGCAGGGCAACGCGCAAGTGGCATTACGGGAAGGCACGTTGGGAC
Source organism: Kitasatospora fiedleri (assembly GCF_948472415.1). NCBI lineage: Bacteria > Bacillati > Actinomycetota > Actinomycetes > Kitasatosporales > Streptomycetaceae > Kitasatospora > Kitasatospora fiedleri. Next base: position 7,725,361 of record NZ_OX419519.1, on the reverse strand, counting down.
CTGCCCGCGGTTTCGAGCCAGCGTGGCAGCCGATTGTCTATGCGGGTAGATACCGTGTCGTGAAGATTGCATTGCCACCGTGTGGCGATCACCGCACGCGAGGTGAACGACCGTCACCGGAACGGCCCCGGCACTATTGCCTGATGATCAGTTAACTATTGGGCGAGGCAGGGGAGTTGTGGTTCACCCGAGCGACCGGCGGAGCACCCGGACCGCCGACCGCTCCCTTGACCGGCCCCGACCGTTGATCTACCTTCGTGCCTCGCCACGAGTTCCGGTGCCACGCCCGGACCGACCACGACCGGGAGGACGAGGGTGCCCACGGCTCTGTACAGCCGCCGCCACATCGACCTGCTCATGGTCTCCAGTTCGCTCTGTCGCTGAGCACGACAGCCGCCCCCCGCCCACCGGCGGCCCGGCGGTGCCCGTCCCGCCGCTCACCAGGCCACCCGCCCGCCCCGCGTCCAGCGTGCCCGCCGCATCCCGCGTCCGCACCGCTGCCGCGCCGCCGGCGACCGCCGCCGCACCCGCGCACCCGCGAACCCGGAGACCGTCCATGCACAAGTCCCCTGTCCGACACGGCCGTTCGACCGTCGTCATACCCACCCCGGCGTCCCGCCGACGCGCCACCGCCGCGCTCGCGCTGAGCGCCGCCGTCCTGGTCTCCGCCACCGCCTGCACCAGCGCCAAGGCCGGCGGCTCCGCCTCCGGCGGCGGCGCGGCCTCCGTGCTGACCATCGGCACCACCGACCAGATCGTCAGCCTCGACCCGGCCGGCTCCTGGGACGCCGGCTCCGGCACCATCGCGGACGAGGTCTACTCCCCGCTGCTCAGCGCCAAGAACGGCACCTCGGACGTCTCGCCGAACCTGGCCACCGACGTCAAGCTGACCGCGCCCACCCAGTACACGGCCACCCTGAAGCCCGGCCTGAAGTTCGCCAACGGCCACGACCTGACCTCGTCCGACGTCAAGTTCAGCTTCGACCGGCAGCTGCGGATCGCCGACAAGAACGGCCCGTCCTCGCTGCTCTACAACCTCGCCTCGGTCGCCGCCCCGGACCCGACCACTGTCGTGTTCACCCTCAAGTCGGCCAACGACAGCCTCTTCCCGCAGGTGCTCTCCACCGGCGCCGGCTTCGTCCTGGACGAGGAGGTCTTCCCCGCCGACAAGGTCCTCGACGACGACGCCGTGGTCAAGGGCAAGCCCTGGGACGGCCCCTACGGCATCACCAGCTACGCCAAGAACTCACTCGTCGCCTTCGAGGCCAACTCCGCCTACCGGGGCCAGCTGGGCACGCCGAAGACCGCGCAGGTCCGGCTCAAGTACTACACCGACCCGAACAACCTGAAGCTGGACGTCCAGCAGGGCGGCATCGACGCCGTCTACCGCACCCTGCCCACCGCCGACCTCCAGGACCTCTCCGGCAAGAAGGACGTCACCGTCCACACCGGCTCCGGCAACGGCATCCGCTACCTGGTCTTCGACTTCAAGACCCAGCCCTACGGCAGCGCGACCGGCCAGGCCGACCCGGCCAAGGCGCTCGCCGTCCGGCAGGCCGTCGCCCACTCCGTCGACCGGGCCCAACTCGCCTCCCAGGTCTACAAGAACACCTTCGAGCCGCTCTACACCTCGGTGCCGGACGGCATCACCGGCGCCACCCCGTCCTTCAAGAAGCTCTACGGCGACAAGAACGGCGGCCCCTCCAAGGACGCCGCCGCCGCCGTGCTCGCCGCCGCCGGCGTCAGCACCCCGGTCGACCTCCACCTCCAGTACAACACCGACCACTACGGCTCCTCCTCGGCCGACGAGTACGCCCTGATCAAGACCCAGCTGGAGGCCACCGGCCTGTTCAAGGTCGACCTCCAGTCCACCGCGTGGTCCCAGTACGGCAAGGACCGGGTCGCCGACCTCTACCCGCTCTACCAGCTCGGCTGGTACGCCGACTACCTGGACGCCGACAACTACGTCGGCTCGTTCTTCTCCCACGACAGCTGGGTCAACAGCGGCTACGACGACCCGGCCGTGCAGGCGCTGATCAAGCAGGAGGAGACCGAGACCGACCCGGCCGCCCGCACCCGGCAGATCGAGCAGGTGCAGGACGCCACCGCCGCGCAGGTGCCGCTGCTGCCGCTGCTCCAGGGGTCCACCGCGATCGTCACCCGGGCCGGCGTGCAGGGCGTGCCCGAGCGGCTGAACAGCGCCTACCGGTTCCGCTGGGCCGAGCTCAGCAAGAGCTGACCCCCGCCGACCGGCGCACCCCGCACACCCGAGAGATCCCGCCATGACGCTCGCCCCACCCCTGGGCGGACGCGGACGCCAGGAGCACGGCCGACCCCTGTCGGCCGTGCTCCGCTCGCCGCTGGCCCGCTACCTGGCCGTCCGCCTCCTGCTCGTCGTCCCGACCGTCTTCCTGCTGCTCACCACGGTCTTCTTCCTGATGCGGGCCACCGGCGACCCGGTCACCACCGCCTTCGCCGACCGGCTCACCCCGGCCCAGCTCCAGCAGAAACTGCACGCGGCCGGCTACGACCGGCCGCTGCTCACCCAGTACCTGGACTACCTGCGGCAGACCGCCACCGGCAACTTCGGCCGCACCGCCACCGACAACCAGGCCGTCTCCGCGGTGCTGCGCACCTACGGCGCGGCCACCCTCGAACTCGCCTGCTGGGCCCTGCTGGTGGCCGTCGCCGTGGGCGTCCCGCTGGGCGCGGTCGCGGCCCGCTACCGCGACCGCGCCCCGGACGCCGTGCTGCGCCTGGCCGCCGTCCTCGGCTACGCCACGCCGGTCTTCTTCGTCGGGCTGCTGCTCAAACTGGTCTTCGCGGTCGGGCTCGGCTGGCTGCCGGTCTCCGGCCGCGCATCGATCCAGGTCGAACTGGAGTTGCAGAACCTGTCCAGCACCACCGGCCTCTACCTGGTCGACGCGGTGCGCAGCGGCGACGGCGCGGCGGTGGCCGACGTGCTGCGGCACGGCGTGCTGCCGGGGCTGGCCCTCGGCCTGCTGCTGGCCGGCGTGCTGCTGCGGCTGGTGCGCACCCACCTGATCGCCACCCTGGACACCGAGTACGTGGCGGCGGCGCGCTCGCGCGGCGTCGGCGGCCTGCGCCTGATCACCCGGCACGCCGCCCGGCCCGCGCTGATCCCGGTGGTGACGGTGCTCGGCCTCCAGGTCGCCGGGCTGCTCGGCGGGGCGGTGCTCACCGAGACCACCTTCGAGTGGAAGGGCCTGGGCTACCAGTTGGCCCACTACCTGACAGTGCGCGACTTCGCCGCCGTCCAGGGCATCGTCGCGCTGTTCGCGGTGGTGGTCGCGGTGGTCAACTTCCTGGTGGACGCGCTGGCCGCGCTGATCGACCCCCGGGTGAGGTACTGATGTCCGAGCCATCCCGCGAGTCCTCGCCGTCCTCCCCGTCCCGTCCGTTCGAGCCGTCCCGTCCGCCCGAGCCCTCCCGTCCGCCCGGTGCGGACCGTCCGTCCGGTGCGGACCGTCCATCCTGGCTGCCCCGGCTGGTGCCCCGGCTGGTGCCGCAGCGGGTGCGCGGCAGCGTCGGCCTACAGCGCGGCATGCTGCTGGCGGGGGCCGGGCTCACCGCGCTGTTCCTGCTCGCCGCCCTCCTCGCGCCCTGGCTCGCGCCCTGGGGGCACGCCCAACTCCAGGACGGCGGAGTGCTGTTCGGCTCGCAGCAGCCGCCCGGCCACGGCCACCCGCTGGGCACCACCGTCGGCGGCTACGACGTGCTCGCGCGCACCCTGTGGGGCACCCGGACCGCCGTGGCCGTCATCGCGCTCTCGCTGGTGCTGTCGGCGCTGCCCGGCACCCTGCTCGGCCTGGTCTCCGGGTACCTGGGCGGCTGGCCGGACCGGCTGCTGGTGGGGGTCGCCGACGCGCTGTACGCCTTCCCCTCGCTGCTGCTGGCCATCGTGCTGTCCATCGTGATCAGCGGCGGGCGCTCCAGCCTGGTCGGCGGCCTGACGGCGGCGGCCTGCTCGGTGGCGCTGGTCTTCGTGCCGCAGTACTTCCGGGTGGTGCGCGCCGAGGTGCTGCGGGTCAAGGCCGAGCCCTTCGTGGAGGCCGCCCGGGTGATCGGCACCGGCCGCCTGCGGATCATGTTCCGGCACGTGCTGCGCAACTCGGTGCGCACCCTGCCGCTGCTGCTCACCCTGAACGCCGCCGAGTCCGTCCTCACCCTGGCCGGCCTGGGCTTCCTCGGCTTCGGCATCGAGCCCAACTCCGCCGCCGAGTGGGGCTACGACCTGAACCGCTCCGTCCCCGACGTCACCTCGGGCATCTGGTGGACGGCGCTCGCCCCGGGCACCGCCACGGTCCTCGCCGTCCTCGGCGTGACCCTGCTGGGCGAGAGCCTCAACGACCTCGCCGACCCGCGCCTGCGCCGCCGCCGGGCACCGCGGACCGCCCCCGCCGGGACCGCCGCGCCGGTCGCCGCCGCCCCCGCGGTGGTCGACGCGGTCGTCGCCGCGCCCACCGCCGAGCCCACCGCTGCGCCCGCGGTCGCGCCCGCCCCGCCCGCCGCCCCGCACGCCGACACCCCGGAGCAGAGCCGTGCCTGAGCCCAAGACGCCGCCCACGGAGCTGCTCCGGATCGAGGACCTGCACGTGTCGTTCGCCACCGACAGCGGGCCGGCCCTCGCCGTCCGGGGCGTGGACCTGGCGGTGGCGGCCGGGGAGGCGGTGGCGCTGGTCGGCGAGAGCGGCAGCGGGAAGACCGTCACCGCGCGCAGCGTGCTCGGGCTGCTGCCCGAATCGGCCGCCGCCCGGGGGCGGGTGCTGCTCGACCACGGGGACGCCGGGCCGGTGGACGTGCTGACCGCGGACCGCCGCACGCTGCGGGCGCTGCGCGGGACGGCGGCGGCCATGGTCTTCCAGGAGCCCGCCACCGCGCTGAACCCGGTGCACCCGATCGGCTGGCAGCTCACCGAGGGCCTGCGCGCGCACGGCCGGGGCACCCGCGCCGAGCGGCGCGCCCGCGCGGTCGACCTGCTCGGGCAGGTCGGCATCCCCGAGCCCGAACGGCGGGTCGACCACTACCCGCACCAGCTGTCGGGCGGTCAGCAGCAGCGCGCCGTCATCGCGATGGCCCTCGCCCTGGGGGCCCGGCTGCTGGTCGCGGACGAGCCCACCACCGCGCTGGACGTGACCGTGCAGGCCGAGATCCTCGACCTGCTGCGCCGCTGCCGGGACGAGTTGGGCACGGCGCTGCTGCTGATCACCCACAACATGGGGGTGGTGGCCGACCTGGCCGACCGCGTCGCGGTGATGCGCGAGGGCCGGATCGTGGAGCAGGCCCCCGTCCGCGCGCTGTTCGCCGCACCGCAGCACCCGTACACCGTCCAACTCCTTTCTGCGGTACCGGACTTCGGGAAGGCCGCGCCCCGCCCGGCCCGGCCCGCCGACGGGGGCGTCCCGCCGGTGGTCGCGGCCCGCGGCCTGACCGTCGAGTACCCGGGGCGGCTGGGCCGCCGGGCGTTCCGGGCCGTGGACGGGGTGGACCTGGAGATCGGCGCGGGCGAGGTGCTGGGGCTGGTCGGCGAGAGCGGCAGCGGCAAGACCACCATCGGGCGCGCCCTCGCCGGGCTCACCGCCGTCAGCGGCGGCACCCTCACCGTCCTCGGCGAGACGCTGCGCACCGGCCCGCGCCGCCGCGCCGGCGGCACCGCGGCCGGTCGCGGCGGCCGGCTCGGCTACGTCTTCCAGGACCCGGCCACCAGCTTCAACCCGCACCTGACCATCGGCGCCTGCGTGGCCGAGCCGCTGCGGGTGCACCGGCCCGAGCTGGACGGGGCCGCCGTCGCCGCGCGCGTCCGGGAGCTGCTGGAGCAGGTCCGGCTGCCGGCCGGGACGGCCGAGCGCCACCCGCACGAGCTCAGCGGCGGCCAGCGCCAACGCGCTTCGCTGGCAAGGGCGTTGGCCCTCGATCCGGCGCTGGTGATCGCCGACGAGCCGACCTCCGCGCTGGACGTCTCGGTGCAGGCGCAGGTGCTGGAGCTGTTCACCCGGCTCCAGCGCGAGCTGGGCTTCGCCGCGCTGTTCGTCAGCCACGACCTGGCCGTAGTGGAGCGGGTGGCCGACCGGGTCGCCGTGCTGCACCGGGGCCGGGTGGTCGAGTCCGGGCCCACCGCCCGGGTGCTCGGCGACCCGCAGCACCCGTACACCCGGCGGCTGATCGCCTCGCTGCCGGTGCCCGACCCGGACCGCCAGGCCCGGCGCCGCGCCGCCCTCCCCCTCCCGCGAACAGGAGCCACCGCCCCATGACGGACCGCACCGCCCCGGGCCCCGCCGACCCGACCGGCCCTGCCGACCCGGCTGACCCTGCCGACCCTGCCGACCCTGCCGACCCTGCCGACCTTGAGAGTTCCGACAGCTCCGACGGTTCCCCGCAGGCCGTCGTCCGGGAGGTCCTGCGCCGCAGCCCGGCGTTCGACGGCCACAACGACCTGCCGGTCGCCCTGCGGGCCCGCAGCGGCGGCTCGGTGGCCGGGCTGGACCGGCACCGGCCCGAACTCCACACCGACCTGCCCCGGTTGCGCGAGGGCGGGGTCGGCGCGCAGTTCTGGTCGGTCTACGTCCCCTCCGACCTACCCGAACCGGTGGCCGCCGTCGCCACCCTGGAGCAGATCGACCTGACCCACCGGCTGATCGCCCACTACCCCGGGCAGTTGCGGCTGGCCGTGACGGCCGACCAGGTCGAGGCGGCGATCGCCGACGGCCGGATCGCCTCGCTGCTCGGCATCGAGGGCGGCCACTCGCTGGCCTCCTCCCTCGGCGTGCTGCGCGCCTACGCCCGGCTGGGCGTGCGCTACCTGACGCTCACCCACAACCACCACACGCCGTGGGCCGACTCCGCCACCGACCCCGGCTCCCCCGGTGTCGGCGGCCTCTCCGCGGCGGGGCTGGCCGTGGTCGCCGAGCTGAACCGGATCGGCGTGCTGGTCGACCTCTCGCACACCGCCGAGTCCACCCAGCGGGCCGCCCTGGCCGCCTCCACCGCCCCGGTGATCTTCAGCCACTCCTCCTGCCGCGCCGTGAACGACCACCCCCGCAACGTCTCCGACGAGGTGCTGGCGCTGCTCCCGGCCAACGGCGGGGTGGTCCAGCTGACCTTCGTGCCCGACTTCATCTCGCCCGAAGTCGCCTCCTGGCGGGCCGCGTTGGCCGCCGAACGGGAACGCCTCGACCTGCCCCCGGCGTCCTGGAGCTGGCCCCGGCACCCGGCCCCGGGCGAGAGCCCGGCCGCCGTGGCCGAGGAGATCGCCGCCGCCTTCGCCGCCGGTCCGGGCGGGCCCCCGCCGCCCGAGCTCAAGCGCTGGCTGGACGCCCACCCGCGCCCCGAGGCCACCGCCGCCCAGGTCGCCGACCACGTCGAGCGCGCCCGGGAGGTCGCGGGCCTGGACCACATCGGCCTCGGCGGCGACTACGACGGCGTCGACCGGCAGCCGGTCGACCTGCCCGACGTGTCCGGCTACCCCCTCCTCCTGAACGAACTGGCCGAACGCGGCTGGTCCGCAACGGAGTTGGAGGCACTGACCGGCCGCAACGTGCTGCGGGTGCTACGCGAGGCCGAACGCCGGGCCGAGGAACCGCTCTGGCCCTGAAGGTCGTTCCGCACCGCCGGGCCCGGGGGGCTCCGGTTCGCGCGGGACCGGTTCAACTCTTGTACGCGGCAACGCTCTTGACATAAACATGACCGGCTGGCTTCATGAGTCCTGCCTGTTGTGGGAGCGCTCCCAGACCACCCGCTGGGCGTCCTGACCGACGTCGCGAAACGAGAGAGGTCTCTCCGTGCCCGGTTCCGTTCTCGTCCGAACGCTGCGCGCCGCGCTGACGGCGTTCACCCTGGTGGCCGCGGCCACCGTCCTCCCGGTGGCCGCGGCCGGCCCGGCCGGTGCCAACACCACCATCTGCGACACATTCGGCAGCACCCCCGTCTCGAACGGCGCGTACATCGTGCAGAACAACGAGTGGGGCGACTCGATCCAGCAGTGCATCGACGTCTCCGACAACGGCTTCAAGGTCACCACCGGCAACCACAACGTGGGCACCGGCGGGGCCCCCGCCGCCTACCCGTCCATCTACGCCGGCTGCCACTACGGCAACTGCTCGACCGGCAACGGCCTGCCGCAGCAGGTGTCCTCGTTCACCAACCCGCAGTCCAGCGTCGCCTTCAGCACCGCCGCCGGGTCCTGGGACGCCGCGTACGACATCTGGTTCGACAGCCACCCCAACCCCGCCGGGCAGAACGACGGCGAGGAGCTGATGATCTGGGCCAACCACCAGGGCCCGCCGGCGCCGTTCGGGTCGAAGGTCGGCACGGTGTCGCTGGAGGGTGCGACCTGGGACGTCTGGGAAGGCCGGCAGGGCGGCAGCCCCGCCTGGAACACCGTCTCGTACGTGCGCCAGTCCGGCACCAACGCGATCACCGTGAACATCAAGGACTTCACCGACGACTCGATCCACCGCGGCTACCTCCAGCCGTCCTGGTACATGACCAGCGTCCAGTTCGGCTTCGAGCCCTGGCAGGGCGGCCCCGGCCTCGCGGTGAACTCCTTCTCCTACACGCCCAACGGCAGCGGCGGCAACAACAACGGCGGCGGCGGCGGCAAGAGCATCGTGGGTCAGGGCAGCGGACGCTGCCTGGACGACCAGGAGGGCGGCACCGCGGACGGCACCCCCGTCCAGCTGTACGACTGCTACACCGGCGCGGGCACCTGGCCCAACCAGCAGTGGACCTGGTCGAACGGCGCCCTGGTCAACACCACGTCCGGCAAGTGCCTGGACGTGGCGGGCGGCCGCACCGACAACGGCACCCAGGTGCGGCTGTGGAGCTGCAACGGGCTCGGCGCCCAGAAGTGGCAGGCCAATGCGAACGGCACCCTGACCAACCCCAACTCCGGCAAGTGCCTGGACGCGGTCGGCCGAGGCACCGCGAACGGCACCCCGCTGCAGATCTGGGACTGCTACGGCGGGGCGGCACCCAGCCCAACCAGGTCTGGACCTTCCGCTGAAGGCCGTCGCAGCAGGGGGTGGCAGGGCGGGCTGAAGCGCGCTCCGTCCCGGCGTCCCCTCCGGTCCGGACGAGGTAGTGCACAGGAGAACGACGGCCCGCACCGCGTGGTGCGGGCCGTCGTTCTCCTGTCGGCAGCCGCGCAGACCCCGTGGTTCTCCACGCGAGCGGAGGCGAGCTCGACGCGGGCCCGCACGGCGGGTGGTGTGAGGACAGCCCTAGGAAATCCGTTCGGGGTCGCCCCACTCCCGGACGGCCACCTCGTCGCCGACCGACAGCTTTCCCGGTGTCAGCACGGAGAACTTCGTCCCGAACACCACGCCGCCGCTCGCGGCCCGCCGGTAGCCCGCGAGGGTGCGCAGCGGCTCCGGACCCCGGCGCGCCCCGGTCTCCTGTTCCACCAGGGTGACGGCGCAGCGCACCGCGAGTTTGGCGTAGCCCAACTCGGCCGCGCCGATGGTGAGGCGGCGCGCCCGGTCCTCGGCGTGCGGGACGGCCGCCCAGTCGTCGCCGTGGCCCTCGGAGTCGTGGCCGTGGCTGCCGACGACGATGTTCGGACGGAAGCGGTTCATCGGCAGGGGCGCGGCGCCCCGTTCGGCCAGCCGCCGGTCGAGGAGGGCCAGCGAGGCGCGGGACAGCAGGTGGACGGCGCTGCTGTCCGCGTAGCCGGAAGGGCCGGGGGTCAGGCCGTCGGCGATCCGGTCGTGCTCGGGCGGCACCCGAACCAGGCGGCTGGGGGTGCCGAGGAACTCCGAGAGCCAGGCGGCGACTTCGTCGCCCTGGTCGATGCCCCGGAAGGCGGCGCCGAACAGGTCGACGTCGCGGCGGGGCGCGGTCGTCGTCACGTCGAGGCGCACCGTGCCGAAGCGGTCCGTACCGTCGGCCGAGTCGAGGGTGAGCCGGGTGCCGTCGGGGCTGACGGCGGGCCGGACCAGGGCGAGGCGGGGGTGGCGGCGCTGGGTGCGGTAGGTGCCGTCCTCGCCGATGACCATGAAGCTGCGGTCGTGCGCGAGGCCCGCCGGCGTCAGGACCGCCTCGCTCGTCGACGTGCCCGCGCACCCCTTCACGGGATAGCAGATCAGCTCCCTGACGTCGGCCATCCGCCGCCCCCTTCGGTCGACAGCCACCCTAAGCCTTGTTCCGTCGTGGTCGGGCAGCTGTGTCAGGCAGCTCCGCGGCTGACGGTCCTCGGTCCATCCGGCGCACGGATGGCTTGGACCGCCACGGCCGACCAGAGTCCGCGGCGCCGCCGAGCCGCGCTACAGGAAGTTGTTGGGCCAGATCATGGTGCGCCACATGTGTGCCGAGGGCGAGTCGTCGAACCCCAGCCCTTCGCGGGGCTGCCGGAAGCAGCGGCCGAGCTCGTCCTCGAACTCGCTGATGTCGATCGCCTCGTCCGGGTCGAAGTCGAAGGTGTAGAGGTCGTTGAGGGTGACCAGACGCGCCGTCATGTACCAGCGGTGGGAACGGGCCTGCCGGTAGGCATGCCGCACGTGCTCGGGCGGACGGTAGTCGGCGCCGAAGAACGCGTCGTAGGCCTGCGGGTAGTCGTAGCCCACCGCGGGGTCGGGGAAGAAGCGGAAGACCTCGTGCTGGCGGATCGCCCAGGCGACCTCCTCGCTGACGTAGGGGGCGACCAGCTGGGCGCCCCAGTGCCCGTGGTGGCTGCGCAGCAGGCCGCCGACGGCAATGTCGTGCAGCAGGCAGGCGGTGACCACCGCGTCGCCGAGGTCGAGGGCGCGGGCGCGGCGGGCGCTGTGGATCAGGTGCAGGGCGGTGAAAGGGTCCTGCGCGAGCCGCAGGCGGAAGAAGTCCGCCAGGGTGGGCCTGGCGGGCATCGGGGGCAGCGCCGGGTTGTCGCCCATCATGTAGACGCGGTCCGCGCCGAGCCGGGCGAGGGTCCGGGCACCGTCGATGTGGTGGTCGGTGCCCAAGGTGGCGGCGGCGGGGAGCGCGATCATGCGCTCCAGCCCTTCCTGCCCGGTGCCGACGCCTCCAGCTGTCACTGGTGGGAGTGCGCCCCGCGCGGGAGCGCCCTCGGACGGGCCGCGGTGCGGGTCATGGGTCAACATCATGATCGTTCCAACGAGGCTCCCGCGGCCAGGTCACCGAAGCCGGGGCAGGGCGCTGGAGCGAGTGGAGGAGACTTCCGCGTTCCGGCTGGGCCGGGTGAAGCCGGAGCGGGTGCCGCCGAACCCGCCGGCGACGCCGACGAGGGTCGGCTGGGGCCGAAGGCGCCGATGGTGGAGCGAACGCGGGGCCGTGGTGCACGGCGCTGCTGACGCCGGTGGTGCGACGCCTGCAGGTGTCGGCGATATCCGATTGACCGGCGCGGCGGGCTCCGCCCATGATCCCCCCATGGAACACGGGCTGCCGCGGGGGCTGTTGAACGTGGTCGACATCGAGGCCACCTGCTGGGACGGACAGCCGCCGCCCGGCCAGGTCAGCGAGATCATCGAGATCGGGCTGACGGTGGTGGACCTCGACTCCCTGGAGCGGGTCGGCCGGCACCGCGTCCTGGTCCGCCCCCGGCGTTCGACCGTCAGCGCCTTCTGCACCGAACTGACCGGCCTGACCGGGCCCGAGGTGGACACCGGTCTGCCGTTCTCCGCCGCCTGCCGCCTGCTGGCCACCGAGCACCGGGCCGGCGAGCGGCCCTGGGCCAGCTGGGGCGACTACGACCAGCGGCAGTTCACCCGCCAGTGCCGGGCCACGGGCACCGCGTACCCGTTCGGCCACCGGCACACCAACGCCAAGGCGGTCTTCACGGACGCCCGCGGCCTGCGCCGACGCCGGGCATGGCGCAGGCCCTGGAGCTGGCCGGCCTCCCGCTGGAGGGCCGCCACCACAGCGGCGCGGACGACGCCTGGAACATCGCCGCCCTCGTCCTCGCCCTGGCCCGCTCCGGCCACTGGCCCTCGGCCGCCGCGCCCTGACGAGCCCGGACGTGGCCTGACGAGCCCTGACGAGCCCTGACGTGGCCTGCTGTGACTGCCGGACGCCCGAGCTGACTGTCGGTCACGGCACCTAGGGTGATCACATGAGTTCCTCCCTGAGCCCCTTCCTGATCGACACCGCCGCCGTGCGCGGCCTGGTCGGCTCCGGCGACGAGCAGGTGCTCCGGGTCGTCGGCGAGCGCTTCGGCGCCCGCCTCGCCGCGGACGACGACTGGTTCTCCGACGAGATAGCGGAGGGCGCGCCGACCGCCGCGGAGGCGCTGCACGCGGTGGTGCACGGCGGCCCCTACCCGGCGGACTCCCCGTACGTCTTCCAGTACGGCTACGCCTACAAGCGCCTGTGCGAGCTGACCGGCAGCTTCCTGGACAACTCCAGCTTCTCGCCGTTCCGCGGCTCCTGGCTGGAGATGGTGGACGAGGGGCTGCGGGCGCTGCGGATCACGGCGGTCTCGGTGGCCGAGTTCGGCTACTACGGGGGCCTGCCGAGCGGAATCCCCTCGGACGACCTGCCGCGCTGCGGCGAGTGGACGCACAAGCAGTGCCTGGCCGCGCTGGAGCAGTTCGAGCAGACCGAGCGGGACGGCCACGCCCCGCCGCTGGAGCCCGCCGTGGCGGACGCCGTCTCCGACGTCGTCGGCTGGCTGCGCCAGGTGGAGGGGCGCCCGGGCTTCGGCGTCGTCGGCTTCGTCTCCTGAGCCGCCGCCGCTCGGAACCGGTCCGAGGGCGGCCGGGCCTCAGCGGTCCGCCCCGGGGACGTCCCGGGCGTGGGCGGCGGCCAGCAGCTGGTAGCCCTCGCCGTTGGCCCGGATGCCGGCCCGTTCCTCCTCGGTGAGCTCGCGCTTGACCTTCGCGGGGACGCCGGCGACCAGCGACCCGGGCGGCACCTGCATGCCCTGCGGGACGACCGCGCCGGCCGCGACCAGCGAACCGGCCCCGATCCGGGCGCCGTTGAGGACGGTGGCGCTCATCCGATCAGCACGTCGTCCTCGACCGTGCAGCCGTGCAGGACGGCGTTGTGGCCGACCGAGACCCGCTCCCCGAGGACGGCGGGGAAGGACGGGTCGGCGTGGACGGTGCAGTTGTCCTGGATGTTGGTCAGCGCGCCGACGCTGATCCGCTCGGCGTCCCCGCGCAGCACCGCCCCGTACCAGACGCTGGCCCCGGCGGCGACGGTCACCGCCCCGACCACCACCGCCCCGGGCGCGACGAACGCGTCGGGGTCGACCTGCGGGTGCAGTCCGCCGACGGCGGCGATCAGGGGTTCGGCCACGGTGGCACCTCCGGTGCGGGACGGACGCGACGACGGAACGACAGGACGGCGGAGCGGCGGGACGGCGGCGCTCACCGCCCCGGCCCAGTCTTCCCTACCCACCGGTAGCCCGGGCACCCGCCCCGTCCTACCCCCGTCGGGGCGGCCAGTGGTCGAGCGGCAGCGGCCCCCGGGACCGGACGGTGCGGATGGCGAAGGTGGAGCGGGCGTCGCGGACCGGGCCGACCGCGAGGATCTCGTCCAGCAGCACCTGCTCGTAGGTGGCCAGGTCCGGACGGCGATCTCCACCAGGAAGTCCGCCTCGCCCGACACCACGTGGCAGGCGACCACCGCCGGGATCGCGCACAGCGCCTCCTCGATGTGCCGGGAGGTCTCCGCGAGTGCTGCTCCACCCGCAGCGCCACGAACACCGTCAGCCCCAACCCGACCCGCTCCCGGTCGAGTTCGGCCCGGTACCCGGCGATCACCCGTCCGCCTCCAGCGCCTTCGTCCGGCGCAGGGCGGAGGAGGGCGAGAGCCGGACGGCCTCGGCGAGGTCGACGTTGGGCGTCCGGCCGTGGCGCTGGAGGTGGGCCAGGATGGCGCGGTCGATGCGGTCGTACTGCGGACTCGACATGCCCCGCACCCTAGCCCCGGCACGCGGTGCCGCGAAACGACCGCTACGCGGCAGGACGTGCCGTCCGGGCCCCGTCACGGCGCGGATTTCGCCAGCGGGTGCCGCGCGATCGGGGCCAGGATCAGGGCATGACCGACACCCCGTCCGCGACCCGTCCCCGCCCCGCCTCCTCACCTCCCGAGCCTCCCAAGCCTCCCGGGCTTCCCGGGCTTCCCGCCGGGGCTCCTCCCGCCCGGCCGCCTTCCTGTCCACCGCCGGGGCGTCCGCGCTGTACATCGGTGCGCTGCTCGGGCCAGCCTGCTGCTCCTGCCGGGCTCGCGGCGCGGGCGGCGGCCCGGCCTCGCTGGTGGCGTGGCTGGGGCTGCTGGCGCTGTCCGGTCTGATCGCGGCGGTGTTCTGCGGGCTGGGCACCCGGCTGGGGTCGTCCGGCGGGGTGGCCGGGTACACGGCGGCCGGGCTGGGGCGCGGGCGGGCCGGGCCGCGGGTGGTGCTTCCTGGCGGGGTGGTCGCGGGGGCGCCGGTGGTCTGCCTGATCGGCGGGAGCTACGCGGCGGCGGCCGTCGGCGCGGACGGGGGCGCGGCCGTCCGGGCGGGGCTGGTGCTGCTGGCGGTGGTGCTGGCGGTGCGGCTGCTGGGGGTGCGCACCGGTGCCGGGCTGCAACTGGTGCTGGTGTCCGCGCTGGTGGGGCTGGTGCTGTTCGCGGTGATCGGCGCGGCTCCGGCGGCCCGGGCCGCGCACTGGACGCCGTTCCTGCCGCACGGTTGGACGGGCGTCGCGCAGGCCGCGCCGCCGCTGATGTTCGCGTTCGTCGGCTGGGAGGCCGCCGCCTCGCTGACCACCCGGCTGCGCGACCCGCGCCGCCAGCTGCGCCGGGTGGTGCTGATCGCCTTCGCCGTCACCTCGCTGCTCTGCCTGGGTCTGGCCGCCGCGACGGTCGCGGTGCTCGGCCCGGGCGCGGGCGGTTCCGTGCCGCTCGCCGACCTGATGCGCGCCGCGATCGGCGACCGGGGCCCGCTGCTGGCCGCGGGCGCGGCCCTGGTCCTGACCCTGGCTGCCACCAACACCTACCTGACCGGCGCCGCCGCCCTGCTGGACGCCCTGCTCCCGTCCGGTGCGGCGGCCGGCCGGCGCGGTGCGCTCGCGGTACCGGCCGCGACCGCGCTCATCGGCGTCCCGCTGTTCGCCCTGGTCGGCTCGGGCCTGCTGACCACCGCTCAGCTGGTGGCGGTCCCCACCGCCCTGTTCCTCACCGTCTACCTGACCTGCACGGCCTCGGCGGTCCGGGTCCTGACCGGCGCGCCGCGCCTGGCCGCGGCCGTGAGCTGCCCGGCGGTCCTGGCCCTGCTGCTCGGCACCGGCTGGCCGGTGCTGGCTGCGGCGGCGGTGGCCCTGACCGCGGCCGCCACCGACCGAACGGGCGACCGATCCACGTTCGAACGTTCCGCCGCAGCTCGGGAGGGTTCACCGGCCGGTGGGGTTTGACCCCGAACGACTACCGCGCACCACCGGAACGGTCCGATGATCGGGCAATGGACCATGCCGCGGGCGCGTACCCGCCGCCCCTGCTCCCGTCGCTCCCGCCCCTGCCTCCGCTGCCCTCGCTTCCCCTGCCGCACCACCCGCCCTGGCCGTGGCCGTGGCACTGCCACCACCCGGCACCCACGCCCACCCCCACCCCGACGCCCGTCCCCACCCCGACGCCGACCCCCACCCCCACACCACACCCGTCGCCAACTCCCGTTCCCACCACCGCACCCACTGCGCACCCGACGCCGCTCCCGGCCCCGACCCCGACCCCGTCCCCCGCCGCCTCGCACCCGACGCCCCTCCGCACCCCGTCCGCCTCTCCCCACCCTCCGTCCCAGACTGCGGCTCCGGCCCCGACGGCCGTCGCCCGGGCGGCGAGCCCGCCGCCCCCGGCACCCGCCCCCGTCCCGACCGCCGGCAGTGCCCACTCGACCCTGGTCGCCGCCCCGCCGCCGGACACTCCGGCCGGGCCGGGCCCGCTCGAACCCTCGGTCTGGGCGACCGTCCTGCTCGTCACCGTCCTGCTGCCGGCCGTGCTCGCGGCCCTCGCGGGGCAGCACTTCGTGTTCTCCAGGAGGAGTCGTTGAACCTTGCTCCGTTGCTCGGCGCCCTCGGGGCGCTGGTGCTCGCGGTGGGCGCGCTCGCGTGGCGAACCGGCTGCGCCCCGAGGTCCCGGAGGGCGAGCCGTTCCCGGAACCGCACCCGACGCTCGGGGCGATCGGGTCCGGGCTGCTGTCCGGGTTCACCCTGCTGACGGGCTTCCTGATCGCCACCGGCTGGGCCGCCCGCAGCACCGGCATCGTCCCGCCCGACGGCCTGTACATCGCCGACCTCGCGGCGGGCGGCGCCGTCCTGCTCTACCCGTCGCTCGCGGGCTGCCGTTCACCCCCCGGTACATCACCGCGGTGTGCCTGTTCGGACTGCTGGTCGGCTACGTGATGGTGACGGCCGTCCAGCTCCGGCCCTGACCCGGCGCGGAACGGAAGGGTGCCCCGCCGGCCCTCGGGTGGGGGGTGGCCGGCGGGGCTGGGGAGGGTGGTTCAGGAGGTGGTGCAGGCGGCGCCGTTCAGCGTGAAGGCGGTCGGGGTGGTGTTGTTCGACCCGTACGTCGCCTGCAGGCCGAAGGCGGTGGACGCACCGGCCGCCAGGGTGCCGTTGTAGCCGAGGTCGGTGGCGGTGACGGCGGCCCCGCTCTGGGTGACCTTGGCGTTCCAGGCGCTGGTGACCTTCTGGTCGCCGGGGAACGTCCAGCCGAGCGTCCAGCCGGAGATCGCGGCGGAGCCGGTGTTCTTCACCGTCACGTCGGCGGTGAAGCCGCCCGCCCAGGAGTTGGCCCGGTACGCGATCGAGCAGGCCGCGTTCCCGGTCGGCGGCTGCGAGGTCGGCGGCTGGGACGTCGGCGGCTGCGAGGTGGGCGGCTGGGACGTCGGCGGCTGCGAGGACGGCGGCTGGGACGGCGTGCTCGGGTCGGGCGCGTTCTGCGCCAGCTGGTAGGCGATGTCGGGGACGAACGTCCCGGCCGCGGCGGCGCAGCCGTCGGCCTCGCCCGGGGGCTTGATCCACAGGAAGGCGTCGACGGCGCTGTCGTTGGTCGCGGCGGTCGGGTAGTTGCCGATCCGGCGGCCGGACGGGTCGCACCAGGCGCTGCCCGCCGGGCCGTTGCCGTTGCGGCTGGTGTCGATGACGGCGTGCAGGTTGCCGGGGTTGCCGAGGGCGTTCAGCACGTTGCGGGCGAAGGAGCTCTCGTTGGCGGTGGTGTTGAAGTTGGAGACGTTGGTGAAGAAGCCGTCCGCGTTCAGCACGCCCGCGCCGCGCAGCCGGTTGGCCTGCTCGGCGGCGGAGTTCCAGGTGGAGTGGCCGCCGTCGAGGTAGACCTTGGCGTTCGGGTTCGCGGCGTGAAGGGTGGTGACGGCGCGGGCCAGCGAGGCGAACCGGTCGTTCTGCTGCTGGGCGCTCAGGCAGGTGGTGAGCGCGATCGAGTCGGGCTCCAGCACCACCACGGTGCGCGAACTGCCCAGCCCGGCGGCGAACTTGCCGACCCAGGCGTCGTACGAGGGCAGGTCGGGCGCGCCGCCGGCGGAGGCGCCGCCGCAGTCCCGGTTGGGGATCGCGTAGGCCACCAGCACCGGCACCTGGCCGGCCTGTGCAGCGGCCGAGGTGACCGCGCGGACGTCGGAGGTGACGCTGTCGGGGCGGTAGTTGGAGAACCAGATGCCCTGCGGCTGGCTGGCGATCCGCTTGGAGATCACCTGGGTGCGGGAGTCCCCGGGGTTGGCGGCGACCCACTTGACGACCTGCGAGGTCGGGTCCTTGTAGAACTGGGTGTCGGCGGCGAGGCTGCCCTGCACGGCCGCGCCCGCGCCGCCCTGGGCGGCGACCACCAGGCCGACGGCCGCGGTCGCGGCGGCGAGGGCGAGGGCGGCGGCCCGACGGGTCGGCCGGACGGGCGGGACGGGGGTGTGCCGGTGCGGGTCGGGGGTGTGCACGGTGTCCTCCGGTGGGGTGCTCTCGGGTGGGAGAGGCGGACGGCAGCCGGGTGGGGGGCATGCTGACCGGGGCCGATGCGGGAACCGGAACGTGGGAGCGCTCCCGCAACGAACCGCGCCCGATGCTAGCGGCCCGCCCCGCCCTCACGGCAGGCCCCGGACACCGCGAACTCCCGCCACCCCGACCGCCCCTGACCCCGCGCCAGCGGGCCGGACCACCGTCGACCCGCCGCCGAACAGGCCCTTCGCGCCCGCCCCACCCGCGCCCGGCCACTGCGGGGAGCCTGCCGGCCCCGCGAAACTTTCACCCGAGGACGGAACGGGACCGACGGCCGCCCCCTCACCCCTGCGGCACCCGGGCGGGCTCGGGCAGGTCGAGGGTGGCGATGTCCTCCCCCATCGCGAGCATGCGGTTCAGCAGCGGGCGCCGGCCGAGCAGGGTGTTGCGCAGCCACAGGCCGTGGGCGGTGCGCGGGGCGAGGAAGGGCCCGGTGCGGTCGCCGCCGCGCTGGCAGCGTCGGGCGTAGGGGCGGACGGTGCGTTCGTAGCGGGTGAGTGCGGCGCGGTGGTCGCCGTCGGCGCGGGCGAGTTCGGCGGCCAGGACGTACGCGGCGACCAGGGCGGTGCCGGTGCCCATGCCGCCGATGGTGGCGCCGCAGGCGGCGTCGCCGAGCAGGGCGATCCGGTCGTCGGACCAGGCGGGGACGTCGGCGCGGCTGATCGAGTCGACGTACAGGTCGCGGTCGTCGACCTCGTCCAGGGTGGCGAGCAGGTGCGGGACGGGGTGCGGCAGGTCGGCGAAGCGTTCGCGCAGCAGGGCCTTGAGCCGGGCGGGGTCGTGCCGGTCGAGGGGGAGTTCGGGTGCGGCGAACAGCAGGAAGGCGCCGGCCCGGTCGGGGTCGCGGGGGTCGGCCCCGGCGGCGGCGAGCCGGCCGGGGGTGTTGACGCCGGTGCTGCCGGCGGGCAGGCCGAGGCGGTTGGGGAAGGGCCAGGTGGCGGCGTAGTAGCCGAGGTGGCGGACGTAGCGCCGTTCCGGTCCGAAGGCGAGGGCGCGGACCCGGGAGTGCAGGCCGTCGGCGCCGATCACCAGGTCGAAGTGCCGTTCGGGGGCGTGCCGGAAGGAGACCAGGACGCCGTCGGGCCGCTGCCGCAGGGCGGTGACGGTGTCGCCGAACAGGTACTCGGTGCCGGGCGCGCTGTGCCGGTGCAGCAGCCGGACGAGGTCGCCGCGCGGGATCTCCACCTCGCCGCCGGCGAACTCGGCGGGCAGCCGCAGCCTGGTCCGGCCGCGCGGGTCGGTGAAGGTCATGGGTGTGCCGCCGGTGCGGTGCGCGCGCAGTTCGTCCAGCAGGCCCATCCGGCGCAGGACGGTCAGGTGGGTGGGGCCGCGGAAGTCGACGGCCTGCCCGCCGGCCCGCAGTCCGGGGGCGAGTTCGACCACGGTGGGCCGGTGTCCGTACCGGCGAGCCAGTACGCGAGCGCGGGGCCGCCGATGCCGGCGCCGGAGATCAGTATCCGCACGTGCTTCCTCCTCGGGTGGCGTCACCGCCGAGAAACTGCGTCCACCGGACGCGGTTCATTGCTGTGTACGGTAGACACAGTTCCGGGTCGCGCACAAGGCCGGCCCGCGGAGCGAGGAGGGACCGTGCCGGAACCGAACGCGGCGCTGCGGCTGCTGTGGGGCCCGCCTGCCCGGCCGACCCGGGGGCCGAAGCCGTCCCTGAGCCTGGAGTCGATCGCCCGCGCCGGGGTCGGCATCGCGGACGCCGAGGGCCTGGCGGCGGTGTCCATGCAGCGGGTCGCGGGGCTGCTCGACCACACCAAGATGGCGCTGTACCGGTACGTGCCGGGCAAGGCCGAACTGGTCGCCCTGATGGTCGAGCACGTCGCGGGCGACCCCCCGCCCGCGAGCGGTGCCCCGTGGCGCGAGCAGCTCGCCGACTGGGCCCACCGGATGTCCGCCGTGCTGGCCGTCCACCCCTGGCTGCTGGACGCCCTCGCCGCTCCGCGTCCCACCGGCCCGCGCGAACTGGCCTGGCTGGAACGGGTGGTGGCGGCACTCGACGGCCACGGCCTGTCCGGCGCGGAACGCATGGACGCCGCCGTCCTGCTGGTCGGCCACGTCCGCACCATCGCCGCCCAGCACCGCCAGTCCCGCGACGGCTCCCCCGAGGCCGAACTCCTGCGCGCGCTCGGCGATTTGGTCCACACCCACGCCGACCGCTACCCCGCCCTCGCCGCCGCCCTCGCCGAACCCCCCGGTGGCCGCGACGACGCCTACGACTTCGGCATCGCCCGCATCCTCGACGGCATCGCCGCCCTGATCGACCACCGCACCCGCTGACGCTCCCCCGCCCTTCTCACCCCCGCAGGCCGAACGGCCTTTTGGGCGGCGGGAGTTGCGGCCGGGAAAATGCCGGGCCCCCGCGCCGCCCGCGCGGTACGGTCGGCCGGTGAGCGACGCGGACGGGTACTTCGGTGAGCAGGTGGCGGAGCGGTACGACGAGTCCTCGGGGCCCGAGTTCCGGGCGGACGTCATCGCCCGGACGGTCGACGTCCTCGCCGAACTGGCGGGCGGCGGAAGGGCGCTGGAGCTGGGGATCGGGACGGGGCGGATCGCCCTGCCGCTCGCCCGCCGCGGCGTTCCGGTGCACGGCATCGAGCTGTCCCGGGCGATGGTGCGGCGCCTGCGCGCCAAGCCCGGCGGCGAGTCGATCGGCGTCACCCTCGGGGACTTCGCCACCGCGAAGGCGGACCTGACGGCCGACGGGCCCTTCGCCCTGGTCTTCCTGGTCTTCAACACCCTCATGAACCTGACCGGCCAGGAGGCCCAGGTCGCCTGCTTCCGCAACGCCGCCGACCACCTCGCGCCCGGTGGCCGCTTCGTCGTCGAGGTGATGGTCCCGGAGCTGCGCAAGATCCCGGCCGGGCAGAACACCGTCCCGTTCCGTACCGGCCCCGGCGAGTGGGCCTACACCGCCTACGACACCGTCACCCAGGACGCGACCTGCCACTACCTCCAGGTCACCCCGGACGGCCGCGGCACCGCCCGGACCGTCCCCTTCCGCTACGTCTGGCCCGCCGAACTGGACCTGATGGCCCGACTGGCCGGCCTGCGGCTCCGCGACCGCTGGGACGGGTGGACGCGGACGCCGTTCACCGAGCACAGCACCCGGCACGTCTCGGTCTGGGAGAAACCGGCCGCCTGACGCCCGCCCCGCCCCTCGGGCGCCCGGCGCCCCCTCGCCCGGGCCGGGCGCACAGCAGCGCCGCCGCGGCCGGCGCCGGGGCCGGCTGAGTACCCGTACTCATGCGTCCGGCCCCCGGCTCGCCGAGGGTGGAGCCGGAGGTGCGGGATGACGGGGAAGCGGAGGTCGTTCGCGACCGAGTGCGCCAGGACGCTGGGGCTGGTCGGGGCGCTCGCCCTGGTGCGGTTCGGCGGGACGAACCTGAGCGGGCCGTCGAAGCGGAAGCTGCGGCGGCTGGTCGAGTCGCCCGGGGTGGAGTCGCGCCGGGCGGCGGCGGAGCGCGCGATGGGGGCGGTGGTCGAGCGGGTGGGCGCGTGCGGGGGCCTGGAGCACGTGGTGACGCACTGCGCGGAGACCTTCTCCCGGCGCACCGAGTTCGCGGGTTTCGGCTCCCCCTCCGCCCGCAAGGTCACCTGCGAGCTGCGGGCCGTCGCCTACTTCGGGGTCCGCGGCGAGGTGGCCGACGTCCTGGACGAGCTCCGGCGGTACGGCATCGCGGACTGGATGCCGCCCCGGAGTACGGCCCGGCCCGATCCACCGGTCCGGAGTTCGGCACTCCGGAGCTGCGGATCGACTGGGACCGGCCGGGGGCGCCGCTCCCGCTCCGGGACGGGGTGCGGACGCCGCGCCGGGGGATCGGCTCCGGCCGACTGCGTCACCGCCGCTGGAGCGTCCCGCCCCGATCGCCGGGCCGGTCCACCCGGACCATCCGGACCGACCGGGCGGACCGGGCGCGGCTGGCGGAGGCGCGGGCCCGGTGCGGCACCCTGCTGGTGCTGCGCCTCGGCGGGCCGGGCCGGTACGGCGGGACCCGCTTCACCGTCCGGTACGAGGAGTGACGGCCTGTCAGGATTCCCGGCCGCGCGGGTCGGCGCGGTGGCGGCCGCGGCGGGCGGAGCCGCGGGTCGCGGTGACGGCCCCGGCGAGGATCAGGGGGGTGAGCAGCAGGAGCATGGTGAGTTGCATGTGGTGCCTCCGGGTGGTCCGGTTCCTGCTGGTGCGGGTACCCGCACCTGGCGCGGACATGTGGACCGCCCTCCCGGGTCACCCGCCCGGACCGCCCTGCGGCCCGGATCTCGCCCGGTCGGTCGCCCACCAACCGGGGATCTTCCCGGGCCGACGATCCGTCAATCTGTTTCTCGGGGCGCTCGGGCAGCACGATCGGCGCGCCCCCGCGCGGGTGCGCCAGTACCTCCACGGGGTGGCGGTAGACCCGGCTGAGCAGGTCGGCGTCCAGGATCTCGGTGGTGGGGCCGACGGCGACGGTGCGCCCGGCGTCCAGCAGTGCGATCCGGTCGGCGTGCGCGGCGGCCAGCGTCAGGTCGTGCAGGACGACGACCACGCCGTGTCCGGCGTCGGCACGTTTCCGGGCGACCCGCAACACGAGTTCCTGGTGGCGCAGGTCGAGCGCGGCGGTGGGTTCGTCGAGCAGCAGCAGCGCGGTGTCCTGGGCGAGGACGCGGGCCAGCGCGACCCGGGCCCGTTCGCCGCCGGAGAGCGCGGTGAACGGGCGTTCGGCCAGGTGTGCGCAGTCGGTGGCGGCCATCGCGCGGGCGACGGCCCGTTCGTCCTGGTCGGCGGTGCGGCGGCCGGCCCAGGGGGCGCGTCCCATCCGGACCACCTCGACGGCGGGGAACGGGAAGGACACCTCGTGGGTCTGCGGCAGCAGGGCGCGGCGGCGGGCGAGTTCGGCGGGCCGGTGCCCGGCCAGCGGGCGGCCGTCGATCCGCACCTCGCCGCGGGCCGGGCGCTGGTCGCCCGCCAGGACGGACAGCAGGGTGGACTTGCCGGCGCCGTTGGGGCCGAGCAGCGCCAGGATCTCCCCGGCCCGCACGGTCAGGTCGACGTCCGCCAGCAACTCCCGTCCCCCGACGGCGAAACCGATGCCCTCGGCTTCCAGCAGCACGGTCATGCCCAGCCTCCCTGGCGGCGTCGGGTGCGGCGCAGCAGCCAGAAGAAGAACGGGCTGCCGAGGAGTGCGGTGAGGACGCCGAGCGGGAGTTCGGCGGGTGCGGCGAGGGTGCGGGCGGCGAGGTCGCCGGCGACCAGGACGAGCGCGCCGCCGACGGCGGAGGCGGGCAGCAGGAAGCGGTGGCCGGGGCCGGCCAGCATCCGCAGCAGGTGCGGGACGACCAGGCCGACGAAGCCGATGATGCCGCTGACCGCGACGGCCGCGGCGGTGAGCAGCGCGACCACGGTGATCAGCACGATCCGCATCCGTTCGACGTCCACGCCCAGGTGCCGGGCGGGGCGTTCGCCGAGCGCGAGCAGGTCCAGGCGGCGGGCGTAGCGGGGGGCGACGGCCAGGCCGAGGGCGGCGAACGGCAGCACGGCCAGCACCTTCGTCCAGCTGGCTTGGGAGAGCGAGCCGAGCTGCCAGAACGTCACCTGGCTGATCGCGGCGGTGTCGGCGGTGAACAGCAGCAGGCCGATCAGCGCGCCGCAGAACGCGTTGACGGCGACGCCGGTGAGCAGCAGGGTGACCACCTCGGTGCGGCCGCCGCTGCGCGACATGGCGTAGACGGCGCCGACGGTGAGCAGGCCGGAGGCGAACGCGGCGGCGGTGACCGTCCAGGAGCCGAGCGCGTCCAGGCCGAGCACGATGCAGCTGACGGCGCCGACCGCGCCGCCGGAGGAGACGCCGATCACGGCGGGTTCGGCCAGCGGGTTGCCGAACACGCCCTGCATCAGCGCCCCGGCGCAGCCGAGCGCGCCGCCGACCAGCAGGGCCAGCACCACCCGGGGCAGCCGGACGTTCCACAGCACCGATTCGGGGACCCGGTCCAGGGCGTGGCCGCCGAGGTGGGCGCGGTGGGCGAGCGAGGCGAGGATGTCGCCGAGCGGGATGGCGTAGGCGCCGGTGCCGGCGGCGAGCAGCGCGCAGGCGAGCAGGGCGGCGCACAGCCCGGCCAGCAGCAGCGGGCGCCGGTCGCGGGCGGTCCTCTTCACCAGCGGGGTCGCGGCGGCGCCGGTCGGGCCGGTCGGGCCGGTCTCGGGCAGGGTGGCGGTCACTCGGCGTCCCGGTGCAGCTGGGTGGCGAGGTCGCGCAGCACCTCGGGGGTGCGCGGGCCGTAGGAGAGCAGGCGGCCGTCGTCGACGGCGATGATCCGGCGGTCGAGTCCGGCGGGGGTCTGGGCGACGCCGGGGAGGTGGAGCAGGCCGTCGACGCCGCCGACCGACTCCAGGCCCTTGGTCATCACCAGGATCGCGTCGGGGGCGGCCTTGACCAGGGCTTCGCTGGTGAGCGGGGTGAAGTCGCCGGTGAGGTGGGCGGCGGTGCCGGCGTCCTCGCCGCCGGCGGCCTCGATCAGCGAGGGCGCGCCGGAGTCGGGGCCGCCGAGCAGGAAGACGGAGGCGCTGCCGCGCAGGTAGAGGAAGGCGACCTTGGGGCGGGTGGCCCCGGCGGCCGGGAGCTGTGCCTGCACGTCGGCGATCTGACGCTGCGTGCGCTCCTTGAGCCGGGCGCCGGCCTCGGGCACGCCGAGGGCGGCGGCGACCCGGTCGATCCGGGGGCCGACGTCGTCGAGCTTCTTGGCGTCGTCCAGGACGATCAGCGGAACGCCGGCGGCGCGGATCTGGTCGACGGCCTCGGCGGGGCCGGTGCTGCGGTCGGCGAGCACCACGGTGGGGTGCAGGGAGAGCACGCCTTCGGCGGAGACCTCGTGGGCCTGGGTGATGACGGGGAGTTTCGCGGCCTGCTCGAAGGTGGTGGACACGTCACGGGCCACCGCGCGGTCGCCGAGGCCGAGGCTGAACACCAGCTCGGCCAGGCTGCCGTTGAGCGGGATGATCCGGTCCGCGCTGGTGACGGTGACCTGTCGGCCGTCGGCGGAGGGGACGGTGACGGGCAGGCGGGGCGCGGGGGTGTCGGGCAGCGCCTCGATCCGGTCGGGGTCGGCGGTGGCGGCGGTGGCGGAGGCCGCCGGTGCGCCGGGGGCGGCCTCGCCGGTGGAGCAGGCGGCGGCACCGAGCAGGAGTCCGAGGACGGCGAGCAGGACGGCGGGGGCGGTTCTGGTCCGGTCGCGGAGGGTGCGGGTCAACCTCGGGCCTTTCTCGGTGCGTTGACGTCCCGTCGAGGTCGCCCAGGGGGGTCGTGGTCGGGACACTTGACTCATATATTAGGTTAGCCTTACCTCAATTGAGCAAGGGGGTCGCCTCCCCCCGCACCCCCTGCCACCTGCCCGCTTCCCCTCCGCCGAGGAGTGATCCGCCATGCCCGTCCCCGGACGGCCCCCCGTACCACCCCGCCGCCCGGCCGGCCGGCTGCGCACCGCCCTCGTGCTGCCGCTCGCCCTGCTGCTGGCCCTGGCCTGGCTCCCCGGCCGGGCCGCCGCGGCCGATCCGGCGGTCTCCGGCGGCCGGCTCGACTGGGGCATCAAGCAGTCCTTCCTCACCTACGTCACCGGCCCGATCGCCAACGGCAAGTGGGCCCTGACCGGCGGCGCGGCCACCGTCGGCGGCTCGGCGTTCCGCTTCCACTCCGCGGCCGGCAGCTACGACCCGGCCACCGGCGCGCTCTCCGCCGCCTTCCAGGGCGGGGTCCGCTTCACCGGCCACCAGGAGAACGGCAGCAACGCGCTCGACCTCTCGATCTCCCACCTCACCGTCAAGGCCGCGGCCGACGGCAGCGCCGCCCTGTACGCGGACGTCAGCTCCAAGTCCCGCGAGACCGGCAAGACCTCCAGCACCGGCCAGGCCCGGCTGGCCGACCTCTCGCTCTCCGGCGTCTCGCTCAAGAACGCCTCCGGCACCCTCACCCTCAGCAACGTCCCCGCGACGCTGACCTCGGCCGGGGCCAGTGCCTTCGGCGGCTTCTACACCGCGGGCACCGCGCTCGACCCGCTCACCTTCTCCGTGACGCTCAAGTCCCCGGCCACTGCGCCCTCCCCGACGCCGACACCCACCCCGACGCCCACCCCGACCGCCGCCCCGGAGCCCGCGGAGAGCGCGGCCGGAGCCGCCCCGAGCGCCACCGCCACCGCCACCGCCCTCGACCGGGGCGCGCTCGACTGGGGCGTCCGGCGGACCTTCCGCGACTACGTCACCGGCTCGATCGCCCAGGGCGGTTGGCAGCTCGGCGACGGCGCGGCCGACGGCGGGGCGTTCTTCCGCTGGACGCCCGCCCGCGGCACCTGGGACCCGGCCACCCGCACCCTCGACGCGGGCTTCACCGGCACCGTCCGCTTCACCGGCCTGCGCGAGGGCGACGCCCTCGGCCTGGACCTGACACTCGCCAACCCGCGCCTGACCGCCGCCGGCACCGAGGGCCGCCTGACCGTCGACGTCTCCGGCCGCACCCCCGACGGCACCACCCGCACCGCCGCCACCACCGAGATCGCCACCTTCGACGCGAGCGCCCTGAAGACCGAGAACGACCTCCTCACCGCCACCGACCTGCCGCTCACCCTCACCGCCGCCGGTGCGGGCGCCTTCGGCAACCTCTACCCGGCCGGCACCGAGATGGACCCGCTCACCGTCAACCTCCCGCTCACCCCCGCCGCGGCCGTCCCACCGCTGCCCGACCTCGGCGCGACGCCCACGCCCACGCCCTCCCCGGCCACCGCGCCCGTCGCCGCCGCCACGTCCTCCTCCTCCCGCACCGCCCTGATCACCACCCTCGCCCTGGTGCTCGCCGCGGCGGTGGCGGCGGCCACGACGCTCGTCGTCCGGCGCCGCAGGCGTTCCTGAACGCCCCCGTTCCCGAACGCCCCCCCGGCAGGTCCCCGGCCGCTCCCCCGGCCCCTCCTCCCCCCTCACCCCACCGATTCCGGAGTCCGATCCATGTCCCACACCCCTGCCGTCCGCCACCGCAACCGCACCCGGCTGGCCGCGCTGGCCGCCGCGACCGCGGGTCTCGGCCTGACCGCCTTCGGCCTGCCCTCACTCGCCTTCGGCGCCGGCGCCCCCACCACCGTCAGCTACGACACCGGTTCGCTGGACTGGGGCGTCAAGGCGAGCTTCCGCAGCTACGTGACCGGCCCGGCCGGCGGCGGGAGCGTCACGCTGAGCGGCGGGGCCACCACCAACGCGGACGGCTCGTACCACTTCAACCTGGCCTCCGCGGGCTACGACCTGACGACGCACCGGCTGAACGCGGCCTTCGACGGCGGGGTGCGCTTCCTCGCCCACGACGGCGCGCTGGACATCGCGATCAGCGACCTGCGGATCGTCACCGAGGGCACCACCGGCACCCTCACCGCGGACACCGCCTCGAAGGAGAGCATCGGCGCCGCCGCCCCGACGCTGCGCCAGGACGTCGCGCTGGCCACCTTCACCGTCGCCCGCGACACCACCAACGGCGGGGCCACCGCCGCCACCCTGACCGCCGACGGCGCGAAGGCGTTCGCCGGGTTCTACCCCGAGGGCACCGCGCTGGACCCGCTGTCGATCGTCCTCAAGCAGACGCCCGCCCCGTCCCCCTCCGCCTCGGCCTCGGCCTCCGCTTCGGCCTCGCCCGCGCCGTCCTCCTCGCCCTCGCCCTCCGCGTCCGCCTCCGCCTCCACCGCGCCGTCCTCCTCCCCGTCGCCCTCGGCGTCCGCCTCCGCCTCCACCGCGCCGTCCTCCTCGCCCTCGCCCTCCGCGTCCGCGTCCGCCTCCACCCCGGCGGGCAACGAGCTGGCGATCGTCGACGGCCGGCTGGAGTGGAACGTGCAGTCCGACTTCCTGGCCTACGTGACGGGTCCGATCGCCAACGGCAAGGTGGAGTTCGGCGGCGGCGCGGCCGAGTTCCGCTTCGGTTCGGGCAGCGGCAGCTACCGGACGGACACCCACGCGCTGTCGGCGGGCTTCGCCGGGTCGGTGCGCTTCCTCGGGCACCAGGCGGCCGACGGGCACTACCAGTTGGACACCGCCCTCTCCCACCTGGGCCTGCGGGTGGACACCT
Organism: Kitasatospora fiedleri; assembly: GCF_948472415.1. Taxonomy (NCBI): domain Bacteria; kingdom Bacillati; phylum Actinomycetota; class Actinomycetes; order Kitasatosporales; family Streptomycetaceae; genus Kitasatospora; species Kitasatospora fiedleri. The sequence goes on along the minus strand of NZ_OX419519.1, from coordinate 7,697,352 downwards.
CCGGCGCGTACCTGGTGGCCGACGTGACCGCCAACTCGCTCTCCGGCGGGGAGCCGGTCCGGCTGACCGGGGCGAAGATCGCCAAGCTGGACCTCGCCCAGGCCGACTTCACCCCGGTCGACGGCGTGGTGACGCTGCGCCAGGTCCCGGCGACGCTGACGGCCGAGGGCGTGCCGGTGTTCGGCCAGTACAAGGAGGGCAAGGAGCTGGCCCCGGTGACGGCGGTCCTCTCCTTCGACCGGAACGCGACCCTGCCGTCCGGCACCCCGACCACCGGCACCGGAACGGGCACGGGCACCGGCACCGGCACCGGCACCGGCGGCACCGGTGGGGCCACCCTCACCACCTCCGGCGGCACCGGCGGTGAGCTGGCCTTCACCGGCGGCGGCACCGGCACCGTGCCGATGCTGGCCACCGCGGCCGGGCTGCTGCTGGTGGGCGGGGCGACCACCGTCCTGGTCCGCCGCCGCTCCTCCGGCACCGCCACCGCCGACACCGCCGCGGCCGAGTAGGCCCGCTGACCCCGTCTCGGGCCCGCGCGGACACGTCCGCGCGGGCCCGACCGCGTCCTCCCCGGCTCCCGGCGGACGGGGCCTACCGGGCGGCGGCCAGGACGGCCAGTTCGCGCAGGCGGGTGAAGTAGTCGGCGGCCCCGGGGTCGTCGGCCAGTTCGGGCAGGATGCGGTCGACGGTGGCGATGCCGGTGCGCAGGGCCGCTCTGCGGCGTTGGTCGAGCGGGCCGGTCAACGCGGCGGACACGCAGCCCGCGAGGTGGCTGTCCAGCAGCACCAGGTCCTCGCCGGCGGGCGAACGCCGGTAGCAGCTCTGCGGGAAGGGCAGGCCGAGGAAGCCCTGCCAGCGGGTGTCCAACTGGTCGTTGTGCGTGTCGCTCATGCGGACGATGATGCCCGAGCGCACGGCCGCCCCGTCACCCGCCCCGACCCGGTACGCCCCCGTCCCGATCCGGCACGGACGACGACGAGGCCCGGTGCGGGAACGGTTCCCGCACCGGGCCTCGCGGCGCCCCACTCGCCCGGGCGCCCAGGTGTCCAGCCGCCCAGGTGTCCAGGCGTCCAGGCGTCCAGGCGTCCAGGCGTCCAACCGCCCAGGCGTCCAACCGCCCAGGTGTTCAGGCGCTCAGCGGGTACCGCCCGCCGAGCTCGCTGAATATCGCGCCGTTGAGGACGAAGGCGCGCTTGCACTCCTCGGCGACCCGGCGCTGCTCGACCTCGTCCATCAGCGCGCCCGCGGCGTCCAGCTTGGCGCGGTAGTCGCGCTTGAACGCGGCCGGGTTGTCGATCTCCTCGAAGACGTAGAACCGGACGCCGTCGCCCTTGCGCTCGAAGCCCCAGGTGCGCTCGGCGACGCCGCGGATGATCTGACCGCCCGACAGGTCGCCGAGGTAGCGGGTGTAGTGGTGGGCGAGGTAGCCGGCCGGCCAGGTGTCGGCGAGTTCCTCGATCCGGGCGGCGATCGCCTCGGTGGCGGGCAGCGGGGCGAGCGTGCCGCGCCAGTCCGGGCCGGCCAGGTGGTCGAGGTCGCGCTCGATGGCGGCGGTGCGCAGCAGGGCGCGGTCGATCAGCGGGCCGGCCAGCGGGTCGGCGGCCAGGGCGTCCAGGCGGGACTCCAGGGCGCGGTAGACGTACCAGAGCTGGCCGGTGAGGTCGGTGTAGGCCTGGACGCCGAGCCGCCCGCCGAGCAGGTCGCTCATGAAGGAGGACTGCTCGGCCGCCTGGTGCTCCTCGGCGCTGGCGGTGCGGAGCAGGGCGGAGAAGGCGGCGGGCTGCTGATCGGGGCTGGACATCGGGAAGGGCCTCCAAAGATCGAATCCACTCGATTATTTAGGTGAGGCTCACCTAAGTCAAGCGGTTGCCGACACCTTGTCGGCAAGATTCTACGGAGCGTTAAATCCCCCGGTCCACCGGCCCTGACGTGCTTGGATGATGGCCATGGACCGATCATTCGACGCCCTGGTCGACGAGGCCGGGGCCGCCCCCGTCGACGGCTGGGGTTTCGCCTGGCTCGACGGCCGGGCCACCGAGCAGCGCCCGTCCTGGGGCTACCAGCGGCTGCTGGGCGAGCGGCTGGCCGCCGCCCGCGCGGCGCTCGACCTGCAGACCGGCGGCGGCGAGGTGCTCGCGGGCGCGGGCGCGGCGGACTTCCCGCACTTCCCGCGCACGATGGCGGCCACCGAGGGCTGGGCGCCGAACGCGGCGCTGGCCACCCGGCGGCTGCACCGATGGGCGCCGTGCTGGTGTCCTCCCCGGCCGACGCGCCGCTGCCGTTCGCGGACGGCGCGTTCGACCTGGTGACCAGCCGCCACCCGGCCGCGGTGGACTTCCCGGAGATCGCCCGGGTGCTGGCCCCCGGCGGCACCTACTTCGCCCAGCACGTGGGCGGACGCACCAACGTCGAGCTGAGCGCGTTCTTCCTCGGCCCGTTCCCGGTGCCCACCGCCCGCGAGCACGAGGTGGAGGCCGGACGGGCCCGGGCGGCCGGGCTGGAGGTGGTGCGGTGCCGCAACGAGCGGCTGCGCCTGGAGTTCTTCGACGTCGGCGCGGTGGTCTGGTTCCTGCGCAAGGTGGTCTGGACGGTGCCGGACTTCTCGGTCGACCGCTACCGCGAGCGCCTGCGCGCGCTGCACGGACTGATCGAGCGCGAGGGCGTGTTCGTCTCCACCATGTCCCGCACCCTGTTCGAGGCCCGCAAGCCCGCCGGTCCCGCCCCGTCCGCCCCCTGACGGACTCCGCCGCCGCGCGCCGGACGGACCGGCCCGGCGGGCCTCCTGACCGGCCGTCAGTCCGGCTCCGCGGGCAGGAAGCGGCGCACGGGGTGGCCGGACCCGTCGGTGGTCAGCCGGCTGCCGTCGCCGAGCGGGCGCAGGTCGTAGCAGTCCCGGGCGCCGGAGTCGAACGCGCCGAGGTCGCGGCCGGTGCGCGCGTCGACCCGGTGGCTGCGGAACCGCTCCTGCCCGGTCTCCGCGTCCTCGCCGTACAGCACCACCGCCAGGGTGTCGCGGTCCAGGTAGCCGCCGCTCCACCCGACCACGGCCTCCCACCGCTCGCCGTCGTGGCCGAAGTCGTCGACGGTGCCCCGGAAGACGGCGCACACCACCGCGTCCAGCGTGGTGCAGTACGCCCGCGCCGCGCCGCGCCCCACCACGTGCCCGACCACCTCGTCCCCCGCCCCGGTGCGGGGCGGGGGGTGTCGGTCAGGCGGTGTGCTGGACGGGGAGGGCGGCCACCGCGGGGTGGTCCTTGGGGATCAGGCCGAGTTTGGCGCTGCCGCCCGGGGTGCCGAGGTCGTCGAAGAACTCGGCGTTGGCGGGGGTGAAGGGCTGCCACTCCTCCGGGAGGTCGTCCTCATAGAAGATCGCCTCGACCGGGCAGACCGGTTCGCAGGCGCCGCAGTCGATGCACTCGTCGGGGTGGACGTAGAGCATCCGCTCCCCCTCGTAGATGCAGTCGACGGGGCAGTCGTCCACGCAGGCCCTGTCCTTGACGTCGACGCAGGGCAGGGCGATCACAAAGGTCATCGGGGTGCGGTCCTCTCCGGGTCGGTGGTGCTCGCCGTGCTGGCGCAGCCGACCGTAGGTCCTCACGTAAGGTTGAGGTCAACAGGGGAGGCGGGGAGGCGGGGATGACGGCCCATCGGTCCGGTGGCGGGCGGCCTGCGGCGGGCGACTGGCTGGCGATCGGCGAGGTCAGCGCGCGGACGGGGGTGGCGGTGTCGGCGCTGCGGTTCTACGAGGAGCTGGGCCTGATCGCCTCCGAGCGCGACGGGCGGGGGCGGCGGCACTACCCGCGGCACATGCTGCGCCGGATCGCGCTGGTCTCGGTGGCGAAGCGGATCGGCGTCCCGCTGGAGGACGTCCGGGCGGCGTTCGCCGACGTGCCGCTGGACCGGCCGCCCAGCCACCAGGAGTGGCAGCGCGCCTCGCGCGGCTGGAAGCGCCGCCTGGAGGAGCGCCGGCAGACCATCGAGCGGCTGGAGGCCGAACTGACCGGCTGCATCGGCTGCGGCTGCCTGTCGATGAAGGCGTGCGCACTGCTGAACCCGGGTGACAGCCTGGCCGAGGGCGGGGTCGGCCCGCGCCGCCTGTGACCGAGCGCCGGACGGCCGGTCAGCGGCGCAGCGCCAGCACGGTGTTGTGGCCGCCGAAGCCGATCGAGTGGCTGAGGGCCAGCCGGGGCGCGTGCCGGCGGGGTGCGCCGGTGACCAGGTCGATCCCGGCGGTGTCGGGGCCGGGGGCGTCGTGGTTGGCAGTGGGCGGGACGGTGCCGGTGAGCAGGGTGCGGACGGTGAGGGCGGCCTCGATCGCGCCAGCCGCGCCCATGGTGTGGCCGAGGGCGCCCTTGGCGGAGGTGACGCTGGGCGGGGTGCGGGCGAACAGGTCGCGGATCGCGGCGGCTTCGACCCGGTCGCCCTGCGGGGTGCCGGTGCCGTGCGCGTTGACGTGGTCGACCTGCTCGGGCCCGGCGTCGGCGGCCCGCAGGGCGAGCGTGACGGCGGTGCGCAGGCCGCGGCCGGCCGGGTCGGGCGCGACGGGGTGGTGGGCGTCGGAGGTGGTGGCCCACCCGGCGAGGTGGGCCAGGGCGGGAGCGCGGCGGGCGGCGGCGTCGGCGGCCCGCTCCAGCACCAGGACGCCGGCGCCCTCGCCGAGCACGAAGCCGTCGCGGTCCCGGTCGAAGGGGCGGGACGCGGTGGCGGGCCGGTCGGTGCGCCGGGAGAGCGCGCCGGTCCGGGCGAAGGCGGCGGCGCACAGCGGGGTCGCCATCGCGTCGGTTCCGCCCGCCACCGCGAGGTCGCAGGCCCCGGTGGCCAGCAGCAGCGCGGCGTGCGCGATCGCGTTGGCGCCGGAGGCGCAGGCGGTGGAGGTGTGCAGGGCGGGGCCGGTGGTGCGCAGCGCGAGGGCGAGGTGGCCGGCGGCGGACAGGTTGGGCAGGTAGCCGGTGAGGGTGAGCGGGGAGAGCGCGTCCGGTCCGCGTTCCAGCAGTCGACGGTGGGCGTCCTCCAGAACGGCCACGCCCCCGGCGGCCGAGCCGACCACCACGGCGACCCGGCCCGGGTCCCAGTCGGGGGGCCGTTCGCCGAACGCCTCGATCCCGGCCTCCCGGAGGGCTTCCCGGGCGGCGGTGAGCAGGTAGCGGGTGGAGCGGTCCAGCCGCCAGCCCTGCCGGACGGGGGCCCGGTCGGGGTGCGGCGGGCGGCAGCTGATCGGCACCGGGGTGCCGGCCAGGCCGGGGTCGGGCCGGGCGGTGCCGCGGCCCTCGCACAGGGTGCGCCAGGTCGCGTCCGTCCCGTCGCCCCCGGCGGTGACCGTCCCGGTGCCGGTGACCACGATCCGGTCAGTCATCGTCGGGCCGCCTCCCCTCCAGTGACTTCCGCACCTCGTCGGCGAGTTCGCCGACCGTCACCTCGCCGGTGGCGGCCTCGGCGTCCAGCGGGACGCCCCACTCCTCCTGGAGGGTGACGTACAGCTCGACGACGGACAGCGAGTCGAGGTCGAGCTCCTGGAAGCTCGCCCGGGCGGTGACCAGCTCGGCGGGGACGTCGAACTTCTCGGTGAGGACGGCGGTGATGCGTGCGGTGACCTGGTCCACGGGGGTCTCCTCCTGGTGGCGGGGCGTCAGCCCAGGGTGCGGCGGACGGGGGTGGCGGCGGGCCAGGTGAGGGCGACGGACGCCCAGGTGAGGCCGCCGCCGAAGGCGGTGAGCAGGGTGGGGGTGCCGGGGGCGAGGGCGCGCTGCGGGCCGTCGTCGGCGAGCACCAGCGGGATGGACGCGGCGGCGGTGTTGCCGAGGTCGCGCAGGTTGCCGAAGCGGACGGCGGGCGGCAGGCCGAGGCGGTCGGCGACCGAGTCGAGGATGCGCTGGTTGGCCTGGTGGGCGACGAACGCGCCCAGGTCGGCGGGTCTCCACCCGGCGGCGGCCAGCGCCCGGGCGGCGGAGTCGGTGAGGTGGCGGACGGCCTGGCCGTAGACCGACCGGCCGCGCATCCGGAACCAGTGCGCGTCCGGGTCCCGCCGCTGCCGGTCGGGGTGCCGGGAGCCGCCCGCGCCGATGGTGATCAGGGCCGCCCCGCCGCCGTCGCTGCCCAGGTCGGCGGCGTGCAGGGCGCCGGGCGCGCCGTCCTCGGCGGCGGCCAGCAGCACCGCTCCGGCGCCGTCGCCGAACAGGGCGGCGGTGTCGCGGTCGGCGGGGTCGACGATGGTGGAGTAGGTGTCGGCGCCGATCACCAGCGGGCGGCGGCAGGCCCCGGCCCGCACCAGGGCGTCGGCGGTGGCCAGCGCGTACAGGAAGCCGGAGCAGACCGCGGCCAGGTCGAGGGCGGGGACCTGCGGCAGGCCGAGCCGGTGGGCGACGGCGGGGGAGGTGGCGGGGCAGGGGTGGTCGGGGGTGGTGGTGGCGAGCAGGACGAAGTCCGGTGCGGCGTCGGCGGATTCGATCGCGGCGGCGGCGGCGTACACGGCGAGGTCGCCGGTGGCGGTGCCGGGCGCGACGCGGCGGCGACGGTGGATGCCGGTGCGCCGGCGGACCCACTCGTCGCTGCTGTCGAGCCCGCCCTCGGCGATCACCTCCTCGTTGTCGACGCTGCGGGCGGGCAGGCAGGAGCCGAGGCCGACGACGGCCGCGCGGGGCATCCGGCCGGTCATCCGGCGGGGCATCCGGCGCTCCCTCAGGCCGCGAACGGGGACGGCGGCTTGGGGACGCCCGCCAGTCCGCCGTCCGGGGTGCTGAGCCCGCCGTCCAGCACCAGGGTCTGCGCGGTGACCAGGTCGGCGGCGGGCGAGGCCAGGAACAGCACCGCCGCGGCGACGTCCTCGGGGGTGCCCCAGCGGCCCTGCGGGACGTGGCTCATCAGCCACTGCGAGACCGGCTCCGCGTCGGACGCGAAACTCGTCATGTCGGTGGTCACCCAGCCGGGACAGACCGCGTTCACCCGGATGCCCTCCCGCGCCCAGCCGACCCCCAGGCTGCGGGCCAGCGAGATCTGGGCGGCCTTCGAGGCCGCGTACGCCTCCAGCATCGGGGTGCCCATCAGCCCGGCCGCCGAGGACATCAGGACCAGCGAGGCCCGCCCGGAGGCCGCCAGGTGCGGGTGCGCGGCCCGGCACAGCTCGGCCGTGACGTTCAGGTTGACGGCGATCACGTGCTCCCAGTCGTCCTGCGCGGAGTGCTGGAACGGCACCAGGACGGGGCTGCCGTCCGCCGCCGTGGGCAGCACCCCGGCGTTGTGCACCAGCACGTCGATCCCGCCCAGCGCGGCGGCCGCCTCCGCCACCACGGCGCTCGGCGCGCCCGCTGCGCCCAGGTCCGCGGGCAGCGCCCGGGCCCGGGCGCCGAGCGCCTCGGCCTCCTCCGCGACCGCGTGCAGCGCCGCCGCCGACCGGGCGGTCAGCACGACCTCGCACCCGGCCTCGGCCAGCGCCAGCGCGCAGGCCCGCCCGATGCCCCGGGAGGCCCCGGTCACCAGGGCGCGGGCGCCGTCCAGCCGGAACGCGCCCGGCAGTGTGCTGCTGCTCATGACAGTTCTTCCTTCCGTTCGGTGCGGTGCGGGTCGGCCGCGGTGTCGGCCCCGGTCCCGGTGTCGGTGCGGCTGCCGGGGCGGGTCTCCGGACGGATGCCGGGAGGGGTTCCGGGACGGGCTTCGGGGCGGGTTCCGGGGCGGGTCTCGGACCAGCGCAGCAGGGCGCTGCCCCAGGTCATGCCGGCGCCGAAGACGGTCAGCAGGATCAGGTCGCCGGGTTGCAGCCGGCCCTCGGCGTGCGCGGTGGCCAGTGCGTACGGGGCGCTGGCCGCACCGATGTTGCCGACCAGGTCGCCGACCACGGTCATCCGGTCGGCGAGGCCCGCCTCGGCGGCGAGCCGGCGCACCAGGACGGGGTTGGGCTGGTGGGTGATCACGTGGTCGATGTCGTCGGTGGTCAGGCCGTGGCGCTCCAGCGTCTCGCCGAGCATCCGCGGGAAGGCGTCCCGGATGAACCGGCTCACCGTCCGCCCGTCCATCCGGATGCGGTGCGCGCCCTCCGCGAGGGTCTGCCGGGTCGCCGGGCGTCGGCTGCCGCCGGCCGGGATCAGCACCCGGTCCGCGAGCCTGCCGTCCGAGCCCAGCCGGAACCCGCCCAGCCCGCCCGGCGGTTCGACCGGGCCCAGCACGGTGGCGGCGGCCCCGTCCGCGAACAGCACGGCGGTGGCCCGGTCCGCGGGGTCGAGGAACTTCGAGTACGCCTCCACCCCGACCACCACCGCGAGCATCGGCCCGTCCGCCTCCCGCAGCCAGTCGTGCGCGACCTTCGCGCCGAACAGCCAGCCCGAGCAGGCCGCGGAGACGTCGAGCGCGACGGCGTCGACCGCCCCGACCAGGGCCTGCACCCGGCAGGCCGTCGCCGGGCCCAGCTCGTCCGGCGTCGAGGTCGCGCAGACCAGCAGCCCGAGCTGCCGGGCCGTCACGCCCGCCGAGGCCAGCGCCCGGCGCACCGCCTCCGCGGCCAGGTCCGAGGCCGCCTGCGACCCGTCCGCGACGTGCCGGCGGCGCACGCCGGTGCGCTCCGCGATCCACTCCGGCGTCACCCCCGTCCCGGCCGCGACCTCCGCGTTGCTCCGCACTCGGGCCGGCACGTACCGCCCGGTGCCCCACACGCCCACCGCGTTCACGGCCCCGGCTCCTTCCGCTCGGCGGGGTCGGCGGGGTCGGTGGGGTCGGCGGCGGCCGGTCGGGCCTCGGGCGCGCCGTCGCGGGCCCGGACCAGGTCGTCCGGGAAGGCGAAGGCGCGTTCGATCCGCTCCAGGTGCGGCAGCAGCCGGTCGTAGCCGCGCTCCAGGGCGTTCTCCAGGCCGACCAGGTCGCCCGGGGTGAGGGTGCGGTGGCGCAGCAGGGCGCCGGCCGTCCGGTCGGCGGCGCGCAGGGCGGCGAGGTGGGCGAGGGCGGTGGTGGCCTCGTCCGGGGGGAGGGTGGCGAGGGCGCGCGGAAGGTCCTCGGCGGCGAGCCGGGCGGCGTAGGTGGCGCCGAGTTCGGCCGCCCGGTCGAGCAGCGGGTTCCACACCTCGAAGGGGGTGGCGGAGCCGGGCGCGTGCTCGGTGCGGGCCCGGCGCAGCCACCCGGTGAGGGTGTGCTGGTGGCGGGCCAGCACGGCGGGCCACCAGCCGGGGTCGGCGAGGTCGGCCGGGACGGGCGGGAGGGCGCCGGTGCCGGTGGCGGTGCCGGTGGCGGGCGGGTCGTCGAGCAGGGCGCGCCCGAGGTCGTAGCGGATCAGCCGGCTGTCGCCGCCGGCCGGGTCGAAGGAGCGGGCGAAGCCGTGGTAGCCGGCCAGCCGGTTGTCGTCGGCGAGTCCGGCGTGGCCGCAGCGGCGCTGGCACTCGGCGACGATCCGTTCGGCCTCGTCGGCGCAGTGCGCCTTGTACGCGGACAGCGGGCGGCTGACGGCGGACCAGGGCGCGAATCCGGCCTCGGCGCCGGCGGTGTCGGACTCCCGCGCGGCGGCGAGCAGTTCGCGAGCGCGGGCGGCGGCGCAGCTGAGCGCGAAGGCGTCGGCGAGGGCGCCGAGCAGGGCGCGCTGCTGGCTGCGGTGGGCGAGCAGGGGGCTGCCGGGGGCGAGTGCGGCGCGGGTCTCGCGGTGGCGGAGTGCCGGACGGCGAGCACCGCGGACTGGCGGGCCAGCGCGGCCAGCGCGGTGGGCAGGACGCCCCACAGGTCCCGGCCGACGGCGAGGGTGCGGCGCAGCCGGTCCTCGGGGTGCGCGGGTCGCGCAGGCGGCCGTGCTCGTCGAGGTCGGCGTCGTCCCGCAGCCAGTGCGCCTCGGGGACGCGGACGCCGTCGAACCCGATCCGGTGGTAGCCGAGCGGGAGCGCGCCGACCGGGACGGGCGGGGAGAGGGTGACGCCCGGGCGCGGGCCGTCGTGGTCGGCCAGGCGCACCAGGAAGGCGAACACCCCGCCCTCCCGGCCCCGCCCGTCCACCGCGCGGGCGATCACCACGGCTCCGCGCGGCCCGGGGTGCCCGGCCACGCCGCCGAACTTCCGGTCCGCCGCGGTGGGGGTGCGCAGCACGAACTCACGCCGCCCGGGGTCGAATTCGGCCACCGTCCCGGCGCCGAGGTGGCTGCTGGCGCGGCCGGCCTCGGTGACCAGGTAGCCGATCCGCAGGGCACCGGCGTCGACGGCGTCGAGCTCCGGCCGGACGTCCTTGGGCCCGCCGGCCAGCCGCAACAGCGAACCCTGGCCCAGGATGCTCTGGGTGACCACCGTCATGCCGAGCCGGGGGTCGGCGACGGTGGCCCAGGCCAGGGCGGCGGCCAGCGCGTCGGCGTCGGCGTGCAGGTCGGCGGCAGCGGGCAGGGCGCGCAGCAGGGCGCGCAGGCGGCGGTACAGGTAGGGCTCGCGCTCGGCGGCGGACTCGGCGACCCGGTAGGGGTGCCGGGCCAGGGCGCGGTGCAGGCGGGGCAGGTAGCCGGGGTGGTGGCGACCGTGCAGCAGTTCGTCCAGGGTCCTCGTCGGCTCCTCGGTCATCGTCACGGTCCTTCTCGCTGCGGGGGTCGGCGGTTGGTCAGGTGGTGGGGCAGGCGGTGAGGCGAGCGGTTGGTCGGGCGGTGGGGCGAGCAGTCGATCGGACGGTGGGGCGAACGGCCGGCCGGACGGTGGGGTGTGCACCCGGGCGCCGGTGCCGCGCAGGCAGTCGGCGGCGTTGCGGCTCAGCGCGCCGCCCGGACCGGCCTCGCGGTAGTCGGTGTGGCCGTGGGCGGCGAGCAGGGCGAGGGCCCGGGCAGGTGGGCGGGGCGGACCAGGCAGTCGGCGGCGCGGGCGGCCAGGTCGTCGGCGGGGGTGTAGCGGCGTCCGGCGACGGCCGAGTAGACCGGGACGGCGGGCTCCCCGATCGCCGGGCCGCCGCGCAGGATCTCCTCGAACTGCCGCCGTTGCCGGTCGAGTTCCGGGTGGTGCGAGGTGAAGGGCAGGCGCAGCCGGACCGCGGTGACGCCCTGCTCGGCGGCGAGCCGCTCGACGGCGGTCAGCCGGTCGACCGGCCCGACGAGCACGCACTCCCCGGGGCTGTTGACGCAGCCGACGGCGACCCGGCCGCCCCCGGCGCGGGCGGCCAGCGCGGCCGCCCGCGGCTCCCCGCAGCCGATCAGGGTCAGCCCGCCGGGCGTCCGGGCCAGCACCCGGGCCAAGCCGTACGCGGCGCGCGCGCCGGCCCCGACCGTCCAGGCACCGGCGGCGGTCAGCGCGGCGAGTTCCCCGAAGCTGACGGCCAGCAGCGCGTCGGGCGGCCCGTACCGCTCGGTCAGGACCCGCTGCCAGGCCACCGCCGCACCGTAGTGGGCCAGTTGCTGGAGGCCGACCGGGCCCTCGGCCAACTCCCTCCCGCCGGGCGGGTGTTCGCCGAGCAGCAGGGCGGCCGGCGGGGGGACGGGGGCGGGTGCGGGGGTGCCGGAAGCGGGGCGGCGTCATCGACGGCGGGATCATCGACGGTGGCGGCGGCGGTCGCGACGGTGGCGTCGATCTCCTCGTAGACGGCCCGCAGCGCGCGGCGCAGGGCACCGTCCCGGGCGGCGGCCCGGTACAGCGTCCGCACGGGGAAGTCCCCCTGGCCTGGAAACATGTGAACCGACACGGGCATGACTGCACGCTCCGCAGCAGCGAGAGGGCCGATCCGGTACGGGCCGCACCACGCCCGGCCCCGCACCGACTCCCCTCGGCGCGGCCGACGTCCGGCCCGCCACCACAGTGCCCAATCAGTACGCCCACCATCCAGTCATATGACCGGTGAATGTGTTGAAAGTTCCGTCACCGTTGAACACCCGCGCGAACTCACCGGCCCCGGCGCCGCCGTGGCCGCCGCCCGTCCACCCCGTCCACCTTCCGCCCCCGCCCCCGCCCCCGCCCCCGCGTCACCGCGCGATCATCCCCGCCAGCGCGAGGTCGAGCAGCCGGTCGGCCTGGTCCTCGGTGTCGTGCTCGCGGGCCCAGGCGGCGGCGTTCATCAGGGTGAACACGTCCGCGCCCGTGGTGTCGCCGCGCAGGGCGCCCGCCCGGCGGGCCCGGTCGACCAGGCGGTCGCCGATGGCCGTCAACCGGTGGCAGGAGTCCTGGAGTTCGTCGGAACGGGCGGCCAGCGTGGCGGCCAGGCCCTGGTAGGCGGCGGCGTGCCGGACCACCGCGCGGACCCAGTCGGCCAGCGCCCGGGCCGGGTCGGGGTGCTCGGCGAGTCCGTCCCCGTGCGCGAACAGCTCCTGGTTGCGCGCGTCCAGCAGCGCGGCGATCAGCGCGGCGCGGGTCGGGAAGTGGCCGTAGAGCGTGCCGATGGCCACCCCGGCGCGGCGGGCCACCCGCTCCAGCGAGGCGCCGGTGCCCTCCTCCCGGAAGACGGCGTCGGCCTCGGCGAGCAGCCGCTCGCGGTTGCGCCGCGCGTCGGCGCGCGGACGGCGGCGGACGGTCTCGGTCACGTCATCTCCCTTTCCCGGCCGGGCCCTTGCGGCCGGCCCTCGCGGTCGGTTCCTGCGATCGGCCCTGGTGGCCGCCCCCTGCACATCGGCTCTTGCGGTCGGCGGTCAAGTCGAGGCATCCTCGACTTACCTCGAAATCGAGGATGCCTCAGCTTATCGGCGCGCCGTCCGCCGCGCCACGGAACACCAGACAGGGGAGAACCCGCCGTGATCCTGCTGACCGGAGCCACCGGCTCGATCGGCCGCCACCTGGTCCGCCGACTCGCCGACCGGGACGCCGAGTTCCGCGCCCTGGTCCGGGACGAGGCCAAGGGCCGCGCCCTGGGCTGCGCGTACGCCGTAGGCGACTTCGCCGATCCGGGCTCGCTCACCGCCGCGTTCGACGGCGTCGACCGACTGTTCCTGAACGGGCCCGGCGCGGTGCCGGTGGACGGGGAGCAGCCGATGGTCCGCCGGCTCGGCTCCGTCATCGACGCGGCCGCGGCGGCGGGCGTCGAACGGGTGGTGAAGGTCTCGGTGTGGCACGCCGCGCCCGGCCGCCCGCTCGCCGGGGGCGCGCACGGCGTGCTCGACCGCCGCCTCGCCGAGTCCGGCCCGGTCGCCTGGACGCTCCTGCAACCCTCCGGCTTCCTGCAGAACCTGCTGGCCCCGGGCACGTTCACCCCCGACGGGCGCCTGGTCGGCCGCTACGGCGGCGCGCCCGTCTCGCACATCGACTGCCGGGACATCGCCGAGTGTGCGGAGGTCCTGCTGACGGGGCCGCCGCGCCCCGGCGAGTCCTTCGTCCTGACCGGGCCGGAGGCCGTCACCGACCGGGAGCTGGCCACCCGGATCTCGCACGCCCTGGGCCGGACGGTCGGCCTCGCGCCCCTCACCCCGGACGAGGTCTCCGCCGCACTGGCCGCCCAGGGCCTCCCGGCCGGCTTCACCGCGGGCCTGGCCGAACTGCTGCGCCAGGTCGCCGCGGGCTCGCTGGCCGGGGTGACCACCGCCGTCCCCGACCTGCTCGGCCGCCCCGCCCGCACGGTGGACGCCTTCCTCGCCGACCACCTGCCGGCCTTCCGCGCGGTCCTCCGACTGCCTTGACCACGGCCGCCTCCAACTGACCCGAACCGGAACGCCCTTGCTGCCCCGCGCGTCCCGGGCCTGAGTACGGGTACTCAGGCCACCGGTCCACCGCATACGGAATGATGATCGGCGCGACGGGCCGCCGGGGCCCGTCCCTGCCGACCGGAGCGCCCCACCGTGAAACGTCCCGCCCTGGCCGTGGCCGCCACCGTGCTCGCCGCGGGCACCCTGCTCGCCGGCTGCGGCTCCACCCACAGCTCCGGCTCCCCCGGCTCCGGGTCCACTGCGGGTTCCGGCTCCACCGCGGGCGCCGCCGCCGGTTCGCCGGACGCCGCGCAGGCGGCCCGGCAGGCGTACGAGCAGCAGTACGCACAGGCGGTGGCCGACCACGACCGGGCGTTCCCGAGCGTCGCGAGGACCTGCGCGGGGAAGCCCACCGCGCAGCCGTCACCGGTGGACACCCCGTCGTCCGGCCCCCAGCCCGAGAACCCCAAGTACGCCGAGAACCACGCCTACCTGCGGACGGCCGCGCTGAACCCCGCCGCCCAGTGCCGCGGCGAGGCGCACGCCGCCCGCCTCGCCGCCGAGGCCGCCGCACAGCCCCCGACCGGCCCCGAGCAGGCCAAGGCCCTGCTCACCCGCCTCGGCTACCCGGACGCCACCGTCGACCAGGGCGGCGACGGCGTGCACTTCACCTTCTCCGTCCCGCAGCTCGGCCCCTGCCTGACGGGCGTGCTGTCCGACCCGCCGCACATCGAGGTGCACGGTCCGTACCTGGAGGGCGGCTGCCAACTCCCGAAGGGCGGCCACTGAGCCTCGCCCCGCCACCCCGCCCCCGGCCCGGAATCCCGGTGCGGCGGAGCCGACGGCACTGCCGGAACCAGGCCAGGACCGACCGCCACACCCGCCGACTCCCCCCGCCCCCGTCCGCAATCCCGGTGCGGCGGAGCCGACCGCGCTGCCAGAATCGGGCGATGACCGACGACCACCTGCTCCACCGGGCGTCCCGCCTCTGGACGGGGCTGGCCGACGTGCCCGCGGCCTTCCCCGCGCCGGGTGCCGCGAGCGTCGTGGTGTCGCCGAACTCCGGCCTGTGCCCGCCGGGTTGGACCGGCCTGCTGACGCTGGGCGGCGCGGTGCTGGCGACCGCCCCGGATGCCCGGCGCGCCGAACTGCTCCGCGCCGCGCTGCGGTCCTGCCCGGAGGCCGGGTGGGACGCCGACCGGCTGCGCACCACCCTGCCGGTCGGCCGGGTGCTCGGCCCCGCCGCGCTCGCCTACCTCGCCCCGATCGACCTCGCGTCGGCGGCCCGGCACCCACCCGTCCGCGAACTCCCGAGCGAACACCAGGAGTTGCGCGCCCTGGAGGCCCGGGTATCGGCTGCGGAACGCGACGAGGCCGCGCTCGGCGAGATCACCTCGCCCGCGTTCGCCGTCCTCCGGGACGGTCGCGTCCTGGCCGCCTGCGGTTACCGCGCCTGGCCGTTCGAGACCGCCCAGTTCAGCGTGCTGACCGACCCGGCGGCCCGCGGCCGGGGCCTGGCCCGCGCCGCCGCGACGGCCGCCGCCGCCCACGCCCTCGCCCTCGCCGCCGGGCTGCTTCCCCAGTGGCGCGCCCGCGTCCCGGCCTCCCGCCGGGTCGCCGCCCGGGTCGGCTTCCGCGAACTGGGCACCCAGCTCTCCGTCGAACTCCCCTGAGCCCGGCCGCGCACCCCCGGCGGGGCTTCAGCCCGCCGCGGCCTCCCCGCGCACCTTCGCCAGGAAGGCGGCCAGGTTGCCGCGCATCCGCTCGATCCGCTGCTCCAGCGTCAGCGACTCGTGGAGCTTGGTGCCGGTCTCGCGCAGGCCGCGGACGTACAGCGAACAGGCCAGGTCGCTGCACATGTACGCACCGACCGAGTTGCCCTGCCGCCCGGCGGGACCGGCCAGCGGGGCCACCAGCAGCGAGACCCCGCCGGTGTGGGTGGTGACGCACAGCGAGCAGATGCTGCGGCGCGGCTGCCAGGACGCGCCGGAGGAGGACCGCAGGACGACGGCCTGCGGGCGGCCCTCCAGCTCGGTGACCAGGTAGGCCCGGTCCGGGGCCTGCGGGTCGCGCCAGCCGAGGAAGTCCAGCTCCGGCCAGGGCTGTTCGTGCAGCTCACGGGGCAGGTTCAGTCGTTTCGCCTCGCCCTTGGAACAGTTCAGGAACGCGGCGCGGATCTCGGGATCGGTCAGCTCTCTCACGAAACACCACGCTAATTTGCCTAAGTCGTTTAGGCAAATGGATAATCGACTCAGGAAGCACGACCGGACGACGAGGAAGGGACGGGTGGGTGCGGTGGCACGTGCAGGTCTGACCCCCGAGGTACTGGCCCGAGCAGGCGCGGAACTGGCCGACGAGGTGGGCTTCGACCAGGTGACGGTGACCGAACTGGCCCGCCGCTTCGACGTCAAGGTCGCCAGCCTGTACTCGCACGTCAGGAGCTCCCACGACCTCAAGGTCCGGATCGCCCTGCTGGCCCTCGCCGAACTCGCCGACCGGGCCACCGACGCGATCGCCGGCCGGTCCGGCCGCGACGCCCTGGCCGCCTTCGCCGAGGCGTACCGCGGCTACGCCCGCGAACACCCGGGCCGCTACGACGCCGCCCGCCTCCGCCTCGACCCCGAGACCGCCGCCGCCGGCGCCGCCCCCCGCCACTCCCACCTCACCCGGGCCATCCTCCGCGGCTACCGCCTCCCCGAACCCGACCAGACCCACGCGGTCCGCCTCCTCGGCAGCGTCTTCCACGGCTACATCGGCCTGGAATCCGCCGGCGGCTTCGCCCACACCCCCGTCCCCCCGCAGGAGTCCTGGGACTGGATCGTCGACTCCCTCGACACCCTCCTCCGCGCCCGCAGCACCCCGGAGGGGACCGGCTGAAACTCCCCGCCCACCACTCGCGGACCGGCTCGCAAGGGCTCGTGCGCACCGCCGTCCAGGTGATGAAGTGGCACGATGACCAACCATGACGAGGCGGCGCCCGTCCGGCCGTCGACGCTGGCCTGGGTGCGTCGACACCTGGGGCCCGGCGAACGGATCGTCCGAGCGGAGACGCTGCACGGCGGTGCCACCGCCGACATGCGGAGGCTGACCATCGGCACGCGGGACGGAGGAACCCGCCACCTGGTGCTCCGCTCCTTCGTCGACCCGACCCGGCAGGGGCCGGCCGAGGACCTCCTGCACCGGGAGGCCGGCGCCCTGACCGCGCTGACCGGCACCGACGTGTCGGCGCCCGCACTGGTGGCCGTCGATCCGACTGCCGCGCACTGCGCGTACCCCTCGCTCCTCATGACCCACCTGCCGGGCCGAACGGTCCTCGCCGACGAAGGGCTGGAGACGCGCCTGCCCCTGCTGGCCCGTCAACTCGTGGCGATCCACGCGGTACGGCCCGCCGTCCGACCCCGGGAGTACGTGGCGCTGACGACCGCCGACACGGTCGTGACCCCCGAGACCGCCGACCCCGCGGTCTGGAACGCCGCGATCGACGTGATCCGCCCGCCCGCGCCGCGCTACGAAGGGCGCTTCCTGCACCGCGACTTCCAGCCCGGCAACGTGCTGTTCGGCCCACCGCCCGACGATCCGACCGGCACCGCCGACCCCCGGATCACCGGTGTCGTCGACTGGGCGGCGGCCTCCTGGGGCCCGACGGACCTCGACGTGGCGCACTGCTCCACCAATCTCGCGCTACTGCACGGCCCACAGTGGGGCCTGCGCTTCACCGAGACCTACCAGGAGGCCGGCGGAACGCTGGCCCCGACCGCGGCCGAACGGCTGTACTGGCAGGTGCGAGCCCCCCTGGCGTTCTCGGAGGAAGTCCAGTGGGTGGCGCAGCCGTGGCAGGAGGCCGGACGGACCGAGCTGACGACACCAACCATGGAGGAACGACTGAACGCCTACCTCACCTCCCTGATGCACTCGCCGAACTGAGCCACGGCGATCCGAAGCGCGACCCGACCTCGTCACCCACCGCTCAACCGCGCGGGAATCCGGGCAGAACCAGGGGAATTCCGGGGCTACGGCCGGAGGCCCGCGAACGATCGAGGAGGGGTGCCGACTCGCCTGTTTCCGAGCAGGCAAGCCCATCCCCGCGAAACGGCTCCACCTTCGGGCCGACCACCTGGCCCGTCACGCAATTCCGGGCCCAGCCGCAGAGAGCCGCACCGCCAGGCAGTACGGCGCGCGGCGGGCAACTGTCCGGTTCGGTGGAGAAGTCGGCGGGGCTCACGAGCCCTTCTCTCCCGCCTTCCCCGGTCACCTCGTGCGCCGCTCCCCCGAAAGTCCGCCGAGCCGTCAGAACTCGCCGAGCATCGGCAGTGCCGCGCACCACCGGTCGGATGCCGACTCCGCTGCGGTCTGCGCAGTGGGCACGGCCCGGGTCCCGGTACCCGGTCGAGGACCGGGTCCGCGCCGCCGTCCGTCCGGGACGACATCACAAGATTGAACGCGTTCAAATTTGATGCCATGATGAGGCGATCTCATCCGATCGCCTGCCCCTGGATGCCGTCGGCCGGGTGCGTTCGCATGCGTCGAACGAAACGGGGCGGGTGGCCATGATCAAGAAGACAGCACTGGCGCGTTGGGGGTGGATCGCGCTCATCGTGGCGGTACTGCTCGCGCCGCTGGCCCTCCTCTCGGCAGCTCGTGCCGGCCTGATCGGCTACCAGCGGCCCGACGAAGTCGTGGTCGGCCAGAGCGACATGCTCGGGACGTGGCAGGACGGCTTCGGCATGACGCTGCACCTGGGCCCCGACCACCGGGCCATCGCCGACGGCATTCCGGGCACGGCCTCGTGCGAACGCGAGGGCACCTGGATGTTCTACGTCCGCAGCGAATCCGACGTCTTCGTCAGTGAGCGGAGCGCCACCGAGGGGCAGGAGGCATTTGCCAGCTTCGGCAAGTCATGGGACTGCGAGTTCGCACTGAGTGTCTTCCGCGTCCACGGCGAATACGTCCTGTGCACCGTGGACGACCCGGACAGCTACTGCACCGACCGTGAACTCCTGCGCAAGACCCGCGACCTCAGTGCCCCCGCCGCCGTGCCGTGAACGGAGCCCGGCGTTTCGCCCCTCTCCACCACGACGAACGGCGGCCACCGAAACCGATGACCGCCGCCGCCGTACCCGCCCCCGGCCCCCGTGGGGGTCGGGGCTCAGGCCCTTACGCCCCTTCGCGGACCGGGAGTTTCCAGCCCGAGCGCGGGTAGTGGCAGGTGTAGCCGTTGGGGTAGTGCTGGAGGTAGTCCTGGTGCTCGGGCTCGGCCTCCCAGAAATCGCCGAGCGGGGTCACCTCGGTGACCACCTTGCCCGGCCACAGGCCGCTCGCGTCGACGTCCGCGATGGTGTCAAGGGCGGTGGCGCGCTGGGCCTCGTCCGCGTAGAAGATCGCCGAGCGGTAGCTGCTGCCGATGTCGTTGCCCTGCCGGTCCAGGGTGCTCGGGTCGTGGATCTGGAAGAAGTACTCCAGCAGCGTCCGGTAGCTGATCCGCTCCGGGTCGTAGACGATCTCCAGCGCCTCGGCGTGGCCGGGGTGGTTGCGGTAGGTGGCGTGCGCGTTCTCGCCGCCGGTGTAGCCGGTGCGGGTCGACTGGACGCCGGGGAGTTTGCGGATCAGCTCCTGCATACCCCAGAAGCAGCCGCCGGCCAGGACGGCACGGTCCGTGGTCATCTAGTACTCACTCCTCGCATGGGACGTCGACTCGTCCCCCCGGGGCACCGCCCCGGGGGACCATCCGGTCCAACCATCCGGACACCCCCGATGTTCCCCGCCCGGCCCGTGCACCGGCCCGCGCACCGCCACGCTCAGCCGGCCAGCCCCTCCAGCACCTGCGCCCCGGGCAGCGCACCGGCGACCGCACCGGGCAGGATCAGCTTCCCGCGCCGCCGACCGCTGCCCACCAGCACGTACGGGGCGGCGGCGACCGCCGCGTCGACCAGCAGCGGCCAGTGCGCGGGCAGGCCGACGGGGTGATGCCGCCGTACTCCATGCCGCTCTCGCCGACGGCGGTGTCCATCGGCGCGAACGACGCCTTGCGCGCGCCCAGGTGACTCCGCACCGCCTTGTTGACGTCGAGCCGGGTGGTGGCCAGCACCAGCCCGGCGGCCAGCGTGGTCTCCCCGCCGCGCTTCGCGGCGACCACCACGCAGTTCGCGGACGCCTCCGCCGGGACGTCGTACGCGGCGCAGAACACGGCGGTGTCGGCCAGTTCCGGGTCGGTGTCCACGTACAGCACCTGCCGGGCCAGTTCCGCGTCCCAGCGCCCGAGCAGTTCGGCCACCGGGGCCGCCAACTCCTCGACGGCGTCCACCGCCCGCCGCACCTGCGGGAAGTTCCCGAACGGCGCCCGCACCGACTCCTCGGCCGACCCGGCCTGCTCCAGCTGCTCCGTCTGCTCGCTCATGCCCCGACTCTAGCGAAGGCGCACCCGTTCCCCGCACGCCTCCGCCGACTGCGACCGCCACACCGGCTCCGACGGCTCCGACAGCTCCGACAGCTATTCGGCGAGCGCCGCCCGCCAGGCCCAGGACTCCCGGCGCGACCGGCCCGGGAGTTCGCCGCGGCCGGTGCACCAGAGCAGGACGGGGGCGGGCTCTCCGGCGGGGGCGTCCGGGAAGAGCCGGGCCAGGACGGCGGCGCAGAGCGCGGGCGGCGGCGTCCAGTCGAGGGCCAGGCCGGTGGTGATGTCGTGGGTGTGCAGCAGCGTCTCGGCGACGCCCATCGCGGCGAAACCGCTCGGGTCGGTCGGGCCCCAGTGCCAGGCGCGCAGCCCGGGGTCGGCGGCGGCCAGGGCGAGGGCCAGCAGGTCGCCGCAGGCCAGCGCGGTCGCCAGCAGGTCGGCGGGGCCAGTGTCCTGACGCACCGTCAGGTCGAAGGGCAGGTAGCGGTCGGTGGGCCGGGCGGCGAGCTGCCCGGCGTAGGCGAGCAGGTCGTGGCCGATGTGGGCGAGGGTGTCCCGGCAGCTCCACTCCAGGGGGCCGGCCGGGACGCCCCAGTCCAGGCCGAGCTGCGGGGTGAGGACGCTTCGCGTCTCCGCCAGGGCCGCACGCAGTTCCTGATGGTCCATCGCCCCATCCTCGCACCCGCGATTCGCCGATCCGCCGACCCGCGTCGACAGGTCAGCGGGTCGGCAGATCAACAGGTCGGCGGATCAACCGGTCACAGGTAGGGGCGGGTGATCAGCTCCAGTCCGTGGCCGGCCGGATCGAGCACGTAGACGCCGCGCCCGCCGTGCTCGGTGTTGGTCTCGCCGAGGCGCTGCATCTGCGGGTCGGCCCAGTGGTCGATGCCGCGTTCGCGCAGCATGGTGTGGGCGCGGTCGAAGAGTTCGTCGTCGACCAGGAAGGCGTAGTGCTGGCGCTGGATCTCCACCGGCGGTTCGGCGAACTGCAGCAGCACGCCGTCGGCGAGCCGGAGATTGGTGAACGGGCCCCAGGAGGGCGCCTGTTCGGCCTCCAGCAGCTCCTGGTAGAAGCGGGCGGAGACAGTGCGGTCCCGGGAGGCGATGATGGTGTGGTTGAAGGCGGCGGGCATGGTTCGGGTCTGACCTCGTTCCGGATGTGGTCGGCAGGGGGGCGGTACGCGCACTGCGCGGAGGAGCTGGTGGTCCTCTGGCATGCGGGCGGCCCTGCGGCACCCGGGGCGCGGTCAGTCGCCCACCGGGTCACCGATCCGTGCGTGGCCCATGGCCGTTCCGGTGTTCACCCGGACACCGTACGGAATCCCCCCGACCCCCGACAACCCCTTTTCCCGCTGCCGCCGCTCCCCTCTCCCCCGCCCCGGCCGTACCGAAAACCGGGCGCGGCCGGGGCGCCGTCGGCACTACCGTCGCACGGATGGCCGACGAATGCTTCACCCTGCCCCGGCTGGCGGCGATCCACGACGCGCTCGACCCGGTGCGCGACGACCTGCCGCCCTACCTCGCCCTGGTGGACGAGCTCGGCGCGTCCCGCGTCCTCGACCTGGGCTGCGGCACCGGGGTGTTCGCCCTGCTGCTGGCCGGTCGCGGCGTGCGCGTGCTCGGTGTCGACCCGGCCGCCGCGTCCGTCGCGGTGGCCCGCGGCAAGCCGGGTGCCGGGCGGGTCCGCTGGCTGGTCGGGGACGCGACGGGCCTGCCCCCGTTGGAGGTCGACCTGGTCACCATGACCGCGAACGCCGCCCAGGCGGTCACCGATCCCGGGCAGTGGCACGCCACCCTGCTGGGTGTGCGCGGCGCGCTGCGTCCGGGCGGGCACCTGGTGTTCGAGAGCCGGGTGCCGGCCCGCCGGGCCTGGGAGTCCTAGACGCGGGAGGCGTCCCACCGGGTGAGCGAGCTGCCGGGCGTCGGCGCGGTGGAGAACTGGGTGGAGCTGCTGGACGTCTCCGGGCCGCTGGTGACGTTCCGTTGGCACTACGTGTTCGCGGCGGACGGGCAGCACCTCACCTCGGACTCCACCCTGCGCTTCCGCGAACGCGCCGAGGTCGAGGCCGATCTGCGCGCGGCGGGCCTGGACCCGGTCGAGGTCCGGGACGCCCCGGACCGCCCCGGCCGGGAACACGTCTTCCTGGCCCGCCGCCCGAACGCCCCTTCCTGAGCGACGGCTTGAGACCGGCCCGGCCCCGGGGCGAATCCCGTGCGGACCCAGGACCTGCCGTTCCCCCGCCCCCGGGCCCGCTGCTTCGCTGGTCGTACGGCGGAGCGCGGCGGACGGAGGGCCGGAGTGGACATCGAGGGGGCCGGCGCGCTGGGCATTGCGGTGGTCGGCATCGTCGGGACGCTGCTGACGCAACGCGCGGCGGACGACGGACGACGGGCGGCGGGCGGCGGGCGGCGCAAGCGGGAACGCGTCGAGGCGGCGGCAGCGCGGCAGCGGCGCGAGCACGAACTGCGCGCGTGCTACGTCGCGTTGAACACGACGGCCCGGCAGTACCCGGCCGTCCTCGCCGACCAGGTGCACGCCCTGGGCGCGCTCTACGGCATGGTCCGCCGCCTCCACGCGGGCACACCCCGGACCGGCGACTCCCCGACCACCGGCGCGGGTGGTCGCGGAGCAGGAGCGGGAGCCGGTCCCCGCCGGAATCCGCCCGGCCCGCAACCAGCGGGTGACCGGCTGATCCGGTGCGGTGGAGGGGCGATCGCCCGTCCTGTGTGGCCGTCCTGTGCGCGCGCCACGTCGGCCGGGACCCGGTCTCCGGTTCGGCAAGCACTCCGTCCGCGCCCCGCACGGCGAGGACTTCCCGGCGGGCGGAAACGACGCCGCCCGTACCCGAGTCTCCGACCCACTCGGCCCGCACGACCCCGTCCCCGTCCCCGTCCGGCGCACGCTCCTCGCATCCACTGGCGGAAATGCCGCCGGCGGCACGCAGTCGCGAGGGTACCGCGCACCCGAGCGTGGGCGAAATCACCGGTGGCCCTCGCAACTGCCACGGTAGAGTGGCGAAACCACTGGCAGATGCCACACCGTAATGGGGGTCCCGTGTCCGACCAGCTGCTGTTCTCGTACGGGACGCTCCGCCTCCCGCAGGTCCAACGGGCCCGGTTCGGGCGCGAGTTGGCGGGCCGCCCCGACGCGCTGACCGGTTTCCGGCTGGACACCGTGACGATCACCGACCCGGACGTGATCGCCGACAGCGGCAGCGACCGGCACCCGGTGGCCGTCCGCTCCGACGACCCCGCGGACGCGATCGAGGGCACCGTCTTCACGCTCAACGCCGCGGAGCTCGCGGCGGCCGACCACTACGAGGTCGAGGACTACCTGCGCATCCGGGCCGACCTGCGCTCCGGCGCCCGGGCCTGGGCCTACGTGGACACCGCCACCGCGGAGGAGTTCCGCGCCCGGCGGCTGCTCGACGCCCAGGCCAAGGCGACCGTCCTGTTCGAGGAGGTGGCCCGGCGCGGCCTGGTCGCCCCCGGCCGGAGCGAACAGGCCGTCAGCGACAGCATCCGCGACCTGGCGAACGAGCTGTTCGGGACGACCAGGCACTGGCACAAACGCATCGTCCGCTCGGGCCCGCACACCCTGTTCCCCTACCGGGAGAGCCCGCCGGACCGGGTCCTCGAGGCCGACGACATCGCCTTCGCCGACTTCGGCCCGATCTTCGAGGAGTTCGAGGCCGACCTCGGCCGCACCTACGTCCTGGGCGACGACCCGGACAAGCTGCGCCTCGCCGCGGACCTGCCCGCGGTGTTCGACGCCGGGCGCCGCTACTTCGCCGAGCACCCGGACGTCACCGGCGCCCGACTGCACGCCGAGGTCGACCGCCTGGCCCGGGCCGCGGGCTGGACGCTCGGCGGCACCGGCCACGCCGGGCACCTGGTCGGCGAGTTCCCGCACGAGAAGATCGACGCCGCCGAGATCGAGTCCTACATCGCGCCCGGCAACACCACGCCCATGCGCCGCACCGACCGGGCCGGACGGGTCTGCCACTGGATTCTGGAGATCCACCTCGTCGACACCGCGCGGGGCTTCGGCGGCTTCCACGAGCAGCTCCTCGACCTGGGCTGAACCCGCGACGGCCGCTACCCGTCCGCCCGGGACGAGTGGGCGCGCGCAGCACGTCGCGCACCCTGGATCGGGTGATCGTCCGAAGGAAGTGCCGCGCGGGCGCGAGCGGCGGCCGGGGGCGGGCGGGTGGTGCGGGTCAGTGCCCGGGGGCGAGCGGTTCGCCGTGCTCGAACCGCAGGACCTGTCGGCGCAGGGCGCGCTTGGCCCGCGGCAGGAAGGCGCTGCTGGGGCCGCCGACGTGCGGGGTGATCAGCACCCCGGGGGCGTGCCAGAGCGGGTGCCCGGCGGGCAGCGGCTCCGGGTCGGTGACGTCGAGCGCCGCCCGCAGGCGCCGCGCGGAGAGTTCCGCGAGCAGCGCCCCGGTGTCGACGACGGGGCCCCGGGCGACGTTGACGAGCAGCGCGCCGTCCTTCATCCGGGCCAGGAACCCGGCGTCGGCCAGGTGGCGGCTCTCCGGGGTCAGCGGCGTCAGCAGCACGACGACGTCCGCGGCCGGGAGCAGTTCCGCCAGCTCCGCCACGCCGTGCACCCCCTCCTCGGGGCGGGGGCGGCGGGCGACCCGGACCACCTCGCACTCGAAGGGCTCCAGTCGCGCGGCGAGCGCCCGGCCGATCGAGCCGTAGCCGAGGATGAGCACGGTCCGGTCGGCGAGGGACGGGTGGAACTCCTGCTGCCAGCGCTCCTGGTCCTGGAGGCGGGTGAAGTGCGGGACGCCGCGCAGCGAGGCGAGGATCAGCGTCACCGCCAGCTCGGCGGTACTGGCGTCGTGCAGCCCGGGCGCGTTGCACGCGACGGCCCCGGCCGGCACGTGCGGCAGGACGTCGTCCATCCCGGCGGTGAGCGTCTGGACCACCTTGAGCGACGGCAGCCGCCCGATCACCGGCAGCGCGACGGCGTGCCGCATGTACGGCAGGCAGAAGAACTCCACCTCGCGCAGCGCCTCGTCCGGCGGCACCGGCCCGTCCCCGTCCCACACCAGGGCGTCGAGTCCGGCGGGCAGACCGCCGATCGCATCGGGGGCGTACGGCAGGAGGTAACGAGCGCTCATGCCCCGACCTTAACCACCGCACCCCCCGCCCCACCGCCCGGGCCGGAGCCCGGGCCGCTCAGGGCGCCGCGGCCGGGCTGTCGGTGGGGTGGTCGGTCCGGTGGGCGGGGCGTTCGCCCGAGCGGCGTTCGACGAAGCGGGTGAGCAGGACGACCTGGCGCGGGGCGGAGCGGTCGCCGGTGATCCGGGCGAACAGGAGGTTGGCCGCGGTGCTGCCGACCGCGACCGGGTCCTGGCTGACGACGGTCAGGGGCGGGTTGAGGCGTTTGGCGAGCGGCAGGTCGTCGAAGCCGACGACGGCCATCGGCGCGGGGCCGTCGGTGGTCTCCGGGTCGTCCGGGCCGTCCGGGCCGTCGGCGCGGTCCAGGACGCCGAGCGTGATCAGGTCGTTGCTGCTGAACAGGGCGGACGGCGGTTCGGGCAGGGCGCGCAGGGCGGCGAGGGCGAGCCGGGTTTCCGGGTGGGAGCGCAGGCCGTGCCGCACCAGGGCGGGGTCGGGGGCCAGGCCGCGGGCGCGGAGCGCGTCCAGGTAGCCCGCGTGGCGTTCGCGCTGGGTCCAGATGTCGTAGCGGTCGCCGAGGTAGGCGATCCTGGTGTGGCCGTGGTCCAGCAGGTGGGTGACGGCCCGTCGGGCGCCGTCGCGGTTGTCGACCGTGACGGTGTCCACGTCGAGGTCCTTGGCGGGGCGGTCGACGCAGACCACCTGGGTGCCCGCCTCCATGGCGGGTTTCAGGAAGCCGTGGCTGCCGATGGTCGGGACGATGATCAGACCGTCCACCTGCCGGGCGGTGAAGGCCGCGATCACCTCGCGCTCCCGGCGCGGTTCGTCGTTGGTGCTGCCGACCAGGACGACGCAGCCGCGCCGGTGCGCCTCGTCCTCGATCGAACGGGCCATCAGGGCGTAGAAGGGGTTGGCGAGGTCGTCGACGACCAGCCCGATCGTGGACGTGCCGAGTCGTTTCTGCCGCAGGTTGCGGGCGTTGTCGTTGCGCTGGTAGCCGAGTCGGCGCACCGCCTGTTCGACCCTGGCGGCGGTGTCGGGCGAGACGCCCGGGGTCTGGGAGACGACCCGGGAGACCGTCATCAGACTGACCCCCGCGGCTTCGGCCACGTCCTTCATCGTCGGGCGCTTCAACAGGGCTCCTCCTCGGCACGCTCCCCCGGGGCCCGCCGTCGAGCCCCTGCCGCGGCCCCGCGGCGTCCGGTGCGTGCGCGCGCGGCGTACCGGGGCATCGGACGACGGGGGTCCCGGGCGCCCGCGGGTCGGCGCGGGCGTCGGAGAGTGCATCCTACGACGCCCGCCGGCCCGTCCCCGGCCGACCGCCGGGCGGCTCCCGCCGGGGCCGGGAGCGGTCCCGGCCCGGGGTCAGCAGGCTTCCCGGTAGACGTACTTGCCGACCTCGGGGTCGTCCAGGTTGGCCTTGGTGATGGCCACCATGGTGGTGCCGATCTGCGCGGTGACCGGCTGTCCGGCGACGGCGGCGAGCGCCTGGTCGACGCCCTGGGTGCCGATGCCGGCCGGGTCCTGGGCGACCAGGACGTCCAGGGTGCCGCTCTTCAGGGCGGCGACCTCGTCGGGCTCGGCGTCGAACGCGGCGACCTTGACCGCGCCCTGGCGCCCCGCGGCCTGGAGGCCGGTGGCGACGCCCTGCGCGGTGTTGGTGTTGCCGGCGAAGACCCCGCCGAGGTCGGGGTGGGCGGCCAGGGTGGCCTGGAGCTGGGAGGCCGCGGTCGCGGGCAGGTCGTTGTCGTAGAGGACGGGCAGCAGGGTGATCGCCGGGTGGTTCGCCTTCATCTCCTCGGTGAAGCCCTTGATCCGGGCGTCGGTGGTGGAGACCCCGGGCTTGACGCTGATCACCAGGGCGGAGCCCCGGTCCCCCATCAGCTCGGCCAGCGCCTTGGCGGCCGTCCGCCCGCCGGCCTCGTTGTCGGAGGAGATCCGGGAGACGCCGACGGAGGCGTCGCTGACCGCGGTGTCCACCAGGACGACCTTGGTGCCGGCGTTCTGCACCTGGGTCAGCGACGGGGTGAGGGCCGCGGTGTCCACCGGCGAGATCAGCAGCCCGTCGGGGCGGTTGGCGCCGACCGCGTCGACGATGGGCCGCTGCACGGCGACGTCCCACTGCGCCGAGCCGTCGACGGTGAGCTTCACGCCCCGCTTCTCGGCCTCCGCCTGGGCGGCGCAGGCCATCGTGATGTAGAACGGGTCGCTCTTGACGCCGGTGACGAGTTTCAGCGTGACGCTCTTGGCACCGCCGCCGCCGTCGCTGCCGCAGCCGGCGGTGGCGGTACCGGCGGCGACCAGGGCGAGGACGGCGCAGCAGCGGACGAGGGTGCGCGATCTGCTGGTTCCGGGCATGGCGGGTCTCCTCCTGCGGGTGGGGGGAACTGCGGGTGGGTGGGGGCGGGCGCGCGGGAGCGGGCTCGTGGGGTCCGGGCGTGCGGCGACCGGACGTGCGGCGGCGCCCGGGCGGACCGGCCGGGTGGTCAGCCGCGCTCGCGGCCGCGCCGGCGGAACTGGTCGAGGTAGACCGCCGCGACCAGGACCACGCCGATCGCGACGTCCTGCCAGTACTGCTGGACGTCCATGATGATCAGCCCGGTGGTGAGCACGGCCGGGATGAAGACGCCGATCACCGTGCCGAGCACGCTGCCGCGCCCGCCGAACAGGCTGGCGCCGCCGAGCACGACCGCGGTGATGACCTTCAGGTTGTCGGTGGAGTGCCCGGCGATCGAGGTGGTGCCGAAGTAGGCCAGCCACATCGTGCTGCCGAGTCCGGCGAGCAGCCCGGTCAGGGCGTAGACCCGCACCAGGTGACGGTCCACGTCGATGCCGGAGCGGCGGGCGGCCTCCGGGTTGGAGCCGATCGCGTAGGTGTGCCGGCCGAACCGGGTGCGGGCCAGGACCAGGCCGAACACCACGGTGGTGGCGAAGGCGATGACGACCAGCCAGGGGATCTGGCCGAGGAGTTTGCCGAAGCCGACGCCGCGCTGGAGCTTCCCGGAGACCGCCCCGGCCGGGTCCTGGCCGCCGGTGACGATCTGGGCGATGCCCAGGGCGGCGCCGAAGCCGCCGAGCGTGACGATCAGCGGCGGCACCTTCGCCTTGGCCACCAGCCAGCCCTGCAGCGCGCCCCAGAGCAGCCCGGTGACGAGCGCGATCAGGGTGGACACCGCGACGGTGCCCCAGCCGGCCGCCGCCCCGCCGTGGTGGATGGTGTACTCGGCCGACAGCACGGCGGAGAGCACCAGGACCGAGCCGACCGACAGGTCGATCCCGGCGACGATGACCACGTACGTCATGCCGACGCCCAGCACCAGGTAGATCGCGGCGTTGGTGGCGATCTGGGTCAGGTCGTAGCGGGTCAGGAAGGTGTCGGGCCGGGCGGCGGTGAAGAACGCCACCAGCAGCAGCAGGACGCCGAAGGTCCACGCCTCGTTCGCCGCGGCGAGCCGGCGCGCCCACCCGGGGACGGCGCGCGGGGAACGCCGCACCGCGCCGCCGCCGACCGCCTTGCCGGCCCCGCCGGCGCCCGCCTCACCACCCTCGACCACGACCGCCTCACCGCCGACCGCCTCACTACCGACCGCCTCGCCGGCACCGGCCGCTGCACCGACACCGGCCGCCCCGCCGTCCTCGACCGCCCCGCCGACTCCGGCCGTCTCGCCGCCGGCCGCTCCGGGCATCCGCGTGCTCACGCCGTACCGTCCTTCCTGGTGGAGGTGGGCACCGGGTCCAGCGCCCCGGTCATCGCGCCGACCAGTTCCTCGACCGAGGTGGCGGCGGCGTCGAAGACCGCCACCCGCCGTCCCAGGCGCAGGACTTCGACCCGGTCGGCGACCGAGAGCACCTCCGGCATGTTGTGGCTGATCAGGACGACCGAGATGCCGCGGTCGCGGACCCGCCGGACGGTCTCCAGCACCCGGCCGCGCTGGACCACGCCGAGGGCCGCGGTGGGCTCGTCCATGAAGATGACGCGGCTGGCGAAGGCGACCGCGCGGGCGACCGCCACCGACTGCCGCTGGCCGCCGGAGAGCGCGGCCACCGGGACGGACACGTCCCGCAGGTCGACGCCGAGTTCGGCGAAGGCGGCGACGGCGGCGCGGCGCATCGCGGTGTTGTCCAGCACGCCGAGCCGGCCCAGCAGGCCGGGGCGGTGCAGTTCGCGGCCCAGGTGCAGGTTGGCCGCGGCGTCCAGGTCGGGGGCGAGGGCCAGGTCCTGGTAGACCGTCTCCACGCCGTGGCGCCTGGCGTCGAGCGGGCCGGCGAACCGGACCGGTGTGCCGTCCACCAGGATCTCGCCGCCGTCGGGGGCGGCGGAGCCGGAGAGCGTCTTGACCAGGGTGCTCTTCCCGGCGCCGTTGTCGCCGATCAGGGCGACCACCTCGCCGGGGTGGACGGTGAAGTCGGCGCCCTGGAGGGCGTGCACCTGGCCGTAGCGCTTGCTCACCTGCCTGGCTTCCAGGAGGGGTTGTGTCATTGGGCCGGCCTCCGTGCCGCAATTGGTAACGTTCACGCAAGAGTTGGGAGTCTGATGGCGTGGCGGCGGGCTGTCAATAGCTTCGTCACACCTCGATGTCCCGGGCAAAGTCCCCGGAAAAAACCGGAGTTGACGTTGTGTCATGACCTTGACTGGCGCTCGACATCGTCGGAACAATGCCACTCGCTCGGTAACGTTCACATCGCTACCGGAAGGTGCTCACGGTGCCCCTGCCCGCTCTCAAGTCCCGGGCCGCCGTCGCGGCCGGCGCGCTCCTGCTCGCCGCCTTCGGCCCCGGCCTCCTCGCCACCGCCCCCGTCGCGCACGCCGCGACGGCGGCGGCCAACCTCACCCCGTACGTCGACCCGTTCATCGGGACCGACGACAGCAACGCGCCGAACCCCGTCGGGGGCGGCGCCGGCGGCTCCACCTACCCGGGCGCCGTGGTGCCCTTCGGCGGAGTCCAGTTCAGCCCCGACACGCCGACGGCCTCGCCGTCCGGCTACCGCAACTCGGACACCTCGATCGAGGACTTCAGCCTCACCCACTTCGACGGGGCCGGCTGCCCGAACAACGAGGACCTCCCGCTGCTGCCGGTCACCGGCGCGCTGGGCGCCTCGCCCGGCAGCAGCTGGACCGGCTACGCCTCGGGCTACACCAAGTCGAACGAGGCCGCCTCCCCCGGCTACTACAAGAACCGGCTCGACAAGTACGCCACCGACGTCGAGCTGTCCGCCACCACCCGCACCGGCATGGGCCGGCTCACCTACCCCGCCACCAACGCCGCCCAGCTGCTGGTCAACACCGGCCGCAGCGCCACCGGCAACCGCAGCGGCTCGGTGAAGGTCAGCGGTTCGGAGGTGACCGGCAGCGTCACCGCCGGCGGCTTCTGCGGCTCTTCGAAGACCTACCAGATCTACTTCGACATCCGCTTCGACCGGGCCCCGACCGGCTTCGGCACCTGGTCCGGCTCCACCGTCAGCGCCGGTTCGGCGAGCGCGTCCGGCACCAACACCGGCGCCTACCTCACCTTCGACACCAGCAGCTCGCGGACGGTGCAGTTCAAGGTGGCGCTGAGCTACGTCAGCACCGCCAACGCCCAGGCCAACCTGACCGCCGAGAACAACGGCTGGGACTTCGCCGCCGTGCGCTCCGCCGCCGACGCCTCGTGGAACCAGGTCCTCAACCGGGCCCAGGTCAGCGGCGGTTCGGCCACCGACCTGAAGAAGTTCTACACCGCCCTCTACCACGTCTTCCAGAGCCCGAACGTCGCCAGCGACGTCAACGGCGACTACCGCGGCTTCGACGGCGCGGTGCACAACTCGGCCCGCCCGGTCTACCAGAACTACTCCGGCTGGGACATCTACCGCTCCTGGGCGGCGCTGATCGCGCTGATCGCGCCGAACGAGGCCGCCGACATCGCCAACTCGATGGTCCTGGACGGCCAGCAGGGCGGCCTGCTGCCCAAGTGGTCGCAGCAGACCAACGAGGACTTCGTAATGACCGGCGACCCCGGCCCGATCATCGTCGCCAGCATGTACGCCTTCGGGGCCCGCGGCTTCGACACCGCCGCCGCGCTGGCGCTGATGAAGAAGGCCTCGGCCGGCGGCACCGCGCAGGGCTCGCCGATCCGCGGCAACCAGGGCACCTACACCAACCTGCACTACATCCCCGGCGCGCCGTCCGACTCGCTGGAGTACTCGGCCTCCGACTTCGCCGTCGCCCAGTTCGCCAAGGCGCTCGGCAGCACCGCGGACTACACCGACTTCATGACCCGGGCCCAGTGGTGGCGCAACACCTACGGCCCCGAGTCCGGCTACGTGCAGCCGCGCAACTCCGACGGCAGCTGGAAGTGGCCGCTGGACCCGGCCGCCCAGGCCGACTTCACCGAGGGCAACGCCGCCCAGTACACCTGGATGGTCCCCTACGACTTCGCCGACCTGATCAACGACATGGGCGGCCGGCAGACCGCCGTCCAGCGGCTCGACCACCACTTCACCCAGGTCAACGCCGGGCAGAGCCTGCCGTACTACTACATCGGCAACGAGCCCGAGCACGGCGTCCCGTGGGCCTACAACTACGCCCGCTACCCGGCCGGGGCCTCGGCGGCCGTCCGCAAGGTGATGACCGAGTCCTTCACCACCGGCGCGGGCGGGCTGCCCGGCAACGACGACCTCGGGGCGACCTCGGCCTGGTACGTCTGGGCGGCCCTCGGCCTGTACCCGTCGACGCCCGGCGCCGACACCCTGGCCGTGCACGGCCCGTCCTTCCCGTCCGTGCTGATCCAGCGCCCGGGCGGCAACATCACCGTCAACGCGTCCGGCACCGGCTCCTACGTGCAGGGACTGAAGGTCAACGGGACGGCCACCAGCCACAACTACCTGCGCTACCCGGACCTCGCGGCCGGCGGCACCCTCGACTTCACCATGGGGTCGGCGCCCAGCACGAGCTGGGGCACCGGCGCGGGCGACGTGCCGCCCTCCTTCCAGGACGGCGCGAGCCCGGTGCCCGCCGCCCCGGAGCTGGGCACCGACCTGGCGCGCGGGAAGGCGACCAGCTCCTCGGCCGCGTGCGCCACCGCCGAGGGCGCGGACAAGGCCGTCGACGGCAGCCTGCAGAACAACAGCAAGTGGTGCTCGAAGGCGACCGGGGCGAGCCTCCAGGTCGACCTGGGCTCGGCGCAGCCGGTCGGTTCGGTGGTGCTCAAGCACGCCGGGCTCGGCGGTGAGAACACCGCCTGGAACACCGGCGCCTTCCAGGTGCAGACCAGCACCGACGGCACCACCTGGAGCACCGCCGCCACCGTCACGGGCTCGCGCTCCAGCCGCACCTACAGCCCGTTCGCGGTCCGCTCGGCCCGGTACGTGCGGGTGGTGGTCTCGACCCCGACCAACACCGGCGGCGACACCGCCGCCCGGCTCTACGAACTGGAGGTGTACGCGTCCGGCCCGGGCACCGGGTCCGGTCCGATCACCTCGGGCCTGAACACCGCGAAGTGCGTGGACGACTCCAACTCCGGCACCGCCAACGGCAACAAGGTCGTGCTGTGGGACTGCAACGGCAGCGGCGCCCAGCAGTGGACGTCCACCGGCGGCACCCTCCAGGCGCTCGGCAAGTGCCTGGACGTCACCTCCTCGGGCACCGCCGCCGGCACCCTGGTCCAGCTCTGGGACTGCAACGGCAGCGGCGCGCAGCAGTGGCAGGCCGTCAACGGCACGCTGGTGAACCCCAACTCCGGCCGCTGCCTGGACATCCCGTCCTCCAACACCGCCAACGGCGTGCAGCTCCAGATCTGGGACTGCAACGGGACCACCGCCCAGAAGTGGAACCCGCCGGCCACCGCGTAGCGAGCGGGGCCGTCCGTCCGGTGCCGCCCGCCCCCGACCGGGGCGGGCGGCACCGCCGTGCCCGGGGGGCGGCACGCCGGGGCGGCGGGCGGGCGGCACGCCGGGGCAGGTCTCAGCCGGCCGCGTTGAGCAGGTCGAGGGCGCTCTGCTGGCAGCCGTAGTCGGTGCTGCCGGGGCCGCCCGCCCAGTGCGGGCCGTACTGGTCGAGCGGGTTGCGGTCCTTGGCGAAGGCGGAGTTCGCCCAGGCGGTGAGGGTCGGCGCGTAGGGGTGGTCGGACAGCTGGGTGTTGAGCCGGCCCAGGCCGCGGACGTAGGCGCCCTTGAAGGAGGGGCCGTCGCCGGTGCAGCCGTCGCCCTCGCCGGGTTCGCGCAGCACTCCCCCGCTGGTCAGCCGGGTGGTGGAGGCGTCGGCGAGGGTGCGCGCGGTGGTGAGCAGGCTCGCGTCGCCGGTGGCCCGGTAGAGCTCGGTCAGGCCGCCGAGGACCACGCCCTGGTTGTACGTCCAGGTGGGCTGGCCGTTGTTGGCGCAGGCGTCGTTCAGGCCGTCGTTGACGAGGTGGTCGGCGTTGACCATGCCGCTGCCCCGGAACCAGGTCCACTCGTCGCGGGCCCGCTGGAGGTAGGCGGTGTCGCCGGGGATGCGGTTGTGCAGGGCGGCGGTGAGCTGGAGGTACAGCTCGTTGGTGATCGCGTTCTTGTAGGTGCTGCCGGTGTTCCAGCGCACGCCGCCGCCGCAGGAGCCGGTCCAGTTGGCGGTCATGTGGTCGGCGTCGGCACGGGCGGTGGCCAGGTAGCGGCCGTCGCCGGTCTGGTCGTAGGCGGCCACCCAAGCCAGGCCCCACCAGCCGGTGTCGTCCAGGTACTCGTTGGTGAAGTTGCCGCCCTGCGCGTTGATGTTCTTGTCGTACGTCTCGGCGATGGCGTAGGTGTAGCTGCCCATGCCGGTGAGCCGGGCGTTGTCGATGATCGCGGTGAGCGCGTTGGCGCCGGTCCACCAGCCGTTGCCGCCGAAGAGCTTGGTGGTGCGGTCGAAGGAGGCCATCAGGGCGGTGGCGGCGGCGGTGCGCCGGTCCCAGGCGTTCCAGGTGGTGCGCGCCCAGGGGGTGCAGGCGAGGGCCGTGCCGACCTGTCCGCAGGCCCGCAGCGCGCCGACGCCGCGGGTGTTCCAGTCGTCCACGTTGTACATCAGGGTGCGCCAGCCGCTGCCGCCCGCCGGGACCTTGGTGTCGCCGAGCTTGCTGCCGCCGGTCCAGGTCCGGCCGCCGTCCATGGAGCGGTCCAGCCACACCTCGTCGCCGGCCGCGCCGCCGGTGATCGAGGCCCATCCCATGGCGTCGGCGTCGTCGAAGTGCAGGGCGAGCGTGCGGCCCGAGAGCGTCGCGGAGACCGGCTGCCGGTCCTGCGGGCTGAGGGCGGGGTCGCGGGTGTCGCAGTACTTGTTGCAGATCGCGGCGGTGACGGCCGCGGCGGGGGCGGCGGCGCTGACGCCGGGCAGCGCCGCGGCCAGCACGGCGGTGGAGAGCAGGGCGGCGCGCAGGGGGCGGGACACGGTCACGGGGGTCTCCTGGTGCTGCGGGGGAACGGGGGGACGGGCGGGGGGACGCGGCTGCGGCCGGGCCGGGGTCGGCCCGGCCGCAGCCGGTCGGTGCTGCCGGGTCGGTCAGGGCGCCCAGGGGGCGTCGACGGACCAGGTGGTGTCGGCGACGAACGAGGGGGTGTTGCCGTCCCACGGGTTGCCGCCGCCGTAGGTGGCGATCCACACCTGGGAGTCGAAGTGGCGCAGGTAGCGGTCGGGGTAGTTGTAGGCGGTGAGGCGGACGCCGCCGGTTCCGGGCCGGGCGCAGAAGGTGGCGTCGGCGCGGAAGAGGGCGTCGCTGCCGGCCTCGCGGTGGACCCGGCTGTCGCGGTGGCGCAGGTACTGGCCGGGGTAGTTGCGCGATTCGAAGGAGTAGCAGGCGGGGTCGGCCAGGCCGGGGACGACCTTCCAGGTGGCGTCGGCCTTCAGCAGCGCGCTGCTGGCGGCGTCGACGTGCTCGGTGGTGGCGAGGCCGTCGTAGTGGCGCAGGTAGCGGTCGGTGCAGCAGGCGGTGGTGGCGCGCAGCGACGTGTACTGGCCGGTGGGCAGGGTGGGGTTGGCGGGGGTGGTGCGGGAGGCCGCGATCAGGGCGAGGTTGGCGGCCCGGACCCGGGCGGCGTCCACCTTGACCGTCTGGCGGTCGTAGCTGAGCAGCCCGTTGGCCTCGTTCTCGACGTCGGTGATCTCGGTGTAGACGGAGGCGGAGAGCCCGGCGGGCATCTGGCCGGTGCGCAGGCTGTCGAGCAGGTTGACGAGGCGGTCGTTGAGGGCGGCCGTGCTGGGCTGGTCCTCGTAGCTGAAGCCGCCGCCGGGGTACCACTCGTGGCCGGCCACCCGCAGGCCGAGGCCGCCGTACTCGCCGAGGACGGCGGCCCGGGTGGCGGTGGGGGTGGTGGCGCCGGGGCCGACGTAGACGTGGTTGTCGACCACGTCGCCGTTGCCGCCGTCGACGGCGCCGCAGCAGTTGACGCCGCTCATGTTGTCGACCAGCCGGGAGGGGTCGTACGCCTTGACGTCGGCGGCGATCCGGGCCTGGTCGTACTGGCCCCAGCCCTCGTTCTCGTCGACCCACTGGATCAGCGCGGGCGAGCTGCGGTGCTGGTCGATGATCCGGTGGTACTCGGCCTCCCACTGGGTGCGGGCGGCGGCGTCGGGGTGCGGGTGTCCATCGCGGGCATGTCCTGCCAGACCAGCAGGCCGAGCCGGTCGGCCCAGTAGAACCAGCGCTGCGGCTCGACCTTGATGTGCTTGCGGACCAGGTTGAAGCCGAGGTCCTTGTGCGCCTGGAGGTCGGACTTGAGCGCGTCGTCGGTGGGGGCGGTGTAGATGCCGTCGGGCCAGTAGCCCTGGTCGAGGGTGCCGGTCTGGAAGACGAACTTCCCGTTCAGGACCGGGCGTTGGACGCCGTTGACGGTGGCGACGGCGATCGAGCGGATGCCGGTGTAGCTGCCGACGGAGTCGACGGTGGTGGCGCCGGACAGCAGGTCGGCGCGGACGTCGTAGAGGAACGGGTCCTCGGGGGTCCACAGGCGGGCGCCGGGGACGGGCACGGTGATCGGCGCGCCGACCTGGCCGGTGGCGGTGCCGACCACGGTGCCGCCGGTGGAGACGGTGACCCGCACGCTCTGGCCGGCGGCGCCGTCGGCGAGGGCGGTGGCCCGGACGGTGCCGGCGGCGGGGTCGGGCACCAGGTCGAGGCGGCTGAGGTGGGCGGCGGCGACGGGCTCCAGCCAGACGGTCTGCCAGATCCCGGACGCGGCGGTGTAGAAGATGCCGCCGCCGGAGTGCGGCAGGACGCCGTTGGTGTTGCGCTGCTTGCCGACCGCGCCGCCGCCGGTCTGGGTCGGGTCCCAGACCGAGACCACGACGGTGTTGGTGCCGCCGTTGAGGTACGGGGTGATGTCGTAGCCGAAGGCGTCGTAGCCGCCGCTGTGCACGGCGCCGACCTGGGTGCCGTTGACCCGGACGGTAGTCTGCCAGTCGGAGGCGCCGAAGTTGAGCAGGACGCGGCGGCCGGACCAGTTCGCCGGGACGGTGAAGGTGCGCTTGTACCAGAGCCGGTCGTTCTGGGTGATCTGCCGCTGGATGCCGGAGAGCGCGGACTCGGCGACGAACGGGACGCGGATCTGCTCGCCGAAGGTCGCGGGCTGGCCGGCGCCGGCCGGGGTGACGGCGAAGTCCCAGATGCCGTTGAGGTTGAGCCAGTCGGGGCGGGTGAGCTGCGGGCGCGGGTACTCCGGCAGCGGGTGGTCGACGGGGACCTGGGCGGTCCACGGGGTGGTCATCGGCGGCGATTTGGGCGTCCAGGCGGCGGCCCGGGCCGGGGCCTGCCCGGCCGCCAGCAGCAGGGCGGCGGCCGTCACGAGGACGGCGAGCAGGGCGGCCGTCCGGCTGCGGAGCGCGGCTGCGGCTGCGGCGGCGGGGGGCGGTCGGTGCATCGGTGCTCCTCCAACGAACGGGTGGGGAAGGGCGGTGCGGGGTCGCGGTGGCGCGGAGTGCGGCGGGGTCAGCGCAGCTGCCAGAGGTGGTCGGCGGTGCCGCTGTCGGCGAACTGCACCACCCGGGCGCTGTCCGCGGTCGACATGCCGTCCACGCCCAGCACCTTGCCGGAGTTGCGGTTGCGCAGCCGGAACCAGCCGTCGCCGTTGTCGACCAGGCGCCACTGGTGGTCGGCGGTGCCGTTGTCCGCGAACTGCACCACCCGCGCGCTGTCGGCGGTCGACATGCCGTCGACGCCCAGCACCTTGCCGGAGTTGACGTTGCGGATGCGGAACCAGCCGTCGGCGTCGGCCAGGAAGGTCCACAGGTGGTCGGCGGTGCCGCTGTCGGCGAACTGCACCACCTGCGCGCTGTCGGCCGTCGACATGCCGTCCACGCCCAGCACCTTGCCCGAGTTGCGGTTCTGGACCCGGACCTGGCCGTCGGGCTGGAGCTGCCAGAGGTGGTCGGCGGTGCCGCTGTCGGCGAACTGCACCACCTGCGCGCTGTCCGCGGTCGACATGCCGTCCACGCCCAGCACCTTGCCGGAGTTGCGGTTGCGCAGCCGGAACCAGCCGTCGCCGTTGTCGACCAGCTGCCACAGGTGGTCGGCGGTGCCGTTGTCCGCGAACTGCACCACCCGCGCGCTGTCCGCCGTGGACATCACGTCGACGCCCAGCACCTTGCCGGAGTTGACGTTGCGGATGCGCAGCCAGCCGTCGCCGTTGTCGACCAGCTGCCACAGGTGGTCGGCCGTCCCGCTGTCGGCGAACTGCACCACCCGGGCGCTGTCGGCCGTCGACATGCCGTCCACGCCCAGCACCTTGCCCGAGTTGCGGTTGCGCAGCCGGAACGAGGCGCCGCCGGTGGTCCAGGGCGTGCCGTTCGGGGAGGTGGTGGGGAAGGCGGAGATCCGCAGCCGGGCCGCGCCCATCGGGATGAGGGTGACGGTCTCGACGGGCGCGGTGCTGCGGGCGGGGCTGTTCTGCAGCGGGGTGACCACGTGCTGGCCGTCGGCCTGCCACTCGGGGACGCGGCGGGCGGGCACGGTGATCCGCACCGGGGTGCCGGCCTGGGTGAAGGGGTTGGCCGGGAGCGCTCCCCCGGCGGCGGTGAAGGCGGGGCTCCCGGCGTCCAGCGCGAGGCCGTAGTTCCAGGGCGTGGTGGCGTGCACGGCGTACTCGGGGAAGGCGGCGGTGCCGGCGTACTGCTGGTAGTTCTCGCCGATCCGCAGCGCGTACGTCAGCGGGCCGTGGTCGACCGAGACGCTGCCGCGGTTGGCGGCCCAGGTGCGGACGGTGGTGCGCTGCGGCAGGCGCAGCACGACGGTGTCGCCGTCGCGCCAGGTCCGGCGGACGACGGTGTAGGCCGGTCCGGCGGGGGCGCTGACGGCGGCGCCGTTGACGGTGAGGGCGGGCGCGGCGCACCAGCCGGGGACGCGCAGGTAGAGCGGGAAGTCCAGCGGCTTGGGGGTGCTCAGGCGCAGCGTGACGGTCTCGGCGAACGGGTAGTCGGTGGTCTCGGTGAAGGTGACCGCCGTGCCGTCGGCGACCTTGGCGGTGACCGAGCAGGCGGCGTACATGGCGGCGGCGAGTCCGTTGTCGGGGGTGGCGAGCCAGAGTTCCTCCAGGAAGTAGGGCCAGCCCATGCCGTAGTTGTGCGGGCAGCAGCGGTACTGGTCGACGCCGGGCATGAACGCCTGCATGGCGAA
Organism: Kitasatospora fiedleri; assembly: GCF_948472415.1. Classification (NCBI taxonomy): domain Bacteria; kingdom Bacillati; phylum Actinomycetota; class Actinomycetes; order Kitasatosporales; family Streptomycetaceae; genus Kitasatospora; species Kitasatospora fiedleri. The sequence goes on along the minus strand of NZ_OX419519.1, from coordinate 7,658,702 downwards.
GCCGTTCTGGAACTGGCCCTGGCTCTTGGGTGTGTTGTCGAGGTCGACGCTGTTGGCGCTGGTGATGTAGTGCACGGCCTTGCCGTCGGGGTCGAGCGCGGCGGGCAGCGAGTTGAAGGCGAGGTCCTCGCAGCGGTCGGCCCAGAGCGGGTCGCCGGTGATCCGGTTCAGCAGCTGGTGGCTGGCCATGAACTCGACGACGCCGCAGGTCTCGAAGCCCTGGCGCGGGTCGCCGAAGCCGGGCCGGGCGTTCTCGTCCCCCGCGAAGCCGCCGCCGGGGAACTGGCCGTACTGCGCCATCACCTTGTCGTAGGTGCGGTACGCGGAGCCGGTCAGGGTGGTGGACGGGGAGCGCAGCGCGTACTGGGCGGGTTCGCGGAAGCCCTGCGCGATGTTGACGTTGTGCAGGCTGGGCAGGTTGTCGGTCCAGTTCGCGCCGTAGGTGTGGATCTTGTCGGCCAGGGAGAGCAGGAAGGCGTCGCCGGTGCGGTTGTAGAGCCAGAAGACGCTGTCCAGCGCGTCGCCCCAGCGCACCGAGACCCAGCTGCTGTTGAACGCGCCGGGGCCCTGGGCGTTCATGTAGCGGAAGAAGGCGCTGAGCAGCGGGATGATCCGGGTGTCGCCGCTGTACTCCTGCCAGCTGCGCAGCGCCCAGGTGAGCGGCAGGAACGGCCAGAAGTCCGGTCCGCCGTTGAGCGAGGTGCGCAGGGCGGTCGGCCCGAAGAAGCCGTCGGACTGCCGGGTGGCGACGATCGCGTCGATCCAGCGGCGGGCGGTGGCGAGGGCGGTGGCGTCGCGGGTGGCGACGGCCAGGTCGACGTAGCCGCGCAGCCAGTACGGGACTTCCTCCCAGCCGACCCGGTCGGGGTGGGTCCAGCCGCTGGTGTTCAGGTCGAGGAAGTGCGAGAGCTGGTCGTAGCGGCCGCACAGGCCGGCGAGTTGGAGCCGCAGCTGGCCGTCGAGCCAGCCGGCCGCGGTGATGCTGCCGGGCGGCAGGCGCAGGAACGCGACGGGGGCCAGCGGCGCCGCGTTGGGGAAGTAGAGGCCGCCCGGGGCGGGGGCGACCGTCGCGGCGGCGGCCGTCGCGGCGGCGGGCCGGGCGGGGGCTGGACGTGCGGGGGCGGCGAGCGCGTCGGCCGGTGCGGGCAACGAGAGGCCGGCGCCGACGGCGGCGGCGCTGCCGACGAACTGCCTGCGGTTCATGGGCATGACATTCTCCTCCCGAGGAGAATTCCAACGTTAGAAACCTGGGGGCAACGGCATGACAGCATGCGGCGGGAGCGGTGTCCAGTGCTCCGACAGGGATCGTCGCGGATCGATTCCCATGATCAGCAGCGGCAGCGGGCGACTCACCGGAAAGGCCGGAGGGCCGCCGACGGGCACCGACGCACCCTTGCCGACGACCCTCAGGCTCTGTATAACGTTGTAAAACCCGGTGGCGACCGGGCGCCACGACCCGCCCGCACCCGTGGGCGGGAGACCGGCTTCCCGCCGCCGGGGCACCGGACCGGTCAGCGCCTCCCCGAGCGGCGTCGGGAAGGCGCTGACCACCTCCGGTCCGCGGGGGAGGCAGCCCCCGCGGCGTCAGGACCGGCTCAGCCGTAGGCGTTGAACTCGGCGATCGACCACCAGGAGGTGGACGCCCCGGTCTGCACCACCTTCACGTACCGGGCGTTCTGCGCCGGGAAGTCCACCGTCACCAGCGCCCCCGTCCCGCTGCCCGACGCCACCGCCGAACCCCACGACACCCCGTCCGAGGACAGGAACACCTGGTAGCCCCGCGCGTAGTCGTTCGCACTACCGCCCGAGTCCATCGTGATCCGCGCCAGCGACCGCACCGCACCGGTGTCCACCGTCACCGACTGCCCCGCCGCCATCGGCACGCCCGACGACCACCGCGAACCGGCCACCCCGTCCAGCATGTTCGCCGGAACGTCACCCCGCCCGTCGAGGACGCCGACGCCGACCACCCCGTCCGCGACAGCACGCTCGTCCCGCCGCCGCCCGAACTCCCGCCACTGGTGTAGGCGTTGAACTCTGCGATCGACCACCAGGAGGTGGACGCCCCGGTCTGCACCACCTTCACGTACCGGGCGTTCTGCGCCGGGAAGTCCACCGTCACCAGCGCCCCCGTCCCGCTGCCCGACGCCACCGCCGAACCCCACGACACCCCGTCCGAGGACAGGAACACCTGGTAGCCCCGCGCGTAGTCGTTCGCACTACCGCCCGAGTCCATCGTGATCCGCGCCAGCGACCGCACCGCACCGGTGTCCACCGTCACCGACTGCCCCGCCGCCATCGGCACGCCCGACGACCACCGCGAACCGGCCACCCCGTCCAGCATGTTCGCCGGAACGTCACCCCCGCCCGTCGAGGACGCCGACGCCGACCACCCCGTCCGCGACAGCACGCTCGTCCCGCCGCCGCCCGAACTCCCGCCACTGGTGTAGGCGTTGAACTCTGCGATCGACCACCAGGAGGTGGACGCCCCGGTCTGCACCACCTTCACGTACCGGGCGTTCTGCGCCGGGAAGTCCACCGTCACCAGCGCCCCCGTCCCGCTGCCCGACGCCACCGCCGAACCCCACGACACCCCGTCCGAGGACAGGAACACCTGGTAACCCGCGCGTAGTCGTTCGCACTGCCACCCGAGTCCATCGTGATCCGCGCCAGCGACCGCACCGCACCGGTGTCCACCGTCACCGACTGCCCCGCCGCCATCGGCACGCCCGACGACCACCGCGAACCGGCCACCCCGTCCAACATGTTCGCCGGAACGTCACCCCCGCCCGTCGAGGACGCCGACGCCGACCACCCCGTCCGCGGCAGCAGGGTCAGACCGCCGCCGGTGCCGCCGCCGGTGACGGTGGTCTGGCCGGTGAGGCGCAGGTCGCGGGAGGAGGAGCCGACGGAGACGGTGTGGGTGCCGGGGGCGGTCGTCCAGGAGCCCGCCCAGTACTGGAAGCTGCGGGCGTCCAGGGTCAGCGCGACGTGCTCGGTCCGGCCGGGGTCCAGGGTGACCTTCCGGAAGCCGCGCAGGCTCTTCGGCGGCTCGCCGCCGGCGGCGGGCTGGCCGACGTAGACCTGGGCGACCTCGGAGCCGGCCCGGGTGCCGGTGTTGGTGACGTCGAAACCGACGGCCACGTCGCCCGCGGCGTCCGGCGCGGAGACGGTGAGGCCGGAGTAGCCGAAGGTGGTGTAGGAGAGGCCGTACCCGAAGGGGTAGAGCGGCTCCTTGTTCTTCGCGTCGTACCAGCGGTAGCCGACGTTCACGCCCTCCGAGTACTGCACGCTGCCGTTCTGGCCGGGCCACTGCGCGGTGCTCGCGGCGGGCACGTCGGCGAGCGACTTCGGGAAGGTCACCGGCAGCTTGCCGGAAAAGTTGACGTCCCCGTAGAGCAGCGCGGCGATCGCCGAGCCCGCCTCCTGCCCCGGGTACCAGTTGGCCACGATGCCCTGCACCGCGCCGGCCCAGGGCATGGTGACCGCGGAGCCGCTGTTGACGACCACGACGGTGTGCGGGTTGACGGCGGCCACGTCCGCGACGAGCTGGTTCTGCGCGGCCGACAGGTCGATGTCGCGCAGGTCGGAGCCCTCGGACTGGAAGTCGCTGACGAAGACGAGCGCGAGCTCGGAGTTCCGGGCCGCCGTCACGGCCTGGTCGTGGGCGCTCTGGCCGGGCACCGACCAGCCGAGCGTGGCGTTGCTGCCGCCGCCGGCCTGGTAGTAGTCGACCTCGACGTTCACCGGCTGACCGGCCGTCAGGGTGATGCTGCCGGTGCGGGTGGTCGGGCCCTGGTTGTACCAGTTGTTGATGACCTGCTGCCCGTTGACGAGCAGTCGGCTGCCGTCGTCGCTGTTCAGCGAGAACTGGTAGCTGCCGCTGGCGGGCGGGGTCAGCGTGCCGGTCCACTTCACCGACCAGTTGGTGGCGTTGACCCCGGCGGCGGGCGACTGGCCGCCCCAGACCGTGTCGACGCCCGCGTCGACCCGGCTGGCCACCACCGGCCCGGAGAGGTCGGTGCTGTTGTGGTACTCGCCGTACAGGCCGCTGCCGCTGCCCGAGGACGGCTTGAGCGCGGTGGCCGGCACCGGCGGCAGCGAGCCGTCGGCGGACGGCCCGCCCTGGGCGAACGTCACCGTGGTCCCGGCGCCGGCCCGGGCCTTGATGCCCTGGTAGGGCGTCACCACGTGCGGGGCGTTGACGGCGGCGCTGCCGCCGCCCTGGGTCATCACCCCGGCCCCGGCGTCCTCGCCGATCACCGCGATCGACTTCACCGACGGCGCCACCGGCAGCACCGAGGCGCTGTTCTTCAGCAGGACGCTGCCCTCCTGCGCGACCCGCTGCGCGACGGCGGCGTTCGCGGCGGTGGTGACGACCGCGTCCCGGTTGCCGTTCTGCGCCTTGTCGAAGAGCCCGCGGCGGAACATCGACACCAGCACCCGGCGGACGTGATCGTCGACGGTCGCCTGCGACACCTGGCCCGCGCCGACGGCGTTGGTCAGCGCGCTGCCGTAGTAGTCGCTGCCGGGCATCTCCACGTCCAGGCCGTTGTTGGCCGAGGCCACGGTGGAGTGGGTGGCGCCCCAGTCCGCGGTGACGAACCCCTTGAAGCCGAGGTCGCCCTTGAGCACGCCGTTCAGCAGCGGCCCGTTCTCGCAGGCGAAGGCGCCGTTGACGGCCGAGTACGAGCACATCGCGGAGTCGACGCCCTGCCGGACGGCGGCCTCGAACGCGGGCAGGTAGATCTCCCGCTCGGCGCGGTCGGAGACCACCGCGTTGTCGGCGAGCGAGTTGCGGTTGGTCTCCTGGTTGTAGACCGCGAAGTGCTTCACCTGCGCCATCGGGCCCTGGCTCTGGATGCCCGCGATGTCGGCGGCACCGATCTGCCCGGCCAGGTACGGGTCCTCGCCGAACGACTCGAAGGCCCGGCCCCAGCGCGGGTCGCGGACGATGTTGACCGTCGGGGCGAGCACCACGTTCGTGCCCTTGCCCCACTGCTCGGCGCCGAGCACCTGGCCGTACGCGCGCATCAGGTCCGGGTCCCAGCTGGCCGCCCCGGCCACCGGGGCCGCCAGCTGCGTCACCCCGGTCAGGCCGTCACCGGCGCCCACCGGTCCGTCCTGGAAGTGCAGCGCGGGAATGCCGAGTCGGGTGTTGGCCGGGATGCAGCCCGCGTAGCCGCAGGACGGCCCGCCGTGCAGCATGGTCAGCTTCTCGGTCTGGGTCATCGCCGCGAGCAGTTCGTCGGCGCGCTGGTCCGGGGTCTGGGACGCGTTGGTCCACGGCTGGTCGGCGGCCCGCGCTGCCGGACTGCCGAAGGCGGCGAGGGCCCCGGCCACCAGCAGGGCGGCGAGGGGCCCGGCGAGGGCTGGTCGGTGATCGGAACGGCGCACGACGGCTCCAGTCGGCGGTGGGGGACGCGAGCCGGCGGCTCGCGGGGTGGGGTGGGCCACGGCGGCAAGAACAGAGAGCGCTCTCCCGAATTCTCCTGACCCCCACCTGAACCTGTCAAGGGATCACACCTGTTCCGGTGCGCCACATCCGGGCCTTCCCGCACCCACGTCCCGGGCGGAGGAGCCGCGATCGAAACCGCCTTGGACGCCGTTCCCTCTCCATCTTAGGAGAGCGCTCTCCAAGGTTTCCCGGCCCGAACGGCGTCGGCCCCCGAGACCGCGATCGGGTCTCGGGGGCCGGTGTGAGGGGGTGCGCAACCCGGCGGCGTTCTGCTTCCTCCGCCGGGGGCTACCGGGTTCAGCCGGTCTGGATCGCGGTGTCGTCGATCACGAAGCTGGTCTGCAGCGAGGAGTCCTCGACCGCGTTGAACTTCACCGTGACGCTCTGACCGGCGTAGGCCGACAGGTCAGCGGTCTTCTGCGCGTAGCCGGTGGCCTTGTTGAGGTTCGAGTACGAGGCCACCGTGGTGCCGTTCACCGTGACGGTCAGCTTGTCGTACGCGCTGGAGGTGGTGGTCTCCGCGGTGTCGACGTGCAGCCAGTAGCTCAGGGTCGCCTTGCAACCGGCCGGGATGGTGACGGTCTGCGAGAGGCTGTCGGTGTGGGCGGAGCCGTAGCCGTCCAGCCAGGCCTTCCAGGAACCGCCGTGGGCGGCCTGCGAGGTGGAGTTGTTGACCACGCCGGAGCTGGCGGTCCAGGGGGAGGCGGTGCCGGTCTCGAAGCCGGGGTTGCCGAGCAGCTGGGCCGGGGTGCAGGAGCCCTGGGTGGCGGTGACCGTCCAGGAGAAGGTGGTGGAGGCGGTCTTGTTGGCCGCGTCCTTGACGGTGACGGTCACCGAGGAGCCGCCCGCGGCGGTGGGCGTCCCGCTGATCAAGCCGGTGGAGGCGTTGATCGACAGGCCGGTGGGCAGGCCGGTGGCCGAGTAGGTCAGCGGCGCGGTGCCGCCGGTAGCCGTGATCTGGAGGCCGACCGCGCCGCCGACCGCGGTGGACTGGTTGCCCGGGTTGGTCACCGACACGGCGGCGCCGGCCGGCTTGGTCAGCAGGCAGCCGCTGACGTTCAGGTCGATGACCCGGCCGGTGCCCAGGCAGGTGGTGAACCAGTAGGTCTCCTCACCGTAGCTCTGGCCCTTGGTGACGGTCGTGGTGCCGTCCGCGGCCACCTCGCACGGGTTGTTCAGGGTGCACGTCGCGCCGTCGTCGTTGCCGGTGTTGTTGATGCCGACGACCTTCCGGCTGGCGGCGTCGACGATCGGCGAACCGGACGTGCCGTGCGTGGTGTTGCACCCGGCGCTGTAGCGCAGCGAGTCGTGCCAGGTCCACTGGTCCTCGCGCAGGGTCGGGACGAACCCGTTGATCGAGCAGTTCCACACCTGCTTCCAGTACGAGGAGGGTATGTACATCGAGGACCCGTCGACCGGGTGGGTGTCGCTGATCGTCAGCGCCGTCGCCCCGTACTTGGAGGTGATCGAGGCGAAGGTGTCGGTGAGCTGGTAGAGCGCGACGTCGGTGCCGGTCATCGTCGCGTACAGCACCTTGTCCGCCTGGACGGTGCCGAGCGAGGTGCCGGCGGAGTTGAGCAGCGTGCCGCTGCGGCTGGCGCTCGCGTTCTGGATGACCTGACCCGCCGTCGGCATGGTCGGCAGGCAGTGGCCGTTGGTCAGCATCAGCGCCCGGTCGGTCTCCACCGAGCTGGGGTAGCGGACCAGCGAGGCGGAGCAGTTGCTCAGCGCGATGGTGGAGGTCAGATCGCCCGCCTGAACGGCCTGCGCGGGAGCGGCACCGAAGGTCAGGGCGCCCGCGACGACCGTGCCCGCGCCCAGCGCGGCGGCGAATCTCTTGAACATGGCTCTCCTTGTGGGGATTGCAGACGTGCGACCGGTCGGCGCACGCCCGCGCCGCACGAAAATGCCATGCCCGCTTCAACTTGGTCAACCATGCCGGCGGAACCCGCGGCCGAAATCGCCCCCGGCCGCTCCGGCCGGTCGCCCGGCCCGCGCGCTCACCCGGCCCGTGCGGTCATCCGGCCCGTGCGGTCACCAGGCGACCGGGAGTTGCTCGACGCCGTAGACCGTCGAGCCCCGGCGGAATCGGAGGGCCGTTTCGGGGACGGCGAGCCGGAGGGCGGGGAAGCGGCGCAGCAGGGCCGGCAGGGCGATCCTCAGCTCCAGCCGGGCCAGTTGCTGGCCCAGGCACTGGTGGACGCCGAAGCCGAAGGAGAGTTGGGCGACCGGGCGGCGGTGGACGTCGAGTTCGTCGGGGCGTTCGGGACGAGGGCGGGGTCGCGGTTCGCGGTCAGCGGGGAGAGCAGCACGTGCTCGCCGGCGGCGATCCGCTGGCCGTTGACCTCGACGTCGGCCACGGCGGTGCGCAGCAGCGGGGCGGGGATGGCGAGGTGGCGCAGGAGTTCCTCGACGGCCGGGCCGGTGGTCGCGGGGTCGTCGCGGAGGGCGGCGAGTTGGTCCGGGTGGCGGAGCAGGGCCAGCACGCTCAGGGCGAGCATGGTCGCCGTGGTCTCGTGTCCGCCGACCAGGAGGGTGGTGCCGAATCCGACGAGTTCGTCGTCGGTGAGTTCGGCGCCGTGCTGCCGCACCACCGCGCCCAGCACGCCGCGGCCCGGGGCGGCCCGGTGGCGGGCGACGGTGTCGGCCATGGCGGCGTTCAGTTCGGCCGACGCGGTCACCAGCCGGTCGGCTCCGGCCGTCCCGTCCATGATCACCTGTGCGCAGCGCTGGAACACCGACCGCGTCCCGTACGGGACGTCGAGCAGTTCGCAGATCACCAGGGAGGGGACGGGCAGGGCGAACGCCTCGACCAGGTCGATGCCGGGACCGTGCTCGGCCATGGCGTCGAGGTGGGCGTCGACCGTCTCCCGGATCGCGGGCCGCAGCCGTTCGACCTGGCGGACGGTGAAGCTGCCGGTGAGCATGCGGCGCAGGCGGGCGTGTTCCGGTCCGCTGTAGGCGGGCAGGAAGCCGGGGTGGTTGAACAGGGTGCGCGGCAGTTCCGGGTCGATGCCGTCGCCCGTCACCAGGCGTTCGTCGGCGAAGGCGGCCCGGACGTCCTCGTACCGGGTGAGGACGGCGGCCTCGATCTCCCCGCGCACCGGGTGGACGACGCGCAGGCGCGGCAGGCCGCTCTCCCCGCGCAGGCGCAGCAGGTCGGGTGACGGGTCGAAGGGGCAGCGGCGGTCCCGTTCGGAGGCCACGAAGGAGGCCGGGCGGTGGTCGGACACGGTGCGTGCTCCTCGGTGGGGTCGGCCCCGGGAGGGGCGGCTCGTCGTGCCGGCGGGTGCCGGCGCTGCCCGTGCTACCCGTGGTAGCGGGTGGAGGCGTGGTGCCAGTCGTGGGCGCCGCGGACGGTGGTCTGCAGCGCCTCGGTGCAGTAGCGGCGCAGCAGTTCGCGTTCGGCCGGGGCGAGGTGGCCGGTCGCCGCCGGGTCGAGCAGGGCGCGCTGGGCGGCGGTGAAGAGGTCCAGCGCCTCGGCGCGGCGGCGGCGGGTACGCGCCAGGGCTTCCGGCCGGGAGAGGCCGTGCTCGCGCTCCAGGCAGAGCACCAGGTTGTTCGGCTCCCCAGGGCCGCGTCCTTGTCCAGCGAGACGAGGTCGTTGTCGCAGATGACGAACGTCTTGGTCATCTCGCGCATGACCGACAGGTGCGGCAGCGTGTACAGGTGGTCGGGCAGGACGCACGAGGAGAGCCGCTCGGCGAGGTCGATGACCGGTGCCACGCCGATGGTGTGGCGCCGCACCCGCAGGTAGGCGCTCAGCGGCATCGGGACGCCGTCCCGGCGGCTGCGCGCCTCGTGGACGTGGTGGTCGAGGTAGGAGGACCAGTGGGCGGCCGACCTCCGGCGCCAGTCCTCGGGCATGCCCCGGCAGCTGCGCCGCCGCATGTCGGCGAAGGCGGCGGCCAGCGGCAGCGGGGACGCGTCGCCGGTGACGCCCTCCTTGACGAGTCCGACCAGGTGCCGGACCCGGTCGGGCGACCGACCCCACTGCTCGTCGAGGGCGTCGTCGAACAGGAAGTACCAGCTCTGCTGGTCGACGCCCAGGTCCAGTTCGGCTCCGGTCGCGTTCGGGTAGAACATGGCCGCGATCAGCGGGAACTGGCCCTTGAGGTGGTGGGACTCCTCCGCTTCCGAGGCGAGGAACCCGAAGGACTTCGGCCAGCCGAGGTGGCGGTCGTGGGCGGCGCGCAGGTCGGGGCTGGTCCGGCCGGGGAAGGGGAGGGCGAGGGGTGGCGGGGCCGGGTGCCGGGGGGCGTCGGCGGGCGCGGTCGTCTCTGCCGTCGGTGTCATGGTGGGGCGCGCCTCCGTGGGCGTGGGGGGTGGGTTCAGCGGGTCGGCCAGGGCGAGACGCGCATGGGCAGCGCGTCGGGCCGGATCAGCGCCTGGACCACCGGCCGGACCCGGTGCCCCTGGACCGGGTGCGGACGCCACCGGGAAACGATCGAGCGGAGGACGACCAGCATCTCGGTCATCGCGAAGTGGTCCCCGATGCACTTCCGGTTGCCCAGGGCGAACGGCACGTAGGCGCCCGGCGGGAGGTCCTTCTCGGGGCGGTCGAGCCACCGGTCCGGGTCGAACCGCAGGGGGTCGGGGAAGTGCGCGGGGTCCCGGTGCATCGTCACCGCGCTGTAGATCAGCTCGGCGCCCGCGGGGAGTTCGACGCCGCGGACCCGCACCGGTTCCAGGGCCCGCCGCATGAGGATCCAGCTGGGCTGGTGCAGCCGGAGCACCTCCCGGAGGAAGCGGTCGGTGAAGGGGAGCGCGGCGGTGGCGGGGAGGGCGTCGGCGGGCAGCGCGTCGCACTCCGCCTTGATCCGGTCGGTGATCTCCGGGCGCCGGCCGAGTTCGTGGAGCGCCCAGGCCAGCGTGGTCGAGGTGGTCTCGGCGCCGGCCATCAGCAGGGACAGCAGTTCGTCGCGGGCCTCCGTGTCGGTCATCCCGTCCGGGTTGCCGGGGGTCGGGGCGAACATGGCCGACAGCAGGTCGCCGTGGCCGGCGGGGTCCTGCCGGGCCTGCCGGACGGCGGTGTCGGCGAGTTCGCGCAGCGCGGCGGCCGCGGCCAGGTACCTGCGGTGCCCGAGCGCGGGCGAGGCCGCGATCCGCGCGGGCAGGACGGTGCCCACGAAGACCCCGCGCATCACCGTGGTCAGGTGTTCGGCCACCCGCTCCCCGAGGGCAGCCACCGCGGCGGCGCCGTCCGGGCGTTCGGTGCTGAACAGGGTGGCGACCAGCATGGCCGTCATCATCCGGCGCAGCACCAGGTCCATGGCGATCACCTCGCCCGGTCGCCAGGCCGCCACCTGCTCCTCCGCGATGCCGGTCATCGTGCCGACGCACGCGGCGATGCCGTCGCGGCGGAAGGCGGGTTGGAGCGCCCGCCGTTGGCGCCGGTGGAGGTCCCGGTCGGAGGTGATGATGCCGTTGCCGATGAAGGGGCGCGCGACGTCGAACAGCAGCCCTTTGCCGAACTTCCGGCCCTGCGTGACCATGACCTCGTGGACCGCCTCGGGTGAGTTCAGGACGAACACCGGCCGGTTGCCCAGGAAGATCCTGACGATGTCGCCCTGGCCCCTGACCGACTGCAGGAACTCCACCCGTCGGACGGCCAGGTGCGGCAGGTGCCCGAGGAGCGGCAGCCGGCCCGACGCGACGGGCGCCACCGCCGGAGGAGCAACGGAACGCACGGTCTCATACCTCCCTGGAGTGCGGGTCGGAAGTCGCTCTGCTCCGGATATCCCCCTGCGTCCGACGCGGCTTGAGCATGTCCCGTCATCTCCGGAGCGGTCAAGCGCCTGGCCGAAAACCCACCCCCGGGGCGCCCGGGACCGGAAAGCCCGGGAGAGCGGGAAGTACGCGTTTCACGGACCCTTACTGCACACTGTATGCAAGTGCAAAGCAATTGCGGAGTGGAGGGCGGGCGGGTGGCGAAGTCGCCGGTGGTGCTGGGGATCGAGTCGTCCTGCGACGAGACGGGCGCGGGGCTGGTGCGGGACGGGGTGCTGCTCGGGCAGGCGGTGGCCTCCAGCATGGACGAGCACGCCCGCTACGGCGGCGTGGTCCCGGAGATCGCCGCCCGCGCGCACGTCCACGCGATGGCCCCGGTGGTGCGCGAGGCCCTGGAGCGCGCCGGGCTGACCCTCGCCGACGTCGGCGCGGTGGCCGTCACCACCGGCCCCGGCCTGTCCGGCGCGCTCCAGGTCGGCGTCGCCGCGGCGAAGGGCTACGCCTTCTCGCTCGGCGTGCCGCTGTACGGCGTGCACCACCTGGCCGGGCACGTCGCCGCCGCCACCCTGGACGGCGGGCCGCTGCCGAACCCCTGCGTGGTGCTGATCGTCTCCGGCGGCCACACCTCGCTGCTGCTGGTGCGCGACCTGGCCCGCGACCCGATCGTCCACCTCGGCGACACCCTGGACGACGCGGCCGGCGAGTGCTTCGACAAGACCGCCCGCGTCCTCGGCCTGCCCTACCCCGGCGGCCCCGCCGTCGACCGCGCCGCCCGCACCGGCGACCCGGCCGCCGTCCGGCTGCCCCGCCCGCTCACCGGGCCGCACGACGACCCGTACGCCTTCTCCTTCTCCGGCCTGAAGACCGCCGCCGCCCGCTGGGCCGAGGCCCACCGCGCCGCCGGAACGGAACCGAACGTCCCGGACGCCGCCGCCTCCCTCCAGGAGGCGATCGCCGACACCCTCACCCGCAAGGCCGTCCGCGCCTGCACCGACCACGGCATCAGCACCCTCGTCGTGGTCGGCGGCGTCGCCGCCAACTCCCGCGTCCGCGCCCTGACCGAGCAGCGCTGCGCCGCCGCCGGCCTCACCCTGCGCGTCCCGCCGCTGCGCCTGTGCACCGACAACGGCGCGATGGTCGCCGCCATCGGCGACCTGCTGGCCCGCTCCGGCGCCGCACCCGCCCCGCTCGACCTCTCCGTCGACCCGTCCGCCCCGCTGGAGCACGCCGCCCTCACCCCGCGCCCCCGGCGGGCCGCATGACGCCGCGCCAGGTCGTCGGGCCGGTTTGACCGTCCGCGGAGCGCCGTGGGGATACTCCCCCATGGCAACGGCAACCGGAGCACGGGGCACGACGGCGGTACGCGGGCGGATGGTCTGGTTCCGGGCCGACCCGTTCCTCACCGACCGGGCGGAGTCCTTCGTCCACGAGCCCGACGGCCTGCTGATCTGCGAGGACGGCAGGATCACCGCGATCGGCGACCACACCGCGCTGCGCGACCGGCTCCCCGCGGGCACCGCCCCGGTGCACTACCCGGACCACGTGATCAGCGCCGGGTTCGTCGACACCCACGTCCACTACGCGCAGACCGGCGTCATCGCCGCGTTCGGCTCGCGGCTGGACGACTGGCTGGACCACTACGCGTTCGCCGAGGAGCGGCGCTTCGCCGACGCCCGGTACGCCGCGGACACGGCCGCCGCGTTCTGCGACGAGCTGCTGCGCAACGGCACCACCACCGCGTTGGCCTTCTGCACGGTCCACCCGCAGTCGGTGGACGCCCTGTTCGCGGAGGCGTCCCGGCGCGACCTGCGGATCGCGGCGGGGAAGGTGCTGATGGACCGCGACGCCCCCGCCGCGCTGCTGGACACCGCCCGGCGCGGCTACGACGACTCCAAGGCGCTGATCGAGCGCTGGCACGGCAAGGGCCGCAACCTCTACGCGATCACCCCGCGCTTCGCCCCCACCAGCACCCCCGAACAGCTGGAGGCGGCCGGGGCCCTGTGGCGGGAGCACCCGGGGACGCTGGTGCACACGCACGTCTCGGAGAACACCGACGAGGTCGCCCGCGTCCGCGCGCTGTTCCCGGAGCGGAGCGGCTACCTGGACGTCTACGACCACCACGGGCTGCTCGGCCCGCGCGCGGTGCTCGCCCACGGCGTCCACCTGACCGGGCGGGAACGGGCCCGCTGCTCCGAGACCGGGACGGCGCTCGCGCACTGCCCCACGTCCAACCTGTTCCTCGGCAGCGGCCTGTTCCGCGTCCGCGCCGCCAAGGACCCGGCCCGGCCGGTGCGCCTCGGCCTGGGCACGGACGTCGGCGCGGGGACGAGCTTCTCGATGCTGGCGACCATGAACGAGGCCCACAAGGTCGCCAAGCTCACCGGCTACCCGCTGGACGCGGTCGAGGCGTTCCACCTCGCCACCCGCGGCGGCGCGCAGGCGATGGGCCTGGAGGGAACGGTCGGCTCGCTGGAACCCGGCCACGAGGCCGACTTCGTGGTGCTGGACCCGAAGGCCACCCCGCTGCTGGCCCGGCGCACCGCCCGGGCCGAGGACGTCGAGGAACTGCTCTTCGTGCTCGCCGTGCTGGGCGACGACCGGGCCGTCCGCGTCACCTACGCCGCCGGCGTCCTCGTCCACGACCGCGACGCACCCCCGGCCGCCGCCGCGCCCTGATCCCCCTTTCCGTCACCGCGCCTTCGCCGCGAGCCGGCCGGGCGGTCGGGGGTCAGGGTCAGGGGTCAGCGGTCAGCGGTCAGGAGAGGAGCGCGCGGACCGCGTCCTCGACCGGGCCGTGCGTGGCGACCGGCCCGCCGTCGGCGCCCAGCCCACCGAGGGCCGGGGCGATGGTGACGCCCTCCTCGAACAGTTCGATCAGGCGCGGGTCGATGTAGGAGGCCCGGCAGACGGCCGGGGTGTTGCCCAGGTAGTCGGCCACCTCCCGGACCACCCGCGTCACCGCCCGCCGCCGGGCCGCCTCGGACCTCGCGGCCACCGGCCGCGAGACGGCGAGCCCGACCGCGGCCAGGACGGTGGCGTTCCACGTCCGGAAGTCCTTGGCGGTGAGGTCCGTTCCGCCGGTCTCGCGCAGGTACGCGTTGAGGTCGCTCCCGTGCACCTCGTGCCACGAGCGGCCCTCCCGGTGGACCAGGAGCCGCTCGCCCGGGTACCGGCTGCGCAGCAGGGACCGGACCACGGCGTGGGTCGGCGGGTCGGCGAGGGCCGCGATCCGCCGCCGGCCGGACTTGGCCGGGTAGTCGAAGCGGACCTCGCCGCGGGCCAGGGTGACGTGCGAGCGCAGGACGGTGGTCAGGCCGTAGGAGCCGTTCTCCCGGGCGTAGGCGTCGGAGCCGATCCGGAAGAGCCCGAGGTCCAGCAGGCGGGTCGCGCACGCCAGTACCCGTTCGCGGCCCAGTCCGCGCGCCGCGAGGTCCCGCTCGACGGCGGCCCGCAGCTTCGGGAGGGCCGTCGACGCCGCCACGACGTGCTCGTGCTTGGCCTCGTCCCGCCGGGCCCGGAAAGCCGGGTGGTAGAGGTACTGGCGGCGGCCGGCCGCGTCGGTGCCGACGGCCTGGAGGTGCCCGTTGGGGTACGGGCAGATCCACACCTCGGCCCAGGCGGGCGGCACCGCCAGCGCCTTGAGACGGGCCCGCTCCCCGTCGCCCACCGGCCGGCCGTCCGGGGCGAGGTACCGGAAGCCCCGGCCGTGCCGCACCCGCCGGTACCCCGGCCGGTGGGGGTCGCTGGTTCTCAGGCGCACGGTCGAGGTCCTTCCGTCACGGTCGCGGCTCTGCGGCTCTGCGGCTCCGCGGCTCTGCGGGGTCGGGGCAGCGGGGCGGTCAGGGCAGCGGGGTGCCGCCGGTGGCGTTGACGATGTCGCCGGTGATGTAGCCGGCCTCCGCCGAGGCCAGGAAGACGTAGGCGGGGGCCATCTCGGCGGGCTGGGCGGGGCGGCCCAGCGGGGACTGCTTGCCGAACCCGGCGACCTTCTCGGCGTCCATCGTGGCGGGGATCAGCGGCGTCCACACCGGGCCCGGGGCAACGGCGTTGACCCGGACGCCCTCGGGGGCGAGCTGCTGGGCCAGGCCCTGGGTGAACGTGACGACGGCGCCCTTGGTGGTCGCGTAGTCCAGCAGGTGCGGGCTGGGCTTGTAGCCCTGGACGGACGCGGTGTTGATGATCGACGACCCCGGTCCCAGGTGCGGCAGCGCCGCCCGGCAGAGCCAGAACATCGCGTACAGGTTGGTCTTCACCACCCGGTCGAACTGCTCGGTGGTGATGGCGGCCAGGCCGTCCGGCTGGGACATCTGGTAGGCGGCGTTGTTGACGAGCACGTCCAGGCCGCCGAGTTCGGCGACGCAGCGGGCCACCAGGTCGGTGCAGAACCGCTCCTCCCGGACGTCCCCGGCCACCGCCAGGGCGCGCCGTCCGGCGCCGCGGACCAGCCGGACCGTCTCCCGCGCGTCGTCCTCCTCGCCGGGCAGGTGGCAGAACGCCACGTCGGCGCCCTCCCGGGCGAAGGCGAGCGCGACGGCCCGGCCGATGCCGGAGTCCGCGCCGGTGACGAGCGCGACCCGCTCCGCCAGGCGGCCGGTGCCGCGGTAGGTGTCCTCGCCGTAGTCCGGTTCCGGGTCCATCTCCGCGCTGCTCCCGGGGTGCGGCTGCTGCTGCTCGGCGAAGTCGGGCTTCGGGTACTGCTCGACGGGGTCGCTCGATGCGGACCGGTCGCGGGTCATCGCTCGTTCCTTCCTCTCCGCCCGCCCGGCCCCCGGAGCGGGGACCGCGGCGGGGCGGTGCCGGCGTCGGTGGTCACTGCGCGGGGCGGGCCAGGCGCGGGTGGCGAGTGCCGAGGCGACGTGGTGCAGGTTGGCGGCCATGGTGCGGCCGGTGGTGTGCGCCCAGTCGTGGCCCTTCTCCTCGTCCAGGTAGTCGGGGCCCGGGCCCGGGCCCAGGTGCCAGTACGTCCAGGCCTGGGCGGGGATCGTGTAGCCGATGTCGACCAGGCCGCCGCAGATTTCGCTGATCACGTGGTGGGCACCGTCCTCGTTGCCGGTCACCACCACGCCGGCCACCTTCCCGAACGCGACCGGGACGCCGTCGTCGTCCGTCTCGGAGATCATCGCGTCCATCCGCTCCAGCACCCGCTGGGCGACCGAGGACGGCCGACCGACCCAGGTCGGCGAGGCGACGATCAGGATGTCGGCGGCGAGCAGCCGCTCGTGGACGGCGGGCCACTGGTCGCCGCCACCCATGTCGGTCTTCACACCGGGCCGGATGTCCAGGTCGACGGCCCGGACGCTGCCGACCTCCACCCCGCGCTCGGCCAGGGCGTCGGCGACGTGGGAGGCGAGGGCGTCCGTGTTGGACGGCTCGGGCGAGGGCTTGAGGGTGCAGTTGAGGATGAGTGCGCGCATGGTCCGCGCCTACCCCGCCCGCCGGAGCCCAAGGCAGCGGGGCCGCCGGGTTCACCCGGCCGGCCGCAGGGCGCTCCGCGCCCGACCTCCCCGGTCGGGGCCTCCCTGTCAGGGCATGTCGGGGCCTCCCCGTCAGGGCATGGGGTGGGCGTGCAGGACGGCCGGCAGCCCGGACCCGCGCGACGGGGGCAGCGGGCTGACGACCTGACCGGTGACCTCCACCAGGAACGTGCCGTCGGCGTCCGCGTACACGGCTCCTCCCCCGGGGCCGGTCCGGCCGGTGCGGTACACGGTGACGGTCCGCGCCCGGCAGTGCGCGCCCGGACGGCCGGGCAGGGTGACGATGTACCGCTCCGGCCGGGTCCGGCTGTCGGTGCTCATCGCCGCCCCCGGTGGGCCAGGGCACCGGCGACGCTGTCGTGCACCTCGAACACCGCCCGGGTGCCGGTGGCTTCCAGCAGCCGGGCCGTCTGCGGGAGCGGCCCGGCCAGCACCAGCCCGGAACCGGCGGCCTCGGCCTCCTCCCGGGCCCGCAGCAGTTCGTTCAGCCCCGTGACGTCGCAGAACACGAGCCGGGACAGGTCCAGCACCAGCAGGCGGGCCGGCGCGTCGCGCAGGGCGCGCTCCAACGCCCGGCGCAGGAGGCGCTGCTGATCGAGGTCGATCTCCCCGTCCAGCCGCAGCACCCGGGCGCGACCGGGGACCTCCACCACGGTCGGCCTGAGCGCGGGGGCGGGCTCCTCGGCGGGCAGGGAACGGAGCAACTGTTCGACGGACATGAGCGGGCCTCCTGCGCACGGGGGAAGCTGTCCACCAACGATGCTGCCTCGCCCCGCAGGCCCGGTTCAAGCCCGGCACGCAACCGGCACCCGAGCGTCCACCCACGCCATCGGCCGGGACCGGCATCCGTGCACCTCGGCCCGCGCCCATGCCCATGCCCATGCCCATGCCCGCGACCGTACGGGGGATCGCCCGGCCCGTCGCCGTGTCCAGCGGGGAGGTGCCCGTTGCCACCCGGCTCGACCGGGCACGCCACGCCCTCGACCGGGCCGTCCGCTCCGGGCGAGGGCGGCGTCTCAGCCGGGTCCGCCGGGACCGCCGGGTCCGTCCGCTTCGTCGAGCAGGAGCGCGGCGACCGCCCCCGGGTCCTCGCGCATGGCGTTGTGGGCGGTCGGCAGGTCGTGGACGGTCCATCCCGGGTCGGCGAGCAGCCGGGTGCGCTGGTCGGCGAACGGTGTACGGTCCTCCCATCCCGAGCAGTAGACGAACTCGCGGCGGGGGACGTCGGCGTGAGCGCCCGTGAGGCGGACCGTCTGCAGGAGGGCGGCGAGCGGGTGGGGGCGGCGGCGCGGGTCGCCGTCCGGCCGCCACGGGGGTTGGACGGCGTAGCCGCTGGTGGCCGCACCGGCGACGAACGACTTCCGGTAGCCCTCGTTCATGAGGGACCAGCAGGATTCGCCGTCGCGCGGTACGCAGGCGTCCAGGTACACCAGGCGGCGGACCCGCCGGTCGGCACGGTCGGCGGCGGCGGTGATCACCATCCCGGCGTAGCTGTGGCCGACCAGCGTCACGTCGTCGAGGTGGGCGCGCTTCAGCAGGCGCAACACGTCGTCGGTGTGGGTGTCGAGGTTGGCGGTGGCGA
This sequence comes from Kitasatospora fiedleri, assembly GCF_948472415.1. Lineage (NCBI taxonomy): Bacteria > Bacillati > Actinomycetota > Actinomycetes > Kitasatosporales > Streptomycetaceae > Kitasatospora > Kitasatospora fiedleri. The sequence continues at coordinate 7,640,458 of NZ_OX419519.1, read as the reverse complement.
TCGTGGCGGGGTCGTCGTGGGGGCGGAGGCCGGTCAGGGTCAGGGTGTGGACGGTGTGGCCGACCCGCTCCAACAGCGGGACCACTGCCTCGAACGCCCAGGAGCCGTGCCAACCGCCGGGAACAAGGACGAACGTTGCCATGGGACTTCCCCTCAGCTGCTCGGCCGTGGCGTCGGGAGCCACCGCTCACGTCGAAAAGCCTCGTCGACGCGCGTCATGGCTTGCCACCGATAGGCTGCCAACCGATGCCCGTTCGCCGCCAAGCCCGCCCGGACGCCGGCGCCACGTCGCTGACGTGGCCCTCCGGCGGGCGCCACCTGTGGCCCTCGGGCGGCAGCAGCGGGGCCCAGGCGCACGCGCGCGGGCACCTGGTGTACGCGGCCAGTGGCGTCCTGGTGCTGCACACCGAGGCCGGGACGTCGATCGTCCCGGCCAACCGGGTCGCGTGGACGCCGGCCGGGTTCACCCACCGCCATCGCGCCCACGGGGACACGGACATGCGGATCGTCTTCCTGCCGCCGTCCCTGGCCCGGCTGGTGCCGGGGCGTCCGGCGGTGTTCGGCGTCTCCGGCCTGGCGCGAGAGGTGCTGCTCGCCCTGACCGGCCCGCGCGGCGACGGCCACGACGGCTCGGGCGGTGGGGCTGGGACGGCGGTGCCCGGCTACGGCCGCGCCGCGCGCGGGCGTCTGTTGCGGGTGCTGGTCGAGGAGCTGCACGAGGCCGACGAACAGCCCTTGCACCTGCCGCACCCGCGCGACGACCGGCTGCGGGCGATCGAGCGGCTCCTGTCCCGGACGCCCGCCGACACCACCACGCTGGCCGGGCTCGGTCGGCAGGTCGGGACCAGTGCCCGTACCCTGAGCCGGCTGTTGCATGCCGAACTCGGCATGACGTTCTACGAGTGGCGCACGCAGTTGCGCGTGCACCACGCGCTGGTGCTGCTGGCCGAGGGCCACGACACCACGTACACCGCCCACGCCTGCGGCTGGGCCAACCCCAGCGGCTTCATCGCGGCGTTCACCGACCTCGTCGGCACGACCCCGGGCCGCTACCGGTCCGGCGGACAACGCGGGCCGGGTCACACCCGCCGGAGGGCGTGAGCCGCCCGGCTCCACCGTCCGTGGCCGGGTTCCGACCACCGCGTCCCGGCTCGCCGGCGCCACCGGCGACGCCCGCCAGAGTCGCCGACCCGCGTATTCACTCGCCGCGTGCTCACTCGCCGACCGGAGCGCTCAGCCACCGGCCCTGTCCGGTCCCGGCCCCGTCCGGCCCCGTCCGGCCGGGTGCCGGGGGTCAGACCTCCAGTTCCAGCCAGCCGAGGTCGTTGATCTCGGCGGTCAGGCCCTCGGCGCGGCGGCCGCGGTCCTTGAAGTAGTGCTCCTGGAGGGCGCCGGCCAGGATGCGCTGCTGCTCGCTCTCACCGGCCCCGGCGTCGCGGGCGGCGTAGAGCTCGCGGGCGACGTCGCCGGGGAGGTGCTGGGTGATCAGCCGCTCGCGCGGGTCGTCCGTCGACCCGCCCGCCGCGCTGTACCCGAACCTGGCCTGGATGTGCAGCATGAAGCCTTGCTCCTCGGCGCGGCGGCGGACCCGGCGGCGCACGCCGGGCTGCCAGGTGGCCCGGACGCGTTCCTCGATCCGGCGGGCGGCGTCCGGCTTGGGGGCGATGGCGCCCCTGAGCCAGCGCTGCACGGTGCGCTGGGAGACGCCGAGTTCGGCGGCGACGGCCCGGGTGGAGCCCTTGGCCCGCTTGACCAGGTACCGGACCCGGGCGGGCACGGTGCGCGGGATCGGCCGGGTCCGCTCGACCCGTTCGAGTCCTTCGTCGATCTCCCCCACGGGGCGTCACTTCCTCGCTGCTGCGCTGGAACGGTTCACTCGTCGGCTCACTCGTCGGCGGAGACCAGGCCGCCGGTCTTGATGTGGCGGGCCGGGTTGGCGCCGTCGGCGAGCAGTTCGCGGATCTCGGCGAGCGGCCGGCTGCCCTCGAACTTGACGTGCCCGGGCGAGACGCCGAGCCGCAGCGCGGTGCAGACGCTGCCGTCGGGGCGGCGCAGCACGTCCAGCGCCGAGGGGCCGGGGGCGGCGAAGACCGCGCAGTCGGAGAGCACGGCGAGCGGCGGGGTGCCGAGCTCGGCGTGCAGCCGGGTGAGTTTGCGGTGCAGGTTGACGGTGGCGGTGTCGATCACCAGGGCGCGCACCAGCGGGTCCCAGGTGGGGCGTTCGAGGGCGGCCCAGCGCTGGCCGGGGCGGTAGCCGAGGCCGCGCGGGCGTTCGCGGAACTTGCCGATGGTGCCCTTGGCGGTCTGCTTGATCGCGCCGAGCACGGCGAGTTCGGCCGGGTCACCCTCGCCGAGCGCGGCCATCGCGTCCAGGAAGGCAGCCGGGTCGCGGTCGGCGAGGTCGAGCGGGACGCCGAGCGCGGCCATGGTGTCGACGTACGCCTGCCGCAGCCGCTTGTGCCACGGGTCGAGGTACGGGCCGGACTCGTGGCGCAGCCAGCCCTCGCTGGGGCGGACGTCCGCGCCGAGTTCGACGGCGTACGCGAGTTTGGCGGTGCTGTACCAGGCGGGGCCGGTGGGGGCACTGCCGTCGGCGGTGAACGGGTTGGGCAGCAGCGGGTCGAGGACGAGGCCGCTGAGGTCGGCGCGCCAACTGCCCGGGGTCTTCTTGTCAAAGGCCGGGTTCAGCTCGTGGACGGGTTCGGAGAGCGGGACGTTGAGGCGCCCGGCGGCGGCGAGGAAGGCCATGTTGACGTCGAGCCCGACGGCGAACGACGCGGCGGACTCCCGGTCGGTGAGCGGGCGGTGCCAGTCCCAGGCCTCGGTGACCAGGACGGCGTCGTCCTCGCGGTCGGCGGCCAGCGGGTGCTCGTCGGGGACCTCGGGCGGCGCCGCGTCGAACACCCGGGCCCGGGAACCCTCCACCGGCCCGGACGTCCAGCCGCTGCCGGTGCGCACCGGTCGGGTCGGCGGGCGCAGCGCGGTGACGAGTTCCAGTCCGGAGACGGCGGTGGAACCGCGCGGGGTGTGCACCCGGCGCGCGTACGTGCCGAGCAGGCGGGCGAGTTCGGGAGCGGCGAGCCCGTCGGGGAGCTTCCAGCCACCGCCGTCCAGCGCGCCCCACGGCAGCACGCACAGCTGCACGCACTGCCGCCGGCCGGCCTCGGGCTCGCGGTAGATCCGGGCCCAGGGGCCGAACCCGCGCCGGGTGAGCTGCCAGCCCTCCTTCGCCAGCGCCTTGACCTGCTGGTGGGTGTCGGGCAGCCGGCCGATCCGGGCGACGTACTGGGTCTTCTCGTCGCGCCCGGCGGGCGGCAGGCCGAGTTCGGCGGCGGCGGCGTCTGTCAGCACCAGCAGCGGATCGCCGTCCTTGCCGTAATGGTGCAGCCGCGCCGAACCGAGCCGCACCCGCAGCGCCCACTCCAGCAGCCCGGCCACCGTCCGGCCCGCCGGCCGCTCCCCGGGCACCTCCGCACCGTCCGCGCCGTGCGCCACCAGCCCGCGCCCGTCCGCCGCCACGTCCACCACCGCGAGCGGCCCGGCCGGGAAACGGGCGGCGGCCGCCTGCTCCCAGTCCTCCCCCTCACCGCCCCTGCGCGTGCGCCCACCCCGCACCTCGGCCCCGCGCGACCTCGCGGGGCGGGGGCGGGCTCCGGGCCGGCACGGGCGCAGTGGCAGCTACGGGTACAGGGACGGGGGCGGGCACGGCCCGGGCACCGGCGGACGGCAGAAGCCCCCGAGGTGCATGGGCCGCCCCTGCGCGCGGTACACCGACGGCTGCCCGCACTGCACGCACGGCGCGGCGTCAGCCATCACCAGCGAACCGTCCGGGCGCTGATCGAGCATCACCGCCTGCTGCTCAACCGCCCCGGCCTCCGCCTGCGCTTCCCTCTCCGGCAGCGTTTCCACCGGAAGCTCCGCCGCCAACTGCGCGGCGATGCCCTCCAGCAGGCGCGCGTACGCCGCCCGGCCCTCGCCCTGCGGGTCGCGACGGCCCTGTTCCCAGGCGGTGAGCGTGCTCGCGCTGATCCCGAGGGCCTGTGCGGTCTCGGACTTCGCCAGCCCGTACGCCACCCGCAGGCGTTCGCGTTCGGCCGGTTCGGGGAGCGGGACGACCCGCCGGGGGCCGGTTCCGAGCAGGGCGCCGATGGCGTCCGGGGTGCCGGTCACCTCACGCCTCCTTCGCCCGCGGAGCGCCGGGGGAACCGGCTCCGCTCCCGTACCACGCTGCCGGGCGGGGGCCACACATCGTGCCGCTGCACCTCTTCTTGCATCCTGCCGAACGGTCGAACTCCCGCCCAACATAGACATGCCCCGAGCAGCGGCACAAGCAACCCCACCCACGAGCCCCCGCCGCACCCACCTACCACCGCCCGACCACGCCCCGACCCCGACGACACACACCGGGAACTCGTCCGCCAAGTCCCCCTCCACGGTCAAGGTGGCGGGCCCCTCGTGGGGCTGCTCCGCGACGCGGCGCCGAATCCCGTCCACCGCCCCGCCCGCGCCCTTGCTCGACACCAACGCCTGTTGTTCGTCTGTTCGCCAGGTGAATTCGGCAGCTCCCGAGTGACGCTTCAACGCCAAATCGTCACGTTGAGTATCAAGATCCACCGGCCGAGTGACGGTCCGTCACGAAAGGCGGGCGGGCGCGTACCCGGCCCGGCCGGGGCTCGTTGGGCGGGGCATGGAGAAGATGATCACTTGCGCGGCGGTCGGACTACTGGTCCTGGCCGCCGCCGCGAGCCCCGCAGGGGCGGCCACCACCCAGCGGTCCGGCGCCCACCTGGCGCGCGGGCACGGCGTCGCGGCCTGCCCCGCCGACGCGTTCTGCCTCTATGAGCGCGAGGATTACAACGGACAGCAGAACGGCGAGATCTGGGTGTTCCAGCAGGCGAAGCGCGGCGTCACCACCCCCCGGCTGGACCTGCCCCGCACCGGGGCACTCGGGTTCGGTCGCTCCGCGGTGGCCAACGACAAGGACTTCGCCACCATCCGCCTGTCGCCCAACTCCTGCTCCACCGTGCACAACCCGGCCCGCGACTGGGATTACCTGATCTTCATCCCGGACAGCGGCTACCCGGACCGCACCGCCCGCGTCCCCGACCTGAGCCGCGCGAAGGGCATCCACCACACCGCCCGGGAGGTGGACGAACAGGGCCGCCAGGTGGTCTCCGGACGCACCCTCGACCTGAATCACCGGGCCCGCTGCCTACTCTTCGACGAATCCACTCCCGGACTCTGACGCCCCGCCGTCCTGGCCATCCCCCCATCTTCGGCTCTCACATCCACCCCGGCCCCGCCATCGGCGCCACCCCCGCCGTCGCCGCCACGGCTACCGCCCGGCGGGCGCCGACCCCCACTCCCTCGGTCCTACTCCTCGGCCCTCACTGTCCGGGGTGCTGCACGAACACGTACGTCTCCCGGTCGAGTTCGGTGACCTCCACGCAGAACGCGGCGGGCACCCGGACGTACGCGCGCAGCAGCTCCGTCACCCGGGCGGTGAGCGCGCTCCGGATCTCGGCGCTGCGACCGGCCAGGAGCTTGATCTCGACCAGCACCACCGCCTCCGTCGACGCACCGTCGCCGACCAGGTGCTGCGCAGCCTCGCGCACCAGCGTCTTGCAGTCCTCCACCCGGGTGTCGACGACGGCGGGAATCAGCTGGTGCACCTCCTTGGCGAAGCCCGTGGCGTCGAAGTCCAGGCCCGGCGAGTGGTCGATCAGGATCTGCGGCACGGCGGTCGCCCTTCCCGGACGGCGGGCCGCACCGGGGCCTTCCCGGGTCTGCCGCGTCCGTGATCCAGAACATAGCCCCGCGACGACACTCCCGGCGGGCATACTGGCGCAATGCCCGACCGCCGCCCGCCCGATGCCGTCGAACCTCCGGACCCGTTCGAAGGTCTGGTCCTGGACGAGGAGTTCATCCGCTCCGCCACCGTGAGCGAGCCGTCCGCCCGGACCAGGATGCTCAGCGAGCGCTGGCGCCACGAGCCTCCGGTCGACCCGGGTGGCCGCCGCTGGTCCCAGGACGGCCCGGCCCGCGCCCGCCGCACCCGCCGCTCCGGCTCCGGACGGTTCGGTACCCGGTTCCGCACGCTCAGCCGGGGCGAGCGCTGGACGGCGGTGCTCGGTGTGCTGATCGTCCTCCTGGTGGTCGGCGGACTGCTGTTCGGCCCGAACCGGGCGCACACCCCGCAGATCGCGTCCCCGGGCACCCGCCCTGGTAGCCCCCGTCCCACCGCCGACCAGGCACTTCCCGGCGGCGGGACGTTCGCCGGCAGCAAGTGCGGGCAGCACGGCTACCACCGCTTCCCGACCACCTCCGACGCACTCCCCGCCGGGGAGTCCGCCGGGAAACCCACCGGCCCCTGGCTGCGCTTCGCCTCCTACGGCTACCAGCGGCTGGACGCCGACCGACCCGGTGAGTTCGTCTTCGACCTGGAACTCGGCTCCGGCTCGGACACCCCGCTGGCGCTCGCCGCACCGCTGGGCAGCGCGGGCGTTGCGGTCGAGATCGAGGGCCCGAACGGGGTGGTGGCCGCCGCCTACGGGCTGCCCACCACGGTGGGCGGCGCCGCGCACACTCCCGACGGCCGGGGCTGGCTGATCACCGACGGCGGCGCGACCGCCCACGTGGTGCTGCCCGCCGCGGCGCTGTGCCCCGGCGTCGACGCACCGGCGCTGGCCGCCGGGCTGACCCCGCGGACCGACGCCGACCAGAACATCACCGGCCCCGTCCCCTACACCCTCACCGTGTCGGCGGCCGACCCGGAGGTCGCCGAACTGCGCCGCCCGCTGGGAACGCGGTCCGGTGGCGAGGTGCTGGCGGCCACCAACCAGTTGCTACAGGCGGTGGCGAAGCCGGTCTGACCGGGCGGGCGAGTTCGAGGGAAGTCCGCCCGGCTGCGGCTGCCGCCGTACGCGAGGAAGTCGTACGGCACGCAGCCGTGGCCGGTCCTGGCGCTGAGCGCCGCGACGGCGGCCTCGGCGGCCGGGTCCTGGGCCGCACCAGTTCCTCGATCCGCCCGACCGGCGGTTCACACTCTCTCCAGTTGTCAAGGAGCTGCCCACCCGGGGTGGTCTCCGCACCCGGCCCCGACCAGCACCGCCGCCCGCGCCTGCGGCAGTACCGGCACCGACGTCACGGCTCAGGGCCGTGCCGTCATGGTCGACCCAGCAGTTGGGTGCCGGCGGTGCTCTCCGTCCGGGCGGTGAAGAACTCGGTGAATCCCCTCACGAACTCCTCCTCGGTGATCTGTCCGTCCCCGTCGGTGTCCAGTTGGCGGAAGCCGTGGGTCAGTTCGGCGGGATGGACCCGGGAGCCGCCGAACAGGGTGCGGTACTCCTCGGCGTCCAGCAGGCCGCTGTGGTCGAGGTCGGCGGCGCGGAACATGGCGCGGACGGCGACGTGCAGGCCCTGGTCCAGGTAGTCCGGGTCCCGGTCGATGCCGGCGAGCATCGCGGTGACGAACTCCTCGCAGGAGATCTCGCCGTTGCCGTCGGCGTCCATGGTGGCCAGCAGGTGGTGCCACCAGGTGTCGAAGGCGGCGTACACGGCGGACTCACCGGTCTGGTCGAGCTCCAGCGGCCAGCAGATGTTGTGGGCCATCGCCTGGAAGTCGGCCGAGGTCAGCCGTCCGTCCCCGGTCTGGTCCATCACCTGGCGGTAGAACGCGGCCATCCGTACCGGCCGGTTGTCCCGGTGCAGGGTGCGCGCCGGGCGCGGCGCCCTGGCCTGCTGTGGTCGGGCCCGCCCGCCGTCCGACAGCGTGCGGTAGCGCAGCCGGTCCGGCAGTTGGAGCGCCACCGCCCGGGCGCCGCGGTGGACGACCCAGGAGAGCACGGCCGCGCCCCGGCTGCGCGGCAGGCCGAACTTGGCGCGGAACTCCGGTGGCAGGTCGGCCAGGGTGAGCGTGGTCAGGAAGCGGGCGACGAGTCTGCGCAGCAGCGGCCAGACGGGGCGGAGTCGGCCGAGGCGGCGCGGGGCCGGCGCGCGGGTCAGGACGGTGTACAGCATGTCCTGGGCCGCTTCGGTGAACTCCAGGGTGTCCCGGATGGTGGCGCTGATGTATCCGGGCACGTCGGCGGCGGTGGGCGGGAACAGTTCGTCGGGGAGCTCGAAGGCGGCGCAGACCGTGCGGAACTCCCGGTAGAGCCGGTCCAGTTGGGCGGGGCGCAGCGGGCGCCCGGCGAGCGCGTGGAGGGCGGTCATCGCCTCGTACAGCGTCACCAGCACCCAGACCCGGACGGCGGGGTCGAGCGCGGTGTAGGGACGGCCCCGGTCGTCGACCCCGGCGATCCGGCGATGGCTCCGTGCGAGTCGTTGGACCTCCAGGTGCAGGGCTTCCCGGTCGGCGGAGAACAGGCGTCGACCGCTGTCCATGGTGTGCTCGATCCGCCGCCACGGGTGGCTGCGGTAGGTCGACAGTTGGCTGACCCCGGCGGCGACCGCCGGGTGCGCGTTCTGCAGCACCAGCAGCCGCCAGGCGACCAGGGCGATCCGCTGTTCGCCCAGGGTGCGGCGGAGCACCGAGCCTGTTCCCGATCCGCCGGTGCCCGTCCGCGTGCTTTCCGTCATGGTCTGCTCCCCCTGGGCTTTTCGGCCCGATCCGTACCGCTCCGTCCCCGTCTTGTCGGCAACCCTAGGGTCCGTGGAGGCGGGAACTCGGCGCTGCGGAGGCCAAACCACCCGCCGGAGCGAATCCTTGTGCGATTCTTCGCTCGCACGAGTGGGGCTTGATCAACCGGAGTTGACGTTCTCCCGGGGAACGCACCAGCGGCGGACGCCCGTCAGTCCCACCAGAAGGACCACTGCGCGGCTCCGACCAGCCCGAGCGCGTACTCCGTGAGCGTGCCCGCGCCCTGGAAGATGTTGTCGGGGCAGAACGCCAGGTGCTCGGCGGCGATCCGCAGCGCGCTCCGCTCGTCGCCGGGCGGGGCGGCCACGCTCAACTCCAGCTCCGCGAAGCCGACCTGGACCAGCCGGGTGCCGTAGCGGCGCTCCCAGTCCAGCAGGACGGCGGACACCTTGGCGATGTCGTCCTCGTGGTTGACCGGGCCCGACCAGCCGCAGGCGGTCAGCGCCTCCGCCCCGCTCGCCGCGGCGACCAGGCCGATCCGCAGGTGCGCGTTGCCCGCGAGCAGCTCCCGGGCGAGCGCACGGGCCGCCCCGTCGGGGTCGCCGGTGTGCTCGGCCGCGGGCGCGGTGCCGGGCCAGCCGTCGAGGAACGGGGCGACGGACCGCCCGAGTTCGGACATCTCGTCCGGGTCGAGCGGCTCGCCGTCGGAGTCCACGACCGTGGAGTACTCCCAGCCGGTGCGCAGCAGCGCGGCCGGGTCGTACCAGTCGGGTTCGCTGGCGGAGACGGTGTCGAGTTCGCCCGTCGCCCAGGGCCGGAACTCCTCGTCCCCGACCCGCAGCGGCGCGAGCAGCAGCGGCCACAGCCCGCTGCGCGGGTGCTCCCGGTGGAGCTTCTCCACAGCCCGAGCGGCGCCGGCCCGTCGCTCAGCCAGAGCGCCGGCGCCGCCTCCTCCCCTCCCTGCCGGGGGCTGACCAGGCGTCCGGCAGGCAGCAGTCCGGCGACGGTACTCGGGTCCCCACTGGGCAGCAGACGGCGCAGATCGTGCTCGGCATCGGTCATGCGAACACGCTAGCGACCGCGGGTGACAAGTTCCGGCACCGCGCCCGGGCGGGACCCGCCTTCCCGTCAGTGCACCGCCGCCGCGCCGGCCCCGCGCTGCGCCGCCGCGCCGAGGAACCGGTGGTCGAGGCCGAGCCGCCGGTAGAGCCCGATCGCCGGCGCGTTCCAGTCGTCCACCATCAGCGCCGCGCGCGGCGACCGCGCCAGGACCTCGCCGAGCACCAGTCGGCAGGCCGCCGCCGCGTGCCCGCGTCCGCGCCCGTGCACGGGGTCGCTGACCACACCGGCGAGCAGGCCGACCGTCGGGGCGGGCCACGCGTCGGCGGCGAGCGCCGTGAGCCGCCCGGCATCGTCGCGGACGCCCGCCCAGGCACGGACGCCCGGCCGGTGCGGGTGGGCGTACGAGGCGGGGAAGTGACGGTCGATCAGCTCGGCGGCCTCGTCCGACTCGTCGGGAGCCAGCCAGTACGCGCCACCCCCACCACCCGCCGCACCGGCACCGAGCGGCGGAGCGCCGGTCCCGTCGCGCTGCATCCAGCCGAACCGCCCGCGCGGCTCCAGCCCGTCGTGGCGCGCGCAGAGCTCCGCGAGCAGTTCGGCGTCCCCGAACGGGCGGTAGCTCGGGCCGACCAGGGCCATCACCTCGTCCAGCAGCGGCAGCAGTTCGGCGACGGGCCCACGGACGGCGATCCGGTCGCGTCCGGAGAGCGCGGGCGAGGCGACGGCGACGGCCCGGCCGGAGGCGGAGGTCCAGGCGCGGGCGCCGCCGGTGAGGCCCTGCGCGGCCCAGACCAGCACGCTGTCGTCGTCGGTGGCGGTGCGGAGTCGCTCCTCCGTGGTCAGTTCGAGCACGGAGCCATTCTGCGCCGCGCTGTCCGCTCGCCCCGCCCCGGGGTGGCGGCGCCGCGTTGGCCCTGCTCAGGGGAGTCCGACCCCCACGCGGCGGTGCGCCCAGTCACCCTAGCTGCCACATGTGACATACCACCTGTCCCCTGTCGAGGCGTCGCCGCCGGGCTGACATACAGTCAGCCCTTCCTCTCCCTGCCGGGTTCGGAGGGGAGGAGTGGACGCGGAGCCGGGTTTTCATTACGGTCTGGCATCGAACCCGTCTTCGGACGATCACTCGAACGAAGAACGAAGAACGAAGAGTTCGCCTGGCAGAACCGGAAGAAGGAACCTCGGATGGCCTCCCACCGCCGCCCCAAGCAGCCGAGCCGAGCGCGGGTGACCGTGCTCACGGGTGCCGCCGCGACCGTGGTCGCCCTCTCGGCCCAGGCCGGTGCGCACGCGGCGCCCGCCCAGCCGTCCAAGGACGAGGTGAAGGCCCAGGTCGACAAGCTCACCGGCGAGATGGAGCAGGCCACCGAGAAGTACAACGGGGCCAAGGAGCGGGCCGACCAGCTGCGCCAGCAGGCCGGCCAGTTGCAGGACCAGGTGGCCCGCAGCCAGGAGCAGCTGACCGAGCTGGCCTCGGGGCTGGCCGAGGTGGCGGCCGACGAGTACCGGCAGGGCGGCGTCGACCCGTCGATGCAGCTGATGCTCTCCGCGGACCCGGACCAGTACCTCACCAAGGCGTCCTCCTTCAACCAGGCCGCCGGCACCCAGAGCGAGATCCTCAAGGCGCTCAAGGACCAGCAGCGCCGCCTGGACCAGCAGAAGCAGGAGACCTCGTCGATCCTGGCCGAGCTGGACACCGAGACCAGGACGCTGAACGACACCAAGAGCGAGGTGCAGTCCAAGCTCGCCGAGTCGCAGCGGCTGCTCAACCAGCTCGGCGCCGCCGACCGTGCGGCGATCCTCGCGGACAACGGGGGCACCGCCTCGCGCGGCGTCGACCGGTTGGACGTCGCCAACCTGCCCAAGGCTTCCAGCGGTGCCGCCCAGTCCGCCGTGAACAGCGCGCTCGCCCAGCGGGGCAAGCCGTACGTCTGGGGCGCCGAGGGGCCGAGCAGCTTCGACTGCTCCGGGCTGATGGTGTACGCGTACGCCCAGGCCGGCGTGCACCTGCCGCGCACCTCGCAGGAGCAGGCGCACGCGGGCAGCAGCGTGGGCCGCGACTGGCACAACGCCCAGCCCGGCGACCTGGTGATCTACAACGTGCACGGCGCCCAGGACCACGTCGCCATGTACATCGGCAACGGCATGGTGGTGCACGCGCCGAAGCCCGGCGCCCCGGTCCGCACCATGGCGGTCGACGCGCTGAGCATCAGCACCATCCGCCGGATCTGACCGGCCCCCGCACCCACCGGCGAACGGCTGCCCGGCTCCCGGCCCGGGCAGCCGTTCGCGTTCGACGGGCATGCGCGGTCGACGACCGCTCAGGGCCGTCCGGGCGGCCCGCCGACCGTACGGCGGTCGGGTAGTTGGCCGGCCACGATCGACGCCAGCGCCAGCGCGAAGCCCAGCAGCTGCACCAACCCGAGCGTCTGGTCCAGCAGCAGCGCGCCGAGCACCGCCGCGACCAGCGGCGACAGCAGGTTCAGCACCGCGACGCTGGTGACCGGGAGGCTGCCGATGCCCTGGAACCAGAGGGCGTACGTGAGCAGCCCGCCGACCAGGCCCAGCCAGAGGTAGCCGAGCGCGGCCCGGCCGTCGACCGCCGGGGGCGCGCCCTCGAACAGGAAGGTGGTGGGCAGCAGGAACAGGCCGCCGGCGGTGAGCTGCCAGCCGGTCAGCGCGAGCGGGCCGACGCCTTCGGGGCGGCCCCAGCGCTTGGTGAGCGTGACGCCGAGCGCCATGGTGGCGGCGCCGCCCAGCCCGGCGGCCACGCCGACGGCGTCCAGCCCCGCGCCCGGTCCGATCACCACCAGCCCGACGCCGGCCACGCCGACCAGTCCCCAGCCCAGCCGCCGGGCGGACAGCCGTTGGCGCAGCACCGGGACGGCGAGCAGGGCGACGGCCATCGGCTGGACGGCGCCGAGGGTGGCGGCCACGCCGCCGGGGAGGCGTTCGGCGGCGGTGAACAGCAGCGGCAGGAACAGTCCGATGTTCAGCACGCCGAGCACGGCGGCCTTGCCCCACCAGCTGCCGCGCGGCAGGGTCCGGGTGACGGCCAGGGCGATCAGTCCGGCGGGCAGGGCGCGCAGCAGGGCGGCGGACATCGGGTGGCCGGGGGGCAGCAGTTCGGTGGTGACCACGTAGGTGGTGCCCCAGACCACCGGGCGAGCGCGGTGAGCGCGGTGCGGGGCAGGGTGCCGAGACCGGCGCGGCGGGGCGAACCCGGGGACGGGGCGCGGGTGTCGAGCGGGCTGACGGTGGGGTGGTGCCGGGGTTCGCTCTCATGGGCAGCAGTCTGGCTCCGGCCCGATCGATGAGTCCAACACATGTTTGTCAGCTCATCGATCTCGTTCCATGATGGATCGCATGGAACTCCAGCAGGTGCGCTACGTCCTCGCGGTCGCCGAGACGCTGAGCTTCACCCGGGCCGCCGAGCGCTGCCTGGTCGTGCAGTCGGCGCTCAGCCACCAGGTCGCCCGGCTCGAACAGGAGCTGGGCGCCCGGCTGTTCGAGCGCACCAGCCGCCGGGTCCGGCTGACCGCCGCCGGGGAGGCTTTCCTGCCGGCCGCCCGGCAGTGCCTGGAGGCGGCCGAGCGGGCCGCCGCCGAGGTCGCGGCGGCGGTGGGCGAGGTGCGCGGGCGGCTGGCGGTCGGGCTGATCTCGACCGTCACCGCGGTGGACATCCCGGTCGGGCTGCGCGAGTTCCGCGGCCGGCACCCGCGGGTGCGGATCAGCCTGCGGGTGGGCGCCAGCAAGGACCTGGTCGAGCAGGTCCGCCGGGGCACGCTGGACGTCGCCTTCCTCGGGCTGCCGACCACCTTCCGGCCCGAGGGGGTGACGGCCCGCGAGCTGGCCCGCGGCCCCCTGGTCGCCGCCGTCGCGCCGGACCACCCGCTGGCCTCCCGCGGCCGGGTCCCGCTGCGCGAGCTGGCCGCCGAGCCCTTCGTCGACCTGCCGGCGGGCAGTGCGGGGCGGGCCCAGACCGATCTGGCGTTCGCCGCCGCGGGGCTGGTGCGCGACGTGGCCTTCGAGGTCGACGAGGCGTCCTACATCCCGCGCCTGGTGGGCCCGGGCCTGGCGGTGGCCATGCTGCCCGCCGCGTACGCCCCGCGGCTGACCGGCGTCGCCGTCGTGGAGGTCACGGACGCGCCGACCCGGATCGAGACGGTGGTCTGGCCGCGCTCCGGTCCCACTCCGGCGACCGCGGCGTTCCTGTCCCTGCTCGGCGTCCCGGGCACCGCCCCGGAGCAGGCCGAATCCGATGGTACGACCATCGGATGATGGCCCGTCAGGTCGCCGGGACATTGCGCCCCGTGTCCTCCCGTTTCCGTTTCGGCGACCCGCTGGCGGGGCGTTCGCGGCCTGTGCTTACCTGACGCCGTGACCGTCCGGCGGCGCCGCCGCACCGCCGGTACGGCGGGCACCCCGGCCGCGCAGACCCGCCGGCGGTGCCGTCTCCCCGCCCTCCCGCGTCCGAGCGACGGCTCCGCCGTGCCCGCGGCGCGCCCGCGATCCCGTACAGGAGCAGCATGTCCGAGCAGAGCCCCGAGGCCGTTCCCGGCTGGTCGTTCGAGACCCGGCAGATCCACGCGGGCGCGCAGCCCGATCCGACGACCGGGGCCCGGGCGGTGCCGATCTACCAGACCACCTCGTTCGCCTTCCGGGACACCGCGCACGCCGCCGACCTGTTCGCGCTCGCCGAGCCGGGCAACATCTACACCCGTATCCACAACCCGACCACCGACGTGCTGGAGCAGCGCCTGGCCTCCCTGGAGGGCGGCGTGGCGGCGGTCGCACTGGCCTCCGGGCAGGCCGCCGAGACGCTGGCGCTGCTGACGGTGGCCCAGGCGGGCGACCACCTGGTGTCCTCGGCGTCGCTGTACGGCGGCACGTACAACCTGCTGCGCCACACGCTGCCCCGGTTCGGCATCGAGGTGAGCTTCGTCGAGGACCCGGACGACCTGGAGGCGTGGCGGGCGGCGGTCCGCCCGAACACCAAGGCGCTGTTCGCGGAGTCGCTGGGCAACCCGCGCGGCAACGTGCTGGACGTGCGCGGGGTCGCGGACGTCGCGCACGCCGCCGGGGTGCCGCTGATCGTCGACAACACCGTGCCGACCCCGTACCTGCTGCGGCCGCTGGAGCACGGCGCGGACGTCGTGGTCCACTCGGCCACCAAGTTCCTCGGCGGGCACGGCACCACCATCGGCGGCGTGGTCGTGGACGGCGGCAGCTTCGACTTCGGCGCCCACCCCGAGCGCTTCCCCGGCTTCAACGAACCCGACCCGAGCTACCACGGCCTGCGCTTCTGGGACGCCCTCGGCCCGGGCGCGTTCGCCGCCAAGCTGCGGGTCCAACTGCTGCGCGACCTCGGGCCCGCGCTCTCCCCGCACTCGGCGTTCCTGCTGCTGCAGGGCGTGGAGACGCTGTCGCTGCGGCTGGAGCGGCACACCGCGAACGCCCTGGAGCTGGCCCGCTGGCTGGAGCAGCGCGACGAGGTGTCGGTCGTCCACTACCCGGGGCTGCCCTCCAGCCGCTGGTACGCGGCGGCCCAGCGCTACCTGCCGCGCGGCGCGGGCGCGGTGCTCTCCTTCGAGCTCCGCGACGGCGTCGAGGCCGGGCGGCGGTTCGTGGACGGGCTGGAGCTGTTCAGCCACCTCGCCAACATCGGGGACGTGCGCAGCCTGGTGATCCACCCGGCGTCCACCACGCACAGCCAGCTGGACGCCGAGCAGCTGGTGGCCACCGGGACGGCGCCGGGCCTGGTGCGCCTGTCGGTCGGGCTGGAGAGCGTCACTGACCTGCGGGCCGACCTGGAAGCGGGTTTCCGCGCGGCGAAGGGCGCGGCGTCCTGAACGGCCTGCCGCAGCTCGCCGTCCCGCCGTCCTCCGGGGCCTGGCGGGACGGCGATCCGGTCGGCGGGCGGCGCTGGTTCGCGCTGCCCGGGCCGCTCGCCCTGGATGCGGGCGGCACCCTGCCGGGGGCCCGGCTGGCGTACCAGACCTGGGGCACGCCGCACCCCGACGGCTCGAACGCGGTGCTGGTGCTGCACGCCCTGACCGGTGACAGCCACCTCACCGGGCCGGCCGGGCCCGGGCACCGGACGGCCGGCTGGTGGACGGAACTGGTCGGGCCGGGGCGGGCGCTGGACACCGACCGCTGGTTCGTGGTCGCGCCGAACGTGCTCGGCGGCTGCCAGGGCTCCACCGGACCGTCCGCCACCGCGCCGGACGGGCGGCCCTGGGGCAGCCGGTTCCCGTTCCTCACCCAGCGCGACCAGGTCGCCGCCGAGGTGCGGCTCGCCGACGCCCTGGGCATCGAGCGCTGGGCGCTGGTGGTCGGCGGGTCGATGGGCGGGATGCGCGCGCTGGAGTGGGCGGTGACGCACCCGGGGCGGGTCGGGGCGCTGCTGGTGCTGGCCACCGCGGCGGCGGCCTCCGCCGAGCAGATCGCGCACGCCTCCGCGCAGTTGCACGCGATCCGCGCGGACCCGGGGTGGCACGGCGGCGACTACCACCACCTGCCGCCCGGCGGCGGCCCGCACCGCGGCCTGGGCCTGGCCCGGCGCCTCGCCCAGATCACCTACCGCAGCGAGCCCGAGCTGGCCGCCCGCTTCGGCCGGGACCCGCAGTCCGGCGAACACCCCTGGCGGGGCGGGCGGTTCGCCGTCGAGTCGTACCTGGACCACCACGCCGCCAAGCTCGCCCACCGCTTCGACGCGGGCAGCTACGTGGTCCTCAACGAGGCCATGAACGCCCACGACCTCGGGCGCGGCCGGGGCGGCACCGCGGCGGCGCTGCGCCGGGCCGCCGTCCCGGCGCTGGTCGCCGCGGTCGACTCCGACCGGCTGTACCCGCCCGTCCAGCAGGTCGAACTGGCCGCGCTGCTGCCGGACGCCGACGCGCTGCGGACGATCTCCTCGCCGCACGGCCACGACGGGTTCCTGCTGGAGGCCGGGCAGGTGGCGCCGCTGTTCGCCGAACTGCTGCCGGCCGCGCGGCGCTGACGGGCCGCTGACGTGCTGCTTCCGGGCGACCGCCCGGGTCGGGGCGCTCAGGTGCTCAGGCGCTCAGGCGATCGAGGCGGCCACGATCGCCGCGGCGGCCAGGTTGCAGCTGGCCGACACCCACACCGCCGGGTGCGGCTCGGTGGAGACCAGGATCGTGCCGAGCCGCCCGGGGGTGAGCAGGTCCAGCAGCCAGAACGCGAGCGCCATCAGCAGCAGGCCGAGGACGCCGAAGCAGAGCGTGGACAGCAGGCCCTTGCCGAAGTCGTCGTAGGTGTACCGGATCGCGGTGTACACGATGCCGCCGACGCCGAGCAGCGCGGAGCTGAGCAGCACGGCCGCGTTGCGGTTGCCCTCGGCCCAGATCAGCCGACCGAGCTTGCCGGGCGTCAGCAGGTCGATCAACAGGTAGCCGAGCAGCAGCAGGACCAGGCCCACCAGGCCGTAGACGGCGGCCGCGCCGAGGCCGTGGAGTATGTCGTTCATCTGCGGGGGCTCCCCGGAGGTCGGGCGCCCGTGCGGGCCGCCTCGTGGTCAAGGATCGGCAAAAGATATCCCACGGACGGCCCGAGGCATTGGCCGTCCCGTCAGTTTCCGGGGGCACCTCCCCTGCCATCCGGCGGCCCGCGTACGATGATCCGCCATGACACCGCCGCCGTCTTCCCCCGCCACCGGACCGGACCGGCCGATCCCCGGTGCCCGCCGCCGCTCCGGCTTCGTCGCCCTGGGGATGGTCGGCACCCTCGCCCTGACGCTGGCTGGCTGCTCCTCGTCGAGCAAGACCCCCAGCCGCTGCGTCGACCCGGGCACCCTCAAGGTCCTCGACGCGCACTCCTGTTCGGCGGGCGGCTCGGGCGCGGGCCAGTGGTACTACTGCGGCTCCGGCACCACCACCGCGAGCGGCGGCACCTTCAGCAAGTCGGCCGCCAAGCGCGGCGGCTTCGGCTGCCCCAAGGGCAGCAGCAGCGGCTCGGGCGGGGGCTGATCCGGATGCGCCGCCACACCATCGCCCCGCGCCCCGACTGGCTGGCCACCGTCGAGTCCCAGGGCCTCGTGTACGCGATGTGTTCCGACCCGTGCAACCAGGGCGGCCCGCACGCCTACTGGGACGAGAGCGCCTACTACGAGTTCTCACTGCCCGAGGTGGAGGCCCTGGAGGAGGTGGTCGAGGAACTCCACGAGCTCTCCCTCGCCGCCGCCGAGCACGTGGTGCGCACCGGCCGCTTCGCCGACTTCGGCATCACCGACCCGCGCCTGGCCGCCGTCGTCGCCGAGTCCTGGCGCCGCCGCGACGAACAGCCCAGCGTGTACGGCCGTTTCGACCTCGCCTACGACGGTACCGGCCCGGCCAAGCTCTTCGAGTACAACGCCGACACCCCGACCTCGCTGATCGAGGCCGCCGGACCGCAGTGGTTCTGGCTGGAGGAGCGCTTCCCCGAAGCCGACCAGTGGAACTCCCTGCACGAGCGGCTGATCGAGTCCTGGTCCCGCCAGAAGCACCTCCTGCCGCCCGGCCCCGTCCACTTCGCCCACTCCCGCGGCGACACCGAGGGCGAGGACTGGCTCACCACCCTCTACCTGCAGGAGTGCGCCGAACAGGCCGGCCTGCGGACCGTCGGCATCGCCATGGAGGACATCGGCTGGGACGAACTGTCCGGGCGCTTCGTCGACCTGGAGCACCGCTTCATCCGCTCCGCGTTCAAGCTCTACCCGTGGGAGTGGCTGGTCGACGACGAGTTCGCCGACCACCTGCTGGACGTCATCGACCTCGGCGGCAGCACCGGCTCCACCCTGTGGATCGAGCCCGCCTGGAAGATGCTGCTCTCCAACAAGGCCCTGCTGGCCGTGCTGTGGGAGCTCAACCCCGGCCACCCCAACCTGCTGCCCGCCTACCTCGACGGCCCGCGCGAACTCGCCGACCCCGACGGCCCCGGCTACGCCGCCAAGCCGCTGCTCGGCCGGGAGGGCGCCGGCATCCGCATCGTCGAACCCGACGGCAGCCAGACCCGGCTCGCCGACTGGGCCGGCGACCCGGA
Source organism: Kitasatospora fiedleri (assembly GCF_948472415.1). Taxonomy (NCBI): domain Bacteria; kingdom Bacillati; phylum Actinomycetota; class Actinomycetes; order Kitasatosporales; family Streptomycetaceae; genus Kitasatospora; species Kitasatospora fiedleri. The sequence continues at coordinate 7,621,779 of NZ_OX419519.1, read as the reverse complement.
CCGCTACGGCGCCGAAGGCTACTGCTACCAGCAGTACCACCCGCTCCCCGACTTCGACGGCAACCGCCCCGTCCTCGGCACCTGGGTCGTCGACGGCGAATCCGCCGGTCTCGGCATCCGCGAGACGGACGACAGCCCCATCACCCACCAGGGCGCCCGCTTCCTCCCCCACCTGATCCGCTGAGCCCACTCCCGCCCGCTCCCTGACGCTCCGCCAGGGGGCGTCTCTCCCCCTTTCCTCTCCCCCATCCTCAACTGCCCGACGTACCGGGACGGCTGCCGCGCGAACGCTGCGCCGGAATCCGCGGAGCCTCGACTCCCCCGACCGCCGGCGACCAGCGCTGAGCGGGCACCCCGGCACCGGCCGCCCCGCTCCTGGCCATCGCCGGCATGGGGTGGCGGGGGTGATCCGCGCCAGCGAGGCCAGCCGGGCCCGGCTGGTCTGCCGCTCCACCGCCCCCCGGCAGCGGGACCGGTCGGCGGCCGACACGTCCGGGGCGGTGAAGTGCTCGGCAGCGTAACGACGGAAGAGTTCACGGCGGGTCATCGAAACCTCCTGGGCAGCCGGGGCCGGCTGGCAGCCGTCATCGGGAACACCCCAAGCAAAGCGCCACTCCCGCGGGCCGAACAATGCGTACCCCCTACCCAACATCCGCCCCGAACCCTGGGTATCCCCACCCCCCCGACCGGCCGCTACCCAACCTTCGCCCGCCGCGATGGATACCGCCACGCATTGATCACCGTACTGAACCCCCGGTCAGCTGACACTCGTTCCCCTCCCACCCTCATCCGGAGGTCCGGATGACCCGCCGCGAACGCTTCCGCCCGTACACCAGCGAACACTTCACCGCCCCCGCCGACCGGCCCCCGATCGGACGTCGCTGCGGCACCGTCGAACGCCAGGCCCGCCACGCCACCCTCTCCCGACTCGCCCGTCTCACCCACCACCCCCGTCCCTGACTCCGCCCCCGGCCGCTACCCTCCCCTCCCCGCAGCTCTCCTTCCCTCCCCACCGAACGCCCGCCCACCGCTCGAACTCAGCTCTCGGTCTCCGCCAGCGCCTCCGCCACGTCCTTCCGGCCCACGCCCAACTTCCTCAGCACGCTGGCCACGTGGTGCTCCACCGTGCGCGGCGACAGGAACAGCACCTGGGCGATGTCCTGGTTGCTGACCCCCTGCCCGACCAGCTCCGCGACCTGCCGCTCACGCGGCGAGAGCGCCTCGCCGTAGCCGCGCCGTCCGGGCGAGGCCATCCGCCCGAGTCCGAGGTCCCGCCGGACGTGCTGGCAGCGGGCCGCGTCGGAGGCTGCCCCAAGGGTGGTGTAGGTGGCTTCGGCGGCGGCCAACCGCTCGGCCGCGGTCTGCGGGTCGCGCTCCGCGAGTGCCCGGGCCAACCGCTCCTCCGCCCTGGCGACCTCGTAGGGGCGGCCGATGCTCCGCCAGGCGTCCCGGGCCCGGCGGTAGGACTCGATCGCACCGCCCGGGTCCTCCCCCTCCAGCAGGACGCCCCGGGCCAAGGCCAGCCCCGCGTGGGCGGCGGGCGCGTCCGTCCTCCCGATCGCCTCCGCCGCCTCCTCGACCAGGTGCCGGGTCGCGCCCTCGTCGCCGACGCCCCGTACGACCTCCACGGCGATCGGCAGCAGTTCCCCGGCGCGGGCCCACGCTCCGGCCCGGCGCAGGATCGCCACCGCCGGCGCCAGCAGCGCGGCAGCCGCCTCCGCCCCGCGTTCCACCAGTTCCACCGCTCCCAGACCGGCGGCGGCCCTGATCGCCGTGGTGACCTGCGACTCCCGCTCCCCGTACCCGGCAGCGGACTCGAACTCGGCCCGGGCGACCGCCAGCCGCCCTCGCGAGGCGGCCATCCGACCGAACAGCAGGGCGCGTTCGACCCGGACCATCGCCACGTCCGGGTACTCGGTGCCGAGCGCCTCGAACCGCTCCTCCAGGCCCTGCCACCGCCCGGCCAGGCCGTCGAGGCGCAGCAGGGCGATCCGGCTGTAGCACTCCAGGTAGGAGATCGCGGCCTGCCGGGCCAGGGCGCGGCTCTCGGCGAGCAGCCGTCCGGCCCGCTGGTCGTGGCCGGTCTCCATCGCGATTTCGCCGACGTTGAACAGGGCTCTGGCGGTCTGCCGGACGAGCTCCGGGCTGGAGGCGCCGCGCGGCAGCCGGTCGAGTTCGGGCCACAGCTCGGGGTCGCCCTCGCGGGCCTGGAAGGTGAGCCTGGTGGCACGGTAGGCGGCGGCGACCTCCTCGTCGGGCTCGATCTCCAGCGCGGCGGCGGCCTTGGCCATCCGCTCCCGGACGGCCGCGCCCGCGCCGTCGCGTTCGTTCATCGCGAGCGCGACCAGGGCCCGGGCGGCGCGGGCCGGCCGTTCGGCGATGAGTTCGTCGGCGGCCTGTTCGACCAGGGCGAACCCGGCCCGGTCGCCGCCCTGGACGGCCACCCGCAGGCCCAGGGTGAGCCGGACCTCACCGCGGTCGGCCACCGGCAGCCGGGGGTCCGCGATGATGTCGGCCAGCACCTCGGTGCTGGCCTCGTCGTAGGCGGCGTTCGCGGCCAGGCCGGCCAGCGCCCGGGCGGTCCGCCCGCAGCGCTCCGGCGCGAGGTCGGTCTCGGCGAGCAGCTCGCGCAGCAGCGCGCCCGCCACCGCAGTGTGGCCCTGCTCCGCGGCCTGTTCGGCTGCCGCCTCGGCGGCCTGCTGCCAGGCGTCCCGGTCGCCGAGCGCGCGGATGTGCGCGGCGATCCGGGCGAGTGGCCGCGGTTGCCTGGCGCCCAGCGCCTCGATGGCCCGGCGGTGGAGCGCGGAGCGCGTCGGGCCCGGTATCCGCCGGTACGCCACCTGCCGGGCGGGCTCCCGGCGGAACGCGTACCTGGCCGGAGCGGGCTCGCTCAGCACCGCTGCGCGCAGGGCCTCCACCAGCCCGGCGGAGACCTGCTCGGCGGGCAGCGCGGAGACCTCGGCGATCAGCTCCTCCCCGGCCGGCTCGTCCAGCACGGCAACCGTCTCCACCACCGCACGCGCCTCCGGACCGAGCCCCGCCAAGCGCTCGGCCACCGCGTCCCGCAGACCGCGCGGCAGGTCCGCCCCGGCCAGGAGGGCGACGGGGTCCGTCCGCCGATCGTCCTCGCGCAGTGCCGCCAGGTCCTCGACGATCGCCGCCGGAAGCCCACCGGAGCGTCGGTACAGCAGGGCCGCCACCGCAGGCACGGTCCCGGCGGCGGGGCTGCTACCAGCGGCCGAACCGGTCCCGCCACTGGCACCGAGCGCGGCACGGGCCAGTTCCAGGATCTCCGCCTCGTCCAGGGGCTCGACCCTGAGCAACCCTCCGGAGACACCGGGCGGGCAGCGGTAGGCCGTTCCCAGCACGGACGCCCCGTCCGGTAGCTCCTCCGGCCGGTAGGTCACCACCAGCGACAGGCCGGGGTGCGGGTCCCTGGCCAGCAGCAGCAACAGCTCCCTGGTCGCCCGATCGGCCCACTGCGCGTCCTCGACCAGAAGCACCACCTCGCCCAGTGCTCCGAGCAGCGCCCGCAGGCCCTGTGCCAGCCGGTACCGCTCGTCGGCTCCCGGCCCGGCGGTGTCCGCCGGCAGCAGGTCGGCCAGGTCCGGCAGCCACGCGCGGAGCGCACCGGCGCTCGGCGGTACCCCGGCGGTCGCCGCCAGGGCCGGACGGCTGCGCCGGAATGCGTCCAGCAACGGCCCGTAGGGCGGCGGCTCGACCACTGGGTGGCACCGTGCGGTCAGCACCCGTTCCCCCGGGGTCCCGGCCTCCGCCAGTGCCCGCTCGACCAGCGCGGTTTTCCCGACCCCCGCATCGCCCTCCACCAGCATCACCGCCGACGCAGTGCGCAGCACCTCGACTAACCGGGCCACTTCACGCCGCCGCCCGACGAAGCCCGGCACTTCCCCGCCGTGCCTCATCTCCGAACGCCCCATCCGCGCACCCGGCCCGACCGCACCGGCCAGCGAGAGCACGTACGTTCCATACTCCCCATGATGCCGTGCCGCCCGCACTCCCCGGCCGCTGCCCGCCGACGCACCACGCTCGGCTGCTTCCGCACCGAAACCCTTCATCCCCACCTCCTCTCGCACCTGAAATCCCTCCACCGCACCCACCTGCCTGCTCACCGGCCCCGACCCCCGGCTCACCGCCCTGGGCCACGGCCCGGCACCGCTCCCCGTCCTGCCTTCCTCCCTGCACTTCCGCTCCACGGCAACGCACCTGCTGCCATGCCCCGGCCAGGCAACTTCCCTGTTGACAACCGTTCCACCTGCTCCCGCCAGACCCACGGAGACCGCCCGTCCCGGCTCCTGCCCCGAGTGCTTCGGCGCCGCGCCGTGTTGCGGGCTGGGTGACTCCCTGGCGAGCATGAAGAAGCTGCGTGCGACCTCACCCCGAGCGACGAGGACAGGTGCTGTCATGACCGACTGGGACGCCCAGGACCCGGAGCCCGCCGAGGACGACGGCGTTCTCGAACCTGCCGACTCCCTGCTCACGGACCAGCTGGACGACGACCCGCTCGACACCGGAGTCATCCCGCCGGACGGCTACCGCGGGGCCACCGCGTACGGCACCACGCCCGAGGAGGCCGAGCGCGGCGAGTCCCTGGACCAGTTGCTGTCCGAGGAGGAGCCCGACGACAGTCCCGAGGCGGTCGACGACCGCTGGGCCGACGGGCCCTCGCCCCGCTCCGGCCGCTTGGTCGAGGACGGCATCGACACCGAGGGCACCGATGTCGGACCGGACGCCGGGGCCGCCAGCGCAGAAGAGGCCGCCGTGCACCTGGTGTACCCGGACGAGGACGCCGAAGCCGAGTTCGACGACGCCGAGCCCGACGAGCCGCTGCGCGAGGCGGTCAGGTTCACCGTGCTCGACGACCTGGCCGATCGTGTCCCTGACGACGACTACCGCTGAGCCGCCCCTTCGGTCCCGCCGGGTCCCCCGGCCTCAACCGCTCACCTCCACCTCCAGGTCGGCCACCAGCAGCCGGGGGCCACTTTCGTCGGCCTCCGCCATCACGGTCCCGTCCGGTGCCCACACGGCGCTGCCCCCGCAGCCCGTCCACGGTCCGGCGGGGCCGATGTGGTTGGCGAGCAGCACGTACATTCCGGTGGCCTTCGCTATCGCCGGGTGAAGGGCTCGGCGCTCTTCACGTCCCCCTCCGGTGCCGTACAGCGAACTCGCCAGGTGTACCTGGCAGCCCCGGGCTGCGTTCCGCGCGGCCACCTCGGGGAAGTGGTTGTCGAAGCACGTCCCCAACGAGTAGCCGATGCCGTCCAGCCAGAAGCGGCCACCCCCGCGCCCGGCCTCGAACACCTCCTGTTCGTTCTCATACAGATGCTCCTTCGCGTACACCTCCACCACGGAGCCGTCCCGGGCGTACACGGTGCTGGTGATCCGTGGTCGGCCTCCCGGTCCTGCCGCAGCCCCGTTGACCACCACCGTGATCCCCGCTTCACGCAGCGGGTCGAGACGCACGTCCTCCGCCTCGGTCCACAGCGTCCGGTCCGCACCGATCAGCTCGGGCTCGTACCCGGTGAGCGCCAGCTCCGGGCAGACCATCACCACGCTGCCCGCCTCCCGCGCCTCCCGCGCCAGACCGGCGATCCGCCGCACGTTGGCCACCACGTCACCCGCAACGCACTCGAACTGGGCCGCCGCCACCCGTACCCGCACCAATTGGTTCCCCTTCCCATCGCATCGCCTGCCTGGACGCTATCGCCCACGCTCCGGCCCGTTTCTCTCGCGGGCTCGGTCGTCAGCTGAACCGGCATCAGCTGACGACCGGGCCCGTCGAAGCCACCTTGCACACTCCAGTAGCCTTCAAGGGGAAACCCGGCAGCGATGCATGAGCCGGGTGAGGAATCGGAGCAGACCTTCTGGCATCTTGCGAGTGATGCCGAGGAACCCGATACGCACCTCACCGACAGCGCCTCCGTTCTGGCCTGTCGGCGCCCGTCCGCCTCGCTCGATGCGGCTCACCACCGGGTCGCCGAGCTCCGGGCTCACTACGTCTGTCTGCTGATCGCCGTGTCGCTGCCCGATGGCGCCCTCGTCGACCTGGCGAGCGGACCGCAGTTCGTGGTTCGTTCCGCCGACGGGAAGCTGTTGGCCCCTGGGCAGGCCGCCGCAGCGTTCTACACCGTGCTGCGCGTCAAGTCCCGTCCTGAACTGCTCGATCACTTCGGCCTCCTGCTGGATCTGGGCTCGCACTGCCGCGAGCTGACGATCCGGAAGGTGCCCGAGCCTCACTGTGCCCACACCTGAAAAGGGCATAACAGGCGCTAAACCATCCAAGTGGACATTTCTGGGGTTCTATGAGGTTGACCCCGTTGTCCGCCATCGGCACGATTTCCTGGAGAAGGAGTGAACGGCAGGTTTCACTCCGCGAGCTGCGCCTGCAGTTCCGCTGCTCGCGGGTTGCCGCTCTCCCGGTAGATGGTCCGGGCCCGCCCTAGTGCTCTGACCGCATAGGTTCATCGGGTTGGCGGTGGCATGGTCCGGACCGGTTGGATGTGGGTGGGCATCCAGGATTCGGGAGGCGTGGTGGCGGAGCCAGTCAAGGTTCGGAGACTGACCGACCAGGAGGGCCAGCAGTTACAGCGGATCGTGCGGCGCGGCAGCACCAGCTCGGTGCGCTACCGGCGAGCGATGATGCTGCTGGCCTCGGCCGGCGGGAACCGCGTCCCGGTGATCGCCCAGCTCGTGCAGGCCGACGAGGACACGGTGCGCGACGTCATCCATCGCTTCAACGAGATCGGTCTGGCCTGCCTGGACCCTCGTTGGGCGGGAGGCCGTCCCCGCCTGATCAGCACTGACGACGAGGACTTTGTCGTCCGGACGGCCACCACCCGCCCGACCAGACTCGGCCGGCCCTTCACCCGCTGGTCGATCCACAAACTGCTCGCCTACCTGCGCAAGGTTCACGGCCGGGTGATCCGAATCAGCCGAGAGGCCCTGCGCCGCCTGCTCGCCCGACGCAGCATCACCTTCCAGCGCACCAAGACCTGGAAGGAGTCCAGCGACCCCGAGCGAGACGCCAAGCTCGACCGGATCGAGCACGTCCTGGAGCACTTCCCGGACCGGACCTTCGCGTTCGACGAGTTCGGCCCGCTCGGCATCCGCCCCACCGGCGGCAGTTGCTGGGCTACCGAGGGCTGGCCCGGCCGGCTTCCGGCGACCTACCACCGCACCCACGGCGTGACCTACTTCCACGGCTGCTACTCGATAGGCGACGCCACCTTGTGGGGTGTCAACCGCCGCCGCAAGGGCACCTTGAACACGCTCGCCGCGCTCCGATCGATCCGGGCCGCCCGCCCGGACGGCGGTCCGGTCTACGTGATCCTGGACAACCTGTCCGCTCACAACGGCAGGAAGATCCTGCGCTGGGCGAAGAGCAACAACGTCCACCTCTGCTTCACCCCGACCAACGCCTCCTGGGCCAACCCGATCGAAGCGCACTTCGGACCACTGAGGCAGTTCATCCTCGCGAACTCCAGCCACCCCAATCACACCGTCCAGACCCGCGCGCTGCACGCCTACCTGCGCTGGCGCAACGCCAACGCCCGCCACCCCGACGCCCTCACCACCCAACGCAAGGAGCGTGCCCGCATCCGCAGCGAGAAGGGCCTGCGCTGGGGCGGCCGGGCCCTGACCACCGCCGCCTGAGCGGCCATTGCCGATACTTCCTCCATGGGAAGCACCAGGAAGCCGTACTGGCGCACGTTCGGAACTCCGAAGATGCTCGTTCTTTACCGCACGCCGGACCGGTGGCGGTTCGCCGTGTACTTCGAAGCACCAGGCGGCACCGTCGATGGTGCTCTCGATCACCCCGCCCCCTCATGCGAGCCCGAGACAGCACAGGCTGCACTCCACCTCAGAGCCGAAGAGTTGACCCACCGAGAGCTGGAAGTCTCGTGGCAACCCAGCGATCGACCGGACTGGTGCACCGGAGTTATCACGAAAGCTGGACCACTCGCCGATGCCGATCGCTGAGCCGTCCTCGACAAGCACGCAGTGACCCGGTGAACCCATGCGGTCAGAGCACTAGCAGCTGCCGCTGCTCGCCGCTGTCCTCGGTCAGCTCCACCAGCGCTTCGATCGCCCGTCCCTGCATCGCTCTGGCGTTCCGCGTCGCACCGATCCTCGCCTGGGCGCGGCCCAGGTCGGCCGGTGCCCTGGCTGCCATCCGCCGATCCGGCGCCGGTTTCCCGTCGACCCCGGTCAGGCCGAGGAACTCCTCGTGCACGGCGCGCAGTTCCCGCTCCGCCTCGGCAGCCCTCGATCCGTCGGCGTTCCGTTCCGGGACGCCGTCAGCTCCGTCGGCGGCGACCAGCAGCGCCCGTCCGAGGAAGTACCGGGCGAGAGCTGCACCGCGCGCCTCGCCGGCCCGCTGGTTGAGTTCCAGCGACTCCCGGTAGGCCGCCGCCGCCCGCTCCGGGTCCCGCCGGTCCCAGTAGCGTCCGAGGAACTCGCGGACCGAGCCCGGCAGCACCGGGTGGCCCGAACGATCGGCCAGGTCGGTCGCGGCCTCCAACTCTGCCAGTGCGCGATCGTCCTGGCGCAGGTCGAGCAGAGGGCGGGAGAGCATGCTGCGCAGTCGTGCCTCGGCCGCGGGTTGGTGGTCCTGGTGGGCAGCATCCGCGCCGAGGGCCAGGGACTCCCGCCAGTCGACGAGGTGCCGGTGGTGGAGGAACAGCACAGTCAGGGCTTCGGCGAGCTGCCACGCCTGCCGGTCGAAGCCGAACCGGACCGCAGCGCGCAGCACGGCCATCAGGTTCGGCCGCTCGGCTTCCAGCCATCCGATCGCGTCGCGGTCCGGTGTGTCGGAGACGGCGAAGGGCGAGTGCCGTACGAGCGTGTCGATCCGGTCCGCGGGCTGCTGCAGCACTTCGCCGATGTCGAGGATGCGCAGCCGGTCTGCCCGGACGGTCAGGTCGGCGAGTGTGACGAGTGCCAGGTAGTGGGTGGTCACGCGCTGGACGATCTGCCGCTCGGTCTCCGGCGGATCGGTCTTCCGCGCGGTCTCCTGGGCGTGCAGCCGGACCAGAGTGTGCAGCTGGTAGCGCCCGTCGTCGGCGCGGTGGACGAGGTGCGCACCGGAGAGGGCGGTCAGCAGCCGGGTGCTGGTCTCCGTGTCGAGCACGGCCGCGGCAGCGACGACACCGGAGTCGAAGCTGACTCCGGGCAGGTCGCCCAGGACGCGGTACAGCCGTGCCGCGGGTTCGGTCTGGTCTCGGTAGGCGAGGCTGAGGGTCGCGGAGACACCGGTGGAGTTGGTCCCCTGGACGGTGAGCCGGCCGAGACGTCGGCGCTCGTCGGCGAGTTCGTCGGCGAGTTGGGCGAGGGTGAGCCGGTCGCTGTGCAGGCGGGCGGCAGCGATGCGCAGCGCGGTCGGCAGGCCACCGCAGAGCTCGGCGAGCCGGCCGGCGGAGTCGGGATCCGCGTCGACGGCTGCGTGTCCGCAGAGTTCACCGAGCAGTTCCTTGGCGGCTGCCGGGTCGAAGACGTCGAGTTCGACCAGCTCGACGTCGCGCAGGGCGAGTTCGCCGAGCCGCCGGTTGGAGGTCGCCAGGACGATGCTGCCTTCGCCCTTGGAGGTCAGGCTGCGGACGTGGCCGGGTTCGGTGACCTCGTCGAGCACCACCAGCAGTCGTCGGTCGCGGGAGACACTGCGGAAGGTGTTCTCCAGCTCGGCGGTTCCGCTGCCGATCTGCTCGTTGGGCATGCCGAGGGCGCGCAGGCACATCGTGAGCGCCTCGGACAGGTCGGCACCGGCCGCGGAGCGCAGTTTGGCGAAGTCGACGAAGAGCTGGCCGTCCGGGAAGTGCTACTGGTTGTCGTGTGCCCAGCGGTAGAGCGTGGCGGTCTTGCCGATGCCGGGCATGCCGTTGAGCACGGCGCTGGCCCCCTCGGCCAGCAGCCCGTCCAGGCGGGCCAGGTCGGCGCGACGGTTGACGAAGCGTCGAGGCGGCCTCGGTACCTGATCGGGCCGGGTACCGGCCGTCGGGGCAGCCGCGTACTGGAAGGTGATGCCTCCGTGCACGGTTCCGACCTGCATCGAGGTGCCGTGCACCGTGCCCGACATCGTGTTGTCGACCCGTGCCGCCGAGATGTCCGCGCCGTCCACCACGCCGATCGTCCCCACTCTCTCCGCACCGGCTCGTCGGCTGCCACGTCCCCGGTGCCGCTTCGACCCCGGCTGCACGGACCGCGCGGCTGTTGGCAGACTGCCACGGCACTGGAAATCACCCCGCCGAACCTCGGATTCGCCAGGGCGGGGTGCCAGTTCGTCCCCGGTGGAAACCGGCTTTTCGGCACCCAGTAGGGTAAGCGGCCACGAGCGCTGCCGTGACCTACGAATCCGCGGAGCGGCGGACCATCTGTCGACAATTCAACACCAGAACCCACCCGAAGCTTCGGCGCGCCGGGCCGTGCCGAGTCCGGCCCGCACTCGCCCGTGTCCGTCCGGTTTCCTTCCATCGGCCGGTTCGAACGGGGCGGCTGTCCGTTCCGGCCCGGTTCGGTCTGCCGGTGGCCGCGTCTCGTCCTGTCCGCCTCTCGACCAGGAGCTCCCCTGTGCCGCCGATCTTTCCCGAAACCGTCCTGCGCACCGATCGGCTGCTGCTCCGCCCCTTCACCGCGGAGGACGTGAACGACACCCGGGCCGCCTGTTCCGACGAGTTGACCCGGCGGTGGCTGCCACTGCCCGACCCGTACACCACCGAGCACGCAGCTTCCTGGTGCACCGATGTGTCCCACCGGTTGCGCACCTCCGGCGACGGCATCCACTTCGCCGTCACCGATGGCGACTCCGGGCAGTTGCTCGGCACCGTCGGGCTCAAGAAGACCGACTGGCCGGCCCGGGTGAGCGAGGTCGGTTACTGGACCGCCCCGTGGGCACGGGGCCGCGGGGTGACGGTCGAGGCAACGCGGGCCCTCGGTGAGTGGCTGTTGGGCGAGCAGGGTTTCCAACGGTTGCAGTTGTTCGCCGCCACCGGCAACACCGCCTCCCAGCGGGTCGCCGAGAAGGCGGGGTTCCAGAAGGAGGGTGTCCTCCGGAACGCCGGCTACATCCACACCGGCCGGGTCGACCTGTACGTCTTCTCGCTCGTACCCGACGACCTGTCGGGAATCTGACCCGCCGCGCCTCCCGCCAGCGGGGCTGTCCAGCCGTCAACGCAGTGGTGGACCGCCCCGAGCCCGTAGTGCCGCAGCCGTTTTCAGCCCTCCCGGCCACGACGGCGGGGCGTCACCGGCGCAGGACCAGGAAGCGTGCGCTGAACCAGAGCCCGACGAGTCCCAGGACGTTGCCCGCGGCTATCAGCTTCGCCAGGTCCCCGGCGCGTACGGGCCCGGGTATGAGGAACGCGGCGGCCAGCATCGCCGCGAAGTAGACGACGTTCAACAGGAAGGCCACCCCCGCTCGACCGATCTGCTCCAGGTAGCTGAGCAGCGCGAGCGTTCCGCCGAAGAGCACCAGGGTGGGGCCGACCCAGGCGAAGTAGTCGGCTGTGACGGAGGCCGCGGCCCGATCCGTGGTCAGCGCCCGGGCGATCGGTTCCCGGAGCAGGAATACTGCCGCCCCGAGCAGGAGGGACGGAGGGGTCGCCAGCCGCAAGGCGGTGACCAGGCCCGTGTGGTTGAGACTTCGCCGGTTCTCACCGGGCCGCAAGGTCACGGCGACGGCCGCACCGGAGCCGGCGGCCATCGCGATCACCATCAGCAGTCCGACGGCCAGCTGCCCGAGGGCGAATCCCGCGACCTCGGTCGGCCCGGCCTCGTGCAGTACCCGCAGGTAGCCGAAGGTCACGGTGGACAGCAGCAGGAACGTGCCCGCCACCGGGGCGCCCAGGCCCAGGAGTTCACGGACCGCACCCCGGTCGAGGGTCAGCACGGGCCAAACCATCTGCTTCCGCCGGAGGACGAACACGACAGCCGTCCCGACAATCACGGTGGCGGGCAGCCCCCCGATCGGCACCGCCAGTACGCCGAGGCCCGTGACCGCGCGGAGCGTGACCATGCCGACGATGGACAGCACGGTGAACAGCACCCCCAGCCAGGCGGCCGGACCGGTGTGGCCCAGACCGCGTAGAACTCCGGTACCGAGGTAGGGGATCAGCCCGACCACTCCGGTCAGAGCGACGGCGACGACGAAGACCAGCACTTCGTGCCGGGCGCCGGGCGCGACCCCGAGAGCGGCCGGGAAGGAGCCCGAGGCCGCCACCGCGGTGACGGCTTGCAGTACCAGCAGGCCCGCGCCGATGGTGAAGAACGTCGGCATGGACTTGAGGGAGTCCCGTTCTCTGCCGTTCCGAGCAGCGATGCCCGCGGAGACCTGAGCAGCCACCACGAGCCCTTCGGTCACCGCCAGCACGAGGTAACCGACCGGGGTGTACACCGAGCGGACGTAGAGCGCCTCTGGGCCCAGGCGCCCCAGGAAGGCCACCGTCCAGGTCTGCAGCACCAGCCCTGCTACCAACCCGAGCAGGATGGATACGGCGAACCGCGCGGCTGACACGTTCAGCGACGCCGGCACGGGCTGTTGTTTCTCGATGGTGCTCGTGGACTTCCCCGCCATGCTTCCCCCTCATGGTCATGCCGACAGCCCCCCACCGGGCGTCGGTGATATCGACGCGGCCGACCGTAGCGAGAGATTTTTATGAATTCAAGAAATAAACTTCTCCAGTCCATTCGGATTTGGTCTGAAAAATCCGGCGCCCGGCAGGGCGGGGGAGCGCCGACAGCAAGGCGGTGCACTGCGCACATCCGGATGCCGGCCCTACACGCCGCTCGGCCCAAGCGGGATGCTGCACCACCACGACGCCACCCCGGCACCGCGACGCCGCCTCCCGCAAGGCCGCGGCCGACCGCGCCTGCCACTGGCGAACTCCCATTCAGCACACCACCCGTTGGGGGCACTCATCGGCGTGTCCCGGTGTCCCATCCCGATCGAGTGCGTTGTGCTGTACGGCGTCCTTCGACCCTGCTCGGCCGCCCGCCCAGTCCCGCATGTTCTCTGGAGGTATCCATGTCCACCACCGCTGTCTTCACCGTCGAAGGAATGAGCTGCGGCCACTGCGAGCGAACCGTCACTGCCGGATTGACCGCGCTGAACGGCGTCACCAATGTCACCGCCGACGCGAAGTCCGGCCAGGTGACGATCGAATCCGCCGAACCCCTCCAGGACGACCAGATTCGTTCCGCCGTCACCGACGCCGGTTTCGCCCTGGTCGATCGAGTCTGATCCACCCACTGGGCACCGGCCCCGGAAAGCCCTGCCCTCCTTCGATCCCGCCGCGTTCCTGCCACGCACCTCGCAGGGGCGCGGCGCTTTCTTCGCCTGAATCTAGTTACCACCGCTGGAGCCGAATCAACCCATCTCCGGGGTGCACGTCTCCGAGGCGCAGCAGACACCACTGCTGAAGGTACGAAGGACCTCCGGCTCCCGCCTGCTGCCACCCCGCATCAGCCCTATTCCTCGCTCTTCGAGCAGTCCACCGATCCGATCGGTCTCTCCACTCAGTGCTGCGCACCCGAGGAATCCCGGCCTCGAATAATAATTTGCAGGCGATCTGCTGACCCTCCTACTCTTGGGCACAGCTGACGGCGGATCAGGTACCGCCGTTGGTTCTCCCGGCGTTCGCTCGTCCGGGCATCGAGGTCTCGCAGTGCCGCTCTTCGAAGGGAGTCCCGCAATGGTTCCGATAATCCGCGACCGTTCTGCGGCGCTCCCGATCGCTGCTCCACCCCGCCGGTCCGTTCTCGCGTAGCAGTCGCGGCGGATCGCCACGATCGGGTTCAGCGTCTCCCACCCCTTCCCGGAGGCACTGTGATCTTCCGTCCGATCGTTCCGCAGGAACTCGACGCCGTGCTGGCTCAGATCCGGCCCGACCCTTCCACCTCGCTCTCCGCAGAGATGGTGCGCGCGCGTTTGGCCAGTGGCGAGTACCGCCCCGGCTGGATCTGGGTGGCGGAGCCTGGCCCTGGCCGAGCACCGCTGGCCGTCGCCATCTGGTGGGGCGCTCCCACCGACGTCCATCCGAGCAATCTGGATGCGTTGTTCGCCCGGTCCGATCCGGCCTGGCCCTCCATCGATCCGCGCAGGCGAACGCCCTGGGCGCCCGGTCCGACCGTGGATCCACGCAGTGCGGTCGCCGCCGCGCTGCTGACCGCCGCCCATCAGGTGTTCGCCGCAGACGGGCTGACACCCGCGCCCGACTACCACCTCTTCCTACCGCCCGACTGGCGCGATCACCCCGAGGTCGCCGCTTCGGTGGCGTGGCGTCGCCACGCGGCCGAGGCCGCAGGATTGCGCCTCGCCGCCGAACGACTCCGCTTCGAACGCGAGACCGATCATCCTGTCCCCTCCCTGTCCGGTCGGTTGTTCTTCACGTCCGAGCCCGACGACGAAGTCTTCGTCGACCTGTTCCGCCGGGTCCTGCCGAACAGTCTGGACGCGATGTGCACCCGGGAGGCTCTCCTGATCGGTTCAGAAGCACACGCCAGGAACGAGGTCGCGTTCTACCGCTGGGAGATGCACGGCGAGCGTTCCTGGTGGCGAATAGCCAGGACACCGACGGGGCAGGTGGCCGGTTTCGCCATCCCCTCGCACAACTCCGTCGTGCCGGTAGTGGGTTACCTCGGAGTCCTGCCCGAATTCCGAGGACGGGGCTTCGCTGCCGAGATCACCGCCGAAATCACCCGTATCCTGGCCGCCGAAACCCAGGCCGAGGTGGTCCGCGCCGAAACAAGCCTCTCCAACCACCCGGTGGTCGCCGCTCTCGAACTGGTCGGCTACCGCAACCGCAATCGCCGACTGGTCCTCTCCGCCGTCTGACCGGCCACCCCGCCCATGTCGGCAGCACCATCGACCGACCGCCCAGCGGCCCGGCGTTTCCACTCTCGGCCTGCGGTCTGCCCAGGGCCGAAAGGCACCTGCCGTCCCGTCACCGAAAGGAGAGCCTCCCATCAGGTACGACTTCCAGCACAGTACTCCGCCACGCCACCATTCCGGCTCAGCCCAGCGAGAAGGCTCCATTGGGAGGGGGCGGCGAATCCTCGGCCGTCGCATCCGTGACCGGCTCTGCCGCTTGCTCCGGCGTTTCCGTGAGCCTGGCGGGGAACGGGTCCGCGGCGAGCAGCCGGGTCAACTCCCCGGTGGGGAGCGGCGCATCGGAGCCGACCAGCAAGACGTTCCCGTAGCGCCGGCCCCTCAGCACCGCGGGCTCGGCCACCAGGCAGACGTGGGCAAAGACGGCCGCCACGGTGGCGGCCTGGGCCTTGGCGAAGGTGAGCGGCGGGCCGTCCGCCAGGTTCGCCGCGTAGCAGCCACCTGGCCGGAGCACGGCGGCAGCCAGCCGTACGAACTCGACGCTGGTGAGGTGAGCCGGCGTCCGCGAGCCGCGGAACACGTCGGCCACCACCACATCGACGCTGGCGGACGCCACGGACCCGAGTGCGGCCCTGGCATCGCCGACCGTCACCTCGATACCGGACGGCCAAGGAAGGTGCTCGGCGATGAACTCGGTCAGCGGGCCGTCCAGTTCGACCACCTGCTGGCGCGAGCCGGGGCGGGTCCGCGCCAGGTAGCGGGGCAGGGTGAGCCCACCGCCGCCCAGGTGCAGGGCGTCCAACGGTTCCCCGGGGTCCGCGATCACGTCCAGCAGGTGCGCGATCCGCTGCACGTACTCGAACTCGAGATGTGTCGGGTCCTGGAGGTCGACATACGACTGCGGGGTGCCGTCGAGGGTGAGCAGCCAGCCGCCTTCGACGTCGATGTCGGGAATCAGCTTGGCGGTGCCGAGCGCCACCTCGCGCTCCGCCGGCCGCGGTTCCGCCCCGTCGGCGGTGATGCCGCTCATCGGCCGGGCCTCCGGGAAGTGACGGGGCGAAGAACGATCGACGAAGGGACAGCCATGCGGGCAGCTTAGGCCCCACCAGGGCAGTCTTCCCAAACGAAGGATCCTACCGACCGGTATGGTCGCGGGAGTGGTACCGCCCGGGGTGGTCCCGGGCGGCACGGCAGAGCAGGAAATGGACGTGGCTGGCGTGGAGTTCCGTGAAGACATCCTGGGCGCCCCGTACGAGGCGGCGGAGCTCCCGCTGCTCCCCGACGAGGAGGGCGAGGTCAGTGCCACTCTGGTCCGTCGACTGGTCGAGGGGTCGCGCCAAGCGGTGCTGTACCTGCACGGCTACACCGACTACTTCTTCCAGACCCACCTCGCGGACCACTTCACGGCGGCCGGCTTCTCCTTCTACGCGTTGGACCTCCGCAAGTACGGCAGGTCGCTGCGCCCGCACCACTCCCCCAACTTCGTGACGGACCTCGCCGCCTACGACGAGGAAGTGGACGAGGCGGTCCGGATCATCCGGGAGCTCGACGGCCACACCCGGCTCCTGGTGAACGGGCACTCGACGGGCGGGCTGGTGGCAGCCCTGTGGGCGGCCCGGCGGGTCGGCCACGGGGTGGTCGACGGCCTGTTCCTCAACAGTCCCTTCCTGTCGATGCCCGCCGCCCCGGCCGTACGGACCCTCGGTGCGCCCGCGCTCGAAGCCATCGGTCGGACCGCCCCCACCCGGAAGCTGCCCGCCCCGCTCAATCCGCACTACGTCCACAGCCTCCACCGGAGCCACCGGGGCAGTTGGGAGTTCGATCTCGCCCTGAAGCCCGCCGAGGGTTTTCCCCTGTTCGCCGGCTGGCTGGCCGCGATCCAGCGCGGCCAACGGAAGGTGCGCCAAGGGCTCTCGATCGACTGCCCGGTCCTGCTGATGGCGTCCACCGCCTCCACCGTCACCAACCGGTGGGACCCGGCGCTGATGCGCACCGACGCGGTCCTGCGCGCCGACGACATCGCCGCACTCGCACCGCGCCTCGGCCGGCACGTCACCACCGTCCGGATCGAAGGCGGCATGCACGACCTGGTCCTGTCGGCCGACCAGGTCCGGGCCGAGGTCTTCGCCGAGTTGGACCGCTGGATGGCCGCCTACTTCCCTGCCCCTTGACCGCCCGACCGAATTCGGAGGACCCGACGCAGAGCAGACACGAACCGGAGCCGGGCGCGCCCGCACCCACGCCCGCACCCGCGCCCGCGCCCGCAGCACGGCCGCTCAGGACTCGGGTCGTTGGCGCTTCCGACGGCTGCCCGACAGCCCCGGCCCCTCCGCCTCGCCCCGGAGGACGGACACCACGCCGAGTCCGGCCGCGCTGACCGGCACCGCCAGCAGGGCACCGATGATTCCGGCGATCCCGGAGCCCGCCACCACCGCGATCATGATGGTGGCGGGGTGGAGTTCGACGGTCCGGCTCTGGATGAGGGGTTGCAGGATGTTCCCCTCGATCGCCTGCACCGCCAGCACCACCCCGAGGGTCCACAGGGCCGTACCCAGTCCGCCGTTCGCAAGAGCCACCAGAACGGCCACCGTTCCCGAGAGGAAGGCACCGACGAAAGGGATGTAGGCACCCATGAAGACGAGCGCCCCGAGTCCGGCCGCCCCGGGAACCCCCAGAGCCAGCAGCCCGATGGAGATGAACGTGGCATCGATCAGCGCGATCAGGGTGGTGCCCCGCATGAAACCGGCCATCGCCGTGAAAGCCTGCTGACCGCACGCGATCACCGTGTCGGCGTGCCTGCCCGGCATCAGTTCGTGCATTGCGTCGCCGAAGCGGTGCCCGTCGCGCAGGAAGAAGAAGACCAGCGCGAGGGCGAGCACTCCCCCGGTCAGCAGTTGGGTGACCAGCCCCAGCCCGGACAGGACTCCGTCCGCCAGTGAATCCACCAGGGTGCTCCCGGACCCTGAGCTCTCCTTGAGCGCGTACTGGATCTTGTCACCGAACGGCCCCAGCCAGGAAGCGATGCGGTCGCCCGCCTGCTGGAGCCCGGAGACGATCTGCGGCGCGCTGCTCACCAGGGAGTTGACCAGCAGCGCGATCCCTCCCGTGACCACGAGTACAAGGATGGTGCAGGTCAGTCCGGCCGCCACACCTCGCTTGACGCCCCGGTCCACCAACCAGGGCATCACCGGGTAGAGCAGGGCCGTGGCCAGCAGGGCGATCAGCATCGGGATCGTCGCGGCCCGCAGCTCCACCACCACGAAGACGGCGAACGCGGCCACGGTGATGAAGAGGATCACCGCCGCGGACCAGGCAGCAGCAGATCGAACCGGCGCGGGCAGCATCTGGGCCGGCCGCCGATCGTCCAGCTCCGGCTCCGTACCACCAGCAATGATCACGGGCGCCGTTCCCGAGGCCCCCTCGTCCCCCGTGGAAGGACTCTCACTTGATGCGGATTGCCCTGAGGCGCCCCTGGTGGCCCCTTCGCCTCCTCCGCCCCTGGAGGACGTCGACGAGTTCTGACGGTCGTCCGGTTCCTGCGGATTCGGAGAGCCCTCAGCCGTCACCGCCACCTCCGCAGCCAACCCGTCGCCATGATCGTCTTATTTCAACAGATAACGGTCATATCGACTGGCAGGAGCTGGCGGCGTGGCGTGGCGGCCGGAACAGTAAGCCGACCCAGTCGGAACGCCGCCTCCGGCGGTCGCGCACGCCCCTCCCTTTCCCCGTCTCGACAGTACGGGTACGGATGGTCGGCACCGATGGATCAGGCCTGCTGCTGGTCGATCGTTCGGCGCAGCAGAGCGATTCGGTTGGAGGTCAGCGAGTCGACTCCGAGGGCGATCATCCGTCGCATGGTGCGGCGCAGGTCCACGGTCCAGGTGGCCAGACCCAGGCCGACGTCGTGAACGGAGGCCACCAGCCGTTCGTCCACCAGCCCGAAGGGCGGGTTGAGGTAGCTGGGGCGCAGTTCGGCGAGCAGTCGCTGTTTCGGCAACTGGAGGCGCTTCCAGGTCAGCGAAATCTCCGCGTCGGGCGCGAGTTCACGGACGGCGAGCATGGCCACCACCGGTCCGCAGAAGGCGACACGGGACTCCATCCCGAGTTCGCTGACGACCTGCCAGGTGGCGGCGGCCGGGGCGCTGTCGTCCAGGTCGATCATCAGCCGCGCCCCGTCCGTCGCGGCGACGGCCTGCAAGGTCTCGGCCAGGGTGGGGATCCGGAGCCCGGGAGTGGCCAGTTCTTCCAACTGGTCGAGCGCCACCCGGTTGATCTGGCGCTGGTCGTTCCACAGTCGCTCAAGGGTACGGTCGTGCAGCAGCACGGGTACCCCGTCCCGGGTGAGCTGGACGTCGACCTCGACGGCGTCGGCCCCTGCGGCGAGGGCGGCGCTGACCGCCGGCAGGGTGTTCTCGCGGTGCAGGTACGGGTCACCACGATGGGCAACGGCGCGCACGCGGCTCTTCAACGGGATCGTCCTCTCGCACGGTCAGGGCACTCACAACGCTGGCCGTCCCGCTACCGGTCGACCGCAGGTCTCCGCATCCTAGGCGGCGTCAGTTCGCGCCCCGCGGCTGGCCGTCGGTACTGCACGAACGGCCCGCTACCGGCCACGGGCCAGAGTTCGGGTTCACGCTCGGGCCCGGGTTCACACTCGGGCTCGGTCTCGATCGGTGCAGGAACCGGAGCGGAAGAGGGGGCGGGCGCGGGAGCCTGCCTGGGGCTGCGCGAAGGTCTGCTCGGCCCCGCCCGGTCTCAGCGCCGTTCGACCACGACGTTGGTCGACTTGATCACCGCAGTGGCGGGCGCCCCCGGGACGAGCCCGAGTTCCTCCGCCGAGTCACGGCTGATCAGGGAGACCACCCGGAACGGGCCCGCCTGGATCTCCACCTGCGCCGCGACGTCACCCAGGACGACGGCGGTCACGATCCCGGGGAACCGGTTCCGGGCCGATGACCGCCCCTCCACCTCACCGTTCTCCGGTCGGGCGAGTTCCCGGGCGAACACCGCAAGTTGCGCCCCGTCGATGATCCGGTGGCCGTGCTCGTCACGCGTCGCCGGCAGTCGGCCCGCATCCACCCATCGCCGCATGGTGTCGGCACTCACCCCCAGCATCGAGGCAGCCTCGCCGATGCGGTACGGGTGGACAGGCCGGTCGGACGTGACCATCGATGCGGCTCCCGGACGATTCAAGAACGGACTGGCAGACCCCGCCATCCTGCCGTACCGAAACCACTTCCCCAGCACGCCCCACCCTCCGACCGGGAACCGGCCCGTCCCAGACCCGCCACCCGCCACTGCGACCCTGGTCACCACCACACCTCAGCGCACCATGACTCGCCGCGCCCGCCTCACACGACCGACGCGGCCGACACGAGCTGCAGACCAGCGCGCCGCGCGGCAGGAGGACGGCTACGCCCCGGTGCCGCCACGGCGAAGGGCGGAGCCCCGGTTCGGCAGCACCGACGGGTCATCGGCCCCGGTACTCGGCACGGCGCTCCGCGCGGCGCGCGCCAGGTCGCGCTCTCAGTCGCCCCCGAACAGTTCCCGTCGCGCCGCGTCCCCAGCGGTCAGCACGGCGCCCGCCAGGACGGCGCCGCCGCCCGCGGTACCGGCCCGCACCTCGGTGGCAAGCGGGGAGAGCCGGGTGAGATGGCGTTCGACCCGACCGGCCAGTTCGGAGCCGCCGGCCTGTCCGATCTCGCCGCCCAGCACCACGCATCCCGGGTCGAGCACGACGCAGATCGCGGAGGCCCCGACGGCGATCCGCAGTGCGAGTTCGTCCAGGAAGTCGTCGGCGCCGGTCTCGACGGCCCGGCGGACCACGGCCTCGGCGGCGGGTTCCCGGTCCTTGGCCACGCCCCCGGCTCGGGTTCCGCCCGCGCTCCCGACACCAGCCCCGGCGCCGGCCCTGACACCGGCACCGATCTCGACCTTGAGCCCGTGGCGGGCGGCGAGTTCGCAGACCGCCGCGCTCGACACCGTGGAGTGGAAGCCGTTGTCGCACTTCTTCGAATCCGGCAGACCGATGGTCCCGGGTACGGGCAGGAAGCCGATCTCGCCGGTGCCCCCGGAGGCCCGCGCCGCAGGCGACCGTCCAGCACCACGGAGGCGCCCACGCCGTGTCCGAGCCAGATCAGCGCGAAGTCCCGCCGGCCTTGGGCCGCGCCGATGCGGTGCTCGGCGATCCCGGCCAGGTTCACCTCGTTCTCGAGGATCACCTCCGTCCCGGGGCGCGCTCGCAGGGCGGCGAGCAGCTTGGTGTGCCATTCGGGCAGCTTGCCGGAGTTGTTGAGCGCGCCGGTCGTCGGGTCGACCAGGCCGGGAGCGCCGACGGCCACGGTGTGCAGTTCCCCGGCCCCGGCCTCGGCCGCGGTGGCGAGCAGCGCCTCGACGGTCCGCTCCACCAGCTGGTCGCCGTCCGCCGGCCCCCCGTGCGCGTCCACAACGGAGGCAGGAGTGGAGGCGGCGATGGTGGCCGTGCCGAGCGTCCGGCCGGTCAGGTCGGCGACCACCAGACTGACGCCGTTGGCGCGGATGTCGATGCCGGCGAGGTACGCGCGGTCGGCGACCAGTCCGTACAGGCGGGCGTTGGGGCCGCGGCGCAGCGCGGCGCTCTCGCCGGCGTGGGCGACCAGGCCGCTGCGCTGGAGTCGTTCGAGCAGGTCGGCGACGGTGGGCCGGGAGAGTCCGGTCAGCGCGCGCAGATCGGATGCGGTGAGCGGTCCCCGTTCGAGCAGCAGGTCGAGGGCAAGCCGGTCGTTGATGGCCCGGGCGGTGCTCGGCGTGGCGGTGCGAGCGGTCGTCATGAGCCTGCATCCTTCCAGAGGTTTCTATCAGGCAGGGTCCCTGATAGTTTATTGCCATCCGACCGACCCAAGGGGGAGCCCAGCATGGGCGAGACTCTCAAGGACGTCCAGCGCGCACGGATGAGCGTGGCGTTGGTGTTCGCCGTTCACGGTGCCGTCACCGGCACCTTCGTCAGCCGCATCCCGTGGATCAAGGACCACCTCCACCTGAGCCCGGGCCAGCTCGGTCTCGCCCTGGTGTTCCCGGCGGTCGGTGCGTCGGTGGCGATGCCGCTGGCCGGTCGGATCGTGCACCGCCTCGGCGCCCGGACGGCACTGCAGGGCCTGTTGACGCTGTGGTGCATGTCGCTGGCGCTGCCCGCGCTCTCCCCCAACCTGGCGGTCTTCTGTCTGGCGCTGTTCCTCTACGGCGCGACGGCCGGCATGTCGGATGTCGCGATGAACGCGCAGGGCGTCGAGGTCGAGGAGCGGATCGGTCGGTCGATCATGTCCGGCCTGCACGGCATGTGGAGCGTCGGCGGCCTGGTCGCCTCCGCGTTCGGTGTCCTGGCGGCCCATCAGCACGCCGACGCCCGGGTGCAGTACGCGGTGACCGCGGCGGTCCTCGTGCTGCTCGCCCAGGTGGTGTCGCGCGGGGTGCTGGACGTCCGGCCGGCAGCCGAGGAGGAAGCCCCGCCGCGTTTCGCGCTGCCTCCGAAGGAAGCGATGGTCATCGGCCTGGTCGGGTTCTGTGCGGTGTTCGCCGAGGGTGCGTCGATGGACTGGAGCGGGGTCTACCTCCGTGACATCACCGGCGCCTCCTCCTCCGTCGCCGCCGCCTGCTTCACCGCCTTCGCCGCCACCATGGCCGCGGCCCGCCTGGCCGGTGACGCGGTCGTCCGCCGGCTCGGCCCGGTGCGCGCCGTCCGGCTGAGCGGCATGGTCGCCACCGTCGGCGGTCTGCTGGTGGTGCTCGCCGACTCCCCGTACCTGGCCATCCCGGGCTTCGCGCTGATCGGCATCGGCATCGCCGTGGTCGTTCCGCTCGCGTTCGCCGCGGCGGGCCGGGCGGGCACCAACCCGAGCCAGTCCATCGCCGGCGTCGCCACCATCACGTACACCTCCGGCCTGGTCGCCCCGGCCGTGGTCGGCGGCATCGCCCAGGCCAGCTCGCTCACGGTCTCCTTCGTCGCGGTCACGCTGCTCGTCGCCGCGCTGGTCCCCTCCGCGACGGCGATGCGCCACCGCAAGTCGGTGGACGTCCCGGTCGCGACCTCCGGTTCCTTGGAGCCGACCCACTGACGGACGGCCGGACCATGGGCGGACGGACGTCCGCCGAGGGGCGCGGGAAATCCACTCCCGCGCCCCTCGGCACGTCCAGGGTCCAGAGCGCCGCCCCGCCCTCGGCCCGCCCGTCTCGGTCCCGTACCCGTCCCCGTAGTACCCGTCCCCGTAGTGGCCGTCGCCGCCCGCTGCGACCGCCACCAGCCACCCGCCCTCGCCCCCAGCCACCAGCCACCCGCCACCCGCCACCCGCCACCCGCCACCGAGAGTGGGTCGACCCCGGTGATCTGCGCCTCCGTCCTGCCGTGCGATGCTCGTGGTCATGGATTCCGCCCCGCGCAACCCGATCGGTGCCCACGTCCCCGTCGCCGGGAAGGGCCTGGTGGGGACGGGGCTGGCCTACGCCGAGAAGGTCGGGGCGGAGGCGGTGCAGGTGTTCGTCGCCAACCCGCGCGGGTGGGCGACCCCGGCCGGGAACCCGGCACACGACCTGGCCTTCCGGACGGCCTGCGCCGAGCGGGGCGTCCCGGCGTACGTGCACGCGCCGTACCTGATCAACTTCGGCTCCGACTCGGACGCGACCCGGGAGCGTTCCGCCGAGTCGCTGACGCACTCGCTGCACCGTTCGGCGGCCATCGGCGCCCTCGGCACGGTCGTGCACACCGGGTCCGCGCTCTGCGGCACCCGCGCGGAGGCGCTGGCCCAGGTCCGCGAGCAGGTGCTGCCGATCCTGGACGGCCTCGACCGGTACGGCCCCGACGCCCCCTGGCTGCTGCTGGAACCGACGGCCGGCCAGGGCAGCTCGCTCTGCTCCCGGATGGAGGACCTCGCCGCCTACTTGGACGCCCTCGACCACCACCCGCTGGTCGGCGTCTGCCTGGACACCTGCCACGCCTTCGCGGCCGGCCACGACCTGGCCGCGCCGGACGGGGCCGACGAGCTCTTCGACGCCCTGCACCGGGCGATCGGACCCGGCCGGTTGCGGCTGATCCACGCCAACG
Source organism: Kitasatospora fiedleri (assembly GCF_948472415.1). NCBI lineage: Bacteria > Bacillati > Actinomycetota > Actinomycetes > Kitasatosporales > Streptomycetaceae > Kitasatospora > Kitasatospora fiedleri. Next base: position 7,597,870 of record NZ_OX419519.1, on the reverse strand, counting down.
ACTCGCAGGACGTCGCGGGCGCCCGCAAGGACCGCCACGAGAACATCGGCGCCGGTCACATCGGCGCGGCCGCGTTCGAGGCGCTGCTCGCGCACCCGGCCACCGCCGGCGTCCCCCTGGTCATCGAGACCCCGGACGGCCGCCACGACCCCGCCCGGGTCGAGGGCGTCCGGCACTCCGCCGACATCGCCCTGCTCAAGCGACTGCGCCGCCCGGCCAACCCGTGAGCGTCCGCCCACCCGGCCGGGGGGCGTACCTCCCGGGCGGTACGGCCCTCGGCGCGGGTTAAGCTCCCCGGGTGCACGCTCCGCAGCCGATAGCCGCGCCCGCCACCCCGGCCGAAACCGCCACCCCCACCGAGCCCGGCACCGGCACCGGCACTCCGGCGGACCCCGCCGAGGCCGGCACCGGCGCCCCCGCGCCCCGCGCCGACGCCCCGGAATTCCCCATCGACGACCCGCAGCACCGGACGGCACACCGTCCACACCGCGGGGCGCTGCTGCGCCTGGGCGCGCTGTTCGCCGTGCTGGCCGCCGCCGCGGGCTCGCTGCTGCTGTGGGACCCGTCCGCCGTCCTGTCCGCCGCCTCGGGGCCGTGGCGGGTCCCGATCGCGCTCGCCGCGTACGGCTTCGGGACGGTGGCCTTCCTCCCCCGTCCGGCGCTGAACGCGGGCATGGGGGTGCTGTTCGGTTCGCTGTGGGGCGTGCCATTGGCGATCGCGGGGTCGGCGATCGGCGCGGCGGTGGCGTTCGCGCTCGGACGTTCGCTGGGGCGCGAGGCACTGCGGCCGCTGGTGCGCGGCCGGGTGCTGACGGAGATCGACCGGCGCCTGGCCGAACAGGGCTTCCGCAGCGTGCTGCTGATCCGGCTGTTCCCGGGCGCGCCGTTCCAGGCCGGCAACTTCGCGTGCGCGTTCTCCGGCGTCAGGTTCTGGCCGTACCTGGCGGCCACCGTCCTCGGCGTGGTACCGACCACCGCCGCGTACGTGGTCGCCGGAGCGAGCGCGGGTTCGCCCACCTCCCCGGCCTTCCTGATCTCCGTGGGGGTGATCACCGCGATGTGCGTGTTCAGCGCCGTCTCGCTCTGGCGCGCCCGCCCCCGCCGCTCCGCCTGACCGCCTGACCGCCGCCGCGCCTTAGTACCCGACGCCCGCCTCACCGGCCGAGCAGGACCGGTCACGCCGGAGCCCCCGCGCCGAAGTCCTTCGCAGCGAGTCCGTCATCGGTCCGCGCCGCGCGGTGGGAACGACGCGATACGGCGCCGACGGCATGCCCTACCCGGAACGGGCCAGCCCCTCGGCTCAGACCGTCCGCCTAGCGCTCGATCGCGGGCGACCACTCGCCGAGCGACCACAGCACCAGCGTGTTGACGGCCATCACGACGCCGAGCCCGAACGCCCACCCGGAGTGTCCGCCGGCCGCCAGCAGCGCGACTGCACCGCCCCAGACCAGCAGTTGCACCCCGTACCAGAGCAGGGCCGAGTCGCGCACCGGCCGCCGGGGCGCCGCGTAGCGGCCCCACAGCACGACCGCGAGCACCGGCAGCGCCAGCGCGATCAGCGTCCGCAGCACGACCGGGCCGTCCGCCCACACCCCGTAACCGCCGACGGCCAGCGCCGCCAGCGAGGCCAGTTCCAGCAGCAGGCGCAGCGCCAGCTGAGTGCCCGTCACCACCTTGCGCACGCTCGCCTCCACCCGTTCCCCGCCACACCGGCAACACCAGCCACCACGATCATCCGATCCTCCCACCACAACCCCGTCCCGCCCCGCCCAGCCCGGCCCGGCCCGGGAACGGGAACGGGAACGGAACGGAAACGGAAACGGAAACGGCCGTCCGAAAACGGTTCGCCCGTCCCGCCCGGGCTGCCCCACCATGTCCGCATGACGAACACGGCCCCCGCCACCACCCGCACCAGCCCGCCCTTCGCCGCCGACGAGGCGACCATGCTCGGCGCCTGGCTGGACTTCCACCGCGCCACGCTCGCCCTCAAGTGCGAGGGGCTGACACCCGATCAACTGCGCCGGCGCGCCTGTCCGCCGTCCTCGCTGTCCCTGCTCGGCCTGGTACGGCACATGACGGAGGTGGAGCGCCACTGGTTCCGCGCGGTGCTGGACGGCCAGGACCTGGGGCCGTCCGGCCGCTACTGGACGGAGGAGTTCCCGGACGGCGACTTCGATCTGGTGGACGGGGCCGATCCGGTCGCCGACACCGCGGCCTGGCAGGAGGAGGTGACGTTCGCCCGGTCCGCAACCGCCGGTGTGTCGTTGGACACGGTCGGCAAGGGCCGGTGGCGCGGCAACGAAGTGACGCTCCGTTGGGTCCTGGTGCACATGATCGAGGAGTACGCCCGTCACAACGGCCACGCCGACCTGCTTCGGGAACGAATCGACGGCTCCACCGGCGAGTAGCCCGTCCGCACCGCGCGGGACGCCACGCCCGTGTGACGCACGCCGCGCCGCGCGCCACCCCCCCTCGTGCGCGCCCCCCGTTCGCGACCCGCCACTCCCGGGTGAAGCCGTTACATGATTGTTGACACATAGTCAACTAGCTTCCGGGTAGCACCGATAGGGTCGTCCCGCGCAACCGTTTACCGGCCGGTGGCGTCGTTGCGGACATCCGGGGAGCCATGGATTTCCCCGCGCGCCACAACTCGTCCAGCGGGTACAAGCGGGCACATCCACGGTGATCAGTGCGATACTCGGACAGTTCCAACAAGTGGATGACGTGTCAAAACGACCCGTCGTCCCCCGGGGGACGAGTACGGAACGAGACAGGGAGGCGCGGCTAATGGGAGCACTTCGCGACGAGCACCACAACGGGTGGCTGATGCCTTCCGGAAGCTACCCGGCCGCGATGTACGAGGAACCGTGGGAGGGCGAGGAGACGCTGCCGAGCAGCGTCCAGACCGGCCCCTCCAAGATCGTCTCGCTCCGACCGACGGGCTTCGAGGCCGCCCGCACCGTCGGCGAGCACATCCGCGCCGCCACCCCGGTGGTCATGGACCTCACCGAGATGGACGACGCCGAGGCCAAGCGCATGGTCGACTTCGCCTCCGGCCTGATCTTCGGCACCCGCGGCGGCATCGAGCGGATCGCCCGCCGAGTGTTCCTGCTGACCCCGGCCGACGTCGAGGTGACGGTCATCGACCGCCCGCTCGACGAGTCGGGCTTCTACAACCAGAGCTGACCGCCCGGCCCCGGCCGCAAGCCCCACCGACACCCACGGACCCGCGCCCCGCGCGGGGTCTTCGGCATGCCCGGAAGCACCCACCCCGCCCCATCCTGCACCCGTATCCGCACCCCGCCGGTGAGACGCACGTCGAAATTTTGAGACATTGATGTCTCAGTTGCGCTATTCTCTTCTCATGGCAACCGACCGCGACTCCGTCCTGGAGGCAGCCGTGGGCATCCTGTCCCGGCGCCCGACGGCCCATCTCGACGAGATCGCCCGCGCCGCCGGGATCAGCCGGGCCACGCTGCACCGGATCTTCCCGGGCCGCGAGGCCCTGATCCTGGAGGTGGGCGCCCTCGGCCTGCGCCGCTTCTCCTCCGCGCTCGATGCCGCGCGGGTGGAGGAGGGCAACGCCGAGGCCGCGCTGCGCCGGCTGGTGGACGCGGTGGTGCCGGATGCCGCGCTGTGCGCCTTCCTGGCCGGTGAGAACCAGCTGTACGACCACGCGGAGATCAACGACCTCTGGGAGACGCAGGACGCCCGGGTCCGCGCGCTGTTCCTGCGCGGCCAGCAGGAGGGGGTGTTCCGCGTCGAGCTCTCGGCCGCCTGGCTGAGCGAGGCGTTCTTCGACCTGGTGGCCGGCATCGGCTGGGCCGTGCAGGAAGGCCGGCTCGCCCCCCGCGAAAGCGCGTTCTCGCTCGCCGAGCTGTTCCTCGGCGGTGCTCTACGGAGATCTGATACCTGATGAGTTCCACCCCCGTCACCCGGTCCGGCCACCGCTGGGCCGGTCTCGGCGTCCTCGTGCTCGCCGTCACCCTGGTGGCGGTGGACGCGACGGTGCTCTCCCTCGCCATCCCCTCGATCACCGAAACCCTCCGCCCGTCCGGCACCCAGCTGCTCTGGATCGGCGACGTCTACTCCTTCGTGCTGGCCGGCCTGCTGGTGTCGATGGGCGCGCTCAGCGACCGGCTGGGCCGCAAACGGGTGCTGCTGGCGGGTTCGGCCGCGTTCGGCGCGGCCTCGCTGCTGGCGGCGTACGCGCCGGGCCCGGGCTGGCTGGTGCTGGCCCGGGCGCTGCTCGGCGTGGCCGGCGCGACGATCATGCCGTCGACGCTCTCGCTGATCCGCACGCTGTTCCCGGACACCCGGGAGCGGGCCACCGCGATCGGCGTCTGGGGCGCGGGCGCGGCGGCCGGCGCCGCGCTGGGCCCGCTGGTGGGCGGCGTGCTGCTGGAGCACTTCTGGTGGGGGTCGGTGTTCCTGCTGAACCTGCCGGTGATGGTGCTGCTGCTGGCGCTGGGCGGCTGGCTGCTGCCGGAGTCCCGCGATCCGCGCCCGGGCCGGTGGGACGTGCTGAGCGTGCTGCTGTCGATGGCCGGGGTGATCGGCGTGGTGTACGGCGTCAAGGAGTTCGCTGTGCACGGCCTGGAGCGGTGGACGACCCCGCTGGTGTTCGCGCTGGGCGCGGTCGCGCTGGTGGTGTTCGTGCGGCGCCAGCTCCGGCTGGAGACCCCGCTGCTGGACGTCCGGCTGTTCCGGAACGCGCGGTTCACGGCGGCGGTGGTCTCCTCGCTGATCTGCCTGATCGGCCTGTCCGGCGTGATCTTCTTCATGTCGCAGTACCTCCAGCTGGTGCGCGGCTACTCCCCGCTGCACGCGGGCTTCGCCGAGATGCCGGCCTTCGTCGGCTCGGTGGCGGGCGGTCTGCTGACGGCCCGGCTGGTGCGGCGCGCGGGTGCCCGCCGGGTGCTGACGGCGAGCCTGTTCGTGATGGGCCTGGGCATCGGCGTGCTGGGCTTCGTCCGGGTGGACAGCGCGTACCTGCTGCTCGGCTCGTCCTTCCTGGCGCTGGGCACCGCCGAGGGCGTGGTGTACACCCTCTCCTCGGACCTGGTGCTGGGTGCCGCCCCGGCCGACCGGACGGGCGCCGCCTCGGCCGTGTCGGAGACGGCGTACGAGCTGGGCGCGGCGCTGGGCATCGCCCTGGTCGGCTCGATCGTGACGGCCCTGTACGCGGGTTCGCTGTCCGTTCCGGCGGGCGTCGATCCGGCGCTCGCGGAGCAGGCCCGCCAGTCGCTGGGCGGCGCCCTGGAGTCCGCGGCCGCCCTGCCCGCGGGCCCGGCCGGACAGCTGCTCGCCAGTGCGAACGGCGCGTTCGTGCACGGCGTCACGGTCGCGGCCTGGGTCTCGGCGGCCCTGCTGCTGGCCTCCGCCGCCCTCGCCCGCCACCTGCTGCGCGACCGGCCCGACCGCACCGCGACCGGCACCGTCGGCACCATCGCCGCCGGCACCGCGCAGCCGGCCGACCGCCCCGCCCCGCGGTCCGGAGCGGAACCCGCCAGGTCCCCCGCCCACCGCTGACCGCCACCCGCAGCCACAGCCACAGCCGCGCACCCGCCGTACCCGCCGTACCCATCCCGCTGCCCGCACCACCGATCTGACGGGACGTCCGGCTCCCCCAATGGCGCAGCGCCGCTGGCCCCGGGTGGCGCCGGGCTCGGACGATGGGGGCGTAGGGCGGAGGCGGACGTCCGGTTCCGCACGTCCGGGCGCGGGCCGTGGGCCTGCCGGAACGACCGCGGCGCGCACGGGCCCGGCGCGGTTCTGAGCGAAAGGGTGCATCGCGATGCGAGACGCGGAGCGGAACGGTTCGGGCCGGGGGCTGGTCCGGCAGGGCCGGGTGGGGCCGCCGCAGCGGCACCCGGTGCGGCGGCGGCCGGTCCGGCGCGGCCTGCGGGTCTCGCTGGCGCTGGCCGGCGCGGTGGCCGGGATCTCGGTGGTCGCGGCCTGCGGCGGCACCTCGGGCGAGAACCCGGTGCAGGCGGCGATGTCGACGTTCACGGTCGGTCCGCCGGAGACGGCGAGCTTCTCGGGCGAGCCGCCGTCCGCCTTCGCCTCCGCGCACGAGTCGGCGCTGGCCTCGGTCTCGGCCGCGCAGGCCAGCGCGTCCGAGCGCGCCGCCTCGTTCGAGGCCTCGGTGAACGCCCAGCTCGCGGCCACCCGGGCGAAGGCGGCGGAGGTCCTGGCGGCCGTCCCGGACGCGGGCAACGCGATCTCGGACGTGACGCTGACCGGCGTGCCGAACTCGACCTCCGGCAACCTGTCGGCGGCGATGGTCACCGTCACCAACAGCACCACCGAGACCCGCTCCTACGCGATCCAGGTCGACTTCACCGACAGCACCGGCAAGAGCGTGGACAGCCAGGCGGTCGGCATCGAGAACCTGGCCGCGGGGGCGACCGCGAATCCGATGGTGTTCAGCAAGGCGGGCCAGGGCGTGAACCTGCTCCCGGTGGTGGTGAAGTCCTACCGCTACTGACCGGGCACGCGGATGCCGGTGGGTCCACCGCACGAGTCGAGAGCGGTGGACCCACCGGCATCCGCGTGCCCGCATCTCCATGTGCCGGCATGTCGGTACGTCCGTATGTCCGTATGCCCGTGCGCACTCCGCCCCGGCACCGGGTCAGTTGACGGAGCGGAGGATGACGTCCTCGTAGTCCCAGGCCGGGTCGTCCGCGCCCTCCGCGTCCTGCCCCGTGACGGCCTCGTCGGCCGCCTGACCGGCCGCCTCGCCGATGGCCTCCGCGAAGGCGTCGGCGGCGGGTCCGCCGAAGGCGTCGGCGGCGGGTTCCACCAGCCGGAGGCCGGACCAGGGTTCGGTGCGGAGATCGGTGCCGTCGGCGCCGGTGGGGCGCAGGTCGGCGGCCAGGAGTTCGGTCTGCTCGGTGGTTCGTCCATTCTGCGTGTCCATGGGTCCATAGTGGTTCGGCCCGCCGGTGCGGGCCCGGTGCCCGGCCGCGGAGGCCCCCGATCGGGTGTACGGGTGGTACCCGCCTCGCTCTTCCGGCCCGCCGCCACCCGGTCGGCGGGTGCGGGCAACCCGTGCGAGCCAACCCGGCTGGCCGGGCCGGGGGCGCGACCATAGCTTCGAGGCGGCGGACGTGCCCTCATGCCGTCCGCGACCGCGACGTCTGGAAGCCGGCTGCTCTCGATGACTGCTCTCCTCGCTCCGACGCGCCCGCTGATCCGGGTCGCCGCCGTCCTGCTGTCCTGCGCCGCCTCGGTGCCCGCCGCGCTGGCCGCCGCCCCGGCTGCGGCGGCGCCCACCGGTCCGACCGTGTTCCGGGTCCCGCCCGGCGCGTCCGTGCAGGCCGCCCTGGACGCGGCCGCCCCGGGTGACGTGGTAGAACTCGCCGCGGGCCGCTACCCGGGCAGCCTGACACTCACCACCGACCGCGTGACCCTGCGCGGCCAGGGCACCGGCACCGTCCTGGTGCCCGATCCGGCCGACCGCGGCGCCTGCGCGCAGGCCGGTGACGGCGTGTGCGTGACGGGCGGTTCGGACCCGCAGGGCGTGCCGGTGCACCCGGTCTCGGGCGTGGTGGTGGAGGCGCTGACAGTGGCGGGCTTCGCCCGCAACGGCGTCGGCGCGGCCGTCACCGACCGGCTGACGGTGCGCGGGGTGGCGGTGCACGACAACGGCCTGCAGGGCATCAGTGTCGAGATGTCGACCCGTACCGTGCTGACCGACAACGAGGCCCGGGACAACGGCCAGGCGGGGATCTTCGTGGCCAACTGGTACGACCGCAAGGGCGGCGCGCTGGAGACCCTGGGCACCGAGGTGTCCGAGAACCGGCTGACCGGCAACCGGATCGGCCTGCAACTGCGCCGGGTGCGCGGGCTGACGGTGGCGGCCAACCTGGCGTCCGGGAACTGCGGCGGCCTGTTCGTGGTCGGCGACGACGGGGTGCCCCGGGCCGGGGCGCTGACCCTCCGGGACAACGTGGTGCGGGCGAACAACCGGTACTGCCCGCCCAATCCCCGGCTCGACTTCGTCCAGGGCACCGGCATCCTGCTGACCGGCACCGAGGACGTCACGGTCTCCGGCAACCAGGTCGCCGACCACACCGGGGCATCCCCGATGTCCGGCGGCATCGTGCTGTACCCGAGCGTGGTCGGCGCCCCCAACGCCCGGGCCACCGTCACCGGCAACGTCCTGCGCGACAACGTCCCCGCCGACCTGGCCGACCGGGACCCGCACGGCACCGGCCACACGTTCGCCGGCAACGTCTGCGGCACCTCCGAGCCCGCCGGCCACTGCTGAGCCACTCTCGCCCCGCTCCCCCACGCGGCCCCCACGCAGCCCCCACGCCCACCCTCCGACCCACCGACGAAAGGCCGTCCCCGTGACCTCCGCTCCGACCGCCCCGCCCAACCCGACCACCTCGCCGAACCCGCAGAACCCGCAGAACCCGCAGAACCCGCAGAACCCGCCGGAGTCGGTCGCGGCCCCGGCCGTCCCGCCCGCGATGCTGCTGCGCGAGCTGGTGTTCGGCGCCGCCTGCGCGGGCGCGGTCCGCGCCGCCGCCAGCCTGCGGCTGCCGGACGCGCTGGACGAGGAGCCCGCCACCGCCGAGCAGCTGGCCGGGCGGCTGGACGTCGAGCCCGGCCCGCTGCGGCGGCTGCTGCGCGCGCTGGCCTGCTACGAGGTGTTCGCCGAGGACGCCGACGGCCGCTACCGGCACACCCCGCTGTCGCGCCTGCTGCGCGCCGACGAGCCGGGCAGCCTGCGCGACATCGCGCTGTGGTGCACCGAGCCGTGGACCTGGCAGTCCTGGTCCCGGCTGGACGACGCGGTGCGCACCGGGCGCAGCGTGTTCGGCGACGCCTTCGGCAAGGAGTTCTTTCAGTACCTGCACGACGACGCGCCGGAGTCCGCGGCGCTGTTCAACCGGGCGATGACCCAGTCCAGCCGGCAGTCCGCGCAGGACCTGGCCGGTTTCCTCGACCTGGCGGGCGTCGCCTCGGTGGCGGACATCGGCGGCGGCCAGGGCCAGGTGCTGGCCGAGCTGATGGAGCGCCACCCCGACCTGCACGGCACCCTCCTGGACCTGCCGAAGGTGGTCGAGCACGCGGACCCGCGGCTGCTGCCCGGCGGGTCGCTGGCCGACCGGGCCCGGCTGGTGCCCGGGGACTGCCGCACGGCGGTGCCGGTGCAGGCGGACCTGTACCTGGTGAAGAACATCCTGGAGTGGGACGACGACTCCACCCGCCGGACGCTGCGCAACCTGCGCCAGGTGGCCCGTCCGGGCGCCCGGGTGGTGATCGTGGAGAACCTGGTGGACGACTCCCCCTCGATGCGGTTCACCACCGCGATGGACCTGCTGCTCCTGCTGAACGTCGGCGGCGCCAAGCACACCCTGGGCAGCCTGACCGCCCTGATCGCGGAGTCCGGCCTGCGGCTGGACGCGGTCGCCCCGGTCAACCCGTACCTGCACGCCTTCTCCTGCACCGTCCCGTAAACAGCCCCGTCGACGGCGCGCGCGGACGGACGCCGACGCCGACGCCAGCAGACACCGAGGGGCCGCCCGGAGTTCCGGGCGGCCCCTCCGCTCTGCGCTCCGCGCCTCAGCGGTCCGGCGTCAGCGTCAGCGGTCCCAGCGGTAGAACTCGTGCGCCATGGCGTCCTTGGGGCTGCGCCAGGTCGCCGGGTCGTAGGCGTCGACGTAGACCGCGAGGCGTTCGCTGACGTCGCGGAACTCGGGGTGCTGGGCGTACCTGGCGACCTCCGGTCCGGCGGGGCGCTCGGACTCGATGAGGTGCAGGTAGACGTCGCCAAACTGGAACAGGCTGCGGCCGCGGACGCCGATCAGGCCGGGCAGGTCGCCGCGGTCGGAGTCGGCGAAGACGCCGGCGATGTGGTCGGCGGTGCCGGGCTTCATCCGGGCGACGATCAGGGTGCGGTGCAGGTCGGTGGTCAGGTCACTCATCGGGCCGCTCCGGCGCGGTGCTCGACCTTGGCGCGGATCAGCTCCATCTGGACCTTGGAGTTCTGGTTGATCCGGTCGGTCATGCCGAGGTCGTCGACGGGCGCGGTGGGCTTCATCGCGAAGTCCTGGACCCAGCGCATGGCGGTGCCCTGCGGCAGCTCCTCGTACTCCCAGCGGATCTCCATGAACTCGAACGGGCCGGGCTCGACCCGGCGGGCCCGGACGGTGAGCTTGTCGCGGTCGGCCTCGCGCTCGGAGACCCAGCTCCACACCTGGCCGTTCTCGTCGGGGTGCATGGTGAGGCGGAAGCGCACCAGCTGGTCCTGCCGGTCGAGGATCTCGACGGAGGCGTACTCGCTGAACAGCTCCGGCCAGTTCTCCAGGTCGTTGGTCACGTCCCAGACCAGGTCGATCGGGGCGTCGATGACGATCGTGTTGTCGGTGTGTCCGGGCATCTCAGGCACCAGCCTTCACGGTGGAGTTGACGGTGTGCAGGAACTCGGCGACGGGACGGCCGAGCAGGTCGGAGGAGTCGATGGAGACGCCGTAGCGGTTCTCCACGTCGGCGAGGACGCCGAGCACGCCGAGCGAGTCGACACCGAGGTCGAGGAACATGCAGCCGGGGTCGGCGAGTTCGTCGACGGTGACCGACACGCCGGCCCGGGTCTTGATCAGGGTGGCGAGTTCCTCGTAGGTGATCTCGGAGGCCATGTCGTGCTCCTTGCGGTCGGAAGGGTCAGGGGTGGCGCAGCACCAGGGCGGTGTTGGAGCCCATCAGGCCGCGGCTGAGCACCAGGGCGGTGCGCAGCTCGGCGGCGCGCGGGTGGCCGATGACCAGGTCGAGGCCGTGCGGGCAGTCCGCGGTGTGCGGGGTGGGCGGGACCAGGCCGTGTTCGAGGGCGAGCACGGCGGCGGCGACGTCCAGGGCGGGGGCTCCGCTGTGGGCGCGGCCGAGTCCGGCCTTGGGGGCGGTGACGGGGACGCGCTCGGCGTGCTCGCCGAGGGCATCGGCCAGGGCGAGCGCCTCGGCCCGGTCGGCTTCGGGGACGCCGAGGGCGTCGGCGAAGACCACGTCGACCTCGTCGGGGGCGCAGCGCGCCTGGGCGAGGGCGCCGCGGATCGCGTGGGCGAGTCCTTCGCGGCTCTCGCTCCAGCGGGCGGCGCCGGTGAAGGTCGCGGTGTGGCCGGCGATCCGGGCCCGCGGGCGGGTGCCGCGGCGGCGGGCGGTGCGCTCGTCCTCGACGACGAACATCGCGCCGCCCTCGGCCGGGACGAACCCGGCCGCGTCGGAGCCGAACGGGCGGTAGGCGCGTTCGGGGTCCTCGACGGTGGACAGCCCGGGGTAGCCGAGCTGGCAGACCATCGAGTACGGGGCGATGGGTGCTTCGGTGGCGCCGGCCAGCACCGCGTCGGTGCCGCGGGCGACGGCCCGGGCGGCGTGGGCGAGGGCGTCGAGGCCGCCGGCCTCGTCGGAGGCGACCACGCCGCAGGGGCCCTTGAAGCCGCCGCGGATGGAGATCTGGCCGGTGGAGGCGGCGTAGAACCAGGCGATCGACTGGTAGGGGCCGACGTGGTGGGGCCCCTCGGCCCACAGGTGCTGCAGTTCGCGCTGGCCGAACTCGCCGCCGCCGGAGCCGGCCGCGGTGACCACGGCGACGCCGAACGGGTCGTCGGGGTGGTCGGCGAGGCCGGCGTCGGCCGTGGCGAGTTCGGCGGCGGCCAGCGCGAAGTGGGTGAAGCGGTCGGTCTGCACCAGGTAGCGGGCCTCGACGTACTCCTCGGCGTCGAAGCCGTGCACCAGGCCGGCCACCTTGAGCGGCAGGTGCGCGCAGCCCTCCCGGTCGATCGGGGCGAGTGCGGAGCGGCCCTCGACCAGGGCCTTCCAGTAGTCGTCGGCGCCGATCCCGTTGGGCGCGACCACGCCGACGCCGGTGATCACCGCGTTCCGTTCGCTCATGCGGCCGCCTCCACCTTGCTCAGCACCACCGCGGACTGGAAGCCGCCGAAGCCGCTGCCCACCGACAGCACGTGGCGCAGCGGCAGTTCGCGGGCGGTGCGGGGGACGTAGTCGAGGTCGCACTCGGGGTCGGGCTCGGTGTAGTTGGCGGTGGGCGGGACGACGCCGTGGTGCAGGGCGAGGGTGCAGGCGACGAGTTCGATGGCGCCGATCGCGCCGAGCGAGTGCCCGACCATCGACTTGATGGAGCTCATCGGGGTGCGCCGGGCGTGCTCGCCGAGCGAGCGCTTGACGGCGGCGGTCTCGTGCCGGTCGTTCTGCTTGGTGCCGGAGCCGTGCGCGTTGACGTAGTCGACGGCCTCGCCGGGGACCCCGGCGTGTGCCAGGGCCCGGTCGATGGCCCGGGACATCTCCAGGCCGTCCTGGGTGAGCCCGGTCATGTGGTAGGCGTTGCCGAAGGTAGCGAAGCCGCCGAGTTCGGCGTAGATCCGGGCGCCGCGCCGCCTGGCGTGCTCCCACTCCTCCAGCACCAGGACGGCGCCGCCCTCGCCGAGCACGAAGCCGTCGCGGCCGGCGTCGAACGGGCGGGAGGCGTGCTCGGGGTCCTCGTTGCGGGCCGAGGTGGCCTTGATCGCGTCGAAGCAGGCGACGGTGATCGGGGAGATCGGCGAGTCGCAGGCCCCGGTGACGATCACGTCGGCGCGGCCCTCCTCGATGGCGAGGGCGGCGTAGCCGACGGCGTCCAGGCCGGAGGTGCAGCCGGTGGAGACGGTCTGCACCGGGCCGTGCGCGCCGATCTGCTCGGCGACCGCGGAGGCCAGGGTGGACGGGGAGAAGGCCCGTTCCAGGTGCGGGGCGGCGGGGGCGTGGTCGACGCCCCAGTGCTCGCCGCGCTCGCTGACCAGCACGTAGTCGCGTTCCAGCCGGGTGGTGCCGCCGACGGCGGTGCCGAGCGAGACGCCGATCCGCCAGGGGTCCTCGCGTCCGGGGTCGAGCCCGGCGTCGGCGACCGCCTCGGCGGCGGCGACCAGCGCGAACTGGACGTACCTGTCGTTGCGGGCGACCTGGTCCGGCGTCAGGCCGTGGGCGGCGGGGTCGAAGTCGCACTCGGCGGCGATCCGGGAGCGGAAGCCCTCCGGGTCGAACAGGGTGATGCCGCGGGTGGCGGTGCGGCCCTCGGTGAGCAGCGACCAGAACCGGGGGACGCCGATGCCGCCGGGGGCGACCACGCCGATCCCGGTCACCGCGACCCGGCGGCTCACGAGGCGGCCCCCGCCGGTTCGGGCGGGCCCGCCTCGGCTGCGTCCTCCTCGGTGTCGACGTGCCCGAGCTCGGGACGCGGGGCGAGCGGTCCGAGGTGGAAGACCATCCGGGCCTGGGTGCTGCCGACGTTGCGGAAGCGGTGCCGCATCCCGATCGGGATCATCAGCCCCTGGTCGGGCCGCAGCCGCTGGGTGACGTCGTCCAGGTCGACCTCCAGCTCGCCGGAGATCACGAACACGAACTCCTCGGAGTACGGGTGGTAGTGCTCGCCGATCCGGTCCCCCGGTTCGACGATCGCCACCCCATGAAGCCGCTGGTCGCGCCGACCGCCGGCGGGGTGAGCATGGCCCGCAGGTCGCCGCCGCGCTTGCGGTTGGGGGGCGCGTCGTCGACGTGGACGACTCGTGGCGTCTCGGTGGTCACGGTGCTGGTTCCTCTCGTGCGGGGTGTGCGGGGTGAACGGGCTGTGCGGAGTGGGCGGGGACCTGCCGGGTCAGTCCTCGGCCGAGGTGCGGTCGGTGACCGGGGTCATCGCGCACTCGGCGAGCAGGTGGCGCAGGCCCTCGCGGGTGTGCTCGACCGGCTCGGTGAGCTTGCCGAGGACGGCGGCGGCCAGCGGGCCGGCCAGGCCGAGGGCGGCGGCCGGGTCGTCGGCGGGGTCGACGAGCAGGTCGACCAGCCGGACCACCAGGTCCTCGTGCCGGTGGACGGTGGCGCGCACCAGCGGGCTGCCGGGGTCGGCGGCGGCGTGCTCGTCCTGCTCGGACAGCAGCTCGACGAGGGCCACGCCGGCGCCGGGGCGGACGGGGTAGCGGTAGGCGTGCCGCTGCACCGGGCCGCTCTTCAGGCCGGCGTGGTGGTGGATGACGGGCAGCGCGGCGCGCTGGAAGAAGTCGCGGGCGGACAGCGGGTCGTCCAGGTCGCGCTTCTCCTCCAGGTACGGGTTGAGCGCCTCCTCGACGGCCCGCACCTCGGGCTGCCGGGCGACGTGCCGCAGCGCGGTGGGCAGGTCGCCGGCCACCTCGACGCAGCGGACGACCCGGTTGCCGTGCATGAACAGCGAGGTGCGCAGCAGGCGGGTGGTGTCGTCGACCCGGGCCTGCGGGGAGCGGTAGCCGGCCAGCAGTTCGGCTGCCTCGGCCTCGGTGCCGGGCTTGACGGTGAAGCTGAGCGCGTGCCGGACCACGCCGTCCGGGCCGGGCCGCGGCACGCCGGGGACGCCGGGGTGGTGCTCGCCGGGGCGCAGCGGCGGGGCGGGGGTGTCGGTGGCGGTGACGCCGTGGGTCTCGCGCAGCACGGTGTAGCGCAGCGAGCGGGTGTCGCTGACGCAGCCGTGCATGGGCTTGACCATCTCGCGGTGGGCGGGGCTGTCGACCCAGGCGAGGAACGGCTCGGCGCTCTCCCACTCGCTGGTGATCAGCCACCGGGACGGGTCGTCGATGGACTGGCAGAGCTGGTCGCTGACGTGGCCGGGGACGGACGAGACCTGGTAGCGCAGCAGTTCGTAGGCGTCCAGGAAGCGGTCCTGGGCACCGTCGTGGACGTCCAGCATCAGGACGACGCGGAGCCGGCCCGGGGTGGGCCGGCCGGTGGTGGTGGTCTCCTCGGCTGCGGAGAGCAGGGTCATGGCGGCAGATCCTGTCGTCGGTTCGTGGTTCGTCCGCGCTTCCTCCGCGGTCTGCCCGCGAAGGGCCCTTCGCCGGTTTCACGGACGGGCCTCGGGCGGCCGGGCCGGTCGGCGGAGCGGGCGGCGGTTCGTCCTCGATCGTCAGGGCGGGACGGACGGCCGCGCGAGACTTCACGGCCATCCGGGCGACGCACCCTGCGTGGCCGCCCGCGACGGGGGATGGATGTCGGGTCTGGCGCTTCCAGCGCCCCGCACGGATGGAGCAGAGCTGATGAACACACAGATGGCCGACCGGGTCCCGGTCCTGATCACGGGCGGTTCGCTGGTCGGACTGTCCGCCTCGCTCTTCCTCGGTCGGCTCGGTGTGCCGCACCTGCTGGTGGAGCGGCACGCCGAGACCTCCCGGCACCCCCGGGGGCGCGGCAACAACCTGCGCACCATGGAGCTGTTCCGGGGTGCCGGCGTCGAGCAGGACGTCCGCGCCGCGGCGTCCGTGCTGGCCGACAACCACGGCATCCTGCAGGCCGAGACGCTCTCCGGCGGGGAGCAGGAGTGGCTGTTCCGGGAGATCGACCCGGGCGGGGGCCTGGCCAGGTTCAGCCCGTCCTCGTGGTGCCTGTGCAGCCAGAACGACCTCGAACCGGTGCTGCTGCGGCACGCCGCCGAGCGCGGCGACGTCCGCTTCAACACCGAGCTGCTCTCCTTCGCGCAGGACGCCGACGGGGTGACGGCCCGGCTGCGGGACCGGGCCGGCGGCGAGGAGCGCGAGGTGCGGGCCGACTACCTGATCGCGGCGGACGGGCCGCGCAGCCCCGTGCGGGAGCAGCTGGGGATCGGGCAGTCCGGGCGCGGCGACCTGTTCCACAACGTCTCGGTGACCTTCCGGGCCAAGCGGCTGGCCGAGGTGGTGGGCGACCGCCTGTTCATCGCCTGCTACCTGACCGACCCGGCCGGCGCGGGCGCGCTGCTGCCCGTCGACAACCGCGAGGAGTGGGTCTTCCACCTGCCCTGGCACCCGGAGCGCGGCGAGGCCGTCGAGGACTTCACCGACGCCCGGTGCGCGGCGCACATCCGGGCCGCGGCCGGGGTGCCCGACCTGGACGTGGAGATCACCGGCCGGGCGCCCTGGCACGCCGCCGAGCGGGTCGCCGACCGGTACCGCGCCGGGCGGGTCTTCCTGTGCGGCGACTCCGCCCACGAGATGCCGCCGACCGGGGCGTTCGGCTCCAACACCGGCATCCAGGACGCCCACAACCTGGCCTGGAAGCTGGCCGCGGTGCTCGACGGCTGGGGCGGGCCGCGCCTGCTGGAGTCGTACGGGGCGGAGCGGCGGCCGGTCGCCGTGCAGACCGCAGCCCGGGCGGCGGCCCGGTCGGTGGAGCACCAGCACCCCGGTTTCGACGCGGCGCCGGCGGGCGGGCCGCGCACCAACGTGCTGGCGGTGGCGCTCGGCTACCGCTACACCGAGGGCGCGCTGGTCGGCGCGGACGCCACCGCCGGGGTGATCCCGGAGCGCTTCGCCGCGACCGGCGAGGTCGGCACCCGGGCCCCGCACCTGTGGCTGCGCGACGCGGACGGCGCCCGGCTGTCCACGCTCGACCTGTTCGGGCGCGAGCCGGTGCTGCTGGCGCCCGTGGCGGGCGGGGCGGGGTGGCCGGAGGCGGCGCGGGCGGTCTCCGAGCAGACCGGGGTGCCGATCCGCTGCCTGCTGGTCGGCGAGGACGGGGACCTGGTGCCCGAGCCCGTCCCCGACCTCCCGGCCGGTCCCCGTCCGGCCGGGCCGAGCGGCTGGCCCACGGTCTACGGCCTGCGCGAGGGCGGCGCCGTCCTGGTCCGCCCCGACGGCTTCGTCGGCTGGCGGGCCGGCAGCTCGGTCGGCGACCCGGTGGCCGCCCTGCGGGTCGCCGCGCGCGGCGTGGCGGGGCTGTAGCACCGGGAGCGCCGGGAGAACCGGGAACGGCGGGCGCGAACGGTCGGGGTCCACCGGCCGGGAGCGTTCCGCCGTTCTCCGTTCCCGCCGTCCTGTCGGCCTACCGTCCTACCTGTCCTGTCCCTACCCGCCCCGGCCCCGACCGCGCGCCCGCCGCTCACCCGGCCTTCTCGCGGGGCTTGCGGCCGAAGGGCTCGGTCGCGGCGAGCAGGGCGAGCAGGACGAAGGCGAGGACCACCGCGATGCTGAGCTGGAAGGCGGTGGGGTAGTCGGCGGGGGTGTGCAGGTGGGCGAAGAAGGTGGCGCCGACGGTGGCGATGCCCGCGGCGGAGCCGATCCGCTGGGCGGTCTGCAGGACGCCGCCCGCGGAGCCGGCCCGGGCGACCGGGACCTCGTTGAGGGTGAGTGCCTGGTTCGGGGAGACCACCAGGCCGCTGCCGAGGCCGGCCAGCAGGAGCGGGAGGGCGGTGGCCCAGCCGACCTCGGGGCCGTCGAAGAGGTGCACGGCGAGGGCGGCGAGGGCGAGGCCGACGGCGACGGTGGCCAGGCCGACGGCGATCAGGCGGCGGCCGTGGCGGGTGACCAGGCGTCCGCCGATGGTGGAGGCGACCGCGGAGGCCAGGGCGAAGGGGGTGATGGCGAGGCCCGCCTGCAGGGCGCTGTAGTGGCGGCCGGACTGCAGGTAGAGGGTGAAGACGAAGAAGACCGCGGTGAACCCGGCGAAGTAGAGCAGGGAGACCAGCGCGCCGTAGGTGAAGGAGCGGGTGCGGAACAGCTCGGGGTGGACGAGCGGTTCGCGGTGCCGGGCGTAGCGCCGCTCCCAGCCCGCGAAGGCGGCCAGGACCAGGACGGCGGCGGCCAGTAGCAGCCACTTGCCGGTGCCGTGCCACTGGGACTGGACCAGCGGGAGCAGCAGCAGGACGGTGCCGACGCCCAGCAGCAGCACGCCGACCGGGTCGAAGTCGCGGCGGGCGCAGGTGTCGGGGGTGGGCGCGGGCAGCAGCCGGCGGGCCAGCGGGAGGGCCACCAGGCCGATCGGGAGGTTGACGTAGAAGACCCAGCGCCAGCCCTCGGCGGTGCCGAACACCGCGATCAGCAGGCCGCCGAGCAGCGGGCCGACGGCGGTGGAGAAGCCGATGGTGGTGCCGAGCATGCCGAACGCGCGGGCCCGTTCGCCGCCGCGGAAGAGCTGCTGGATGAAGCCGGAGACCTGGGGGACGAGCAGTCCGCCGGCCATGCCCTGGAGCAGCCGGGCCACCACCAGCCAGGTCTCGTTCTGGGCGGCGCCGGCCAGGGCGCTGGTGGCGGTGAACAGGCCCAGCCCGGCCAGGAAGACCGGGCGGCGGCCGATCGCGTCGCCGAGCCGTCCGGCCGGGACCAGCACGAGTCCGAAGGCCAGCGAGTAGCCGGAGAGCACCCACTGGAGCCCGGCCTCGGACAGGTGCAGTCCGCTGCGCACGGACGGCAGGGCGACGTTGACGATCGACACGTCGAGCAGCGTCATGAACCCGGCGACCAGGCACACCGCGAGGGCCCGCCAGCGGCGCACCTCGGGGGCCGGTGCGGTGGCTGTCGTGGGCTGGGTCATCCGGGTTCCCTTCCGTCCGGCGTCCAGTCTCGGAGGCGACGGCGGCGGCGGGCGGGCGGCGCGCCGGGAAGGGGGGCCGGTCGGCTGACGGCGGGTCAGGGGGCGGGCGGCTGGTCCAGCGCGATCAGGCGGGCGTCGGCGGCGGCGGTCGGGGTGGCGCCGAGGTCGGTGAGGGTGGTGATCACCACGGAATCGGTGCCGGGCAGCCAGTTGCTGGTCTTGGACTGGACGGTGACGGTCTGGGTCTGCGGGGTGCCGTCGCAGACCACCTGGGTCGGTGCGGTGCGGGTGGAGCCGAAGGCGATGGTGGCGGGGTCCTCGGGGTCGGTCTGCTCGACGGAGGTGTTCAGCGAGCGGGGCTGGTCGGTCGGCGCGCAGGTGTAGGCGAGGGCGACCCGGACCCGGCTGGGGATCTTCGGGTCGATGGCGGCGCCGGTGATCGTGACGGTGGTCGCGGCGGCGGTCGCCGCGGGCGGGTCGGCGGGCGTACCGGTGGGGGTGTCGTCGGCGGCGGCCGGGGCGGCGGCGGTGAGGGCGAGCAGGCCGGCGGCGGCGAGGAGGAGGCGGCGGACGGGCACGGGGGGCCTTTCGGTCGGCGGCGGGGACTGCCTCCGACTGTCCGTCAGTCCCGCCGCCCGGGCGAGCGGTCCTCGTCCGGGCGGGTGGCCGTCACCCGGGCAGGCGCTCGTCGTCCGGACGGGTGGTCGTCGTAGGGGTGAGTGGCCGTCGTACGGGGGGTGGCCGTCGTAGGGGCGGGTGGTGGCCGCCGGCCGGGCGGGTCAGCCGGCCCGGTACGGGAGTTCGATCTCCGCCCAGACCACCTTGCCGTGCCGGGTGGGGCGGCTGCCCCAGCGGTGCGCGAGTTCGCTGACCAGGTGGATGCCGCGGCCGCCCTCGTCCTCCTCGGCGGAGGTGCGCAGCCGGGGCGGCTGGCCGCCGGCGTCGGAGACCTCCAGGGTGAGGGTGCGGTCGCGGAAGATCCGCAGGCGGCGCGGGGCGTCGGCGTGCAGCAGGGCGTTGGTGACGAGTTCGCTGACCACGAGTTCGGCGTAGTCGGTGAGCCCGGACAGACCCCAGGCGTCCAGGGTGGCGCGGGTGAAGCGGCGGGCGCGGGCGGGCAGCGGGCCCTCGCTGGGCAGCAGCAGGGTGGCGATCCGGTCGGCGGGGACGGGTAGCACGCGGGCCATGATCATCGCGATGTCGTCCTCGGTGCCGTCGGTGACCAGGGCGGACAGCGCGGCGTCGCAGCTCTCCTCCAGGGTGCGGCCGGGGGCGGCGAGGGTGCGGGCGAGCAGGTCGATGCCCTCGTCGAGGTCGCGGCCGCGGCGTTCGACCAGGCCGTCGGTGTAGAGCGCGAAGGTGGCGCCGGGCGGCAGGGTGAACTCGATCGACTCGAAGGCGCCGCCGCCGACGCCGAGCGGGACGCCCGGCGGCAGGTCGATGACCTGGACGGTGCCGTCGGGGTCGACCCGGACGGGCGGCAGGTGGCCGGCCGAGCAGATCACCACGGTGCGGTCGACCGGGTCGTAGACGGCGCACACGCAGGTGGCGAACTGGCCCTCGCCGATCGCGGAGGCGGTCTCGTCGAGCCGGCCGAGGACCTGCTCGGGCGGCAGGTCGAGGGTGGCCAGGGTGCGGGCGACGGTGCGCAGCTGGCCCATCGTGGCGGCGGCCCGGATGCCGTGGCCCATCACGTCGCCGACCACCAGGGCGACCCGCCCGCAGGACAGCGGGACGACGTCGAACCAGTCGCCGCCGACCTCGCTGACCACGCTGGAGGGCAGGTAGCGGTGGGCGATCTCCAGGCCGAGGGTGCGGTGGATCTCCTGCGGCAGCAGGCTGCGCTGCAGGGTGAGGGCGGTCTCGCGCTCGCGCCGGTAGAGCCGGGCGTTGTCGATGGCCAGGGCGGTGCGGGCGACCAGTTCCTCGGCGAGCGAGACGTCGGCGGCGCCGAACGGCTCGGGGTTGCGGGTGCGGACGAACTCGGCGCCGCCGAGCACCATGCCGCGGGCGATCAGCGGCACCAGCAGGTACGAGTGGATGCCGGCCGCGATGCCGGGGGCGACCCGTTCGGGGTCGGGGACCAGGCCGCGCAGCACCTCCTCGTCGACGTGCGGCTTGAGCAGCGGGCGGCCGCTGCGCAGGCACTGGGTGTAGACCCGGTTCGGACCGTACTCGGTGGTGCCCCCGACGGTGTCCGCGGCGCCGGTCAGCCCAGAGCCGTACGCCTCGCCGACCGCGACGGCGCGGACCTGGATGGCCCGCTCGGGCTGGATCGGGGCGGGCTCCTCGCCGCGCAGCACGGGCTCCAGCAGGTCGACGGTGGCGAAGTCGGCGAACTTCGGGATGATCGCCTCGACCATCTCCTCCGCGGTGCGCTTGAGGTCGAGGGTGGTGCCGATCCGGGCGCCGGCCGAGGCGAGCAGGGTCAGCCGCTCCTGGGCGCGGGAGGCGCGGGCCTCGGCCTGGAAGCGCTCGGTGACGTCGATGATCGAGGAGGAGACGCCGAGCACCTTGCCGGTGGAGTCCTCCAGCCGGAAGTAGGACGCCGACCAGGCCCGGTCGCGGCGCGGGTCGCCGGGGACGCGGCCGTACGAGCGGGCGTCGACCACCGGTTTGCCGGTGGTGATCACCTGCCGCATCACGTTCTCGATCTCGGCGGCGTTGATGCCGGGCAGCACGGCGGAGAGCCGGCGGCCGAGGTGCTGCTCGGCGCTGAGGCCGTTGATCCGGGCCAGCGCCGCGTTCAGCCGGACGAAGCGCAGGTCGGTGTCGTAGACGGCCAGGCCGATCGGGGACTGGTCGAAGAAGCCGTCCAGGATCGCCAGGTCGGACTCGACCTCGTGCAGGGCGTGCGTGTCGGAGGCGGTGGCCAGCAGCAGGGTGCTGCCGTCGGGGCCGGCCACTGGGTAGGTGTGGAACTCCAGCTCGACGGTGGAGCCGTCGCGGCGGCGTACGGGGTGGGTGCCGGACCAGCCGCGCCCGGCGACCAGCCGCTCGAACAGCCGCTCGGCGGCGGCCCGCTCCTGCTCGGGCAGCAGCAGCCGGACCGGGTGCGCGCCGATCGCCTCGTCGGCGGGCCAGCCGGTGAGCGCCTCGGCCTCCTGGCTCCAGTGCAGGATCCGGCCGTCCCCCTGGACCAGCGCGGTGGCCAGCGGGACCAGGCGGTGCCCGGCCAGGCGCGCGGAAGCGGCACCCGCCGCGTCGCGGCCGGGCTTCTGTTCGAACCCGTGCGTGCTCAGTTGGCCACCTGCCCGGTACCTTCCCCGGTTCTGCCGGTCGTTCCGGCTTCCACCAGACTGCACGGCTCGCCGCACGCTGGCGACTGGTGGTCGTGCGGGCGGTCGGACCGAAGATGCGAGTGTGCTGGATTCGGACCGGTTCGGGCAAGAGTGCTACTCCCAACTGCCGGTCCGCGGTGCGGCGTCGAGCGGGGGCGGGGGCCGGGCGGGCGCTCCGGGTGGGACCTCCGGGCGGGCGGGCCGGGACGGCGGCCCGGGCGGGCGGGCCGGGACGGCGGCCCGGGCGGGCGGGCCGGGACGGCGGCCCGGGCGGGCGGGCCGGGACGGCGGCCCGGGCGGGCGGGCCGAGTCAGCCGGCGAGTGCGGCGTCCAGCAGGCGGGACCACTGGCGGACCACGCCGGCCCGGCGCGGGCCGTCGTCGGTGAGCAGGTTGGCCAGGCCCAATCCGCGGGCCAGGTCGAGGGTGGCCTGGACGGTCTCCCGGACGCCGGCGGCGGACTCGTCCGCGCCCAGGCACTCGACGGCGGCCCGGTGCGCCTCCCGGCCGATGTGGTTCTCCAGGCCGGTGATCCGGCTGCGCAGCGGCTCCTCGGTGGCGGCGGCCACCCACAGGTGCAGCGCGGCGCGGAACAGCGGGCCGGTGTAGAGGCTCACGATCATCTCCACCACCGCCTCGGTCCGGGCCGGGCCGGACGGCGGCAACTGTTCGACCCGGGCCAGGGCGGCGGCCAGGCGCTCGGCGGCGACGTGCTCGACGGCGGCGGTGAACAGGTCCTCACGGGTGCGGAAGTGGTGCTGGGCGGCGCCGCGGGTCACCCCGGCCCGCTCGGCGACCACCAGCACCGTGGAGCCGTGCCAGCCGACCTCGGCCAGGCACTCCACCGCCGCCTCCAGCAGCCGTCTGCGGGTGGCGCGGCTGCGGTCCTGCCGGGGCGTGCGGGCGGCGGGTGCGCTGGTCGTCATCGGCGGCTCCTGGTCTGCGCGGGCGGGCTCCGGGTGCCGATCCTATGCACCGCCGGTTTCGCGCACCGCCGTTCCCGTGCGCGGTCGTTCCTCCACGTCGCCGCCTCGTGCGCCGCCGTCCCGTGCGTCGCCGTTCCTACGCGTCGCCGTTCCCGTGCGTCGTCGCTCCCGCGCCCTGCGCGCCGTCGGCGGGGTGCCGGTCCGGTTGCGCGCCGCGGGCCCGCAGTTCGCGGCGCAGCACCTTGCCGCTGGCGGACTTCGGCACCGCGTCCAGGAACTCCACCTCGCGGACCTTCTTGTACGGGGCGACCCGGCGGGCCACGTACTCGATCACCTCCTGCTCGGCCAGGTCGCAGCCGAACGCGGGCACCACGTACGCCTTGGGGTGCTCGGCGCCGTGGGCGTCGCCGACGCCGATCACGGCGGCGTCGGCGATGCTCGGATGGGTGAGCAGTACCGCCTCCAGTTCGGCCGGGGCGACCTGGTAGCCCTTGTACTTGATCAGCTCCTTCACCCGGTCGACCACGAACAGGTAGCCGGCGTCGTCGACGTGGCCGACGTCGCCGGTGTGCAGCCAGCCGTCCGGGTCGACGGTCGCGGAGGTCTCGGACTCCTTGCCGAAGTAGCCCCGCATCACCTGCGGGCCGCGGAACAGCAGTTCGCCGTCCTCGCCGGGGCCGAGGTCGTGGTGCGGGGCCGAGAGGGAGCGGATGCGCAGCTCGGTGCCGGGGACCAGGCGGCCGACGGTGCCGACCGGCGGGTTCGGGTCGCCGGGCGGGAGGACGTGGGTGCCCGGGGACAGCTCGGTCATGCCGTAGCCCTGCAGCAGGTGCGACAGGCCCAGGCGGCGGGCGCAGGCGGCGGCCAGTTCGGCGTCCAGCGGGGCGGCGGCGCTCAGCACGTAGCGGATCGAGGACAGGTCGAAGCGGTCGACCAGCGGGTGCTTGGCCAGCGCGAGGGCGATCGGCGGGGCCACGTACACCGCCTCGATCCGGTGCTGCTGGATGGCCGTCAGGAACTGCTCCAGGTCGAAGCGGGGCAGCACGACTATGGTGGCGCGGGCCCGCAGCGGGCGGTTGAGCAGGGCGGTCAGGCCGTAGATGTGGAAGAACGGCAACACAGCCAGGGTGCGCTCGCCGGGGCGGGGGCCGAGCAGCGCGTCGACCTGGGCCAGGTTGGTGGACACCGAGCGGTGGGTCAGCATCACGCCCTTGGGCAGGCCGGTCGTCCCGCTGGAGTACGGCAGCACCGCCAGGTCGGTGGCCGGGTCGATCGACGGGGCGGGCTCCGGGGCCGAGCCGGCCGCCAGCTCGGCGAGCGAGCGGTGACCCTCGACCTCGTCGCAGACGAAGATCTCGGCGACCGGGTGCTCGGCGGCCGCCTGCCGGGCCACCGGCAGGAACGCGGCGACGGTGATGATCCAGCGGGCACCGGAGTCGCGCAACTGCCCGGCCAGCTCCTCGGCGGTGGCCAGCGCGCTGACCGGGGTCACCGTCGCGCCCGTGCGGGTGGTGCCGTAGAACGCCAGCGGGTAGGCGATCGAGTTCGGACTGAACAGCGCCACCACGTCACCCTTGCCGACCCGGCCTCGGCGAGCCCCGCCGCGACCCGGCGGCTGCCCGTCTCCAACTCCCGGTAGCTGACGCTGCGCCCGGTCAGGCCGTCTATCAGGGCCGGGCGGTCGGCGTGCTCGCCCGTGGCGCAGCCGTCGAGGACGGCGTCGTGGATCGGCAGGTCGAGCGGGGGGACGGGTGGGTAGTCGCTGTGGAACACCATGCGGGCCTCCGGGCGGCTCGGCGGGCGCGGGCGCGATCGCGGGGGTGCGGTCGCGAGGTGCGGGGTGCGGGGTGCGGGTGGGTATTGCCGGTGCGATTGGCACTCATAGATGCGACAGGTCGTTACGCGCGCGAGAGGCTATTGCAGATGTGAGTGCCTATTGCTAATGAGAGTGGACGATACATGGGTAATTGGACGTAATGGCTGGGAGATGACGTTGCGATCGCGGTCGCGGTGCAAGCGTGCCGGGGGTGGCCGACCAGCCGCCAGGGCGCGTGCCCGGCTTACCGGCGTACGCCGGGGTTCTCCTGACGGGTAATCAGGTCGAGCAGGCGGGCGTGGGTCTCCTCGTCGGCCGCGGCGATCAGGCCGCCGTCGCCGCGGTGGACCGGTTTGCCGCGCAGGTCGGTGACGGTGCAGCCGGCGGCCTCGCAGAGCGCGATGCCGGCTGCGAAGTGGACGCTGCCCGCCAGTTGCCCGTCCGTCAGGTACGCGGCACGGCGGCCGGCGGCGACCCAGGCCACCGCGAGGGTGCTGGAGACCACCCGGGGGCGGAAGGCGCGTTCGAAGTCGGCGTCGGTGAGCAGGCGCGCGACGCGCAGCGCGGGGGCGTTCGGGTAGGGCGGGTCGAGGTTGAGGTCGACCAGCCGGGAGTCCGCGGACGGTGCCAGTGGGGTGTCCTCCCCGTGGTGGCGGAGGGCGGCGCGGGTGCCGTCGGTCCAGTACGTCTCGCCGGTGTACGGGTCGGCGGTGGCTGCGGCGACCGTCCGGCCGTGTTCCTGGAGCGCGACGTTGACGGCCACCAGGTGGGTGCCCACCGCGAAGTTGAGCGTCCCGCACAGCGGGTCGACCAGCCAGCGGCGGGCGGCGTCGGGCTCGCCGGTGCGGCCGCTCTCCTCCGCCGTGAACGCGTCGTCCGGGCGGGCGGCACGGAGGAGGTCGAGGATGGCCCGCTCCGCTTCCACGTCCACCGCGGTGGCGAAGTCGCCGCCGCCCTTGTCCTGGCGTTCGACGCCCTGCCACGCCCGGCTCCGCACCACCTCCGCCCCGAGCTCGGCGGCCTGACGGGCGAGATCGGCGTCACTCACGGGGGTCCTTCCGGTCGATGGGCGGCTCGGGCCCGGTCGGGGGTCCGTCCGGGCTTCCGGTTCCCGGGCGCGGGGCTGGTGGAAGAGTACGGCGGTGCCCTCCGCGTGGCCGGTGGCGGGTGGTGGTGGCGGGTGGTGGTGGCGAATGGTGGGGTCGGGTGATCGGGGTGGTGGCGCCCGGGCGGGTGGGGCGGGTCAGTAGGAGCGCGGCAGGCCGAGGGTGTGCTGGGCGACGTAGTTGAGGATCATCTCCCGGCTGACCGGGGCGACCCGGCCGACGCGGGTGGCGGTGATGAGTGCGGCCAGGCCGTACTCCTGGGTGAGGCCGTTGCCGCCCAGGGTCTGGACGGCCTGGTCGACGGCGCGGCAGGAGGCTTCGCCGGCTGCGTACTTGGCCATGTTGGCGGCTTCGCCGGCGGCCAGGTCGTCGCCCGCGTCGTACAGTTGGGCGGCCTTGCGGGTCATCAGGCGGGCGAGTTCGACCTCGATGGCGCACTGGGCCAGGGGGTGGGCGATGCCCTGGTGGGCGCCGATGGGGCGGTCCCAGACGGTGCGGGTGCGGGCGTAGGAGACGGCGGTGTCGAGGGCGTGGCGGGCGATGCCGAGGGTGAAGGCGGCGGTCATGATGCGTTCGGGGTTGAGGCCCGCGAAGAGTTGCAGCAGGCCGGAGTCCTGGTCGCCGACCAGGGCGTCGGCGGGTAGCCGGACGTCGTCCAGGAAGACCTGGAACTGCTTCTCCGGGGCGGTGAGTTCCATCGGGATGGGCCGGTACTCGAAGCCGGGGGTGTCGCGCGGGACGACGAACAGGGCGGGCTTGAGCTTGCCGGTGCGGGCGTCCTCGGTGCGGGCGACGAAGAGGACGGCGTCGGCCTGGTCGATGCCGGAGACGAACACCTTGCGGCCGGTGAGCAGCCAGTCGGCGCCGTCGCGGCGGGCGACGGTGGAGATGCGGTGCGAGTTGGAGCCCGCGTCGGGCTCGGTGATGCCGAAGGCCATGACGGCGGTGCCGTCGGCGAGTCCGGGCAGCCAGCGCTGTTTCTGCGGGTCGGTGCCGAACCGGGCGATGACGGTGCCGCAGATCGCCGGGGAGACGATCAGCATCAGCAGCGGGCAACCGGCCGCGCCCAACTCCTCCAGGACGGTCGCGAGTTCACCGATGCCCGCGCCTCCACCGCCGTACGCGGCGGGGAGGTTGACTCCGAGGTAGCCCAACTTGGCGGCTTCCGACCAGAGTTCGCGGACCGGCTCTCCGGCGCGGGCCTTTTGCTGGAAGTAGTCGCGGCCGTAGCGGGCGGCGAGGGCGGCGACCGCCGCGCGCAGGTCGCGCTGGTCCTCGGTGTCGGTGAGCGAGGTCGACGGGGTCAGGGGGGTGGGCATGGCGGGGTCCTGTCTGTCGTGGGTGGCGGCGCGGTGGCGGCGGGGCACGGCCGTGGCGGCGGGGCGGGGTCAGTGGTCGGGGCGGACGACGGCGAGGACGGTGCCGGTTTCGACCTGGCGGCCGAGGGTGGCGGGGAGGTCGGTGAGGGTGCCGTCCGCGGGGGCGGTGACCCGGTGCTCCATCTTCATCGCCTCGATGCTGAGCAGGACTTGGCCGGCGGTGACGCGTTCGCCGGGCCGGGCGTCGATCCGGACGACGGTGCCGGGCATCGGGGCGAGCAGGGTGCCGGGGGCGAGCGGGGCGGTGGGGGCGGGGTGGCGGTCGACGGCGGTCAGGGTGTGGTGCTCGGTGGGCGCGTCGACGAAGACCTGGTCGCCGTACCGGGCGATCCGGTAGCGGCGGCGCAGCGGTCCGATCGCCAGATCGACGGATTCGGGCGTGCTGTGCAGGAGTTGGACGTCGGGGTGGTCGTCGGCGCGCAGTCCGTCGCGGGTGAGGCGGTAGCGGACGTCGTACTCGGTGCCGTCGGCGGCGCGGTAGCGCTTGGCCTGCGGCTGGGAGGGCAGGTTGCGCCAGCCGGAGGGGAGTTCGCGCAGGGGGCCGCGGCGGTCGGCGGCGTCGGCGAGGGCGGCGGCGAGCGCGGCGAGGGGGGTGGATTTGCCGTCGGGGGCGGTGAGTTCGGCGTGGTGGTCGGCGAGCAGGGCGGTGTGGACGCGGCCGGCCAGGAAGTCGGGGTGGCGCAGGGCGCGGACCAGCAGGTCGCGGTTGGTGGTGGGGCCGTGCAGGCGGGCGCGGGCGAGGGCGTCGGCGAGGCGGCGGGCGGCGGCGGCACGGGTGGGGGCCCAGGCGACGGCCTTGGCGAGCATCGGGTCGTAGTGGACGGTGACCTGGTCACCGGCCCCGGCCCCCGCGTCCAGGCGCAGCCCGGCCGGGCTCGGGAGGGTGGCGAACTCGACGTCCGTGCCGGGGAGTTCGAGGAGGTGCAGCGGTCCGGTGGCGGGCTGCCAGTCACGGGCCGGGTCCTCGGCGTACAGGCGGGCCTCGATCGCGCAGCCGCGGGTGGGGGGCGGGTCGGCGGGGAGTCGTTCGCCTTCGGCGACGGCGAGTTGGAGGGCGACCAGGTCGAGTCCGGTGACGCATTCGGTGACGGGGTGTTCGACCTGGAGGCGGGTGTTCATCTCCAGGAAGGCGAGGCGTCCGTCGGGGGCGAGCAGGAACTCGGCGGTGCCGGCGCCCTGGTAGCCGACGGCGCGGGCCGCGGCGACGGCGGCGGCGTGCAGGCGGGTCCGCAACTCGGGGGCGAGGCCGGGGGCCGGGGCCTCCTCGATCACCTTCTGGTGCCGCCGCTGGAGCGAGCAGTCGCGGTCGCCGACCGCCCACACGGTGCCGTGGGTGTCGGCGAGCACCTGCACCTCCAGGTGCCGGCCGGTGGGCAGGTAGGGCTCGCAGAACACCTCGTCGTCGCCGAACGCGGCGGCGGCCTCGGCCCGGGCGGCAGCCAGCGCGTCGGGGAGTTCAGCGAGGGTGCGCACCACCCGCATGCCGCGTCCGCCGCCGCCCGCCGCGGCCTTGACCAGCAACGGCAGGTCGGCCTCGGCGGGATGGGGGCCGACTTCCAGGACGGGGACGCCCGCGGCGGCCATCAACCGCTTGGCGGCGGTCTTGGAGCCCATCGCGGCGATGGCGGCGGGCGGCGGGCCGATCCAGCGCAGCCCGGCGTCCAGCACGGCCTGCGCGAAGTCGGCGCTCTCGGAGAGGAACCCGTACCCGGGGTGCACGGCGTCGGCCCCCGCGTCGAGGGCGGCCCGGACCAGCAGGTCGGCGCGCAGGTAGGTGTCGGCGGGCGCGGAGCCGGGCAGCCGGACGGCGGTGTCGGCCTCCCGGACGTGCCGGGCATCGGCGTCCGGGTCGGCGTACACGGCGACGGTGGCGATGCCGAGGGTGCGGCAGGTGCGGAAGACCCGGCGGGCGATCTCGCCTCGGTTGGCCACCAGCAGGGAGGTGATCATCCGTCAGTTCGCTTTCTCGCGGGAGTAGCGGGGTGGGGGCGGAGAGGTCGTGGGGTGGGGCGGTGAGAGGTGCTCGCAGTTGCAGGCTGGTGCAGTGGTGAGAGGGTGTCACGGTTGTGAGAGGCTGCAATCGCGAGAGGGTCTAACGGTTGCGCGCAGGTGCAGCAGCGAGGCACCCTTGCGATGGTGAGAGGGTGTAACGGTTGCGGGGCGCTGCAACCGTGACGGGGTGTCACATGCGGAAGACGCCGTAACCATCGGCGCCCGCGATCGGGCCGCTGTGGATGGCGGACAGGCAGAGGCCGAGGATGGTGCGGGTGTCGCGCGGGTCGATCACTCCGTCGTCGTAGAGGCGGCCGGAGAGGAAGACCGGGAGCGACTCGGTCTCGATCTGCTGCTCGACGGCGGCGCGGATCGCGGCGTCGGCCTCCTCGTCGTAGGGCTGCCCCTTGGCGGCGGCGGACTGGCGGGCGACCAGGGAGAGGACGCCGGCGAGTTGCTGGGGGCCCATCACCGCGGATTTGGCGCTCGGCCAGGTGAACAGGAAGCGCGGGTCGTAGGCCCGGCCGCACATGCCGTAGTGGCCGGCGCCGTAGGAGGCGCCCATCAGGACGGAGAGGTGCGGGACGGTGCTGTTCGCCACCGCGTTGATCATCATCGCGCCGTGCTTGATGATGCCGCCCTGCTCGTACTCCCGGCCGACCATGTAGCCGGTGGTGTTGTGCAGGAAGACCAGCGGACGGTCCAGCTGGTTGGCGAGTTGGATGAACTGGGCGGCCTTCTGGGACTCCTGGCTGAACAGCACGCCCTGCGCGTTGGCCAGGATGCCGACGGGGTACCCGAGCAGGGTGGCCCAGCCGGTGGCGAGGCTGGTGCCGTAGCGGGGCTTGAACTCGTCGAAGTCGGAGGCGTCGACGATCCGGGCGATCACCTCGCGGGGGTCGAAGGGCGCCTTGAGGTCGCCGGGGACGATGCCGAGCAGTTCGTCCTCCGGGTACTCGGGCGGCTCGGGGCGACGCGCTGGTTCGGGGCCGGACTTGCGCCAGTGCAGGCGGTGGACGACCCGACGGGCCAGGCGCAGGGCGTCGGGTTCGTCGAGGGCGAGGTGGTCGGCGAGGCCGGAGGTGCGGGCGTGCATCTCGGCGCCGCCGAGCGACTCGTCGTCGGACTCCTCGCCGGTGGCCATCTTCACCAGCGGCGGGCCGCCGAGGAACACCTTGGCCCGCTCCTTGACCATGATGACGTGGTCGGACATCCCCGGCACGTATGCGCCGCCCGCCGTGGAGTTGCCGAACACCACGGCCACGGTGGGGATGCCCGCCGCCGACAGCCTGGTCAGGTCGCGGAACAGCGCGCCGCCCGGGATGAATATCTCCTTCTGGCTGGGGAGGTCGGCGCCGCCGGACTCGACCAGGTTGATCAGCGGGAGCCGGTTGCGCAGCGCGATCTCGTTGGCCCGCAGGGCCTTGCGCAGCGTCCACGGGTTGGACGAACCGCCGCGCACGGTCGGGTCGTTGGCGGTGATCACGCACTCGGTGCCGGCCACCGTGCCGATGCCGGTGACCAGTGCCGCGCCGACCTGGTACGGGCTGCCCCAGGCGGCGAGCGGGGAGAGTTCGAGGAACGGCGAGTCCGGGTCGAGCAGCAGCTCGATCCGTTCGCGGGCCGCGAGCTTGCCCCGACCGCGGTGCCGTTCCAGGTACTTGGATCCGCCGCCGGCCAGCGCCTTGGCGTGTTCGGTGTCCAGGTCGGCCAGTCTGGCGAGCATCGCGTCGCGGTTGGCCGCGTACTCGGGCGCGTCCGGGTCGAGCCGGGTGGGCAGGACGGTCACAGCGGGGCCTCCGGGGGCTCGGGCCGGACGGATGGGAGAAGGGGTTCCGGGATGTCGAGGTGGCGGGAGCGCAGCCACTCCCCCAGCGCCTTCGCCTGGGGGTCGAACCTGGCCTGGGCGGCGACGCCTTCGCCGAGCAGGCCGCGGAGGGTGAAGTTGACCGCCCGGAGGTTCGGAAACAGGTGGCGCTCGATCTCCAGTTCGGCGGTCTCCGGGAGGAGTTCGCGCAGTCTGGCGACGGTGAGGGTGTGGGCGAGCCAGGGCCATCCGGCTTCGTCGCGGGCCCAGAGGCCGAGGTTGGCGTCGCCGCCCTTGTCGCCGCTGCGGGCTCCGGCGACCAGGCCGAGCGGGGCGCGGCGGGTCGGGCCGGGGGGCGGGGGTGGCGGCAACCGGACTGGCGGGAGCGGGGGTTGGCGGGTGGTGGTGGCCGTCGGGGGCGGGATGGAGATACGTCGGCCGGTGGCCGGGTGGACGGCGGGCAGGCTGGCGGCGGGCAGGTGGTCAGCAGGCAGGCGGTCAGCAGGCAGGCGGTCGGCAGGCAGGTGGGCGGTGTGGTCGACTGCCTTCTGGTCCAACTCCCTTGCCTCGAAGACCCCGTAGGGGCTGGGGCGGCCGGGCGGGGCGGTGAGGTGGAAGCCCGGGTAGCCGGCCAGGCCGAGTTCGACGGCGGCGGCGGTGAGGGCGCGTCCGACCCGGCGCTCCTGCGGGTCGCGGGCGGTGAGCCGGAGCAGGGTGCTGGCGCGTTCCTCGGTGTCGGCGTCCGGGTGCTGGGTGCGGGTCTCGGTCCAGCGCAGTTCGGTCGGCGGGTCGGCGGCCAGCGCCCGGTTCAACTGCCGTTGTACCAGGGCGGATTTGGCGTCGGCGTCCAGGCCGGTGAGGACGAACGCCAGCTCGTTGCGGTACCGCCGAGCCGGTTCAGCCCGACCTTGAGGGTGGCGGGCGGGGGCTCGCCGCGCACGCCGTCGATCCGGACCCGGTCGGTGCCCTGCGCGGTGAGCGTCACGGTGTCCAGCCGGGCCGTGACGTCCGGCCCGAGATAGCGCGGTCCGCCCGTCTCGTACAGGAGTTGGGCGGTGACGGTCTCCAGGGTCACCGTGCCACCGGTGCCCGGGTGCTTGGTGATCACGCTGCTGCCGTCGGCGTGCAGTTCGGCGATCGGGAAGCCCGGGTGGTCGACGTCGTGCTCGGTGAAGAACGCGTAGTTCCCGCCGGTCGCCTGCGCCCCGCACTCCAGGACGTGGCCCGCCACCACGGCTCCCGCCAGCGCGTCCAGGTCGTCCGGCGTCCACCCGTGGTGGGCGATGCCCGGCCCGACCACCAGCGCGGCGTCCGTCACCCGGCCGGTCACCACCACGTCCGCGCCCGCGCGCAGGCACTCGGCGATGCCGAACGCCCCCAGGTAGGCGTTCGCGGCCAGCAGCGGACGGTGCGGGCTCCGCTCCTCCGTCCAGCCGAACTCGCTTGCCCTGGGGAGGAGTTCGTCACCGGTGACGTGGCCGATCCGGGCCCGGAGGCCCTGCCGGGCGGCGAGTTCGCCGAGCGCCTCGGCCAGCCGGGCCGGGTTGAGGCCGCCCGCGTTCACCACGATCCGCACCCCGCGGTCGAGCGCCTCGGCGAGGCACTCCTCGGCCTGCCGCAGGAACGTCCGCGCGTACCCCAGCGACGGGTCGCGCAGCCGGTCCCGGGCCAGGATCAGCATGGTCAGCTCGGCCAGGTAGTCCCCCGTCAGCACGTCCAGCGGCCGCCGGTCAGCATCTCGCGGAACGCGCCGAACCTGTCTCCGTAGAACCCCGAAGCATTGCCGATCCGCAGCACGAAACCTCCCCAACTCCGCCGCTCCCGGCCGCCGTTGACGGCGGCGACCGGGAACGGAGCGCGTCCGGTCGGGACCGAGCGTGGCAGCAACCTGAAGACAAATCAAGCACGCGTGCTTGTTTTTGGTCGGCGGAGGACGAGGGGATCAGGGGTGGGGCTCGGGGCCAAGGCGGAGCGGGTGGCGCGTTCCCGTTGCCCCCGGCGGGGCCGTTGTCGGCGAGGTGCGGCATGCTCCACGCAGGCTTCACGCGATGACCGAGCGCGGACTGTCGATGCGCGACCCGGGGCCGGCCGGCCTGAGCCGGCTGGTGGCGAACATGCAGCGGGGCGAATCCCCCTGATCGTCGAACGGTTCGGCCCGGACGAGCCGGCGGGCGACCGGTACGCGCAGGTCCGTCTCCAGGAGAACGGCGTCTACCCGGTGGAGTACCGCGACGGCGCACCCGCCGAGCACGACCGGACCCCGACGCTCTCCCTCGCCGAGGTGGTGAACGCGCTGGTCGGCTGGTCGCGCGGGCGGACGGAGTGGCGGTCGGGGTTCGGCTGGACCGGCATCGGCGACCGAGCTTCGGACGGCGATCGGGTCACGGGCGGCGGCTGAGTACCGTCGCTGCGGTCGAGCCACGTCCGTGGGTGTGCGGGGGGGGTGGCGGGGCTTTAGAGCATCCAGAGACCGAAGCCCGCGACCAGGATGCCGGTGGCGATCAGCAGGGGGCCGAGCAGGTGGTCGCGGGGGCGGTCGGTGCCCGGACGGATGCGAATGGTGGAGGCCAGGCCGACACCGGAGAGCAGGACGCCGAGCGGCGTCAGGACCGCCCACAGGACGGGTGCGGCGAGATGGCCGGAGATCATCGGCCGGTCGGCCCGCCGGCGGGTCGGGGGCGCGCGCCGGGCGCTGACGGAGCGTGGGGTGCGGCCATGGCGGGTCCTCCTGCGGTGTTCCGCACGACGCTACCCGGGGGCGCAACAAGACTCCGCCACGGATTGGCAAAGCCTTCCCCGCTCCCGCCGGATCGCCTCGGAGCCGCCACCCCTGACGGGACGTCAGGTTCACCCGGGCGGCCCATCGGCGCGAACGCGGGACAGTTCGATTCACAGGGAAAGCCCAGCGACTTCCCGGCATCCGCTCAGCCGCCTCCGGAGGGTCTCGTCGGCGGCTTCCCGGGCGCGACGGCGGACGGCGGCGGCGGACGATGGCGGCGGCGGGCCGGGGACGTGGAAGGGCCCCGGTCCGGCACCACCTTGCCGGGCCGGGGCCGGGGCCCGCGGGAGCGGGGAGGAGCGCCCTCAGCCGACCGGGACGGTCGGGATCGGTTCGACGGCGGGGGCGGCCGCCGCCTCCCGCACCGCCCGGGCCGCCGCGCGGCGGGCGATGAAGCGGTTGACCAGGGTGACCATCGCCCAGGCGTAGGCCCAGCCGACCAGGATGTCGATGATGAAGTGCTCGGCGCCGTAGACCAGCGTGAAGGCCATCGCCAGCGGGTACGCGGCGAGCAGGACGCGCAGGGTGCGGCCGGCCTTCGGCCAGAACACCAGGGCGATCATCATCGGGTAGGCGGCGTGCAGCGAGGGCATCGCGGCGACGTCGTTGGCGAACTTGCTGCCGTTCTCGAAGACGGTGCCGGCCCGGTGCAGACCACTGCTGTCGAGGACGGTGGAGACGACCCGGCTGACGGCCGGCATGTGGCCCTCCAGCGCGGTCAGCCACGGCGGGTCGGCCGGGTAGAGCACGTAGGTGACGAAGCCGATCGCGGTGATCGCCAGGTAGCAGCCGAGGAAGTGCCGGAACCGGGCGTGGTTGCGCTTCCACAGCACGGCGAGGATCACGAACACCGCGAAGAAGTGCGACATGTAGACGGTGACGGCCGCGTAGTCGTACCACTGCGGCCGGCCGGGGTGGTAGAGCCAGTCCTGGAGCCGGACGGTCCAGGTCTCGCCGAAGCCGAGCACCTTGTCGAAGGCGAGCTGCGGGGCGTAGTGCGGCTTCCAGGGGGTGTGCGAGCCGTAGCCCCGGAGCAGCGAGTACGTCCAGACCACGGCCATCACCGGGACCCAGTCGCGCAGGACGTACAGCCACCCCTTTCGACCGCCGCTGTGCACGGACGCCGCGATCAGGGCGGCGATCAGCCACAGGAAGACCACGTCGTTGGCGTACGGCAGGCCGTAGACGACCAGGTAGCGCCAGAACGCCACGACGAACAGCGGCCAGGCGAGGTGGCGGAGTCTGAGCCGGGACAGGAGGTGGAGCGCCAGGGAGCGTGACCGGGCTGCCAGGTGGGACGAGTCGATCATGCGTCACGAAGCTAGCAACTGCGGCTTGGAGATTCCTCCTGCCGCGCGCCGGGGTTCCCAGCGAGTTCCCAGACGACACACGGACGGGTAGCGGGCTCCGCCAACTGCCCTAATGTTCGACATTAATAATGTCGAGTATTAATGTGGCGGCATGACGAGGAAGTCGAAGGCCGCCGGGAGCGGCCCCGAACCGGTCGATGACGACCACGGCGACGGCGGTTCCACCCGGGCGCGGCTGATCCGCTCCGCGGAGCGCGCGTTCGCGCGCGGGGCGTGCACGGGGCGCAGCTGCGCGAGGTGGTGCGGGGGCCGGGCAGGCGAACCCGTCCGCGGTGCAGTACCACTTCGGTTCGCGCGAGGGACTGCTGGACGCGGTGATGGCCGAGCGGCAGCGGCGCACCGAGCGGGCGCTCGCCGAGCGGCTGCCGCGGCCCGAGGGGTGCGGGCTGGGCGAGCTGCTCGGGCGCTGGTGGACGCGGAGTCCACCGAGCTGCGCACCGAGCGCGGCCGGGACTGCCTGCGGATCTCCACCCAGGTCAGCCACCGCAGCGGCATCCGGGAGCGGCGTCCGCACGCCGGGCTCGCGGGCACCCTGTACTGGCGGCTGATCCTCGCGCTGGAGGAGCCGCTGGTCGCGCTGGCGCCCGAGCCCGTCCGGCTGGAGCGGATCGACCTGGCGCTGACCCTGATCGGGGCCGCGCTCGCCGAGCGCGCCCGGCAGTTGGCCGAGGGCGAGCCCACCCTGAGCGAGGACCGCGCGTACCTGGCCGACCTCGTCTCCGTCTGCACCGGCCTGCTGACCGCGCCGGTGCCCTGACCCCCGCCGCCGAGTACCGAGCACCG
This sequence comes from Kitasatospora fiedleri, assembly GCF_948472415.1. NCBI lineage: Bacteria > Bacillati > Actinomycetota > Actinomycetes > Kitasatosporales > Streptomycetaceae > Kitasatospora > Kitasatospora fiedleri. The sequence continues at coordinate 7,562,326 of NZ_OX419519.1, read as the reverse complement.
AGTGTCGGGTGTCGGGTGTCGGCGGAGGACGTACCACTGGAACGAGCGCCCGCGGGGCGTCTGCCCTGCGGGGCGAGCGAGCAAGGAGCAAGTCATGAGTGAGCTGTCCGGCAATACCGTCGTCATCACCGGCGGGGCCCGGGCCTGGGCGCGGAGACCGCCAAGCAGGCGGTCGAGGCGGGGGCGAACGTGCTGATCACCGACGTCCTGGACGCGGACGGCGCGGCCGTCGCCGCGGCGCTGGGCGAGCGGGCCCGCTACCGCCACCACGACGTCACCTCGGAGCAGGACTGGGCGGACGTGGTCGCGTACGCGCAGGCCGAGTTCGGGGCGGTGCACGGGCTGGTGAACAACGCGGGCATCTCCACCGGGAGCTTCCTGACCGAGGAGTCGGTGGAGCACTTCCGCAAGGTCCTGGACGTCAACCTGACCGGCGTGTTCATCGGCATGAAGGCGGTCGTCCCGGCGCTGCGGGAGGCCGGCGGCGGCTCGGTGGTGAACATCTCCTCGGCGGCCGGCCTGATGGGCCTGGCGCTGACGGCCGGCTACGGCGCGTCCAAGTGGGGCGTCCGCGGGCTGACCAAGATCGGCGCGGTGGAGCTGGGCGTGGACCGGGTCCGGGTGAACTCCGTCCACCCGGGCATGACCTACACCCCGATGACGGCGTCCACCGGCATCCGGCGCGGTGAGGGCAACTACCCCAACACTCCGATGGGCCGGGTCGGCGAGGCGTCCGAGATCGCCTCGGCCACCGTCTTCCTGCTCTCCGACGCGGCCTCCTACATCACGGGCGCCGAGCTCGCGGTGGACGGCGGCTGGACCACCGGCCCGACCGTCCGCTACGTGATGGGCCAGTGATCGAGCGGTCGCCGGGCCGGTGACCGGGGAACGGTGATCGGGGGGCCGGTGTCAGTCCAGGACGGCGGACTCCCCCAGCGCGATCCGGGCGTAACGGGTGGCCGCCTCCCCGCCGAGCCAGCCGTCGAAGTTCTCGGCGCCGATCGCGCTCAGGTTGGCGTCGTGGATCGGGAAGGTGCGCTCCGGGCGGATGGCGCGCACCATTTCGATCGCCTCCCGCAGGCTCAGCCACGGGCCGGACGCCGGGAGCAGCAGGGCGCGGACGTCCTCCCCCGGGCCGTGCGGGACGTGCAGGGCGTCGCCGGGGTGGTAGACGCCCTCGACCAGGTAGCCGAGGTTCGCGCAGTCCGGGTACCCGTCGATGACCTGCGCGTGCCGCCCGCCGACCGCGCGCACCGCGAAGCCGCCCGCCTCGAAGCCCTCCCCCGCCCGGACGGCGGTGGGCGGGAGGCCGGCGAGGGCGGGGTGCCCGGCGAGCTCGGCCGCGAGCTCCGGGTGGGTGTAGACCTCCAGGCCCGGGTCGGCGGCGCGGGCGGCGGCGAGCAGGCCGTCGTCGACGTGGTCGGCGTGCGCGTGCGTGTAGAGCACCGCCCGGACGCCCTTGAACGCCTCCGGCTCCGTCCAGCAGCCCGGGTCGATCAGGACGGAGCGCTCCCCGTCGGGCGAGTCGATCCGGACGCAGGCGTGGGCGTACTTCGTCAGGCGCATCGGATCAACCTAGCCCGGGCCACGGCAGTCCGCATCCCGTTTTCTGCAAGGTGGTTGACGGGGAGTCAGTCACTGCGTCGGTGGCGTCCAGGTGGGCGGGGCGGGGTCAGCTGGGGTCGGTTTCGATGCGGTTGACGATGAGTTCGCAGAGTTCGTGGGTGCGCAGGGCGTCGGTGGCGTCGAGGGTCTTGCCGGCGCGGAGGGCGTCGAGGAAGTGCTGGACGATCTGTTCGATGCCGCGCTGGCGGGCGACGGGGACCCAGTCGCCGCGGCGGCGGACGGTGGGCTGGCCGCGGTGGTCGACGACCTCGGCGAGGTTGTGGACCTCGCGCTTGGAGTCGGCGCCGGAGACTTCGAGGATCTCCTCGGTGGAGCCGGAGACCCGGTTCATGAGGCCGAGGGCGGTGAAGCCGTGGCCGGCGAGGGTGAGGACGACGTGTTCGACCAGGCCGTCGCGGGTGCGGGAGCGGACGTCCACGTGCTCGATCTCGCCGGGGACGAGGAAGCGCAGGGTGTCGACGACGTGGATGAAGTCGTCGTAGACCAGGGTGCGGGCGCGCTCGGGGAGGCCCTCACGGTGCTTCTGGAGCACGATCAGGTCGCGCGGGCGCTCGGCGGCGAGCAGGTAGCCGGGGGCGTGGCGGCGGTTGAAGCCGACCATCAGGGAGCGGCCGGTGCGCTCGGCGAGGGAGGTCAGGCGGCGGGCGCCGTCGAGGTCGTAGGCGAGCGGCTTGTCGACGTACACGTCGACGCCGCGGGTGAGCAGTTCCTCGACGATCGGGACGTGCTGGTCGGTGGCGGCGTGGACGAAGGCGGCGCGGATGCCGGAGTCGATGAGTTCGCCCAGGTCGGTGGTGCGGAACGGGAGGCGGTGGGCGTCGCCGATCCGGTCGAGCTTGGCCCGGTCGCGGGTCATCAGGCGCAGGTCGATGCCGGGTTGGGCGGTGAGGACGGGCAGGTACGCCTTCTGCGCGATGTCGCCGAGTCCGACGACGCCGATCGGGATCGGGGTCGCACCGGGGTCGGTCTGGTGATCGCTCATCGGGCACTCCTGCGAGGGTGGGTGGTGGTGGTCCCTGGCCACCCGGCAGCATATGCCAGGACGGATGTTGAGCAGTCAGGACGTGGTGGATCGGCCGATTCGCGTCGGTGTCGGAGGAGACGGCCGGGGCGAGCGGGCCCCCGGCGGGCGCCCCGGCCGGGTGCGGGGCGGCGGGTCAGCAGGAGAGGCTGCCGCCGCCGACGTCGGTGCCGAGGACGCCGACGAACTGCTTGTAGAGGTTGATCCGGTCGTTGCGCTCGTCCGGGTTCTTGCCGTCGCACTCCAGCGCGCCGTTGATGCTGCGGATGGTCTCGCCGAAGCCCTTGTTGTTGACGATCGCGTCGTGCGGGGTCGTCCGGCCGGCACCGCTCTGGGTGTTCCAGAACCACAGGCCGGTCTTCCAGGCGGTGGCCGGGTTCTTCTCCACCTGCCACGGGTCGTGCAGCAGGTCGATGCCGAGGGCATCGCCGGCGGCCTTGTAGTTGAAGTTCCAGCTGAGCTGGAGCGGGCCGCGGCCGTAGTAGGCGCTCTTCCCGGCCGGGCAGCCGTAGGGCTGCGAAGTGTCGCAATAGTGCGGGTAGTTGGCGGTGTTCTGCTCGACCACGTAGCGCAGGCCGCCGGTCTCGTGGCTGACGTTGGCCAGGAAGGCGGCGGCCTCGCGCTTGCGGACGGCGTCGCTGCCCGCGTTGGCGAACTTGGGGTAGGCGCCGAGGGCGTCGGTCAGGCCCTTGTAGGTGTAGAAGGCGTTCCGGTTCGGGAACATCTTGTTGAACTGGGCCTCGCTGACCACGAAGGAGGCGGCCGAGGCGGTGGGCAGCGGCGCGGCGGCCAGCCCGAGGGTGCTCAGCAGCGCGGTCGAGGTCAGCACGGACAGCGCACGCGGAGCACGCGGGAGACGGACATGGGGAACCCCTCTGGCGGCCCGGCGGGCCGCCCCGATCGGCGATGACGTTCAGCGACGCACAGTTGACCGTGCGTCACATCCGCCATCCTGGCCGGAGTGATGGGCCGTACCCAAACCAGTCGACCGTCCTTCACCCCATCGGACGCGCGCCCTCCCGGCGGCGGTCGGGGTGGTCGGCGGCGGCGCCGAGGATTCGGCGGAGGTCGGCCACCGCGGTGTCGAACCGGTCGCGGTAGCCGCCCTGGGCCAGGCGCAGCATGAAGGCGACCGCGTCGTCCGGCTGCGGGTCGGTGTAGGGCTGTCCGTTGTAGTCGAGGAAGAGCAGCATCGACTCGAAGGCGGTGCGCTTGTTCCGGTCCGTCATGGGGTGGTTGCGGGCCAGCGACTCGCCGAGCGCGACCGCCTTGGTCCACGCGTCCGGGTACGCGTCCGCCCCGAACGCCGAGGACTGCGGGCGGCCGAGCGCGGAGCGCAGCAGCGAGCGCTCGCGGACCACCGCGACGTCGCCCAACAGGTAGGCGATGTCGTCCTCGTCCAGGTGGTCGGTGGTGTGCTGGTGGGGCGCGTTCACAGCTCGGCCAGCCTCTCCAGCGTCTCGGCGTTCGCCGCCCGGATGCGGGCCACCAGCGCGGCCCGTCGGGCGGCGCGCTGCTCGGCGTCGGGTCGCCGGTCCTGGTCCTGGTCGTGGCCGTGTTCCTGGTCGTGGAGCTGGTCGTGCTCGTGCTCGTGCGGCATTTCGGGCCTCCCCCCCCGGTCGGTTCGGGAACGGAAACTAGCGGGTGGGAGGGGTGACGTTCGACCGGTTATCCGGGAGGGGCGGGGCGCGGGGCGGTCAGGCCGGGTGGTCGAGGGGGGCGGCGGCCTCGGCGAGGGCGGTGAGGACCGGGCTGATCAGGGGGTGGAGTTCGGCCCCGGCCCGGGTCGCGGCGAAGACCCTGCGGGTGGCGAGGGCGCTGTCGACGGGGCGGACGGCGACGGCGGCGAGTTCGGCGCCGCGCAGGGCGGAGCGCGGGACGAGGGCGACCCCGGCGCCGGCCGAGGCGAGCGCGGTGACGGCGCGGAAGTCGTCGGAGGAGTGGACCAGCCGCGGCTGGAACCCCGCGTGCTCGCAGGCGAGCAGGACCACGTCGTGGCAGGGGTTGCCGGGGTAGGGGCCGATCCAGGGTTCGGCGGCGAGGTCGGCGACCGCGACGGGCCCGTCCCCGGCGGCCAGCGGGTGGCGCAGCGGGAGGACGGCGTCGAAGGGTTCGGCGTACAGCGGCAGGCGGGTCAGGCGGCGGTCGTCGGGGCGCGGCGCGCCCCGGTACTCGACGGCGACGGCGATGTCGGCGCGTCCGTCGAGCAGCATCGGCAGGCTGGCGTCGCCCTCCGCGTCCAGGACGCGCACCCGCAGGTCGGGGGCGGTGTCCGCGAGGGCGGTGACGGCGGGGGCGAGGACGAGGGCGATGCCGGTGGCGAAGGCGGCCACGGTGACCTCGCCGGCCGCGCCGGAGCTGTAGGCGGCCAGGTCGGCCTCGGCGCGTTCGAGCTGGGCGAGGACGGCGTCGGCGTGGGTGAGCAGGATCTCGCCGGCGGCGGTGAGCCGGACGCCCCGGCCGGCCCGGACCAGCAGGGTGTGGCCGGTCTCCTGTTCGAGGGCGGCGAGCTGCTGGGAGACCGCGGAGGGGGTGAGGTAGAGCGCGGCCGCGGCGGCGGTCACGGTCCGGTGGTCGGCCACGGCCCGGAGGGTCCGCAGCCGTCGTGCGTCGATCACGGGTCAATTCTGCCAGCGCGGCGGAGCCGACCGGGACGGGGTTCCCGGGCGGCCCGGGAACCCCGGCGCGGAGGCCGGGGGCAGGGGTGGCGCGGGGAGCCGGGAGTGGCTCCCCGCGCCGGGCGGGCCGTCCCCGGAGGGGGGTGGGGGCGGCCCGGAGGGGGGCGCGGTCGAGGGTCGGTCCGCGCCCTGGCGGGAGGGGACGGGGTCAGGCGTCCAGGGCGGTGCGGGCGTCGATGAAGGCGGCGACGGCGCGTTCGACGTCCTCGGTGCTGTGGGCGGCGGAGAGCTGGACCCGGATTCGGGCGGCGCCGTGCGGGACCACGGGGTAGGAGAAGCCGATCACGTAGACGCCGCGTTCGAGCAGGAGTTCGGCGAGGCGGCCGGCCCTGGCGGCGTCGCCGACCATGACGGGGGCGATGGCGTGCTCGCCGGGCAGGATCTCGAAGCCGGCCTCGGTCATCTTCGCCCGGAACAGCTCGGTGTTGGCGCGCAGCCGGTCGCGCAGGTCGTCGCCGGTCTCCAGCAGGTCGAGCACGGTGAGCGAGGCGGCGGCGATCACCGGGGCGAGCGAGTTGGAGAACAGGTAGGGGCGGGAGCGCTGGCGCAGCAGGGCGACGATCTCGCGGCGGGCGGCGACGTAGCCGCCGGACGCGCCGCCGAGGGCCTTGCCGAGGGTGCCGGTGATGATGTCGACCCGGTCGGTGACGCCGTGCAGTTCGGGGGTGCCGCGGCCGGTGGGGCCGACGAAGCCGACGGCGTGCGAGTCGTCGACCATGACCATGGCGTCGTAGCGGTCGGCGAGGTCGCAGATCTCGGCGAGCGGGGCGATGTAGCCGTCCATCGAGAAGACGCCGTCGGTGACGATGAGGCGGCGGCGGGCGTCCTGGGTGTCCTGGAGCTGCTTCTCCAGGTCGGCGAGGTCGCGGTTGGCGTAGCGGTGGCGGCGGGCCTTGCAGAGCCGGATGCCGTCGATGATGGAGGCGTGGTTGAGCGCGTCGGAGATGACGGCGTCGCGCTCGTCGAGCAGGGTCTCGAAGACGCCGCCGTTGGCGTCGAAGCAGGAGGAGTAGAGGATGGTGTCCTCCTGGCCGAGGAACTGGGACAGGCGCTGCTCCAGTTCCTTATGCACGTCCTGGGTGCCGCAGATGAAGCGGACGGAGGCCATGCCGTAGCCCCAGCGGTCCAGGGCGTCCTTGGCGGCGGCGACCACGGCGGGGTGGTCGGCGAGGCCGAGGTAGTTGTTGGCGCAGAAGTTGAGCACCTGGCCGCCGTTGCCGGAGGTGACGGTGATCTCGGCGGACTGCGGGGTGCCGATGACGCGTTCCGGCTTGAACAGGCCGGCTTCGCGGATCTCGGCGAGGGTGGCGGCGAGGTCGTCGCGGACGTTCTCGAACACGGGGTGTCGCTCCTAACGAGGGATCAGCTGGCTTGCCGGGGAAGGGAGTTCGAGGGCAACCCCTAGAGCGTCGTCCAGTCGAGGATGACCTTGCCGCAGTTGCCGCCGGCGGCCTCGTCGAAGGCGGCGTCGAAGTCCTGGGCGGCGTGCCGGCCGGTGATCACCGGGGTGAGGTCGAGTCCGCCCTCCAGCAGCACGGACATCGCGTACCAGGTCTCGAACATCTCGCGGCCGTAGATGCCCTTGATGGTGAGCATCGAGGTGACCACCCGGGCCCAGTCGATCGGGAAGTCGTCGGCGGGCAGGCCGAGCATGGCGATCTTCCCGCCGTGGGTCATGTTGGCGATCATCGACTGCATGGCCTCGGGCGGCCGGACATCTCCAGGCCGACGTCGAAGCCCTCGCGCAGGCCGAGCCGGTGCTGGCCGTCCTCGATGGTGTGCTGCGAGACGTCCAGGGCGAGGGTGACGCCGAGCTCGCGGGCCAGGTCGAGGCGGTACGGGGAGACGTCGGTGATCATGACGTTGCGGGCGCCGGCGTGCTTGGCGACGGCGGCGGCCATGATGCCGATCGGTCCGGCGCCGGTGACCAGGACGTCCTCGCCGACCAGCGGGAAGGAGAGCGCGGTGTGCACGGCGTTGCCGAACGGGTCGAAGATCGCGGCGACGTCGAGGTCGACCGGGACGCGGTGCACCCAGACGTTGGAGGCGGGCAGCGCGACGTACTCGGCGAACGCGCCGTCGCGGTTGACGCCCAGGCCGATGGTGTTGCGGCACAGGTGGCGGCGGCCGGCCAGGCAGTTGCGGCACTTGCCGCAGACCAGGTGGCCCTCGCCGCTGACCAGGTCGCCGACGTTGACGTCGGTGACGGCGGCGCCGACCGCGGCGACCTCGCCGACGAACTCGTGGCCGACGGTCAGCGGGGTCTTGATGGTCTGCTGGGCCCAGCCGTCCCACTTGCGGATGTGCAGGTCGGTGCCGCAGATGCCGGTGCGCAGGACCTTGATCAGGACGTCGCCGGGGCCGATCTCCGGTTCCGGGACGTCGGTCATCCACAGTCCGGGTTCGGCGTTCAGCTTGACGAGTGCCTTCACGGCGAGCGCTCCTGACGCGGGGTTCGGCGGGCCTGCGGGTCGGCAGGCCCGGGTGCGGGCGTGCGGCGGTTCGCAGCCCGGTGGGGCGGCCCGGCGTGCGGCGGTGACCGGCCCGGCAGGGTGAAATCTGCCTGGTCACGGTGGGTTCGGTCCATCGAGGAATTCTTAACGGGTGCCACAGCTGGGCTGAACGATCGTGCCCGAGCTGGGCCACCGGTCCGGCTCCGGCGTGCCGCAAGACACCCGGACGGAGCAGCGGCGCGGGGGCGTTCGGGGGGTGCCGAGGGGGCCATGGGAGGCGCCGGGCGCGGGCCGGCGGGTGGCTGACGGCGGGTCAGCCGGGTGTCCGGGTTTTGACCTAGCCTTGACATTCGGGATTGGTCCAGTCCATTTTGTTGTGCGCGCTCCCTACGCACCTCCGCCCCCATCCCCCACTGGAGGTCCCCGTGCACGCCCCCAACCGCCGCGCCACCGCGGTCGGCGCCGCCGCGCTGCTGCTGGCGACGGCCGCCGTCGCCGCCGTCCCGAGCAGCGCGAGCGCCGCGAACATCCTGACCAACCCCGGTTTCGAGACCGGCACGCTGAGCGGCTGGTCCTGCTCCGGCGGCCTCGGCTCGGTGGTCTCCACCCCCGTCCACGGCGGATCGAAGGCGCTGGCCGGCGCGGCCAGTGCCTCGGACAACGCCAAGTGCGCGCAGACCGTCGCGGTGCAGCCCAACACCACCTACTCGCTGTCCAGTTGGGTGCGCGGCAACTACGTGTACCTCGGCGTCACCGGCGGCGCCTCGACCTGGACGCCGGCCGCGGCCGACTGGAAGCAGCTGACGGTCAGCTTCACCACCGGCGCCTCGCAGACCAGCGCCGAGGTGTACCTGAACGGCTGGTTCGGGCAGGGCACGTACTACGCGGACGACATCAGCCTGGACGGCCCGGGCGGCGGCACGCCGGACACCCAGGCGCCGACCGCGCCGACCGGCCTGGCCGCGACCGCCACGGCCGCCACCCAGGTCTCGCTCTCCTGGGGCGCGTCCAGCGACAACGTCGGCGTCACCGGTTACGACGTGTACCGCAACGGCGCGCTGGCCACCACCGTCACCGGCACCACCGCGACCGTCACCGGCCTGAGCGCGGGCACCTCCTACACCTTCACCGTCAAGGCGCACGACGCCGCGGGCAACGCCTCCGCCGCGTCCAACTCCCTCTCGGTGACCACGCCTTCGGGCGGGGACCAGCAGGCGCCGACCGCGCCGACCAACCTGGTCGCGACCGCCACGGCCGCCACCCAGGTCTCGCTCTCCTGGGGCGCGTCCAGCGACAACGTCGGCGTGACCGCGTACGACGTGTACCGCAACGGCACGCTGGCCACCAGCGTCACCGGCACCACCGCGACCGTCACCGGCCTGACCGCCTCGACCGCGTACACCTTCACCGTGAAGGCCCGCGACGCGGCGGGCAACGCCTCCGCCGCGTCCAACGCGCTGGCGGTGACCACGCCCCCGACCACCACCCCGAGCGGCTTCAAGCAGGCCGCGCCGTACCTGTACAACGGCTGGGGCAACCCGCCGGCCGCGACCACCGTGATGAACGCCACCGGCGTCAAGTGGTTCACCCTGGCCTTCGTGCTGGCGCAGAACGGCTGCAACCCGACCTGGGACAGCCAGCGCCCGCTGCTGGGCGGCGTGGACCAGCAGACCATCAACGCGGTGCGCGCCGCGGGCGGCGACGTCGTCCCGTCCTTCGGCGGCTGGTCGGGCAACAAGCTCGGCCCGAACTGCGCCGACGCGACCGCGCTGGCCGGTGCCTACCAGAAGGTGATCGACGCCTACAGCCTGAAGGCGATCGACATCGACATCGAGAACACCGACGAGTTCGAGAAACTACACCGTCCAGGACCGCATCCTGAACGCGCTGAAGATCGTCAAGCAGAAGAACCCCGGCATCCGGACGATCGTCACCTTCGGCACCTCGACCAGCGGCCCGACCGCCGCCGGCAACCGGCTGATCGAGCAGTCCAAGGCGCTCGGCGCGGACATCGACGTCTTCACCATCATGCCGTTCGACTTCGGCAACGCGTCCACCGACATGTACGCCGCGACCGTCAGCGCCGCCACCGGCCTGAAGAACAAGCTCAAGTCGGTCTACGGCTGGGACGACGCCACCGCCTACGCGCACCTGGGCATCTCCGGCATGAACGGCCTCAGCGACAGCAACGAGACCACCACCGTCGCCAACTGGACCGCGATCCGCGACTGGGCCAACACCAACCACATCGCCCGCCTGGCGTTCTGGTCGGTCAACCGCGACCGCGGCTGCGCGGGCGGCGGCCTCCAGGAGACCTGCTCCGGCATCGCCCAGTCCGACTGGCAGTTCAGCTCCATCACGGCCGGCTTCACCGGCTGACGCACCGCCGCTCCCCCGACGGCCCCGGTCCCGCCCCACGGAGACCGGGGCCGTCCCCGCGCCCGGACGGGACGGGCCCGGCGGCGGGGCGGACCCGGCGGACGGAACGGGCTCGGCGGGCGGGGTGTCAGTCGGTGGGGCGAGGCGGGCCGGGAAGCCGCCGGTGGCGATCGGGCCCCAGCGGCGCGGGGTGATCCGGATCAGCGACTTGCCCTGACGGCGCATCGCGGCGCGGTACTCGTCCCAGTCCGGGTGTTCGCCGGAGATGGTGCGGTAGTACTCGACCAGCGGCTCCAGCGCCTCCGGCAGGTCCAGCACCTCGGCCTCGCCGTCGACCTGCACCCAGGGGCCGTCCCACTCGTCGGAGAGCACCACCACGCTGACCGCGGTGTCGCGCCGGGCGTTGCGGGTCTTGGCCCGCTCCGGGTAGGTGGAGACCACGATCCGGCCGGCGTCGTCGACGCCGCAGGTCAGCGGGGACGCCTGCGGGCTGCCGTCGGCGCGCCGGGTGAGCAGCAGGGCACGGTGGCGGGGGCGGACGAAGTCCAGCAACTCGGCGAGTTCCACCCGGGTGTTGGTGGCGATCGAAGGGCTCATGGCGGTCAGCCTAGTGCGGCGCTCCGGAATCGTGCCGGATCAGCGCGGGGCTGTCCTGACGGGGCGTCGGGACGCACTAGGGTCTTGCTCCGTCGGCAGGCTGCGAGACGGAGGGAGCTGGGACGGTGCGGACCGCGACCGTGACGCCCGAGGGCGATCAGATGCGCTGGGTGGAGTTCGAGGGGCGGGAGAGCGGCCCGGGTCTACGTGCACGGACTGGGGGCCAGCGCGCCCGCGTACTTCGCGGCCTCGGCGGTCCATCCGCTGCTGGCCGGGCGGCGGTCGCTGCTGGTGGACCTGCTGGGGCACGGCCTCAGCGACCGGCCGACCGGCTTCGACTACACCCTGGAGTCGCACGCCGACGCGCTGGCCGCGCTGCTGACCGCCGCGGGGGTGTCGGGCGCGGAGCTGGTCGCGCACAGCATGGGCGGTTCGGTGGCGGTGGTGCTCGCCGACCGCCACCCGCACCTGGTGTCCCGGCTGCTGCTGGTGGACGCCAACCTCGACCCGGTGCCGCCCCGGCCCGGGCACGGCGGCGGGAGCGGCATCGCCGCGTACACCGAGGAGGAGTTCCTCGCCGGGGGCTGGGCCGAGGTCGCGGACCGGGTGGGGCCGCACTGGTGGTCCACCATGCGGCTGGCCGGGCGGGAGGGGCTGTACCGCAGCGCCGTCCACCTGGCCGCAACACCTCGCCGACGGTGCGGGAGGTGCTGAGCGGCCTGTCCGTGCCGCGCGCCTTCCTGCTGCCGGCGTCCGACACCCCGCTGCCGGGCGCGGACGCGCTGGCCGCCGCCGGGGTGTCGGTGGTGGCCGTCCCGGACTGCGGGCACAACATCATGCTGGACAACCCGGAGGGCTTCGCCCGGGCCGCCGCCGCCGCGCTCGCGCCGGAGGCGTAGCGGCGGCGGGGTAGCGGCGGCGGCGTAGCGGGCGGGAACGGCGGGGCGGAGCGGGCGGGAACGGCGGGGCGGAGCGGCAGGGCAGGGCGTCAGTCCAGCGGGGTGTGGAAGGCGGTGGTGAAGCTGGCGCCGTTGGCGAGGCTGATCACGCCGGGTTCCGGGTTGGCGATGCCGCGGTTGAAGGCGCCGCCGTAGCCGTGGCCGATCATGAAGACGCCCCAGTTGACCACCACCGGCTCGGTGCGGCCCGTCCCGTCACCCACCGGGAAGCGCTCCACCACCGGCCGCACCCGCCGCTGCACCACGTACGGGCCGCCCGCGGCGGCGGCCACCTTGGCCCGCCACTCCGCCTCCCCGGTCTGCCAGCCGGGGAGGACGTCGAGTCCGCCGTGCCCGGCGGTGGCCTTGAGGGTGAACTCCTCGCGGTGGGCCAGCACGTACGGCAGCAGGTCGACCTGTTCGCCGTCGGCCTCGACCTTGCGGTCGGCGAGCATCCGCGTCCACGGCAACAGGCCGTCGACCAGGGCGAGTTCGGCGGCGTCGAAGGCCGGGCGGTGGCGTTCGTCGCTGACCAGCGCGAGGCAGCCCTTGGCGCCGTACAGCTCGGTCTCCAGGGTGGCGAACAGCGCGACCAGGCCCGCGTCGGCGGCGGCCAGGATCGGGGCGGCCAGTGCGGCGTCGGCCGGGTCGACCAGGTCCTCGCTGACGAACCAGCGGTGCACCAGGTCGATCCGCCGGCCGTGCACGTACACCCCGTCGGCGCGGGTCTCGACCTGGCCCGCGTGGCAGGGGACCGCCTCGATGCCCAGCGGGGCGAGCATCTCGGCCATCACCCGCAGCCGCGGCTCCAGGCTGGGGAAGCTGGTCGGCCAGTCCACCAGGGCGACCAGCGGGGCGGCGTCGAAGTCCAGCTCCGGGAACGCCTCGCGCCACATGGCGACCAGCAGGTGCAGGGTGTCGGCGTACTCCAGGCGGTGCTCGGCCACGAAGCGGCGCAGCTGCTCGTCGCCGAGCATGGCCCGGTTGATCAGCGGGGTGTCGAAGCCGCCGAGCGGGCTGCCGACGTTCAGCTCCAGCAGCTTGAAGCCGCCGGCCTCCTGGTAGAGGTCGGAGCGGGCGATCCGCGGCACGGTGCGCGGCTGGCCGTCCGGGCGCAGCGAGGTGGCGATCTGGAGCGGCGACCAGCCGGCCGCCGCGGCGAACGCCCGGACGTCGCCGTCGAAGAGCCGGTGCGGCAGCGAGAGCAGCAGGTCGTAGAGGCCGCTGAGGCGGACGCCGAGGTCGCGGGCGGTGGCGCCCTCCAGGAAGACCGGGCGGGTCAGGTAGTTGCCGCCCAGGGCCGCCCGCAGCGCGGTGTCCTCGGCGCAGCGCCGGGCCAGCGACTCGGCGCTCGGGCGGCCGGCCAGGTAGGCGGCGGTCAGCGCGTTCTCGGCGACCGGGGGGGTGCCGGCGGCGGGGCGGGTCGGCGCGGGGCTGGTCATCGGGCTGCTCCTCGGCTGGCGGCGACGGGGGCGGGGACGGGTTCGGCGGGGACGGGCTGGGGGCCCGCGGCAGCAGGAACAGCCGCGGACGCGGACACGGGCGCGGACACGGGCGCGGACGCGGACACGGGCGCGGACACGGACACGGACGCGGGCGCGGGCGCGGGCGCGGGGTGCGGGTCGGTGGCGGTGCGGCGGCGGGCGGCCAGGTGGCGCAGGGCGTGGTGGCCGACCAGGACGATCAGGGTGCCCAGCGTGATGCCGCTCAGCGAGAAGCCGCCCGTGACGCCGATCGAGACGCCGCCGATCCCGGCGACCACGCCCGCCGCGGTGGGGACCAGGTGGACGGGGTCGCCGAAGTCGACCCGGTTGCGGACCCAGATGTTGGCGCCGAGCAGGCCGATCATGCCGTAGAGGACCACGGTGATGCCGCCGAGCACCCCACCGGGGGTGGCGGCGACGATCGCCCCGAACTTGGGGCACAGGCCGAGCAGGACGGCGGTGCCCGCGGCCACCCAGTACGCGGCGGTGGAGTAGACCCGGGTCGCGGCCATCACGCCGATGTTCTCGGCGAAGGTGGTGGTCGGGGCGGAGCCGGTGCCGGCCGCAACCGCCGTGGCCAGGCCGTCGGCGAACAGGGCGCGGCCGAGGCTGCCGTCCAGGTCGCTGCCGGTCATCTCGGCGACGGCCCGCACGTGGCCGGTGTTCTCGGCGACCAGGGCGATCACCGCGGGCAGCGCCAGCAGGATCGCGGAGAGCCGGAACTCCGGCGCGTGCGTGGACGGCAGGCCGATCCAGTCGGCGTGCGCCACCGCGCCGAGGTCCACCCGGAAGTGGGTGGTGACGGTGCCGGTGGCGTCGGGGGCGGTGATCGGGCCGGTGGTGAGGTCCAGCAGCCAGGAGAGGGCGAAGCCGAAGACCAGGCCGACGAAGACCGAGATCCGTCCCCAGAAGCCGCGCAGCAGGACGCCGGAGGCGAGCACCACGGCCATCGTGGCCAGCGCCGTCCACTGGTCCTGCGGCCAGTAGATCCGGGCGACCACGGGGGCCAGGTTGAAGCCGATCAGCAGCACCACCGCGCCGGCCACCACCGGCGGGAAGAGCCGGTTGACGACGGCGCTGCCGGCCCGGTGCACGGCCAGGCCGACCAGGGCCAGCGCGACGCCGGACACCGCGACCGCGCCGGTGACCACGGCGCTGGAGCCGCCGGCCGCCCGGATCGCGGCGACCGCGCCCACGAACGAGGCGCTGGTGCCGAGGTAGCTGGGGATGCGGCCGCGCACCACCAGCAGGAAGAGCGCGGTGGCGATGCCGGACATCATGATGCCGAGGTTCGGGTCGAGGCCCATCACCAGCGGGAAGACGAAGGTGGCGCCGAACATCGCCACCACGTGCTGGGCGCCGAGGCCGACCGTCCGGGGCCAGCTGAGCCGCTGGTCGGGCCGGACGGCGGCGCCGGGGCGCGGTTCGCGGCCGTCGCCGTGCAACTCCCAGGTCAGGCCGAGCCGTTCACGCAGCACCGGACACCTCCGCGGACGCAGACGCGGCCGGAGCGGGGGCGGTGGCGGTGGCGGTGGGGTCCGCGGACGCGGCGGGCCCTGCGGACGCGACGGGTTCAGCGGGCTCGGCGGACTTCGCGGGCCGTCCGCCCAGCCCCTGCACCAGCAGCACCGACAGCAGGCTGAACGCGGCCAGGAACACCCACGGCCACAGCGGGCCGCGCCCCAGCAGGGCGGTCAGGACCACCGGCGACACGGCGCCGCCGATCGTCCAGGAGAGTTGGAAGGCGGCCTGGTAGCGGCCCTGGATGTGCTCCTTGGCCATCGCCACGCTGAGTTCGTTGGACGGCGGGCCGCCGACCATCTCCGCCAGCGTGTAGACCAGCACGGCCAGCACCAGGCCCGCCTCGACCGCCCAGCCGGGCACCGCCAACAGCGCGCCGAACAGCCCGAACGCCACCGCGTTCAGGACCGCGGCCAGCGCCAGCACCCGTACGGGGTTGCGGTGTTCGCCCCAGCGGGCGACGGTGGTCTGGGCCAGCGCGACCAGGCCGGTGTTCAGCACGACCAGGGCGCCGACGATCCAGGCGGCGGCGTGCAGCGTCCCGGTGGCGTAGACCGCGAGCAGCACCGGAAGCACCATGGCGGCCAGCACGAAGCCCAGGTTGGCGGCGACCAGGCGCAGGTAGGGCAGGTCGCGCAGGACGTCCCGGTAGCTGCCGGCCGGGCGGTCGGCGGGGGCGGCGGCGCCGGTGGGGCGGGGCTGTTCGCCGGTCGGGCGCCAGGAGGAGATCAGCCAGGCGGCGAGCAGGAAGGTCGCGGTGTTGGCGACCACCACGGCCCGCAGGCCGGTGGTGCCGGCGAACTGGAGCAGCAGGGCGGCGACGGCCGCGCCGAAGCCCGCGCCGATGTTGCGCAGCGAGCTGGTGAGCGCGAACCAGCGCTGCCGTTCGCCCTCGCGGGCGGCCAGCACGACCAGCGGGCGGCTGGAGGTCCAGTAGATGTTCGAGCCGGTCTGCACGACCAGTTGGAACAGCACGATCATCCAGGCCTGGCGGCAGAACAGGAAGCCGAGGAAGCCGCCGGCCGACACCAGGTTGCCCACCGCGACCACGGCGCGCGGGCCGATCCGGTCCAGCAGCGGCCCGACCAGGGCGGGCACCGGCAGCGAGAGCAGGTGGCCCAGGGTCAGGGCCGCGCCGATCTCGACCAGCGGCAGGTCGGTGGTCCGGGTGAAGTAGACGACGGTGAAGGCGAGGACCAGTCCGTTGCCGAGGCTGTCGATGACGTTGGCCGCCAGGAACCGGCCGTTGCCGGTGAGGTCGGGCAGGCCGAGGAGGTGTCGCAGTCCGCGCGGCGGCTGCGGCGGCCGTGCGGACTGCGACGGCCGGGGTGCGCTGTTGTCCATGACTCTCCTGCGGGCGCGCGGCGGCCGCCCCGGTGGCGGCCGCCGCTTGGGTGTGGGGGCGTCAGTTTCCGTACGCCCGGGCGAACTTGCCGGTGATGTAGGGGCCGGAGCGGACCGGGGCGTGCCGCGGCGGGTTGTCCCGGTCGGTGCAGGTGGCGATGCACTCGATCAGTGCGTCGTAGTTCGGCTGGTGGAAGAACGGCACCGAGTAGCGCTCGTTGTGGGCCTCCTCGCGGGGCGGGTTGACCACCCGGTGCACGGTGCTGACCCAGGCGTCGTTGGTCCAGATCGCCATCAGGTCGCCGATGTTGACGACGAAGGAGCCCTCGACCACGGGGACGTCCAGCCAGCGGTCGCCGGTGCGGTCGAGCACCTGGAGGCCGCCGGTGCCGTTGTCCTGGTAGAGGATGGTGAGGCTGCCCCAGTCACTGTGCTCGCCCTTGCGCAGCTGTCCGGGCGCGGGCGGGACGGGCTGCGCCGGGTAGTAGTTGGCGGTCAGGTTGGTCATGTGCTGGTCGATCTTGTCCTCGAACCAGTCCTCGGGCAGGCCGAGTCCGAGGGCGAACAGCCGCATCAGCTCGCCGGCCAGCCGTTCCATCTCGGCGTAGTAGCCGCGGTACGCGTCGGCGAAGCCCGGCAGGTCGGGCCACGGGTTGGGGGTGCGCAGCGCCGGGGCGGCGTCGGCGGGCAGGGCGCGGGCGCCCTCGGGTTCGCCGAGCCGGTTGACGGTGAAGGTCTCCGAGACGTCGGGGCGGGCCCGTTCGGTGGCCACCGAGGCGTCCGGGTTGGACGCGGCGAGGCTGCCGCTGCGGCCGAAGCCGCGCATCAGCGGGTCGGCGGGGTCGGCCAGGTGGGCGGCCTTGACCTCCGGCGGGAGCGCGAAGAACTCGCGGGTGGCGCGGTACATCTCGGTGATGGCCCGCTCGGGGACGCCGTGGCCGACGATGACCAGGAAGCCGCTGGTGCGGCAGGTCCGGTCGACGGCCGCGGCGACCTCGGCGCGGCGGCGGGGGTCGGTGCGGGCGCCGCTCAGGTCGATGACCGGCACGTAGCCGTCCACCAGGGTCACCGGGGTGCCCGTCGGGGCGGCGGTCGCTGCCAGGGTCGGCACGGTTCTCACCTCTCTGCTGTCTGCTGTCTGTTGTCTGCTGCTGTCGGTGGGGCGGCCGGGGCCGCGGTCGGCCGGGCCGGGGCCCGGGGTCGGTCAGGTGTCGTGCCGGGCGGGCACCGCCGTTTCGCGGACGGTGCCGCCGCAGCGGGTGCGCAGGACGACGGCCGGGACCTCGCCGGGGCGGGGCAGCCGTAGGGTGCGCTCCTCCGTCCAGCCGGCGAAGCGGAACTCGCCGCCGCCGAGGTGGACCA
Source organism: Kitasatospora fiedleri (assembly GCF_948472415.1). Lineage (NCBI taxonomy): Bacteria > Bacillati > Actinomycetota > Actinomycetes > Kitasatosporales > Streptomycetaceae > Kitasatospora > Kitasatospora fiedleri. The sequence goes on along the minus strand of NZ_OX419519.1, from coordinate 7,544,923 downwards.
GGCCGAGCTCGGGTTCGCCGGGCGCGGTCAGGAACAGCCGGTCCGCGCGGAGCAGCACGGTGCCGGGCAGTCGGCGCTGGTGGCGCAGGAAGGCGCCGTCCGCCTCGTCCCGGTCGGTGAAGGACTCGGGGACGTCGAAGCGCAGGCCGTGGGCGGCCCGGGCGGCGGTGTCGAGCGGGGCCGGGGGCCGGGCCAGGATGCTCTCGGCCAGCACCTCGGGGGTGCGGAAGACGGGCGGGAAGAGGTCCAGCAGGGCGCGGTTGGGCAGCAGGTCGGCGACCAGGTGGACCGGGGTGCCGTCGGTGCCGGGGTGCAGCAGCCGGTGGCTGCGGCTGACGTCGCCGTACCAGAGGGTGCCCGGCGTCCACTGCTGCGGTTCGCCCTCGATGACCAGTCCGGCGCCGGGGTGGGCGGTGAGCGGCAGGTAGAGCCGGACGGTGCCCCAGGCCAGGCCGTTCTTGGTGTCGCGGTGCGGGGCGCCGCTGGCCCCGGGGGTGAGCGCCATCAGCCGGACGGCCCGTTTGGCGGCGGGCAGGGCGTCCAGCACCTCGGCGAGGTACGGGGCGCCGGCCAGCCACGGGGTGTCGGCGAAGTCGTCCCGGTCGGGGCCGCCGGCGTCGGTGCGCTCGGGGTCGCCGCCGATGCTGCGCAGCGGCAGGGTGCGCCACTGCTCGGGGACGGCGGTGAGGGCCTGGGCCGGGTAGCGCCGGCGGCGGTGCCAGTGGACCTGGCGGAGCGCGGCCAGCTCCGCGCCCAGCCGGACGACGTCGAAGTCGCCGTCCAGCCGGGCGGAGCGGGGCAGTCGGGAGAAGGCGGGGGTGGCCATGCGCTGCTGCACGGACTGCCTTTCTCGGTCGGTGGGTGGTGACGGCGGGCGGTGCTGCGGTGCCGGTGGGGGGTGCCCGGGGTGGTGCCCGGGGTCGGTCAGGCCCAGCGCGGCGGCGGGGGCCGCCAGCTGTCGCAGAGCGCGAGCAGGTCGCCGGCCTTGCGGACCGGGACCAGCGAGGCGCTCTCCTCGGGCCGCATGAACCCGGCCCGGGCGATGCCCTCGACCGTGTCGAGCAGGCCGTCCCAGTAGCCGTCGGTGTTCAGGACGGTAACCGGTTTGCCGTGGTGCCCGAGGATCAGCCAGGCCCAGACCTCGAAGAGCTCCTCGACGGTGCCCAGGCCGCCCGGCAGGGCGACGAAGCAGTCGCCGAGCCGGGCCATCAGGTCCTTGCGCTCGTGCATGGTGTCGACCACGTGCAGTTCGGTGAGGCCGAGGTGGGCGACCTCGGCGTCGTGCAGCGAGCGCGGGATGACGCCGGTGACCCGGCCGCCCGCCGCCATCGCGCTGTCGGCGACCACGCCCATCAGTCCGACGCTGCCGCCGCCGTAGACGATCTCGTGCCCGGCCTCGGCGAGTTCGCGGGCGAAGGCGGCGGCCTCCCGGGCGTACACCTCGTCCCGGCCCGCCGAGGAGCCGGCGTAGACGGTGACCCGCATCAGGGGCTGACCCGGCCGTAGGTCTCGAAGGCCGCGTGGGTGACCGGCATCAGGGCCTTCCAGGCGTCCTCCATCTGCTCGGCGACCAGCTCGATCTCGCGCTGCGGGTGCGAGGGGTAGGTGGCGTCGGCGCGGTTGGTGCGCAGGCTCAGGAAGTGCATCAGGCCGCGGGAGTTGCAGGTGGCGTACACCGAGGAGTAGGTGGCCACCGGCAGCACCATGCGGGCGATCTCGCGGGCGATGCCGGACTCCAGCATCGCGGTGTACTCCTCGTACGCCTTGGCGTAGACGGCGTGCGCGGAGGTGAGGATCTGCTCGTGGTCCTGGTCGGTGCCCGGGACGTACTGGTAGTGGCCGGGCTTGCCCTTCTGGCGCAGCAGGCGCTCGCCGTCCGGGACGTAGAAGACCGGGCGCAGCTCCCGGTAGCGGGCGCTCTCCTCGTTGAACGACCAGGTGCGGTGGCGCATCAGGTGGCGGACGGTGAAGATCGGCGCGGTGATCAGGAAGGTCATGTAGTTGTGCTCGAAGGGGCTGCCGTGGCGGCTCTTCATCAGGTAGTTGAGGAGTCCGGCGCTGTAGCCCTCGCCCTTGTCCTCGATCTGGGCGTCCTCGCCGATGGTGGAGACCCGGGCGGCCCGGACGACGCCGGCGTCGCTGGCCCGGTGGTCGACCAGTTCGACGGAGATGTCGCTGCGCAGTTCGACGCCGGGGGCGGTGTCCAGGACGGAGCCCTGCTCGCTGACCAGCATGGTGGCGGTTCCTCTCGGTTCGGTCGTGTGGTGCGCGTGGTGCGTGTGGTGCGCGTGGTGTGCGTGGTGCGCGTGGTGCGCGTGGTGCGCGTGGTGCGCGGTGGGACGGAGCGGTACGGGCGGTACGGGCGGTACGGGTGGTGCGCGGTGGTGCGCCGGTCAGGCCGTGGCGGCGGCCAGCGGGGCGGGGGCGGCCAGGAGCTGCTCCGCCAGGTCGAGCACGCCGGGGGTGAGCAGTCCGTGCTCGGCCGTCAACTCGCGCAGTGTCGCGGCGAGTTCGTCCCGGCGGTCGAACTCGCAGGTGAGCACGGTGTTGGCGTACGCCTGGCCGTCGATGTGGAACTCGCTGGCCCGGACCAGGTCGAGGCGTTCGCGCAGCAGCGCGGTGAGCGCGGGGGTGGCCCGGCGGATCGGCAGTTGCAGCGCGAGCCGGCGGCGGCGGCCGAAGCCGGGGGCCTGCTGCTCCCAGGTGCCGAGCAGCAGCGAGAGCAGCGCGGCGTAGGTGTTGTCGCCGGAGGCCGCGATGGAGAGCGTGGTGGAGCCGGAGACCCGGGGGTTGATCTCGATGACCTGGTAGCCGCCGTCGACGTGGATCATCTCGACCTCGATGGCGCCCTCGATCCCGAGGTCCTCGCACAGCCGCAGCAGCCGCTCGGCGACCGGCCGGAAGTCCCGGTCGGGGCCGGGGCGCGGCGCGGTGTAGCGGACGGTGTCGAAGACGAAGGACGGGGCGCCGCCGGTCGGCCCCTTCCAGATCAGCGGCTGGAGGGCGTAGTGCCCGGGCCGGCCGACCACCTCGACCGAGCAGAGTTCGCCGGTGACGCAGTGCTCCAGGACGGTGCTGCCGTCGTACGGGTCGGCGAGGTAGGCGCGCAGGGCCGCCCGGTCGGGCAGGAAGCGGATGCCGGTGGCGAGGCAGTCCCACAGCGGCTTGGAGAGCAGCGGGTAGCCGATCCGCTCGGCCTGTGCCAGCAGCAGGTCCTGGTAGGCCGGGGCCTGGACGCTGCGGCCGCGCAGCAGGTCGCCGTCGACCAGCAGCCCGTCGGGGGTGTCGAGGCCGTGGGCGGCGAGCAGCCGCTTGGTCTCCCACTTGTTGGCCAGCACGCAGGTGGCGTCCGGGCTGTGCATGACCATCGGGATGCCGCGGGCGGCGAGCTTCTCGCGCACCACGGCGTCGCGCAGCGCGTTCTCGTCGGGTATGGAGAGCGAGACGACGCCGTCGGCGCCCCAGGCGGCGATCCGGTCGGCGATCTGCTCGCAGCTCAGGCCGGGCGGGAGCTTCTCGGACTCGCCGGGGAAGTCGTCCGGTCCGCACTCGCCGTCGGTGTGGAACAGCTTGAGGGTGAGGCCGGCCTCGGCGGCCGGGCCGGCCAGCTCCCGGACGTAGGGGTCGGTCTGCTGGATCTCGATGGAGCGCAGCAGCGCGATGCGGGCCATCTCAGGCCAGCTCGATGCGGACGGCGGCCAGGGCGTCGGCGGCGAGCCGGTTGACCTCCTCGGCCGTTCCGGCGGTCAGGATGAAGTGGCCGACCCGGGAGATGTTGTCCTGCGGGCGGGCGAGTTCCTTGCCTGGTTCGGCGTACAGCGCGGTGGCCACCGTGTGCGGGCCCTCGGGGAGGTGCTCGACGGAGCGCAGCACGCCGGCCGACGGCGGGGTGAGGAAGCGGATCGCGGCGGCCCGGTGGTGGGTGGGCAGCACGTCGGGGTGCTCGCCGAGCGCGGCCTGCAGGTAGGCGCGGGCCTCGCTGACGCCGGTCGCCTCCCGGACCAGCTTGACGATGTGGTCGCCCGGCGGGCGGGCACCGACCTCGATGATCCGGGCGGTGTTGTCCTCCAGCAGCTTGAGCTCGGTGTGCGCGACGCCGTACCGGAAGCCCAGCGCGGCCAGGCCCTGTTCGACGGTGGCGAGCACCGCCTCGGTGGCCGCCGCGTCCAGCGCGGCGGGGACGGTGTGGCCGACCTCGGCGCGGGTGGCGTCGTCGGTGGTGAACTTCTCGGTGATCGCCAGGTGGTGGTACTTCTCCTCGAAGACCACCGTCTCGATGCTGAACTCCTTCCCGCCGATGTACTCCTGGATCAGCACGGTGGTCTCCAGCGGCGTGCCGTGCGGGAACTCCCGCGGCCAGCCCTGGGCGAACTCGACCGCCGCGGCCAGCTCCTGCTCGCCGCGCACCACCGAGACGCCGACCGAGCCGGCGTTCTCGCACGGCTTGACCACCACGGGGTAGTCGAGGCCGGTCCGGGCCAGCGCCTCGGCGGCCTCGGCGGGGCCGGACACCACGGCCGTGCGCGGCGCGGGGACACCGGCGGCGTCGAAGACCTGCGCCATCACCCGCTTGTTGCGGGCGGCGGCGGCCCTCTCCGGGTCGTGGCCGGGCAGGCCGAGTTCGGCGGCCACCCGGGTGACCAGCGGGGAGAAGAACTCCCAGCCGGTGACGACGCCGTCGACGCCCCGCTCGCGGGCGAAGGAGAGCAGGTCGCGGACGGCCGTCTCGGTGTCGCCGAGGTCGGTGAAGACCGTGCCGTCGATCCTCTCCTTCAGTTCGGGGCGGTAGTCGCGGTACAGCTCCTCGTGGGTGGCGACGTGCACCTCGACGCCCAACTCCCGCGCCGCGTCGAGCAGGTCACCACCGACCATGCCGTTCGCCTCGATCAGCAGCAGTTTCTTCATGGATGTCCTCCTGGACGGGCAGGCCGGAGCGGCGATGGGGGCAAATGCTTTGAATACATGCATAATTGACGGTGCATCAGGTCTTCCCGCACGTGAACGCGCGTAGATCGGCGCGCGGAAGTGTCGAACAACGGCCCATCGGGCCGTTCCATTGGTTACGATCAGCCCTGGTCATGAGCGCGACGATTCATGCCGCACCGGGGGCGGCAGCTACAGGGGGAGCTGGGATGTGCGGTGTGCCAGGAAGGTCGGGGTCGTACTCGACGCTCCGGCAACCGGTCTGCCCCAGAGTCCCGGTCGTGCGCGTTCCGGCCGCGAGAGTCCCGGTCGTGAGCGTTCCGACTGCGAGAGTCCCGGTCGTGAGCGTGCCGACCGTGCGCGTTCCGGCCCGATGTCGGCGTTCCTGCCCCGGGAGATCGGTCGACGGCGGCTGATCCGTCGGCGGTGGGGCGCGTCCGCCGGTCCGGAGGTCAGTGACCGCCGGTGGGGGTGACGTCCCATTCCAGGTCCGCGACCACCCGGGTGCCGTGCCCGGTGCCGGGGTGCCCGGCGCCGGCTCCGACCGCCGCCACACCGATCACGGCGGCGGCCGGCAGGAGGAGCAGGGCGATCCAGCGCCGCAGGTGGCTGGAGGCATGGCTGATCATCGGTCACATCCTTCTGACAGGTGGGTGGTTGCGGAGAACCCGTGTCCGTCCGCACACACAATTCTTGGCCGACCGGCCGAGTCGAGCAAGCGATCAGCTGGCTCATGTTGATGAACAGCATGAACATGAGGGTGGTCATGAACACCGAACACCGGACCGGTGATCCCGGTCAGGAGGACGTCCCCCGGCTCAGCCCCGCCGCCGAGCGGCTCTACGTGCGCTCGCTGAGCAGCGGCGGCCTGCCCAACCCGGCGGTCGGCGGCGGCCCCGTCGGCCTCTCCGCCGCCTGCCTCTCCCCCGACGAACTGGCCGCCAGCGAACAGCTGTTGAGGCTCGGGCTGCTCGCCGCCGACGCCGCCGAGCCCGCCCGCCTCGTCCCGGTGGACCCGCAGCTGGCCGCGGCCTCGGTGCGCCGCCGGGTGCGGCTGCAGTCCGCCCGGATCGAGGAGTACGGCTCGCGCCTGGTCGGGGAGTTGACCCGGCTCTCGCACCTCTACGACCAGGCGTCCGAGGAGGGCCCGCAGGCGGCGCCCGTGCAGGACCTGGTCGGCCTGGACATGATCACCTCGGCGATCGACGAGGCGATGCGCGACTGCACCGAGGAGGCGCTCACCGCGCAGCCCGGCAACGGCCGCCGGGCGGACGCGCTGGCCCGGGCGCTCGGCAAGGCCGAGGAGCTGCTGGCCCGCGGCGCCCACCTGCGCACGCTCTACCAGCACCCGGCCCGGTTCAGCGAGCCGATCCGGGACTACGTGACCAAGGTGTCCTCGCTGGGTGCCGAGGTCCGCACCCTCGACGAGCTGCCCAAACGGCTGATGATCTTCGACCGCAGGACGGCCTTCGTCTCGGCCGCCCAGGACAGCCGCCGCGCGGTGCTGGTCCGCCACCCCGCCCTGGTCGCCTACCTGGCCGACACCTTCGAGCGCGACTGGCGGCGGGCCAGCCCGTACGACGTCCGCTACCGGGACGGCTCGGCCGGGCGGGGGCTGAACGAAGTCCAGCAGACCATCCTGCGGATGCTGGTGGACGGCGAACCGGACGACGCGATAGCCCGCCGGATGAGCCTCAACGTCCGCACCTGCCGGGCCCACATCGCCAAGATCCTCAAGGCGTACGACGCCCAGAGCCGGGTCCAGATGGCCTACCAGCTGGGCCGTTCCGAGGCGCTGTCCGGCGACGGCCTGCGGAACGGGGTGCCCAGCGGGGCGGCCTGAACACCCTTCGGCGGCAAGGGATTCGGCCGCTCGGCGTCAGTCGCGGACGCGCAGGCGTTCGCCCTGCGGGCCGAACATCACCAGGTACTCGACGGGGCGGTCCGGGGCGGCGTTGGCGACCCCGTGCGGGGTGCGGGTGTCGAACTCGGCGACCTCCCCGGCGGCCAGCACCAGCTCGCGGTCGCCGAGGGCCAGCCGGAGCCGCCCGGAGAGCACGCAGAGCCACTCGTGGCCGGGGTGGGAGACCTGGCGCGGCCGGGGCGGGGGCGCGTCGGCGGTGGTGGCGGTGGCGGCGGCGGCCGTGGCGGGCAGGACGTGCTTGTGCGCGTGCAGGCCGCCGACGTAGCGGGTCAACGGGAGCACCGCCTTGTCGTCCGCGCCCCGCAGCGGTGCCGGTCGCGCGGGCGCGGTGCCGGCCAGTTCGTCGAGCGGGACGCGGTACTCCCGGGCCAGCAGGAGCAGCACCTCCAGGGTGGGGTGGCGGTGGCCGTTCTCCATCCGGGACAGCGTGCTGGGGGTGAGGCCGGTGGCCCGGCACACCTCGCCGAGACCGCGGCCGTCGCGAGCCCGGGCGGCCTTCAGCCGTGGGCCCATGGTGGCCAGCAGGTGCGCCACCTCCTCGTTGCCGGTCATCCCGGGGCCTCCCCTCAGCTGCGGTGTTGCCGATCCGGCAAGGGTAGTCGCCCGGGCGGGGCGGGACGGCGCATGATCGACCTGTTCCCGGCGCCGGGGCGTTCCCGCCGCCGTCCAGCTCTTCGTCCAGCCCCTGCCCAGCCCCTGTCCAGCCCCTTGGAGGAGTCGTCATGTCCGTACCGCAGGAGTCCGTCGGGTCCGGCCCGGCCGCCGGGGCCCGGCACCGCACCGTCGCCGGGCCCGCGGGGCCGCTGCACCTGGTGGAGCAGGGGGACGGGCCGCTGGTGCTGCTGGTGCACGGGTTCCCGGAGTCCTGGTACTCGTGGCGGCACCAGCTGCCGGCGCTCGCCGCGGCGGGGTACCGGGCGGTGGCGGCGGACGTGCGCGGGTACGGGCGGTCGTGCCGGCCGGACGATCCGGCGGCGTACCGGATGCGGGAGCTGGTGGCGGACAACCTGGCGCTGGTCCGGGAGTCGGGCGCGGGGACGGCGGTGGTGGTCGGGCACGACTGGGGGTCGAACATCGCGGCCGCGTCCGCCCTGCTGCACCCGGAGGTGTTCCGCGCGGTGGGCCTGCTGAGCGTGCCGTACGCCCCGCCGGGCGGGCCGCGGCCGGGCGAGGTGTTCGCCGGGATGGGCGGGCCGGAGGAGTTCTACGTCTCGTACTTCCAGCGTCCGGGCCGGGCGGAGGCGGAGATCGAGCCGGACGTCCGGGGCTGGCTGGCGGGGTTCTTCGCCGCGCTGTCCGCCGACACCATGCCCGGCCCGGACGCGCCGGACCCGCACTTCGTCTCCCGGGCCGCCGGCGGGACGCTGCGCGAGCGCTTCCCGCGCGGGGTGCGGCCGTCCTGGCTGTCGGAGGCCGATCTCGACTTCTACGCGGGCGAGTTCGAGCGCACCGGCCTGACCGGCGCGCTGAACCGCTACCGGAACATGGACCGGGACTGGGCGGAGCTGGCGCCCTTCGCCGGGCGTCCGCTGGAGCAGCCCGCGCTGTTCGTCGGCGGGGCGCGGGACGCCTCGACCACCTGGATGGCGGAGGCGATCGACGCCTTCCCGGCCACGCTGCCCGGGCTGGTCTCCGCCCACCTGCTGGAGGGCTGCGGCCACTGGGTGCAGCAGGAGCGCGCCGAGGAGGTCAACGGGCTGCTGACCTCCTGGCTCGACTCCCTGCCGTCGAATTGACGGACCGTCAGGACGGTTGCCCGGACGGCTCCCTGGTGACGGAAGGCTGCGGAACGGGCGCGGACGCGGCGGGGGCCGGGCGGCGCACCAGCAGGACGACCAGCGCGGCGGCGAGCAGTCCGGCCGCTCCGGCGGTGAGGTAGACGTGGTCGAGGGCGGCGGCGTAGGCGTGGCGCGGGTCGGTGCCGGGGTGTTCGCGCAGGGTGTTCTGGAAGACCGTGCCGAGGACGGCGATGCCCAGGGCGAGGCCGAGTTGGCGGGCGGTGTTGAACGCGCCGGAGGCCATGCCGGCGCGTTCGCGCGGGACGGCGGCCAGGGCGGCGGCCATCATCGGCGGGGTGGCCAGGCCGACGCCGACGCCGGTGGCCAGCAGGCCGGGCAGCAGGGCCGTCCAGCCCGCGGCGGGCGAGACCAGGATGAGCAGCAGGGTGCCGCCGCCGATCAGGGCCAGGCCGAGGGCGATCGGCAGCCGCGGGGGTGCGCCGCGCAGCAGGCGGCTGCCGGCGGGGGCGGTGAGGAAGGCGGCGGCGGCGAGCGGGCAGACCGCCAGTCCGGCGTTCAACGGGCTGAGGTGCAGGACCTGTTGCAGCCAGAGGCCGGTGTAGGTGAGCTGGGCGAAGGCGGCGGCGGTGAGCAGCAGCCCGGCGGCGGCGAGGCCGACGAAGGCGGGGTTGCGCAGCAGCCGCAGGTCCAGCAGGGGTCGGGCGGTGCGCAGTTCGACGGTGGTGAAGGCGGCGAGGGCGAGGGCGGCGGCGATCAGGGTGGCGGCCACCAGGGGGTCGCTCCAGCCGCGTTCGCCGCTCTCGATCAGGCCGTAGGTGAGGGCGGCGGCGAACAGCGTGAACGTGGCGGCGCCGGGCAGGTCGAAGTGTCCGGCGGCGGCGCGGGGGCGGTCGACGGCCGGGCCCGGTCGGCCCGCCGCCGCGCCGGACCGGTCCGCCGCCTCCGCGGGGCGGGGGCGGTCGGCGGTGAGGTGGCGGACGGTGAGCCAGGCGGCGACGGCGGCGATCGGCAGGTTGACCAGGAAGATCGAGCGCCAGCCGAACTGCTCGGTGAGCAGCCCGCCGAGCACCGGCCCGGCGGCGGCCGCGGCGCCGTTGACCGCGCCCCAGACGCCGAACGCGGTGCCCCGGTCGCGGCCCTGGTAGGCGGCGTTGAGCAGGGCGGTGGTGGAGGTCATCATGGCGGCGCCGCCGAGGCCCTGGGCGGCGCGGGCGGTGATCAGGGTGGCGGCGTCGGGGGCGAGCGCGCAGGCCAGTGAGGCGAGGCCGAAGACGGCGAGGCCGGCCAGGTAGAGGCGGCGGTGGCCGAGGCGGTCGCCGAGCGAGCCGAAGGCCATCAGCAGGGCGGCGAGGGTGAGGGCGTAGACGTCCACCACCCACTGCAGGGCGGTGAAGGTGGAGTGCAGGTCCTCGGACATCTCGGGCAGCGCGGTGTTCACGATGCTGGCGTCGACCAGCAGCATGAACGCGCCGACGCAGATCGCCGTCAGGGGTATCCACTTGCGCACGGGCGGGGTCGTCCTTCCGGGACGGGGTTGTCGTTTCCTTCCGTACTCTCGCTCCGGACCGCCGCTTTCCCCTACTCGGTGCGCGGTTCGCGGCGGTTCTCGACACGTCCTACGATGGTGCGATGGAATCCGACAGCTACGACGCGCTCGACCGGCAGCTGGTGCACGCGCTGCAGTTGGCGCCGCGGGCGGCGTTCAGCCGGCTGGCGGCGGTGCTGGGGGTGTCGGACCAGACGGTGGCGCGCCGGTACGGGCGGCTGCGCGGGGCGGGGGTGATCCGGGTGCTGGGGCTGCCCGACCCGGAGCGGCTGGGCGAGGTGCGCTGGCAGTTGCGGGTGCGCTGCTCGCCGGACTCGGCGGGGGCGGTGGCCGCGGCGCTGGCCCGCCGGGAGGACACCGTGTGGGTGTCGCTGAACTCGGGCGGCACCGAGATCGCCTGCTCGACCCGTACCCCGCCGGACCGCTCGGACCACTCGCTGCTGCTCCAGCACCTGCCGCGCACCCCGAGCGTGCTGGGGGTGAGCGCGCACTGCGTGCTGCACACCTTCTTCGGCGGCGCGCAGAGCCTTGCGGTCAAGTCCGGGGCGCTGACCGCCGGGCAGGTCGCGGAGCTGACGGCGGCCGGTCCGCGGGTCGCCGAACCGGACGGCCCGGTACCGGAGTTGGACGCGGCGGACCGCCGGCTGCTGGCGGCGCTGGCGGTGGACGGGCGGGCCCCGCTGGCCGAACTGGCCGCCGCCTGCGGGAAGTCGGAGAGCACGGCGCGCCGCCGGCTGGAGGAGCTGGCCGGCTCGGGGGTGCTCTACTACGACCTGGACGTGGACTGGCGGATCTTCGGGCTGCGCACCCACACCTGGCTGTGGCTGAACGTGGTGCCGTCCGAACTCGCCGCCGCCGGTGCGGCGTTGGCCGCCCATCCGGAGGTGGCGTACGCCTGCGCGACCACCGGCCCGAGCAACCTGCACGCGGTGGTGATCACCCGCAGCGTGCGGGAGCTGTACGCCTACCTGACCAGCCGGGTGGCGGCGCTGCCGGGGGTGCAGCACCTGGAGACCGCGCCGACCATCCGGATCGTCAAGGGCCCGGGCCCGCTGCCGCTGGCCTCCCCGCGCGACATCTGACGTTGCGTCAGAATGCCGCTCGGGAGGCAGGGTCCGGCTTCCTCAGCTGCGCAGGAACTCGCGGTTCAGGCGGGCGATGCCGGACAGCGGGATGCCCTTGGGGCAGGCGGTGGCGCACTCGCCGGTGTTGGTACAGCCGCCGAAGCCCTCGTCGTCCATGGTCTCCACCATGCTCCGCACCCGGGAGGCGCGTTCGGGGGCGCCCTGCGGGAGGACGTTGAGGTGGACCACCTTGGCGGCGGTGAACAGCATCGCGGAGCCGTTGGGGCAGGCGGCGACGCAGGCCCCGCAGCCGATGCACTCGGCGTGCTCGAAGGCCAGGTCGGCGGCCTCCTTGGGGACAGCCGTGGCGTGCGCCTCGGGGGCGGAGCCGGTGGGGGCGGTGATGTAGCCGCCGGAGCCGATGATCCGGTCGAGCGCGGAGCGGTCCACCACCAGGTCGCGGACCACGGGGAACGCGCCGGCCCGCCAGGGTTCGACGTCGATGGTGTCGCCGTCGTCGAAGTGCCGCATGTGCAGCTGGCAGGTGGTGGTGCGTTCGGGGCCGTGGGCCTGGCCGTTGATGACCATGCCGCAGGCGCCGCAGATGCCTTCGCGGCAGTCGTGGTCGAAGGCGACCGGGCGTTCGCCGCGCAGGATCAGTTCCTCGTTGAGGGTGTCGAGCATCTCCAGGAAGGACATGTCCGCGCTGATGCCGGAGACCCGGTACTCGGTCATCTCGCCCGGGGTGTCCGGGCCTTGCTGGCGCCAGATGCGCAGGGTGAGGTTCACGCGTAGCTCCGCTGGGTGGGGTGGACGTGCTCGAAGACGAGCTGTTCCTTGTGCAGGACGGGGGCGGTGCCGGTGCCGGTGAACTCCCAGGCGGCGGCGTAGCCGAACTCCTCGTCGCGGCGGGCGGCTTCGCCCTCGGGGGTGGCGGACTCGGTGCGGAAGTGGCCGCCGCAGGACTCGGCGCGGTGCAGCGCGTCCAGGCACATCAGTTCGGCGAGTTCGAAGTAGTCGACCAGCCGGTTGGCCTTCTCCAGCGCCTGGTTGAGCTCCTCACCGGTGCCGGGCACCTTGATCCGGCGCCAGAACTCGTCCCGGATCTCCGGGATGCGGGCCAGCGCGCGGCGCAGCCCGGCCTCGTCGCGGGCCATGCCGCACTCCTCCCAGAGGAGTTCGCCCAGTTCGCGGTGGAACGAGTCGGGGGTGCGGTCGCCGTCGACGGCCAGGATCAGGTTCAGCCGGTCCGCGGACTCGGCCTCCACGGCGGCGAGTTCGGGGTGGTCGGCGGGGACGGCGGCGAGCTTGGTGCGGCCCAGGTAGTCGTTGAGGGTGGGCGGCAGCACGAAGTAGCCGTCGGCCAGGCCCTGCATCAGGGCGCTGGCGCCGAGCCGGTTGGCGCCGTGGTCGGAGAAGTTGGCCTCGCCGATCGCGAACAGGCCGGGGACGGTGGTCTGCAGGTCGTAGTCGACCCAGAGGCCGCCCATCGTGTAGTGGATCGCCGGGTAGATCCGCATCGGGACGGTGTACGGGTCCTCGGCGGTGATCCGCTCGTACATCTCGAACAGGTTGCCGTACTTGGCCTCGACGGCGTCCCGGCCGAGCCGGGCGATGGCGTCGGCGAAGTCCAGGTAGACACCCTGCCCGCCGGGGCCGACGCCGCGGCCCTCGTCGCAGACCACCTTGGCGGCCCGGGAGGCGATGTCGCGCGGCACCAGGTTGCCGAACGCCGGGTAGATCCGCTCCAGGTAGTAGTCGCGCTCGTCCTCGGGGATCTGCCCGGGCGGGCGGGTGTCGCCCTCGGCCTTGGGCACCCAGATCCGGCCGTCGTTGCGCAGCGACTCGCTCATCAGGGTGAGCTTGGACTGGTGGTCGCCGGAGCGCGGGATGCAGGTCGGGTGGATCTGGGTGAAGCACGGGTTGGCGAACAGGGCGCCGCGCCGGTGGGCGCGCCAGATCGCCGTCGCGTTGGAGTTCTTGGCGTTGGTGGAGAGGTAGAAGACGTTGCCGTAGCCGCCGGTGGCGAGCACCACGGCGTCCGCGGTGTACGAGCGGATCTCGCCGGTGACCAGGTCGCGGGCGACGATGCCGCGGGCCCGGCCGTCGACCACCAGCAGGTCGAGCATCTCGGTGCGCGGGTGCATCTCCACGTTCCCGGCGGCGATCTGCCGGGACAGCGCCTGGTAGGCGCCGAGCAGCAGCTGCTGGCCGGTCTGGCCGCGGGCGTAGAAGGTGCGGGAGACCTGGACGCCGCCGAAGGAGCGGGTGTCGAGCAGGCCGCCGTACTCGCGGGCGAACGGGACGCCCTGGGCCACGCACTGGTCGATGATCTCCACCGAGACCTCGGCGAGGCGGTGCACGTTGGACTCGCGGGCCCGGAAGTCGCCGCCCTTGACGGTGTCGTAGAACAGCCGGCGCACCGAGTCGCCGTCGTTGCGGTAGTTCTTGGCCGCATTGATGCCGCCCTGCGCGGCGATCGAGTGGGCCCGCCGCGGGGAGTCCTGGAAGCAGAACTGGACGACGTGGTAGCCCTGTTCGGCCAGGGTGGCGCCGGCCGCGCCGCCGGCCAGGCCGGTGCCGACCACGATCACGGTGTGCTTGCGGCGGTTGGCCGGGTTGACCAGCTTGGCCTCGAACCGCCGCCGCTCCCAGCGCTGTTCGATCGGCCCGGCCGGGGCGGTGGTGTCGGCGACCGGGTCGCCGAGGGTGTAGTCGAGGTAGCTCATCGGGGCCGCTCCGTCCTTCGCAGTGTCGGGGTGCATCGGGGTCACCGGACCAGTCCGGCCATCACGGCCACCGGCACCGACAGGAACCCGGCGGTCAGCAGCAGCGCCAGCGCGTTCGCGCCGGCCTTCAGCGCCCGGTCCCGGCGCGGGTTGTTGACGCCCAGGGTCTGCGCGGCGCTCCAGAACCCGTGCCGCACGTGCAGGCCGAGCGCCAGCATCGCCAGGCAGTAGATGACGCCCGAGTACCAGGTCGAGAACGAGGCCACGACGTTCTGGTACGGGTGGCCCTCCTCGGCGGCCGGGTTCACCGTGAGGGTGGTCAGGTCGAGGATGTGCCAGACGATGAACAGCCCGAGGATCACCCCGCCCCAGCGCATCGTCCGGGTCGCGTACGTGGCCCGCTGCCGCCGGTGCGCGTACTTGACCGGGCGGGCCTTCAGGTCGCGGCGGGAGAGCTGGTAGGCGGCGGTGCCGTGCGCGACCACGGCCGCCACCAGGACGAGGCGGGCCAGCCAGAGGAACCAGCCGTAGTGCAGCAGCGGCTCGCCGAGGGTGCGCAGCCAGTGCGCGTACCCATTGATGTCGTCCGGGCCGAAGAAGATCTTGAGGTTGCCGAGCATGTGGGCGACCAGGTACGCCAGCATCACCAGGCCGCTGACCGCCATCACGGCCTTCTTGCCGACGGAGCTGCGCCAGAGCGCCGCCAGGGAGGACGGGTGCCGGCCGGGGGCGGGGGCCGTCCGGTTCGCCCGGTTCGTCCGGGTAGCAGAAGCCATGACCATGACCGTAAGCCGGGCGATCCCGGATGTCCAAGACATGGAAAGACGCGTCACGATAGGAAGCGCCTATGATGGCCGGTGTGCAGTTGCAGCAGCTCGCCTACTTCGTCGCGGTCGCCGACGCCCGGCACTTCACCCGGGCCGCCGAGCTCAGCCACGTCTCGCAGCCCTCGCTCTCCCAACAGGTCCGCGCCCTGGAACGGGAGCTGGGCGCCGAGCTGTTCCACCGCTCGCGCTCCGGGACGACCCTGACCGACGCCGGACAGGCCCTGCTGCCGCTGGCCCGGCGCATCCTCGCGGACGCCGACAGCGCCCGGCGGGCCGTCGCCGAGACCGTGCAGCTGCGCCGGGGCCGGGTCCGCTTCGGCGCCCCGCCCTCGCTCTGCGCCAGCCTGGTCCCGGAGGTGCTGCGCGCGTACCGGGCCCGGCACCCCGGCGTCGACCTGCACCTCACCGAGGGCGGCTCCCGGGATCTGGTCCGCGACCTGGAGGCCGGCGAGCTGGACCTCGCGCTGGTCATCACCCCGGCCTCCGCGCCGCCCGCCCCGCTCGCCGTCACCCCGCTGCTGCACGAGGACCTGGTGCTGGTCTCGGCCGACCCACTCCCCCGCCGCCGGGCCCGGATCACCGACCTGCGCGGCCTGGGCCTGGTGATGTTCCGCGAGGGCTACGACCTGCGCGAGACCACCCTTGCGGCCTGCCGCGCCGCCGGGTTCGAGCCGGTCTACGCCGTCGAGGGCGGCGAGATGGACGCGGTCCTGGCCGCCGTCCGGGCCGGCCTGGGCCCCGCGGTCGTCCCCGGCATGGTCGCCGCCAGCGCCAACCTCCCCACCACCCCGTTCGCCCCGCCCGGCCTCGGCCGCACCATCGCCGTCGCGCACGGCCGCGACCTCCCGCTGACCCGCGCCGCGAGCGCCTTCCGCGACACCCTGCTCGCCCACCTCCACGAGGCCGACCGCACCGACTCCCTCCCGCCCGGCACCCGGCTGCTGCCCGGGTAGCGGCACTGAGCCCGGACCGCCGACTGGTCCGGCGCACCTCGTGCGCCGTTGGATAGTCTCGGCACCGTGACGGCAGATCGTGGCGCCTCGGGACCCTGGGTATCCGCTCTGGAGCGGACATCCGCTTCGCCGGGCATGAGCGGGTTCTTCTTCGACTTCGACGGCACCCTCTCCCGGATCCAGGTCGATCCGGCGACGGTGCTGCCGGTGCCGGGTGCGGTGGGGGCGCTGACCGGGCTCGCCGGCCTGGTGCGCACCGTCGGGATCGTCTCGGCGCGTCCGGTGGACTTCCTGCGGTCGCGCTTCGAACAGGTCCCGGGCGTGGTGTTACACGGTCTGTACGGGCTGGAGCGCTGGCAGTCGGGGGTGACGACCGTCGTCCCCGGTGCCGAGGACTGGGGACTGGTGGTCGCGGAACTGCTCGCCCGCGCGCGGGAAGAACTGCCGGGCGGGATCCTCGTCGAGGACAAGCGCCTGTCCATGGCCTTGCACTGCCGGCGGGCGCCCCGCTTCGGGGAGTACGCGGTCCGGTGGGGGCGCGAGCAGGCGCGCCTCCACGGCCTGGTGCTCGAACTCGGCCCCATGACCGTCGAGTTGAAACCACCGGTCGACCGGGACAAGGGCACCGTGCTCGCAGAGGAGACCTCGGGACTGGAATGCGCGTGGTACTTCGGTGACGGCGCGCCCGACCTGGCGGCGTTCCGGGCCCTGACCGACTGGTCCACCGGTTCTCCGGACCGGACGGCGGTGCGCGTCGCCGTCGATCACCCGGACGCGGACGCCGTCCTGCTCCAGGAGGCCGACCTCGTCCTGGACGGCCCGGACGCCGTTCCCGGCCTCCTCGACGCGGTGGGCGCGACGATGGGTCACCGACCCGGAGGGTAGACGTAGCACTGCTGCAGTCGCCCCATGTCCGGACCGTGGTGACGCATGGCCTCGCTGTCCAACGCCAGCTCGAACACGAGACCGAACCCTTCCGTCCCGAACCGCTTCGCGAGTTGCCGCCAGTCCTGTCCGAGCTTGCGCACCGCCGCCACGGTGGCCGCCTCGCAGGTGCCCGCGCAGAGGAAGACCCGCCTCCCGTCCCAGTCGACGGCCTCCAGCACCGCGTACTCGAGGTGGGTACCGCCCGCGCCGGGCTCCGCTCGACGGCGGAAGGTGCGTTCCGCGTTCCCGTGCAGCGGGCGAATCCGAACACCGCGCACGAGTCCGCCGTCCTGCTCGCCCGCATGGAACCCGAACGCGAACGGCCCCTGCCCGAGCGCGACGTCCGTCGTGCTGTTGTACACCGGTCCGCCGACCAGTATGACGCAGTCGGCCCTGCGCACCGCGTTCCTGATCTCGTCGGAGGCCGCCTGCCGGTTCGCGGCGTACTTCGACGCCGGCATGCTGGCCGTGACCCGACAGCGCAACGGCCTACGGACGATCCGCTCGGGAAGACCGACGGCTTGGAGCAGACGGACCGCGGGGTTGGCGTGAAGTGCGTCGGCGAGGCCGAGTGCCTCGCGGTACTCCAGTTCGCTGACCGCCGTCCCCACGAACCCCCCTTGCACCGGGACCGTCCCTGCGGCACTCGCGGGCGCGATGTCGAAGCTGGGTACGAACACCTCGACGGAACTCTTCGAGGACGTGCCGACCCGGAACAGCTTCCACACGCGGCCGCGCCGTGACGTCCAGGCAGCGACCAGTGCCAGGGCACTCGCCACGACGGCCAGGACGGCCGCGCTGGCCGCATTGGACAGGACGTCCCCCACGAATTCCATCCGGCCCCCGCCACGATCGATCGCCAACGCGCCCGCGAGGCGCCATCATAGGCGCGCCTCCGGCCGAAACGCAGCCCCGGAGGGGACGTCAGCGTTCGTACCCCGCCCCGCGGCCCTCCGCCTCGCCGCCGTCCCGCCCCGGTCGGCGAGGCCCGGAAGCGAGGCCCTAGGGTGGGTGCACGGAACATCGGTGCGACGAGAGGTGGTCCGGGTGTCCGGAAGCGTGGTGGCGGTCAGCAGCAACGGGGAGTACGCGTTCACGAAGCCGAACCGGGACGGCATCCGCCTGCTGGCGGGTCTCGGGTCGAGGGGGACGTGCACGCAGGGGTGACCGTCAGGCACCGCTCCCGGGTGGCGCAGGACCCGACCCAGCCGAACCTGCGGCAGGTGCACCTGATGCACGCCGAACTGTTCGAGGAGCTGGCGCAGGCCGGTTACACCGTCGGGCCCGGGCAGTTGGGCGAGAACGTCACCACCCGGGGCGTGGACCTGCTGGGCCTGCCCGTCGGGACGCTGCTGCGGCTCGGCGCCGAGGCGGTGGTCGAGGTGACCGGGCTGCGCAACCCGTGCGGGCAGATCGACGGCTTCCGGCACGGCCTGCTCAAGCAGGTGGTGGGGCGGGACGAGAGCGGCGCGGTGGTCCGCAAGGCGGGCGTCATGGGCGTGGTCCGCTCCGGCGGCGAGATCCGCCCCGGCGACCCCGTCACCGTCACGCTGCCGCCCGAGCCGCACCGCCCGCTCGAACGCGTCTGAGTCCGGGCCCGGGTCCCAGTCCGAGTCCGGGTCCGAGGAGGGCCGGGCCCCGGGCCGGTCACTCGAAGAACTTCAGGCTCCAGCCGGTGTCGGCGGTGGGGCCGGGGACGTTGGCGCGGCGGTAGGTGGCGTTGCCCCACCAGGCGAACGTGCCGGTGTACCAGTACCGTTCGGCCCAGGAGTAGGGCGTGCCCTTGGGGACGGCGTGGAACATCAGCGGGAAGGTCGGCCCGGCGGGCGGGCTGGTGTTGATGTCGCCGTTCAGCAGGACGAAGCTGTGGTGGCCGGGGCCGTCGACGTACAGGGTCGGGTCCCAGCCGGACATCATCGTCTCGCGGTGGGAGCCGAACAGACAGCCGTTGGACTTGTACCAGTCCCACACGTACGTCGGGTCGCCGCCGGCCCGCAGCCGCAGGTCGGCCAGGCAGTACTGGTCGCTCCAGCTGCCGTTGGCGGAGTACGTGACGTGCAGTTGCCCGTTGGGGTCCTTGATCGCCTCGGGCGCCTCGTTGATGAACGGGTTGCCGACCACCCGCTCCCAGCCCTCCCGGGGCTGGGAGATGACGTGGCGGGCGCCGGTCGGCGCGGTCGGGGTGTTCATCCGGGCGATGTAGAGGTTCTGCTCGACGTTGGTGTCGCCGGCCCAGCCGGACCAGACGAACCAGCGCTGCCCGTTGAAGGTGAACAGGGTGCCGTCGATGGCCCACTTGTCGTCCGGCAGGGCCAGTTTCGTCTCGGCGCCGTAGCCGCTGTCGGGGGTGGCGGAGCTGATGGCGTACATCCGGTGGGCCGCGCCGCGGCCGGCCGAGAAGTAGATGTAGTAGCGGCCGCCGTCCACCACGATCTCCGGTGCCCACACCTCGCCGCGCCCGGCGGTGTCCGACCAGACCTGCCGGGCGGGCGCCGAGGCCAGCGCGGCCGTCGAGGCGGCCTGCCGGACGGCGATGCCCGCGCCGGTGGACTGCACCGAGACGTACGTGCCGCCGACCCGCAGCACGCTGGGGTCCGCGGCCCGCAGGCCGGTCTGGGACGCTTCGGCCGGGGCGGTGACCGCGGTGGACAGTGCGGCGGCGAGGACGGCGGACAGGGTGAGGGCGACGGCGCCGGACAGGCGGCGGGAAGGCTTCATGGTGTCCCGATCCGTGGTGGGGCCCGGGGCCGGGCACCGGCCCGGCCGGTGGCGGCGCGTCGGGCTCTGCAACGTTGGAAGAGCGCTCCTCCGCAGCATCCCGACCGACGCTGAACATGTCAACACCCGTGGCACGGCCGCCGGTCCGGGCCACCGGCCCGGGCGGCGGGCTCAGGGCCGCGGGGCTCAGGGCCGCGGGGCTCAGGGCGCTGGGCGGGACCAGCCGCGGGCCTCGCCCTCGTCGATCAGCCGGCGGGCGGCCTCCCACAGCGGGGTGGAGGCGTCGCCGATGACGGCCTTGCGGGCCCGGACGTCGGCGGCGGTGACACCGGGGGTGCGCCAGGTGCCGCCGCGGGCCAGCCAGTTGAGCAGCAGGGGCTGGAGGCGGTCCATCGCCTTGGCGAACCGCGCCTCGGGGGTGCGGCGGGCCTCGAACTCGTCCCAGTGCGCGCGCAGCAGGCGGGTCTGGTCGGCGGGCAGCAGCCCGAACAGCTCGTCCGCGGCGGCCGCCTCGCGCTCCGCCTGGTCGACGGCGCCCGCGTCGTCGTACAGCGGGGTGTCCCCGGCGTAGACCTCCACCAGGTCGTGCAGCAGGACCAGTCGGACGGTGTGGCCGACGTCGATCGGCTCGTCGGCGTACTCGGCCAGGACGGTCACCATCATCGCCAGGTGCCAGGAGTGCTCGGCGTCGTTCTCCCGGCGGTCGGCGGCGGCCAGCGGCGACTGGCGCAGGACGGTCTTGAGCCGGTCCACCTCGACCAGGAAGGTCAGCTGGGCGCGCAGCCGCTCGTCCAGCCCGTCGGGGAAGGGCGTGCGGTCGACGAGCAGGGGCCGGGTTTCTTCGCTCATGCCGCCCATCCTGCCATCCGGCGTCCGAACCGCCCCCGCCCGATGGTGCGTCCGCGGAGCTTCACTACGCTCCGGGTGATTCATCGGATCTTCACAAGGGGAACCTCCATGGACCGACGCGGTCTGCTCAAGGCCACCGGCACCGCCCTGGGCGTGTTCGGCGGCGCCCAACTGGTCGGGACCGGGTCGCGCACGCGGCGACGGGCGGCGGGCCGGTCGTGAACGTGCTGGACTTCGTGCCGGCCGGCATGATCGGCGGCGACTACACCGCCGTGTTCCGCGACGCGTTCGCGGCGGGTGCGGGTGCCACCGTGCTGATCCCGCCGGGTACGTACACGCTCTCCGCGGGGGTGCGGCTGGCGGCGGGCACCACGGTGGTCGCGTACGGGGCGCGGATCGTCCGCGGCACGGACGCCTGTTCGGCGCTGCTGCACAACGTGGACGGCGGCGCGCAGGTGCCGGCGTACAGCGGCCCGGGCCGGATCAGCGTTCTGGGCGGGACGTGGGACATGGCCGGGGCGCTGTACCCCCGGCAGACCGACGCGTTCGCGTTCGCGCACGCCCAGGACCTGCTGATCCGGGACTGCACCATCGTCAACGTGCCGTCGGCGCACGCGATCGAGCTGAACGCGGTGCGCGGGGTGCGGGTGGTCGACTGCGTCTTCGAGGGGCTGAACACCGCTGTCGGCAAGGACAAGGAGGCGGTGCAGATCACCGGCGCGACCTCGGCGGCGAACCTGGCCGCGCCGCCGTACGACAACACCCCGTGCACGGACGTGCTGATCTCGGGCTGCACGCTGCGGGCCACGACGGCCGCGGGCTACGGCGACTTCGGCGCGCTGTGCGGCGACCACGACGGCGCGCCGGGGGTCGTGCACAGCGGGGTCCGGGTGCTCGGCAACCGGATCGAGGCGGCCACCGCGGAGGGCATCCGGGTCGCGGACTGGCAGCAGTCGGTGGTCAGCGGCAACACCGTCGAGTCGGCGCGCAACACGGGCATCGACGTGCGCTCGCAGAGCAGAACCGCGCCGAACACGCTGACGGGCCTGCTGATCCAGGGCAACACCGTCACCGGCACCGGCGGCCCCGACTGCCCGAGCGGCGGCATCACCGTCGCCGGCAAGGCGGCGGCGCCGATCACCGGCCTGGTGGTCAGCGGCAACGCCGTCGCGGGCACCCGGGGCGAGTACGGCGTGTACGTGGGCTACGCGCCGCAGGCCGTGGTCAGCGGCAACACGGTCACCGGCACCGCCCGCAACGCGAAGGCGAGCAACTGCCAGGCGATCCAGCTGGATTACTCGCCGGAGAGCGTCCTGACCGACAACGCGGCCTCCGGCATCGCCGGTGACGGTCTGTTCGTGAACTTCAGCGACGGCAGCCTGGTGAGCGGGAACCGGGTCTCCGGGTGCGCGACCCACGGCCTGGCGGCCAGCTCGAACGACCTGGTCGTGCGGAACAACCTGTTCTCGGGGCTGAACACGGACGGTGCCGCGGACAAGTACGGCATCCGGATCGGCAACAACGCCAAGAACGTCTCGGTGCAGGGCAACCTGGTGCGGCGCGGCGGCGGAGCGGCGGACGCGGCGGCGGCCGTCGCGGTGCTGCCGGGCAGCAGCGGGGCCTGGGTCACCGGCAACGACCTGCGCGGCTGGGGCACGGCGGCGCTGCTGGACCAGGGCGCGGGGACGGTGACCACCGGCGGCGGCAACCTCTCCTGACGGCTCCTGACGGCGTGGCGGGCCGGTGGCGAGGCCGGAATCGTGGCCGCGGGTCGGCCCGGCCCCGGGTCAGTCCCGTCAGTCCCGGTGGCGGGCCAGTTCGGCCCGGCCGCGGACGCCGTACTGGCGGTAGAGGCGGGTGAGGTTGGCCTCGACGGCCTTGACGGAGAGGTGGAGGCGGGCCGCGATCTCGCGGTTGGTGGCGCCGGAGCGGATCAGGGTGAGGATCTGCTGCTGCATGGGGGTGGGGTCGGCCTCCAGGGCGTCGAGGGCGGCGAGGGCGGCGGCGGTGTGCTGCTGCCAGGGGCGGCAGCCGGCGGCGGTGTAGCGGGTGTGGGCCTCCTGGAGGGCGGTGCGGGCGGCGGCGCGGCGGCGGGCGCGGCGTTCCAGGGTGCCGAGGGCGAGGTGGGCGCGGGCGAGTTCGAGGGGGTAGGGGTGGGTGTCGGGGAGCAGGGCGCGCAGGGTGTCGGCGGCGCGGCGGGGGTCGGTGGCGGCGGTGAGGTGGGCTTCGGCGCGGTGCAGGCCCAGGGTGAGGACGTCGCGGCCGAGCCGGGCGGCGCGGTCGCGGGCGTCGGCGAGGGTGGCGGCGGCCTGCTCGGGGCGGCCGGAGAGGGCGAGTGCCTCGGCCAGGTCGGCGTCGACCAGGAAGAGCGCGGGGTCGGTGAACTCCATCAGGCGCAGCAGGAGCCGGCAGCGGGTGAGGTGGTCGGCGGCGGCCGGGTGGTTGCCGCGCAGGAGTTCGGCGCGGCCGCGCAGGCCGTGGGCGTAGGCGAGCCATTCGCGGTCGTGGTCGCTCTCGGCGGCGCGGATCGCGGAGTCGAGGAGGTGGGCGGCGCGGTCGGCGGTGCCGCCGTTGAGTTCGGCGGCGCCGCCCAGGACGCGGGCCGGGCCGGGGCTGGGTTCGATGCGTTCGCGCAGGTCGTGGGCGGCGCGGCCGGCGGCGTACGCCTCGGTGCAGCGGCCGGCCCGCTCGTAGACGGAGGCGGCGATGTAGAGGACGTTGGCGAGGTCCTCGGTGCGGCCGGCGGCTTCGACCTCGGCGCGCAGCGCCTCGACCTCGGCGACGGCGCGGGGCAGGTCGCCGCTGCGCAGGGCGGCGACGGCGAGTCCTTCGCGGCAGAACACGGCGGCGGCGGTGGGGGGCCGGCCGGCGGCGAGGCGGCAGCCGCGTTCGAGTTGGGCCAGGCCCAGGGCGGGGTCGGTGAGCAGGGTCAGCGGGGCGCGCTGGGCGAGGAGTTCGACCAGCAGGTCGGGGTCGTCGGCGTGGTCGGCGTGCTTCTCGGCGGTGGCGAGTTCGGCGAGTCCTTCGGCGCGGTCGCCGCGGTGCAGGGCGCGGACGGCGCGTTCCTGGTGGACGGCGGCGGTGAGGGCGGGGTGGCCGCCGGTGTCCTCGGCGGCGGCGGTGAGCAGGGGTTCGGCGCCGGGGTGGTCGGGGCCGAGCAGGCGGGCGAGCAGCAGGCGGGCGTGCACCCGGACGTCGGCGGCGGGGGCGGCGGCGAGGCGTTCGCCGCAGGCGCGGGCGAGGTCGGGCAGGCCGGCGGCGGCGGCGTTGCGGGCGGCGGCGAGCAGGCGGCGGCTCGCGGTGTCGGGGTCGGGGGTGTGGTCGGCGGCGAGGCGGAGCAGTTCGGCGGCGGTGCCGGGGGCGCCGCGGGTGAGCGCGGTGTCGGCGGCGCGGTGCAGCCGGGAGGCGAGGCGGGGGTCGGGGGCGTCGGCGGCGAGGGCCTGGTGGCGGACCTGTTCGACCGGGTCGGCGGTGAGTTCGGCGAGCAGCCGGTGGGCGGCGCGCAGGGTGTCGGGGGCGGCGTCGGCGAGGACCACTTCGGCGACCAGGGGGTGGCTGAACTGGGGGGTGCCGGCGGGGGTCTGCTGGACGATGCCGTGGCGGCGGGCGGCGGCGAGCGGTTCGGTGATGGTGGCGGGCAGGCCGGTGCCGGTCCGGGCGGCGGCCAGGACGGTGAGCGACTGCCGTGCGGTGTCGGGGAGTTCGCCGAGCCGGGCGGAGACCAGGGCGCGCAGCCGGTGCGGGACGTCGAGCGGGCGGGCCGGGTCGGCGGCCAGCGCGCTCTCGCCGCCGCCGGTGGCCAGCGAGCGGCCCAGCTCCAGCGCGTAGTAGGGGTTCCCGCCGCTGACGGCGTGCACCCGGGTCAGGGTGAGTCCGCTCAGCCGCAGGCCGAGCCGTTCGCGCAGCAGGGCGCCGGTGCCGCGTTCGCCGAGCGGGCCGACCGCGATCTCGCGGGCGGCGGGCGGGCAGAGCGCGCCCCGCTCGGGTGCGGCGCCGGCGTGTTCGGTGCGTTCGGTGACGGCGATCCGGACCCGGCGGTCGGTGAGGCGGCGGGCGGCGAAGGCGATGACCTGGCGGCTGGCCTCGTCGAGCCACTGGGTGTCGTCGAGCAGGACGAGGACGGGGCCGCGCTGGGCGAGTCGGCGCAGTGCTTCGAGGACGGCCACCCGGACGGCCAACGGGTCGGTGGGGGTGCCGGGTTGGGGGGCGCGGTGGAGCAGGGCGCACTCCAGGGCCTGGCGCAGGTGGTCGGGCAGGTCCTCGGCGAGGCCGGGGAGGGCCTCGCCGAGGAGGTCGATCAGGGCGAGGTGCGGCAGGTCCGCCTCGGCGGCGGTGGGGCTGCTGCGCAGGACGGTCTCGCCCGCCGGGCCGGCGTCCTGGGCGAGGGTGTCGAGCAGCGCGGTCTTGCCGATGCCGGCCGGTCCGTGCAGCAGGACGCCGCCGGTGGCGGCGAGTGCGGCGCGGATGTCGGCGAGCAGGTGCGCGCGGTCGACGAGCGGGGCTCGGTCGGGCCCGCCGGGGTGGTGGCGGCTGCGGCCGGGCCGGGGAGGATGCCGGTCATGGCGGTCAGTGTGCCGCCTCGGAACCGGCTGCGCGAGGGTGTCACCTGAACGCGGCACCCTCACGACCCGCCGTTAAGTCCCCTTTAAGGACCGCCTGTTGGGGAGGCCCGGCCGGAGCCGGTGGGACGCTTCCGGCTCCGGCGGTCGGCCCCGGCGGCCTGCGCCGACGGCCTGCTCCGGCGGTCGGCTCCGGCGGCCCGCTCGGGCCCGCCCGCTCCGGTCAGCCGACGCTGACGTCGTCGACCAGGAAGACGGTCGACAGGTAGGCGTCCTCCTGGCCGACGAAGCCCAGGTTGACGCTCTGGCCGCGGAAGGCGCTCAGGTCGACGGTCTTCTGCACGTAGCCGGCGGAGGCGTTGGCGTTGGAGTACGTCGCCAGGGTCTGGCCGTTGGCGGTGACCTTGAGCGTGTCGTAGGCGGTGGAGCCGGACTCCTGGGTGGTGACCTTGAGCCAGAAGGTGAGCTTGGGGCTGCCGGTGGACGGCACCGCGACGTTGTTCTGCGCCAGCGTCTCACTGGCGGCGGAACCGTAGCCCATCATCCAGGCGTACCAGGAGCCGCCGTGGGCCTGCTGCTGGGTGGAGTTGGTGATGTCGTCGGCGCTCTGGGTCCAGCCGGTGGCGCCCTGCTCGAAGCCGCCGTTGGTCAGCGCGTTGCCCGGGTTGGGGTTGCCGGTGGGCGAGGGGCTGGGCGAGCCGGACGGCGACGGGGTCGGGGTGCCGTTGCCCGGGTCGGGCAGGGCGGTGCCGACGCTGACGGCGGCCCACGCCTTGGAGACCAGGTACCGCTCCTGCGAGTTGGCGCCGTACAGGTCGGCGGCGGCCTGCAGGGTGGCGGTGCGGGCGGAGGAGTAGGTGGTGGTGGAGGTCATGTAGGTGGACAGGGCGCGGTACCAGACCGCGGCGGCCTTGTCCCGGCCGATGCCGCCGAAGCTGTCGCCGTTGCACGGGGTGCCGTTGTGCGGCAGGCCGCCGATGGTCTTGGCGCCGGTGCCCTCGGCGGCGAGGTAGAAGAAGTGGTTGGCGATGCCGGAGGAGTAGTGCACGTCGACCTGGCCGGCCCGGCTGCTGTAGCAGGAGAGCGAGGAGCCGTCGGCGGCCGGGTTGTCCATCCGGCGCAGGTAGCCGTTGCCCATGTGGAGCTTCTCGCCGATGTAGTAGTCGCCGGGGTCGGTGCTGTTGCCGGCGTAGAACTCGACCATGGTGCCGAAGATGTCGCTGGTGGCCTCGTTGAGGCCGCCGGACTCGCCGGAGTAGTTCAGGTTGGCGGTGGCGGCGGTGACGCCGTGGCTCATCTCGTGGCCGGAGACGTCCAGGGCGGTCAGCGGGGTGTTGCCGTTCTGCGAGGAGCCGTCGCCGAAGGACATGCAGAAGCAGGAGTCGTCGTAGAACGCGTTCAGCAGCTGGTTGTCCACGTGCACGTAGGCCGGGGCGCCGCGGCCGTCGTTGCGGATGCCGCTGCGGTTGAAGGTGCTCTTGTAGTAGTCCCAGGTCTTGGCCAGGCCGTAGGAGGCGTCGACGGCGGCGCTCTCGCGGCTCGAAGTGGAGCCGTTGCCCCAGGAGTTGGACGACTTGGAGAAGGTCCGGGCGTTCTGCGCGGGGTTCGACTGCGGGCTGTTGTACGAGTCGTAGACGATGGTGCCGCCGTGCGCCGCGTCGGTCAGCGTGTAGCCGCTGCCGCCCTGGCTGGTCTCGATGCTCACCTGGCCGACGTTGACGCCGTTGCCGGTGCCGGTGACGGTCTGCTCGACCTCGTACTGGTCGAGGACGGCGCCGCTGGCCGCGTCGAGCACGACCGCCTCGTGGGAGCCGGGGCCCGCGTCGCCGGTGCCGGTGACGGTGGTGCGGTAGGCCAGCACCGGCACCTTGCCGACCGCCCAGACCACCAGCTGGCTGGTGTCGAGGTGGGTGGTGCGGGCCGAGGTGACGTGCTTGGCGCTGCGCTCGGCGGTGGCCGAGGCGTCCTTGCCGGTCAGCTTCGGGGTCACGCCGGCCACCTTGACGGCGCCCTCGTGCGCCCAGGTGGTCGAGGTGGGCTTGCCGTTCGCGGCGTAGTGTACGACCAGGTCGCCGCCGACCACGGGCAGCCCGCGGTAGGTGCGGTCGTAGCGCACGTGCCGGACGCCGTCGTTCTCGACCAGCACGTCCTTGGGCAGCAGGCGCTCGTCCGGGCCCAGGCCCAGCGTCTTCGCCAGCGCCCCGGCCTCCTTCTCCGCCCGTTCCATGACCGCGAGGCGGCCCACGACGGTCATCGACTGGAAGCCCGCACCGTTGGCGGTGGTACCGCTCGCCAGTGCGGGGGACTGCGAACTCGCCGCCACCACGGTGCCCAGGGTGAGGGCGGCCGCAACGGCTGCCGCCAGCGCGGTCTTGCGGTTCATCGGGTTTCCTCCCACCGGGCCGGGGTTGATGGGGGACGGCCGCGGCACCGGTGGGGTGTGGTGTCGCGGCCGGGTTCGGCTCGGCGGCAGGACGCTAGGACCGCGGACCGCCCCCGCGACATGCCCCCGCCGCCCGGCAAGGGCCGGTCAAGGGTGCGCCGCACCGCACCCCAGGGGCACCCCGGCGGGCGGTCAGCGGGCCACCCGGAAGCCGATGTTGCCGCTGGAGCTGTCCGGGGTGTTCGAGGAGCGGGCGGACAGCCGGTAGCGGTTGCAGTAGGAGGCGTGGCACATGTGGGAGCCGCCGCGCATCACCCGGGCGGGGCCGGTGGGCGGGCCGAGCGGGTCCTGGCGGGTGGCGGGGGTGTCGGGGCGGTGGTGGTCGGGGCTGAAGCGGTCGGCGCACCACTCCCAGACGTTGCCGAGCACGTTGTACAGGCCGTGTCCGTTGGGGCGGTAGGAGCGGACGGGGCGGTGGAGCGGTGCCGGCCGGTATTGCGGATCGGGAACTCGCCCTGCCAGATGTTGAGCATCTCCCGTCCGCCGGGGCGAGTTCGTCGCCCCACGGGTAGCGGGTGCCGGTGCGCCGCCGCGGGCCGCGTACTCCCACTGCGCCTCGGTGGGCAGCCGGGTGCCGGACCAGGCGCAGTACGCCTGCGCGTCGTTCCAGGAGACGTGCACCACGGGGTGCTGCTGGCGGGCGGCGAAACCGCTGCCGGGGCCCTCGGGGGCGCGCCAGTCGGCCCCCTCGACGGCCCGCCACCACGGGGTGGCGGCGACCGGCGGGGAGGCGGCGCGCAGCCGGTCGGTGAGGAAGCCCTCGAAGACGAAGCTGGAGCCGAAGCGCTCGGCGTCGGTGACGTACCCGGTCTCCCGGACGAAGGACGCGAACTCGGCGTTGGTGACGGTGGTCGCGGCGATCGCGAACGGCCCGAGCCGCACCTCGCGCACCGGCCCCTCGCCGTCCGCCGGGATGCCGTCCGGGTCCTGCCCGCCCATCAGGAACGTTCCGCCGGGCAGTTCCAGCAGCCCGCGGGCGGCCCGCACCGCGGCGGGGGACGGGGCGGGCGGCTCGGCGACGGTGGGCTCGGCGGCGGAGGGCTCGGCGGCGGTGGGCGACAGGGTCAGGACGGGCAGGCCGAGGTCGGTGGGCTCGTGTCCGGGGGTGCAGCAGGAGAGCATGGCGGCCTCTTCGGTGCGGGGGTTCGGGTGGATCGGGTGGATCGGGTGGTTCGGAGTGCGGGGACGCGGGGCCCGGCCGGTCGCCGTGGGGGGCGACCGGCTGGGGTTTCGAGGAAGCCGTGCGGTCGTACGGCCGTGCGGTCAGGCGGTGCGTTCGGCGGCGAGGGTCGCCGCGAGGGCCGGGACGCCGAGCGCCTTCTCCTGGGCCGGGGTGGCCTGGTACAGCTTGTTGACCAGCTGGTAGGGGTCGGCGTTCAGGTCGTAGTACTCGCGGAAGGCGATCTCGCCGGTGCCGACGGGCAGGCCGTTCGCATCGGTGTGCAGCTTGTAGTACTCGGTGTACTGCTTGTCCTTGCCGAGGTACGAGGCCCAGGTGTGCGGCCGCCCGTCCTGGTGGGCGCCCTGCTCCCAGAACTCGACCAGCAGGTGGTCGCGGCTGTACGCGCCGAGCAGCGAGTGCCCGTCGACCGCCCAGTCGGGGGTGATCCCGGCGGCCTGGAGGACGGTCGGGGCGATGTCGATGTTGGCCACGATCCGGTTGTCGGCGGGGCTGCCCGCCCCGAGGCCGCCGGCCGGCCAGGACAGGTAGAACGGCACCTCGACCGAGGGCAGGTAGGGCACCGACTTCTTCGACCAGCCGTGGTCGGCCCAGGTGTAGCCGTTGTCGCCGAGGTAGATCACCAGGGTGTTCTGGAGCTGCCCGAGCGCGGCCAGTTTGTCGTGGATGGCCTGTACGGCGTCGTCCACCGAGAGCAGGGTGCGCAGTTGGCGGGCGCGCAGCTGCCGGGCGGTGGCGAGGGTGGCCGTCCCGTTCTGGATCCACTCGGGCTTGTCGCTGCGGTCGGCCTCGTCGACGGACGGGCGGCCGTCCCAGGCCGGGACGGGCGTGTCGGCGTACTTCGGCTCGGGCGTGTTGGGCTCGTGCGAGGCCTTCGGCGCGACGAACGCGAACCAGGGGCGCGCGTCGGTGGCGGCCTTGTCGAGGAAGGCGAGCGCGTGGTCGCGGATCACCGAGGTCGAGTAACCGGGGATGGTGCGCACGGTGCCGTTGTCGTTGTACTGGCCGTTGTTGTAGACCACCGGCGCGGACAGCAGCCACTCGTCGAAGTGCGGCGGGTTGTCGGCCGGGTGCCAGGCGTTCAGGTACTTGCCGAACAGGCCGGTGCGGTAGCCGGCCTGGTGCAGCAGCCGCTGGATGGTGTGCTGCTGGTCGAGGTTGTACGGGTGGCCGTTGTCGCGGACGCCGTGGTGGTGCGCGTACTGGCCGCTGAAGATCGAGGAGCGGGACGGCGCGCACAGCGGCGTGGTGACGTGCCCGGCGGTGAACCGGACGCCGTGGCCGACCAGCCAGTCCACCGTCTTGGGGGTGGCCCACTCGGTCTGCTTGGGCTGGTCGTCGGTGAGGATCACCAGGATGTTCGGCCGGGCGCCCGGCGCGGCGCCGGGCTCGGTGGCGGCGGCGGCCGCGGTGGCCGGTGGGGCGCCCAGGGCCAGGGGCAGGGCGGTCGCGGCGGCGACCGATACCGCGCCGGCCAGGAAGCCGCGGCGGTCCACCTTCGGTTCGGCCTTCGGTTCGTCGCGCGGAGGTTCGGTGTTCCGGCTCATGGTGTGCGCACCCTTTCGCGGCAGGAGGAAACGTGCGGGCGGAGCGAGTCGGCGGGCGTCCCCGGCCGGACGGAGCGTGCGCGGCACTGACGGTGAACCTACGGGCGCGCGACGAGGGCCCGCAATTGGCTGCGCGCAGACAACGCACGCTGTTCACGGGCCCGTTGCAATGTTTCGCGCACCCACCGACCGGCGCCCCGCCCGTCCCGGAAGGGGCCCCGGAAGAATCCCCGGAAGAAGGTGGCATGGAGTCGCGCACCCGGGGCAGTCGCTGGGTGCGGCGGAAGAAGGGCCCGGCCGACCCCCCCTGTAGGCCGGGCCCCCCGCCGTGCGGCGCCGGTTCTGCGGCGCGGGGCGGTGCACCGCCGACCGTCCTCCCGGCCCCGGTGCGACGGCCACGGTCCGCAACGGCATAGGCTGGGCCGCGTGGACGAGGTGGAGACGGTACCGGACGAGGCGGAGCTGCTGCCGGAGCTGGACGGGACCGAGCGCGGGCTGGTGGTGCTGATGTGCGGGCTGCCCGGATCGGGGAAGAGCACGTACGCGCGGGCGCTGGAGCGGCGCGGCTTCGTCCGGCTGTCGATCGACGAGGTGATCTGGTCCCGGACCGGGCGCGACGGGGCCGAGCTGGAACCGGCCGTGTACGAGCGGCTCAAGTCGGCGGTGGAACGGGAGCTGTGGGAGGAGCTGGTCGGGCTGTTGGAGGCGCGCCGCCCGGTGGTCGTCGACTACAGCTTCTGGAACCGGGAGACCCGCGACCGGTACAAGGCGCTGATCGAAGGCCACGGCTGCCGCTGGGAGTTGGTCCGGCTGCGGGCCGACCTGGAGACGCTGCGCCGCCGCCTGGCCGCCCGCAGCCGGCGCAGCGACGCGAACAGCGTGACCGTCCCGGACGAGACGCTGCGGCGGTACTTCGACGCCTTCCAGGAGCCGGTGGGCGAGGGTGAGCGGGTGATCGTCCAGCGCTGAGGGCCGAAGGGCCCGCCGGTCAGCGGGCCGGCCGAAGCAGGCCGGCCGATCAGCGGGTCAGCGGGTCAGCCGGTCAGCCGGTCAGCCGGTCAGCCGGTCAGCCGGTCAGCGGGCCAGGTCGCGGACCAGGGTGCTGCTCACCTGCGGGAGTTCGCCGTACTCGAGGTCGTCGCAGTCGACCGGGAGCTGGTGGATGACGGCGGCCAGCCGGGGCGGGAGCTTGACGCCGAGGCCGTCGTGGCACAGGGCGAGGATCTCGGCGAGCACGCCCGCCGGGAGCAGGGTGTCGCGGACGCCGAGGACGTGCTGCGGCGGACGGGGGCGGGCGGCCAGCGCCTCGGCCTGGCGGCGCCAGACCTCGGCGTCCAGGAACTCGCCGAGGCTGCGGTGCAGCAGGCTCAGGCAGGACGCGGCGGTGTAGGAGCCGCCGCCAGCCGCGAACTGCCACCAGAACTGGGCGCCCTCGCGGTGGCGGGCGGCGTGCAGCAGCGCGCCCAGGACCAGGGCGCCCTCGGGGTGGATGCGTTCGTCGTTGACGAGCAGGTCCAGCGAGGGGGCGGCGGTGGGCATCGCCAGGACCAGCGAGGTGGCCAGGTCGAGTTCGTGGGCGGCCTGGAGGTGTTCGGAGGGGAACGGGCGGGGGGCGGTGAGCAGCCGGTCCCAGGAGACGCCGGGGCCGTCCGGGCCGTCCGGGCCGCTTTGACCGCTTTGACCACCCTGGCCGCTTTGACCACCCTGGTCGCTCTGGCCGCCTGCGCGGTGCGGGCCGCCGGGGTGCGGGCGGGGCTCGCGGGTGGCGGGCGGGTGGAGGCTGTCCGGTCCGGCGGTCATCGGCGCTCCCTGTTCCGGGCGCCGAGGGCGGCGGCCAGCCGGTCGAGGGCCTGGGTGGCGGTGGAGCGGACGTTGGCCTCCGTGGTGGCCAGGCAGTCGGCGATCTGGCGGTCCGTCAGGCCGAGCAGGTAGCGCAGCAGGACCACGTCGTGGCGCCGCTCCGAGAGCCCGCGCAGGGCGGCGTACAGCTGCCAGTGGTCGGCGGCGGTCTCCGGCAGGTCGCCGGCCCGCTCGGCGGCGACCCGCACCGCGCAGACCCAGAGCGGGACGTGCGCCGGGGAGGGCGGCGGTTCGCCGTCCATCATCCGCTGCAGCAGGGCCGCGCCGACCTCCTCCTTGAGGATCGTCCAGGCCTGGAACGCCGGGAACTGCTCGCGCAGGATGCGCGGCCACTCCTGCCAGACCCGGCCCTTGGCGAGTTCCACCGCGCCGCGCGCCGCGCCGGGGTCGCCCAGGCGGGCGGCGGCGAAGCCGGTCCACGTCCGGTGGTGCGTGTCACAGAATGCGTCGAACGTCAGGCGGTGCCGGTCGCCCACCGCCCGTTCGCTCTCGTTCACGCCCCACTCCTCCCCGGCGGCACCCTGGTCGCCGCAGCCGGATGCCGGTACCGATCGCCAGAACTCGCTTACCCCACAGGAACATTAAGGCGCATCAGGTGCCGACGTGGTAATCCGGCACAAGAGGTTTCCCGATCAGCCGCACGTCACCCTGCCGGACAACCAGCTTATCCGGCACGCCGACCGGATCGGACCGACCGATGATCGATTCCGACCGTTTCGCCCGGCCGCGCCCCGGGTACGGCCACCCCCCTTGATTCTCCGTTCGCCCGTATGGGCATAGTGGGCGCAGCGCAGGAGTGACGGACGATCAGGGGGCGCGCGTGACGGACGTGAGCGGACGGACCGACGGCGTCGAGGTCAACCTCGACATCCACCTGGCGCACTCGGCCCGGATGTACGACTTCTACCTCGGCGGGACGACCAACTTCCCCGCGGACCGGGAGGCCGCCGGCCGCGCCCTGGCCGTCTTCCCCTACGCCCGCTCCGCCGCCCGCGCCAACCGCGCCTTCATGCGCCGCTCGACCCGCCTGCTCGCCCGCTCCGGCATCCGGCAGTTCCTCGACATCGGCACCGGCATCCCCACCTCGCCCAACCTGCACGAGGTGGCCCAGCGGATCGCGCCGGACGCCGCGGTCGTCTACGCCGACAACGACCCGATCGTGCTGCTGCACGCCCAGGCCCTGCTGCGCGGCACCGAGCAGGGCGTCACCGCCTACGTCCAGGCCGACGTCCGCGAGCCGGACGCGCTGCTGGAGGCCGCCGCCCGGACCCTCGACTTCGACCGGCCGGTCGCGCTCAGCATGAACGCGCTGCTGCACTTCGTCCCGGACGACGCGCACCGGATCACCGAGGGCCTCAAGGCCCGGCTGCCCCGCGGGTCCGCGCTGGTGATCAGCCACCTGACGCCCGACTTCGCCCCCGACGAGACCGCCCGGCTCATCCAGGTCTACACCGCCGCCGGCACACCGGTCGCGGCCTGCACCCGCGACCGGTTCGGCGAGTTCTTCACCGGCTGGGACCTCCTCGACCCGGGCCTGGTCGCCACCACCCGCTGGAACCCCTCCCCCGAGGACGACACCGAGCACATCACCGACGCCGGCGCCTCCTGCTACGGCGCGGTCGCCGTCCGCCCCTGACCGGGGCGGGCCGTGACCCGGGCGGGCCGTCGGCAGGGCGGACGGCGGCAACGGGCGGCGGCAACGGGCGGCCTCAGCCCAGCAGTTCGGCCAGCCGGGCGGTGTCGATGACGTGCGCCCGGCTCGGGAACACCTTCTCCAGCAGGACGCGGTGCACCTCCGGGTCGCGGGCGGCCACCCCGTCGGAGAGCACGTAGAGCCGGTAGTCCCGGTCGGCGGCGTCGAGCAGCGTCGACAGCACGACGCCGCTGGTGCTGATCCCGCTCAGGACCAGCGTGTCGACGCCGCGGGCCGCGAGCCGCTCGTACAGGTCCGTGGTGGACCCGGCGCCGATCCGGACCTTGCGGACCACGATGTCGCCCTCCAGCGGGGCGAGTCCGGGGTGGAACTGGGTGGCCTCGTCCAGGTGGTGCAGCGCCCTGTTGGCCGCCACCGCGCCGAAGGACCTGTTCCGCTCGGAGGCCGCCGCCCAGTCCTCCTCGGTGAAGGCCACCCGGACGTGCGCGACGGTCCCGCCCGCCGCCCGGACCCGCGCGGCGGCCTCCCGCACCCGGGCGAGCAACGCCTCGGGCTCGGGGGCGATCGGCACGATGCCGTTCTGGAAGTCCATGGCCAGCAGGGCGGTCCGGGCGGGCACCAGGGCGGGGACGTCGTGGGAGGTCATGCGGGTATCTCCTCGTGCGGTACGGGATGCGGGGCTGTCGGGTGCGGGTCGCGGCGGTTCGGCGCGAGGGTTCGGCGCAGTGGTTCGGCGCGGCGGTTCAGCGCGGTGCTTCCCGGCACGGGCTGCGCGGGCGGCGGCCCGCCCGTCCGGGGCTCCGTCGCCCGCGCGGCAGCGGCGGTCATCCCGCGCCGCCGCGCAGGTCCACGTCGGCGAGCCGTTCCAGCAGCTCGATCGCCCGGGCCAGGTCCGCCCGCTCGTGCTCGGCGACGGTCGCGTCGATCGCCCGGGCCAGGAAGGCGGCGCGCCCGGTGAGCAGCCGGTCGACCAGTTCGGCCGCCGCGGCGTGCGCGCTGATCAGCTTCTTCCGCCCGTCCGAGGGGTCGGGCTCGCTGTGGACCAGCCCGGCGGCCCTGAGCACCGCCAGGCTCTGCGCGATGGCCTGCGCGCTGACGCGCTCCGCCGCCGCGAGCCGGGCCGCCGTCGTCGGGCCCTCCCGCACCACGCCCGCCAGCACCCCGAGCTGCGTCGGACTCAGCCCGGTCGCGTGCTGCCCGGACTCCGTCCGCAGCCGGGCCCGCAGGCGTTTGACCGCGTCGTTGAGGCGTTGCGCGGACGCCGCGGAACCGGGCGGGCCGGGGTTCTCGCTCATGGGGCGAGCGTAGAACCGGACAAGCAACTTTGCCAAGTTCCTTGTCTGATTCGCCGGTCCGCCGACGCCGCCGCTCTCGGAACTCCGGACTGACCCCCCGTCACAAATCCCTTGGACGTCCCGGGGCACGGCTTGCTGCAATGGGAACGCCCACGGCCACGGCCGGAGCCGCACCGGCCCGGGCCGAACCGGAGGGACACCGCGATGACCGAGATCAGGCTGCACCTGTCGGTGCGCGACCTCGCCGAGGCCGACCTGCCGTCCTGCGGCTGGGCCGGTTCGCCCAAGCACGTGCGCGAGCTGGTCCGGCAGCTCCGCCGAGCCGGGGCGGGCGAGGTCGACTACCTGGCGGTGTGCACGCCGGCGGGGCTGCCGGTGGCGGTCGGCGGCGTCGACTACACGGTCGCGCCCGGGGCGGGCACGCTCTGGCAGTTGGGCGTCCACCCGGCCCTGCAGTCCTGCGGGATCGGCACGCTGCTGATCCGCTCCGCCGAGCAGCGGATCGCCGCGCGCGGCCTGCCCCGGGCCGAGCTCGCCGTCGAGGAGTCCAACCCGCGCGCCCGCGCCCTGTACGAGCGCCTCGGCTACCGCGCCTTCGGCCGCGCCCCCGACTCCTGGGAGGTGGAGGACGCGGACGGCACCCTGCGCCGCCACGAGACGGTCTGCACCCTGATGCGCAAGTCCCTCGCCTGACGCCGCGCTCCGCGGCGTTCACCACCGGCGCGAGCCGTCCGGCGGCCCGCCGGCGGCCCGCCGG
Organism: Kitasatospora fiedleri; assembly: GCF_948472415.1. Lineage (NCBI taxonomy): Bacteria > Bacillati > Actinomycetota > Actinomycetes > Kitasatosporales > Streptomycetaceae > Kitasatospora > Kitasatospora fiedleri. The sequence continues at coordinate 7,509,429 of NZ_OX419519.1, read as the reverse complement.
TGGTCAGTCGGTGGTGGGGGCGGTCAGGTCGAGGGTGAAGCTGAAGCGGTCGCCGCGGTAGAGGGTGCGGACGAGTTCCAGCGGGCGGTCGGCGGCGTCGCGGCTGCGGCGGTTCAGCAGGAGCATCGGGAGGGCGGGCGGGGTGCCGATCAGGAGGGCTTCGCGCGGGGTGGCGAGGACGGTCTCGATGCGTTCCTCGGCTCCGGCGAGGTGGACGCCGCGTTCGCGCAGGTAGCCGTAGAGCGAGCCCGCGGGGTCGAACTCGGCGGCCAGCCGCGGGACGCGGGCCACCGGCAGGTAGGTGGACTCCAGGCCGACGCGCTCCTCGTCGGCGCGCAGCACGCGTTCGAGGTGCCAGAGCGGCTCGCCCGCGGGGACGGCGAGGCGGTCGGCCGTCGCGGGGTCGGCGGGCTGGCGGTCCAGGGCGATCAGGGTGCGGCCGGGGCGCAGGCCCTGGCGGGTGACGCCCTCGGTGTAGCTGGCCAGCGACAGCGGCTGTTCGATCTTGGCGCCGGCCACCACGGTGCCGCGGCCCTGGCGGCGCAGGCGGCCCTCGATCAGCAGGTCGCGCAGGGCCTGGCGGACGGTGGCCCGGGCGACGCCGTACCGCTCGGCCAGCCCGGCTTCGGTGGGGAGCCGTCCGCCGGGGCCCAACTCCTCGATCAGCTCTTCGAGTTCGGCCTTGACCAGGTAGTACTTGGGCACCCGGCCGTGCTCGGGGACGCCGGACCGGGCGGGGGCGAGGGGGGCGCGGGAGGGGCCGTGGTTCACCGGCCCAGGGTAGCGAGCACCCCTCCCCCGCTCCCGGCCCGCCCCGGCCCGCCCCGATCCACCCTCGGTCCGGACGTCCACGGAACATCACGAACGGATAACCGGTCTGGACTGAATTTTGGCGCTTGTTCATACAACCGTGGATTCGGCGCGGGCTCGCGCTCGCCCGCCCGGCCCATCCTCGGTGCCGGTGCAACCGCACCGTGACGCTTTCCCGTTGGGAGCCCCCGTGCGCAACTCCCGTTCCACCATGGCCCTCTCCCTCTCCGCGGCGGCCGTCGTCGCGGCCGCGCTGGTCCCGCTGGGCGGCTCGTCCGCCGTGGCCGCCACCGGCGCTTACAACGGTCTGCCGAACGGCAGCAAGCAGGCCAAGACGCTGGTCATCGGCATCGACGGCACCCGGTACGACAAGCTGCTCACGGCAGACGCGCCGAACCTGAAGGCGCTGATCGCCTCCGGCACCACGGCGACGTCCAACCTGTACGCGAACCCGCTGGCGCCGACCCTCTCCGGCCCGGGCTGGTCGACCATCGCGACCGGCGTGTGGCCGGACAAGCACAAGGTGATGGACAACAACTTCACCGGTTCGCGCTTCGACCTGTACCCGGACTACACGAGCCGGCTGGAGAGCGCCGCCCCGGCCGCCTCGACGCTGGTGGTCGGCTCCTGGAACCCGATCGCGACCACCGTCTTCAGCAGCAGGGCCGACCTGCGGGTCTCGGAGAGCGAGAACGACGCGAAGGCCGCCGCGGACACCGCCGACTACCTGGCGCACGGCAACCCGGACTCGGTGTTCCTGCACCTGGACGAGGTGGACGAGGCCGGGCACTCGTACGGCGGCGCGTCCGGCCAGTACCTGGCGGCGATCCACGACGCGGACACCCGGGTCGGGCAGGTGCTGGCGGGCCTCCGGTCCCGTGCCACGTACGCCGCGGAGGACTGGCTGGTGGTGGTCACCACCGACCACGGCCACACCGACGCGGGCGGCCACGGCGGCAACTCGGCGAACGAGCGGCAGACCTGGATGGTCCTCAACGGCCGGGGCTACGCGGCCGGCGCGCACCGCTACGACGTCAAGCCGGTGGACATCGCGCCGACCGTCCTCAAGCACGAGGGCGCGCCGATCGACCCGGCCTGGGGCCTGGACGGCAAGCCGGTGGACGAGATCGTGCCGGACGAGTTCGACGCGCTGCGGCCGAGCCTGCAGACCCGGGTCGACGAGAGCGGCATCGGCGCGACGGTCAAGGGCTTCACCCACACCCCGCCGGCCGGCTGGTCGATCGACAACACGCGGATGCCGTCCGGCGGCGTCACCGAGTGGCGCGGCTGGGCGTTCGCCACGGACGAGTTCTGGACGGCGGCGCAGCTCGGCCAGAGCCGGGAGACCAACGTCCGGGCCCGCAACGTGTTCGCGGTCGCGGACTCCGACGAGTGGGACGACAAGTCGCACGGCACCGGCCAGTTCGACTCGACGCTGGTCAGCCCGGCGTACTCGGTGGCCGGCCGCACGCACGGCACGCTGTCCTTCGCCACCGACTACAAGGTCGACGGCCCGCAGACCGGCGACGTGTACGTCTCGTTCGACGGCGGCGCCGCGCAGCTGGTGAAGTCCTACCGCGCGGACCTGAACACCGTCGAGCACCTGGACGTCGCCGTCCCGGCGGGCGCGTCGACGGCCCGGTTCCAGTTCCGCTACACGGGCACCAACTCGGCGTTCTGGACGGTCGACCAGGTCGTCTTCGGCTGATGCCGCGCCCGGTCCGGGGCGAGCCGCGCCCGGCGCGCCCCGGACCGGTTCAGCGGGTCTTGAGCACCACGCCGACGGCGAAGGCGACCTGCTCGTCCGTCAGGTCGGCGCGGGCGGTCAGGCGCAGCCGCGGGACGCCGTCGGGGACGGACGGCGGGCGGAAGCAGCCGACGGCCAGGCCCTCCTCGCGGCAGGCGGCGGCCCAGCGCACGGCGTGCTCGGGTCCTCGGCGCGGACGGAGACCACGGCGCCGTCGGGGGCGGAGGCGTGCAGGCCGGACTCGGTGAGCCGGTCGGCGAGTTCGCGGGCCACCCGGAGGGCGTCGGCGGCCCGGCCGGGTTCGGCGCGCAGCAGGCGCAGGGCGCCGAGGGCGGCGCCGACGGCGGCGGGGGCCAGGCCGGTGTCGAAGATGAAGGTGCGGGCGGCGGAGACCAGGTGGCGGACGACCCGTTCGGGGCCGAGGACGACGCCGCCCTGGGCGCCGAGGGACTTGGAGAGCGTCGCGGTGGCGACCACGTCGGGCTGTCCGGCGATGCCGGCGGCGGCTCCGGCGCCCGCGCCGCCGGGGCCCAGCACGCCCAGGCCGTGCGCGTCGTCGACGACCAGGGCGGCGCCGGACTCCCGGGCCGCGGCGAGGTGTCCGGCGAGCGGGGCGGCGTTGCCGTCGACCGAGAACACCGAGTCGGTGACCACCAGGGCGCGGGGTTCGGCCCGCCCGGCGAGGGCGGCCCGGACCGCGCCGGGGTCGCAGTGCGCGGCGCGGACGGTGCGGCCCCTGGCGAGGCGGCAGCCGTCGATCAGCGAGGCGTGGTTGTGGGCGTCGGAGACGATCAGGGTGTCCGGACCGGCGAGCGCGGTGAGCACGGCGAGGTTGGCGGTGTAGCCGGAGGAGAACACCAGCGCGGCCTCGTACCCGCAGAACTCGGCGAGTTCGCGCTCCAGCTCGGTGTGCGCCTCGGTGGTCCCGGTGACCAGCCGGGAGCCGGTCGCCCCACCGCCCCAGCGCACGGCGGCCTCGGCGGCGGCCGCGGTGACGGCCGGGTGCCTGGTCAGCCCGAGGTAGTCGTTGGACGCCAGGTCGAGCACCGGGTCCTCGGCCGGCCGACTGCGCAGCCGCCTCGTCAGCCCGGCCTCCGCGCGGACGGCCGCGGCCTCGTCCAGCCAGTCGAACACCCGCTCCGGCGCCGCACCCACGTCCCCGACCTGCCCGTCTCCCGCCATGCCCGGCACTCTGTCACCCGGCAGCGGGCCGGAGCAACGCGCACCGCCCCGATGTGCGGTGTCCCACACTCCGGGGCGGCGGACCTGACGGATCTGGCAGGTCTGGCGGGGGGTCAGTTGCGGTAGCGGAACAGGATGCGGCCCCTGGTCAGGTCGTACGGGCTGAGTTCGACCAGGACGCGGTCGAACGGGAGGATCTTGATGTAGTTCTTGCGGATCTTTCCGCTGATGTGGGCGAGTACGTGGTGGCCGTTCTGCAGTTCCACCTTGAAGGTGGCGTTGCGCAGACACTCGAGGACGGTGCCTTCGAGCTCCAGGCCCTTGGCGACGCGTGGCAAGGGATCTCGATTCTCTGGTGGGGTTCCGGCGGGGTGGTGCGGGTCGATCAGGAGTGGATCAGGGGTGGATCAGGTGCAGGACCTGGCCGGTCCGTTCGGCGCCGAAGCTCTCGACGAGGGTGGTGGCGGCGGCGCGCGACTGGTCGACCTCGGCCCAGGCGGTGGGGATTCCCGCCCGGTGCAGGGTGTGCAGGGCGTGGGCGAGCAGGGAGCGGCCGAGGCCGTGCCGCTGGTCGGCGGCGCGGACCGCGAGCAGGCCGATCCGGGCGGGGCCGCGACCGCGGACCACCCGCACCAGCCCGGCGTACCGGCCCCGGTGGACGGCGACGGCGTACAGGGAGGGGTCGATGAGAGTGTCCCCCGGAGGGCCGGGTCGAACCTCGGCGGGCATGGTGTGCCAGCCGGGCCCGGCCTCGACCTCGGCCCGGATCTCCCGGTCCAGCGCCCGCAGCGCGGCCTCGTCGGCCGCCCCGGCGGGCAGGATCGTGACGCCCGGGGCGGGGCGGGGGGCCTCGGCGGCGACGGCGGTGGACAGCAGGTACTCCCACTCCCGTCGTTCGGGGACGAAGCCGGCCCGCTCCCAGCGGGCGGCCAGGCCGGTGTCGTCGTCCCCCGGCACCAGGGTGCGGAGCGGGGCGGGCAGGGCGGTGAGCATCGCCCCGGCGAGCGGCTGGAAGGCCGCGTCGTCCCAGACGTCGATGCTGACGTAGCGGAGGTCGTGGCGGCGCGAGGAGACGTCGCCGTGGCCGACGACCACGTCGTCGGCCAGGGCCTGCCACTGGGTCTCGTCGACCCGGGTGATCTGCACGGTGTTCATGGCTTTCGCCTTTCGGGAGTGCCTGCGTTGTCACGCGAGCGCTCCCGACGACACCTGTGTCAGTCGTTGCACCGTGGGGAAAGGGGGAGCACCCGCCTCGATCCAGCTCTCATCGGGAACTCACCTCCTCGCTTCCGGTCACGGTGATCCGAACAGTAGCAACCTCCCGCCGTCCGTCCAACCCATTTGTTCTCCAGCCCGCTCGGCCCCGGGCCCGGGCTACCCGACGGACAGCACGAGGGCCGCGGCCGCGGCGGCCAGCAGCACGAGGTTGAGTCCGATCCGGCGGTCGCCGCCGGTGAGGTGGACCGGGATCGCGCCGGCCTGGAGCAGCAGCAGACCGGCCGCCGCGGTCGGGGCGAGCCAGGTGGCGGTGCCGGTCAGCGGCGGGAGCAGCAGGCCCGCGGCGCCGAGGAGTTCGAGCCCGCCGAGGGTGCGCAGGACGGGGAGCGGGACGCGGTCGACCCAGGCCATCATCGGGCGGAGCCGGTCGGGGCTGCGGACCGCTTTCAGCGCGCCCCCGTAGAGGTAGAGGAGGGCGAGCGGGCCCGCGACGATCCAGTAGGCGAGTTCCATGGTTCCCGTTCGGACGTGGCCGCCGCTGGGCGGGGCCGGGCGGTGGCGGCGGCCGGGTCGGCCGCGTCCCCGTCCACCCCACCGCCGGGGCCGGGCGCTGTCCAAGACCCGTTCCGGACCGCCGATACCGGCTGGGTATCGTCGCAGCGTGGAGCTACGCACCCTGCGGTACTTCGTCGCGGTCGCCGAGGAACTGCACTTCGGCCGGGCCGCCCGCCGCCTGCACCTCAGCCAGCCGCCGCTGAGCCGGGCCGTCAAGCAGTTGGAGGCCGACCTCGGCGCGCTGCTGTTCGTCCGCTCGCCGGCCGGGGTCGCGCTCACCCCGGCGGGCGCGGTGCTGCTGGCGGAGGCCCGGACGCTGCTCGCCCACGCGGACCGGGTGCGGGTGCGGGTGGGCGCGGCGGCCGGGAGCGCGGGCATCACCGTCGGCATCCTGGGCGACGGCACCGACCCCGGCGTGTTCCGGTCGGCGGCGGCCTACCGCCGCCGCCACCCCGGCGTGGACGTCCGGGTCCGGGAGACCGACCTGACCGACCCGACCTGCGGGCTGCGCGCCGGGCTGGTCGACGTCGCGCTCACCCGGGCACCGTTCGACGGGACCGGCCTGGCGGTGCGCACGCTGCGGTCCGACCCGGTCGGCGCGGTGCTGCGGGCGGACGACCCGCTGGCCCGCCGCGAGCGGCTGCGGCTGGCCGAGTTGGCCGACCGCCGCTGGTTCCGCTTCCCGCCGGGCACCGATCCGCACTGGCAGGCGTACTGGCACGGCGGCGTCCCGCGCGAGGGGCCGGTGGTGCGCGGCGTCCAGGAGTGCCTCCAGGCGGTGCTCTGGAACGGCACGGTCGGGCTGGCGCCGCTCGGGCACGAACTGCCCGCCGAGCTGGCGGTGGTGCCGGTGGTGGACCTGGCGCCGAGCCGGGTGGTGGTGGCGTGGAACGAGCACGGGGCCGACCCGCTGGTCCGCTCCTTCGTCGAGACGGCGACGGCCGCCTACCGCGACTGACGCCGACCGCCCGCCGGACCGGCGGAGGGCGGGAGGTAGCAGGTGGCAGGTGGGGGTTCGTGGGCGCGGCGCGGGGCTCAGCAGGCGCAGGAGAGGCCGGAGCGCGGGGCGGTCAGGTCGTCGACGGGGCGCTGCTCGGTGCCGGCGGCGGTGTCGTACGCGAAGCCCTCGCGGACCCAGTACTCGAAGCCGCCGAGCATCTCCTTGACCGGGTGGCCGAGCCGGGCGAAGGCCAGCGCCGCGCGGGTGGCGCCGTTGCAGCCGGGGCCCCAGCAGTAGGTGACCACGGTCAGCGACGGGTCGATCGTCCCCGGCGCCAGGTCGGCGATCCGCGCGGTGGGCAGGTGCACGGCACCGGGGAGGTGCCCCTGGTCCCAGGCGGCCTCGCTGCGGGTGTCGACCACTACGATGCCGGGCACCCCGGCGGCGAGGTCGGCGTGCACGTCGGAGACGTCCGCCTCGAAGGCGAGCCGGGCGGCGTAGTGGGCGGCGGCCTCGGCCGGGGCGGCGGCGGGGACGCTCAGGACGGCGCTGCCCGGAGCTGCGCTGCTCGGAGCTGCACTGCTCGGACCGGCGTTGCTCGGGACGGCGCTGGTGCTCTCACGGGTGCTCTCGGCGACGGACACGGGGGCCTCTTCCTGGCGGGACGCGACGGTGGGACGGGGCCGTACCGGGTGCGGGTGGCCCCGGTCGGCGACGGCTCCATCTTCGGGTCGGGCGCGATCGCTCCACGAGTGGCGTGAGCGCCTGCGACCGTCAAGATCCCGCCAGCGCCCGCACTCCTCGCTCCCTCAGGCCCCGCACCCCTCGTGCCCCGCCCCGCCCCCTCAGGCCCCGTCCGCGCGCAGGCGGGCGAGGCCGGTGTCCAGGGCGGCCTCCAGGTGGGTGGCGGAGCCGGTGGTCATCAGGATCAGCACGCCGCCCTGGATGCCGGCCAGCAGCGCGGCGGCCTCCCGGTCGGCGTCCAGCTCCGGGGAGATCGCGCCGTCGGCCTGGAGGTGGCGGATGCCCGCGACGAGGTGGCGCTGCCACTGGGCGAGCAGTTCGCAGGCCACCGCCCGGGTGGCGTCGGTGGCGCCGCCGAGTTGGGCGAGGGCCGTGTGCAGGGGGCAGTTGCCGCCCTGGGCGCGGTAGCGGGCGAGGACCTTGTCGCGCCACTGCCGCCAGGCGTCCAAGGAGGTGAGTGCGCCGAGTTCCGGCTGCTGGTCCGCCAGCACCCGGTCGGCCTCGTGCCGGGCGACGGCGAGCAGCAGGTCGTCCTTCCCGCCGGGGAAGTAGTGGAAGAGCTGGCTCTTGCTGGTCGCGGTGCGGGCCATCACGTCCTCCAGCCGGACCGCGAACACGCCGTCCTCCCGGATCTGTTCGGCGGTTCCCTCGACGATGCGCTGCCGGGTGGCGGCGCCCTTGCGGGTCAGCGGCACGGTTCTCCTCCCGGGACGGTCGGCGGTCAGGGCAGCAGGATCAGTTTGCCGGTGGTGCGGCGCGATTCGAGGTCGGCGTGCGCCCGGGCGGCGTCGGCGAGGGGGTAGCGGCCGGTGATCCGCTGGGTGAGCCGCCCGTCCAGGACCAGGTCGAACAGTTCGCCGGTGCGCCGCACCAGGTCGGCGCGGGTGGCGACGTGGTGGTGCACGACCGGGTAGCTGAGCAGGATGCTGTTGGGCAGGTCGGTGGGCCGCATGGTCGGGACGCCCATGAAGGGGCCGTAGTAGGCGTGCACGCCGTGCGGGCGCAGGGCCAGTTGGGAGGAGCGGAAGGTGTCGGCGCCGCCGCCGTCGTAGACCACGTCGGCCCCGCGTCCGCCGGTGAGTTCGCGGACGCGCTCCTCGAACCCGCCGCCGGAGTGGACCAGGACGTGGTCGGCCCCGGCCTCCTTCGCCACCGCGGTCTTCTCCTCCCGGGAGACCAGGCCGATCACGCTGCCGCCGCGGGCCTTGACCAGCTGGGTGAGCAGCTGCCCGACCCCGCCGGCCGCGGCGTGCACCACGGCGGTGCTGCCCGGGGTGACGGAGAACGTCTCGGTGGTCAGGTGGTTGACGGTCAGTCCCTGCATCAGCAGGCCGCCCGCGATCTCGTCCGGCACCCCGTCCGGGACCTTGACCAGCGCGGCGGCCGGGACGGCCAGCAGTTCGGCGTAGCTGCCGGGGTGGTAGAACCAGGCCACCCGGTCGCCGACGGCCAGGTCCTCGACGCCCGCGCCGAGCGCGGTGACGTACCCCATGCCCTCGGCGCCCAGCACCGTCGGCGCCGCCCAGCCCGGGCCGCCCTGGGAACGCGCCCCGGTGTCCATGTAGTTGACCCCGGCCGCGCCCAGCCGCACCAGCGCCTCCCCGGGGCCGGGCACGGGGTCGGGCAGCTCGGTCCAGCGCATCACCTCGGGGCCGCCGTGCTCCTCGATCCGGATCGCGTGCATGGCACACCGCCTTCCTGCTCGGGCCCGTCCGCCGTCGTCCGGGCACGTCCTGCACGTTAGGCGGGCAAAAATGGACCAGCAAGTCCAGAAATGCCGGCGCCCCGTGCACCGCGTACGGAGGCTCCAACGCCGGGGCTCCAACCGCAGGGGGCTCCAACGGCCGGGAACGCGGCACCGCTTCGCCCTGACACCGGCAGCCCGGCACCGGCACCCCGGGCCTGCGGGCCGCGTGCGCCGCGGCTCGACGGCATCCGGTACGCCCTTGCGTGGCGGGGGCGGGCCCGACCAGGGTGGGGGTGCCGGTGGCAGGACGGAGGAAGGGGAGGCGGATGGAGATCGTCGAGCGGGCCTGGGCGGAGCCCTGGGAGGGGCTGCGGTGCACGCCGGCCGGGGGCAGTCCGGTCGGGGTGGTGGTGCTGTCGGGGTCGAGCGGGCGGGTGGAGGCGGCGCGGGCGCGGGTGCTGGCCCGGGCGGGGTTCGACGCGCTGGCGATCCGCTGGTTCGGCGGGCCGGGGCAGCCGCCGGGGGTGTGCGAGGTCCCGTTGGAGACCTTCACGGCGGCGGTGGACCTGCTGCGGGCGGACGGGGCGCGCCGGGTCGGCCTGCTCGGGACGTCGAAGGGCGCGGAGGCGGCGCTGCTGACGGCTGTGCGCGATCCCCGGGTGGACGCGGTCGTCGCGCTGGCGCCCACCTCCCTGGTGTGGTGCAACGTCGGCCCGGGCCCGGACGGCGCGGACCGCCCGTTCCGCTCCTGCTGGACCTGGCGGGGGCGTCCGCTGCCGTTCGTCCCGATGGACGAGGGCTGGACGCCCGCGGAGCCGGAGGGCGCCCCGGTGGCCATCCGCGGCTGGTACGAGCAGAGCGCGCGGACGTTCGCCCCGGTCCTGCCCGCGGCCCGCATCCCGGTCGAGCGGGCCCGGGCCGACCTGCTGCTGGTCGCGGGCGGCGCCGACGCGATGTGGCCGTCCCTCCCGTTCGCCGAGCGGCTCCGCGAGCGCCGCCCCGCGTCCGGCGGCCCCCGCACCCTGCTGGTCGGCGACCCGGACGCGGGCCACCGCGTGGTGCTCCCCGGCGAAGTCCCGCTGCCCCCGTCCCCGGTCCACGCCCACGGCGGCACCCCGGCCGCCGACAGCCGGCTGGGCGCCCTGGCCTGGCCCCACCTCCTCGACCTGCTCGGCGGCGGCCTGCCCCTGCCGGACGGGAGCCGAGCGCCCCGGACGGCCCGTCAGCCTGCCGCCCCCAGGTGGCGCAGCACCGCTCCGGTGTCCTCCGGTACCCCGTCGTGCCCGGACGGCAGGTGAATCCGTTCGCCGGTCTCCTCCCGGTGGACCCGGTCGCCGCGACGACGGTCAGCGGCGCTGTCGCGCCGGTCCGCCGGGCCGAGCCGGTTCGCTGCGGGGTTCCGGGCGTCCGGCGGCTTCGGCGGGGACGAGGGCGGGCGGCTACGGGTGGAAGCCGACCTCGGGGTTCTGTGGGATCGGCCCGTCGAGGAGCGGCTGGGCGACGCCCTTCAGGTGCAGGTCGAAGAAGGCCGTGACGTACGCGCGGGTGAGCTGGAGCGCGCGCCCGGACGCGAGGATCCGGCCGTCGTCGGGCAGGCCGAGCGCGTCGAGCAGCACCGGGAAGTCGGTGAACGAGGCGTGGTTGGTGCCGGCGACGGTCAGCCAGCGTTTCCAGCCGTCGAGGCGGGGCCAGCTCTCGTTCCAGCTGGGGTCCTCGGCGCCGTCCGGCAGCGGGTGCCCGATCATCAGGAACGGCCTGCCGCCGAGGCCGGTGGCGGGCACCGGGACGTCCATGGTGCCGTCCAGGTCCGCGCCGGCCCGGATCCGGCCGTCGGCGAGCAGGGCGGGGACGGCCGCCGCGCCGCCCGCGGAGTGGCCGGCCGTGCCGATCCGGGCGGGGTCGATCATGCGGGAGTGGCGCCAGGCGGGGTGGGGACGGGCGGTGAGCCGGTCGATGACGAAGGAGACGTCGCGGGCGCGGCTGCGGTCCAGGCCCGCCCAGTCCTCCGGGGAGCGCAACCGGCCGCACATCACGCAGGGCAGCGTGGTTCCGTCGGGGAAGGTCGTCCCGGTGTTCTCGTAGGTGTGGTCGATCAGCGCGACCACGTAGCCGTGGCTGGAAAGGTCCTCGGCCAGGCCGGTCAGCGAGGTGCGGGGCAGGGTGAAGCCCGGCGAGAGGAGGACCAGCGGGTAGCGGCCGGGCGCGGGGCGGGCGCCGGAGGCGGCCCAGGTCCGGGTTGCGGTGAGCGCGTCGGCGGGGATGGTGGTGCCCGGCAGCTTGGCGTCCAGCAGCATCCGTGCCGCGCCGGGGGTCATGTACGCAGCCGGGCTGCCGGTGCCCGTCTCGGCCGGGTAGTACACCGACACCATCAGCCGGCGCGGGCCCGACGCCGGCACCCACGGGTCGGGCCGGTTCCGGTCGACGAGTTCCAGGACGTCCTGACCGACGGCGTAGGGCCCGGTGGGGCGCGGGAGTTCGGCCCGGACCGCGGCCGGGGCGGCGGCGGACGCGCCGGCCGGGGCGGCCCCCGCGGGCGGGGCGGCGGCGACGGACAGCGGCAGGGCGAGCAGCAGGGCCGCCAGGGCGGCGGCGGGACGGATTGTGGCCATGGGCGTGACCGTATGTTCCTTCCAGGGGAGTTGACGTCGGCTCAGCGGTGTAGGGGTTGCGCCGGAGGGCGAACCGGTCGTCGGCGTACGGCCCCTACGGGGAACCCGCAGAGCGCACGGACGCGGCCGGGGCAGGGTCCTGCCGGCGGCGGGCTGTCAACGGAGCCGTGCGCGCACGGCCGCGACGGACCAGTCGAGCACGGGCGACAGGGACTGCGGGACGGACCAGCGGTTGATCACCGCGAGCAGCCGGGCGTGCCGCTCCCGGCGCGGGTCGTGCACGTTCTCCAGCCGCCGCAGCAGCCGGCGGCGCAGCGCGTCGTCGTCGGGGCGGCCGCAGAAGTACGCGTAGCGGGAGGCGAGTTGCTCGACGACGGGGTCGGCCTCGGGCGAGGCCGGGTCGATCCCCGCCGCCACGGCCGGGGCGGCCAGGTCGTGGACGGTGGCGGTGAAGTCGCGGCGCGGGCCGGTGGTGCCGTCCTGCGCCCGGTCGGCCGCCAGATCCTGTGCCATGCGGCGCACCCCGGCCCGGAAATCGGGGTCCAGGGCCAGCTCGGCCCACTCCACCCAGGCCCGGGCCTGGTCCGCCCCGGGGTCCTCGGGCGGTTCGGGGGTCATCGAGCGCCGCACCCCCACGAACGCGGGATCGCCGTCCAGGCCGTCGAAGACGGCCTGGAGGAAGTCCTCGACGAGGTCGCGGCGTTCGTCCTCGGTCAAGCGGGCGAGCTGGTGCATGACATCGGCCTCCTCGGGAGTCAGCCCGCGTTGGGCCACCACCGTGAGCACGGCGTGCCGCAGGCGCAGGACGCGGATCTGCGCCGCCAGCGCCTCGGCGTGCGCCGCGGCCACCTCAGGCAGCGGCAGGTCCAGTTCGGCGACCTTGCGGACCGTGGCGAGGCCCAGTCCCAGTTCCCGCAGGGTCCGCACGAGGTCCAGGCGCGCGGCGGCAGCGCGGTCGTAGCGGCGGTGGCCGGCCGGGCTCCGTTCCGTCGGCGCCACGATCCCGCGGTCGGAGTAGAACCGGACGGTCTTGACCGTCAGGCCGGTCCGCCGGGCCAGTTCACCGATCGAGTAGAGCGCGTCGCCTTCCATGGCCCCACCCTCGCGTCTCCCCCCGGGGGAGACGCAAGCCCTCCCGGAAACGCGTACCGCCGGGCCTGCGGCACCCCGCCGTCGGAGGCCCGCCGTCGGAGGCCCACACACCGGGGGCTCCTCCGGCGGAGGTTCATCCGGCGGCGGCTCCCCCGCCGGGGACGCACCCGCCGGTCGGGTAGCCGATCTCCGCGATGTCGTCGGCGAGGTCGGCGAGGTCAAGCTCCGGGTTCAGTGCGCGCACCAGCGCGGCGGTGAGCGGGCGCAGGGCGTGGACGTGGCGGACGGCGTCGAGGTCGACGTCCACCTCGTAGTACTCCTCGGCAAAATCGCGGTACGCCTCGGGGCTGCCGTCCAGCAGCAGGTCGAACAGCCGGGCGGCGCCGCCGTCCTGGTCACCGCCGTCCCGGTCGCCGCCGTCCGGCGCGGGGGCGAGGTCGCCGGTGCGCCAGGCGGTGTCGGCCCGCTCGCGCCAGAAGCACACCGTGGCCTCCAGCACCCCGTCCTCGTCGCGGAAAGCGGGCTCCTCCAGCTGCGCGCGGAACGCCTCCGGCACCTCGTCGAGCAGCCCGGGCCACGGCTCCCGCGCGTCGCACCGGTACGGGCTCAGCGCGGATTCGTGGTCGAAGCCCAGGGCGAAGGCGCCCTGTTCGGTGAAGACGATCGAGTAGGAGTCGCCACTGCCGTTCCGCATCGAGGCCATCACCTCGCCGGGCGCCCAGCCGGAGTCGCACGAGTAGTACCTGTCCGCCCAGTCCGGGCTGAGGACGGCGTCCAGCATCGCCAGGGCGCGGCAACGCGCCAGGACGGCGGGGGTGTCGGGGAGGCGGCGGATCAGTTCGGCGACGAGCATCCGCGCATTCAAGCAGGCCCCGCCCACAGCGCCGCTCCGCCCCCGCCGGGGAGGCCGCTGCCCGTTCCCGCGCGGGCGGCCCCGGGCCGCGGCGGGCTGGTAGATTCCCGGGCAGACCGGCCCCGGCGGCCCGCACCACGCCCCGGCGCGGCCCGGTCGGGGAGACCGGGGAGGCAGCCTTGGCCGCAGGACGCGTGCTCGCCGCGCGCTACCGTCTGGACGAGCTGATCGGGCGCGGCGGGATGGGCCAGGTCTGGCACGGGTGGGACGTCGCGCTACGGCGCCGGATCGCCGTCAAGCTGCTGCACACCGACCTGCACGACCCGCGCGGCACCGACCTGTTCCTCAACGAGGCCCGGCTCGCCGCCGGGCTCGGCCACCCCGGCATCGTCACCGTCCACGACCTGGGCCGGGAGCCCGACGGCACGGTCTACCTGGTGATGGAGCTGCTCACCGGCACCGACCTGGCCGTCCGGCTCCGCGCGGACGGGCCGCCGCCGGTCGCCGAGGCCGTGGACTGGGCGCTCCAGCTCTGCGACGCGCTCGCCTTCGCGCACACCGCGCAGGTGATCCACCGGGACCTCAAGCCGGCCAACCTGTTCCTGGACCGGACCGGACGGCTGAAGATCCTCGACTTCGGCATCGCCAAGCACCGCGAGGGCCGGTCCGACACCCACAGCCGGGTGATGGGCACCTTGGCGTACCTGCCGCCGGAACGCTTCCACGGCCGTTCCGGCGACCACCGCGGAGACCTGTACGCCCTCGGCTGCGTCCTGTTCGAACTGCTCACCGGCCGACCGCCGTTCGGTACGGGAGACCCGGTCCGGCTGATGGTGCGCCACCTCTCCGAGCCGCCCCGACCGCCCGGCGGCGAGGCGCCCCGTCCCGTCCCGCCCGCGCTCGACCGCCTGGTCCTCGACCTGCTCGCCAAGGACCCGGACGCCCGCCCCCGCTCCGCCGCCGAGGTCGCCGACCGCCTCCGCCACCTCGACCCCGCGCCCACCGTCCCCACCACGCCCGCCGCACCCGCCACCGCCGTCCACTTCCCGTCCGGGCACGACACCGTCCGGCTGACGCCCCAGCCCGTGCCGGCTGTGCCGTCCTCGCCGCCCGTACCGCCCGTGCCGCTCGCCGCGCCGACGGCGGTCACCGCGCCGCTGCCCGCCCCCGGGCCGACGACGCCCGCCCCACCGACGGCCGCCACCGTCCGCCTGCCCCAGCCCGCTCCGACCGCTCCGACCGCTCCGACGACCATCCCCCTCCCGTCCTCGCCCCTCCCGTCCTCGCCCCTCCCGGACCCGGGGCCGCACGCCACGGAGTCGGTGTACGTCGACTGGATCAGCGCCCTGCACGCCGCTGGGCAACTCCCGCCGCCCGAACGGATGCTGGCCCGGCACGGTCGCGGCTACCAGTCCACCGCCTGGGCGAACGCCGTGGCCCGGGCCTGGCCGGCGGCGGAGCTGGGCGCGCTGCTGGCCACCTACGAGAGCGCCCGGCTGCCGCGCCTCGCCAACGAGATCACCCGCAGCCTCCCCGACCACCGGGAGAGCGCCGAGTTCCCGGCGCTGCTCGCCGGGCTCCGCGCGGCCGGGCAGCAGCTCCGGCTCACCATGCTGACCGCCGCCCTGGAGAGCCGCGCACCCGAACTGCTGCCCCCGGCACCGACCCGCCGCACCCCGCCGGGCATCCCGATCAGCGCGGCCCGCGCGGAGCTGTTCGCCCGGTTCGCCCACCGGATGCGCGCCGTCGCGGCCCGCCGGGCGGACCCGCCCCCGGCCGGGCCGAACGTCCCCCCGTTCGCGGCGGTCGTCGCGGCGGTGGCCGCGCTCACCGGGGCGGGGATCGCGGACGAGGCGGCGTTCCTCGACTGGGTCCGGGCCCAGCCCCCGGGCGAGGACCGGTTCCGGGCGGAGTGGCTGCCGACGCTGCACCGGCTCCGGCACTCGGGGATCTCGCCGGACGACCTGGTGGCGGCAGTCGCGCGGGCCTGGCCGGCCGCCGAACTGGGCGCGGTGGTCGCGGCGTTCCACGCCACCGGGCAGTTCGAGGTCGCGGGGCAGGTGGTCCGGCGGGCCGGGGCGGTACGGGCGCCGTCGGAACTGCCCGCGCTGGTCGCCGGTTTCCGGCGGGCGGGCCAGCACGGCCGCCTGGAGGTCCTGCTGCACGAGGTCGGCCGCCTGGCCCCGCCGACCGTCGCGGCAGCCGCGGCGGCCCTCACCGCCGCCGGAGACACCACCACCGCCGGGGCGCTGCTCCGGCCCCGCCCGATGACACTGGCGGAACACCGCAGCCTGCTCCTCAACCGCGTCCCGCCCCACTGGAGCCGCTGACCGCCGCGCCCGCCGCCGAGCCCCGCCGCGCCCGTCGGCCTTCCCACCGTCCGCCCGGAACTCTTCCCACCATCCGCCCGGAACTCTGCGATGACCTGCCGGTCGAAGTCCCCGGCCGTGGCGGGTGCCTCCCGTTCCTCACCGGCGGCGGGCGGCCGGTGCCGTCGTCCCGGGCGATTTTCATCTGTTAACAAACACAACTGGGCACGTCCCGGCGCGGCGGTCCACACCGGGCCGCTCCGTGCACGGTCTTCGAGTCCTGTACGCACGGGGGTTGACGTGGCCGCGCAGACCCCCCTAACTTCACGTCTTGAAAAAGGTCCAGACCAAAGCCGGCAGGGCTGCTGGCCACCACCACTGATTCCCCCTCAGGGGATGATCCGCCCTGCCCGGACCGCTCCGGACGCTCCCTCAGGCATCGCTTCGCGTTCACTAACTGAACGAGTGAACGTACTCCCCCACGAGGAGCCGCCTTGATCCGCACCCGTCTGCGCCCCCGCACCGAAGGCCACACCGACGGTCGCACCGACAGCCGCACCGGCACCCGCCTCCGGGCCGTCGCCGCCGCCGTCGCGCTGCCCGCCACCGTCGCCGGCCTGCTGGTGGCCGGTGCCGGCCCGGCCTCGGCCGCGGCCAACGCCGGTCCGGGCTTCCCGGCGCACTACGCCGCGCCGTACCTGGAGACCTGGAACTCGCCGAACACGCTGGCGGACGCCCGCAACAGCGGCGGGCTGAAGTACGTGACCCTCGCCTTCGTGATCAGCGACGGCAGCTGCAACGCCACGTTCAACGGCAACACCTCGATCACGGACGCCGGTTGGACCAATGCGATCAACGCGCACCGGGCCGCCGGCGGCGACGTGATCGCCAGCTTCGGCGGCGCCTCCGGCACCGAGCTGGGCCAGGCGTGCACCAGCGTCTCCAGCCTCCAGGCCCAGTACAAGCGGGTGGTGGACGCGCTCAACCTGACCAGGATCGACCTGGACATCGAGGGCGGCGCGCTGAACGACACCACCGCCAACGACCGCCGCAACCAGGCGCTGGCCCAGCTCCAGCAGGCCCAGGCGGCCGCGGGCAAGCGGCTGGACGTCAACTACACGCTGCCGGTCAGCCCTTCGGGTCTCGAATCCAACTCGATCAGCCTGCTGAACAACGCGAAGAGCCGCGGCCTGACCGTCAACGCGGTCAACATCATGACGATGGACTACGGCCCGGCCATGGACATGGGCCAGGCCGCGATCAGCGCCGCCAACGGCCTGCACACCCAGCTCGGCCAGATCTGGACGTCCAAGACCTCCGACCAGCTGTGGGCGATGGAGGGCAACACCCCGATGATCGGGGTCAACGACACCACCGCCGAGGTGTTCACCACCGCCAACGCGCAGACCCTGGAGTCCTTCGCCGCGTCCAAGGGCATCCAGTTGCTGGCCTTCTGGGCGATCGGCCGCGACAAGGCGTGCGCCAGCAGCGGCACGCTCTCCGACAGCTGCAGCGGCACCCCGCAGTCGGCGTACCAGTTCTCCAAGACCTTCAACGCGATCACCGGCGGCGGCACCACCACCCCGCCGACCGGCGGCCGCACCGGCCGGATCACCGGCTACGGCGGCAAGTGCGTGGACGTCGCGGCCGCCAGTTCAGCCAACGGCACCGCCGTGCAGCTCTACGACTGCAACGGCACCACCGCCCAGCAGTGGACGGTGGGCACCGACGGCACCGTCCGGGCGCTCGGCAAGTGCCTCGACCTCACCTCGGGCGGCACCGCCAACGGCACCCAGGCCCAGCTGTACGACTGCAACGGCACCGCCGCCCAGCAGTGGCAGGCGCAGTCCAACAAGACGCTGGTGAACCCGGCCTCCGGCCGCTGCCTGGACGCCACCGGCCCGTCCTCCGCGAACGGCACCCGGCTCCAGATCTGGGACTGCTTCGGCGGCGCCAACCAGCAGTGGAACCTGCCCGCCTGATCGCCCGTCGGCCCGAGAAAGGAGCAACCCCCTTGCGCAGCAACAGAATCCTCCCGCTCGCCGCGACCGCCGGCCTGCTCGCCTCCTCCGCGGTGCTGCTGGCCCCCGCCCCCGCCGCGCTGGCCGCCGTCCCGACCGGGGCGACCACCCTGGTGGCGCAGAACTCCGGCAAGTGCGTGGACGCCGCCGCGGCGGCCACCGCCAACGGCACCGCCGTCCAGCAGTACGCCTGCAACGGGACCACCGCCCAGCAGTGGCAGGTCCAGGACCTCGGCAACGGCTACGTCCGGATCAACAACCAGAACGACACCTCGAAGGCGCTGGACGTCACCGACGTCTCCACCGCGGACGCCGCCAAGATCCAGCTGTGGACGTACAGCGGCGGCCTGAACCAGCAGTGGCAGGCGGTCGCCGAGGCGAGCGGCGCCTACCACTTCGTCAACCGCAACAGCGGCAAGTGCCTGGACGTGCCGAGCGCCTCCACCGCCGACGCGGTGCAGTTGCAGCAGTACACCTGCAACGGCTCCGCCGCGCAGTCCTTCACCTTCGGGAGCACCGTCACGAACCCGCCCGGCACGCCCGACTTCGGGCCAAACGTGGCCGTCTTCGACCCGTCGACGCCCGCCGCGACCATCCAGGCCAAGCTGAACGCGGTCTTCTCCCAGCAGGAGAGCAACCAGTTCGGCAGCCAGCGCCAGGCCCTGCTGTTCAAGCCGGGCAGCTACAACGTGGACGCCAACGTCGGCTTCTACACCCAGGTCGCGGGCCTGGGCCTGTCCCCCGACGACGTCACCATCAACGGCGCGGTGCACGCCGAGGCGGACTGGTTCCAGGGCAACGCGACGCAGAACTTCTGGCGCTCCGCCGAGAACCTCTCGGTCAACCCGACCGGCGGCACCGACCGCTGGGCGGTCTCCCAGGCCGCGCCCTACCGCCGGATGCACGTGCGCGGCAACCTGCAACTGGACGACGGCGGCTGGTCCTCGGGCGGCTTCATCGCCGACTCGAAGATCGACGGCCAGGTCCGCTCCGGCTCCCAGCAGCAGTGGCTGTCGCGCAACGCGCAGTGGGGCAGCTGGACCGGCTCCAACTGGAACATGGTGTTCGTCGGCGACGTCAACGCGCCCGCCAACTCCTTCCCCAACCCGCCCTACACCACGGTCAACCAGACCCCGGTGGTGCGCGAGAAGCCCTTCCTGTACGTGGACTCCGCGGGCGCGTACAAGGTGTTCGTCCCGGCGCTGCGCTCCAACACCTCCGGCACCAGCTGGGCGGGCGGCGCGCAGCAGGGCAGCTCGCTGCCGATCGACCAGTTCTTCATCGTCAAGCCGGGCGCGAGCGCGGCCGACATCAACTCGGCGCTGGCGCAGGGCAAGAACCTGCTGTTCACGCCGGGCGTCTACCACCTGAACCAGACCCTGAACATCAACCGCGCCGACACCGTGGTGCTCGGCCTGGGCCTGGCCACCCTCGTCCCGGACAACGGCATCACCGCCGTCAACGTCGCCGACGTGAACGGCGTGAAGCTGGCCGGCCTGCTGATCGACGCCGGGACGGTCAACTCGCCGGTGCTGATGCAGCTCGGCGCGGCCGGCTCCGCCGCCGACCACTCGGCCGACCCGACCTCGCTGCACGACGTCTTCTTCCGGATCGGCGGCGCGGGCGTCGGCAAGGCCACCCAGTCGCTGGTGGTCAACTCCAACAACGTGATCGGCGACCACATGTGGCTGTGGCGCGCGGACCACGGCAGCGGCGTCGGCTGGACCAGCAACACGGCCGCCAACGGGCTGGTCGTCAACGGCAACAACGTCACCATGTACGGGCTGTTCGTCGAGCACTACCAGCAGACCCAGGTGATCTGGAACGGCAACAACGGCCGGACGTACTTCTTCCAGAACGAGCTGCCGTACGACCCGCCGAACCAGGCCGCCTGGACGAACGGCTCCACCCGCGGTTACCCGGCCTACAAGGTCGCCGACTCGGTGACCAACCACGAGGCCTGGGGCCTGGGCTCCTACGCCTACTTCAACGTCAACCCGTCCGTGGTCGAGGAGCACTCCTTCGAGGTCCCGAACCGCTCCACCGTCCGCTTCCACGACATGGTGACCGTCTCGCTCGGCGGCACCGGCACCATCGCCCACGTCATCAACTCCACCGGCGGACCGTCCAACTCGTCCACCAACGTGGCGAACCTGGTGGCCTACCCGTAAGCCCCCCGGACCCGGCCCCCACCGGAAAGGCGGCCGCCCCCTCCGTGCGGGAGGGGGCGGCCGCCGCCGTCTGCCTTACGCGTTGCGCCCTGCGCCTTGCGTCGGGTCAGTGGGCGGGGGCCCGTTCGGCGGTGCCGCGCAGGACGCAGAACTCGTTGCCCTCCGGGTCGGCCAGCACCACCCAGCCGGTGCCGTCGGCGTCGCGGCGGTCGGCGACCAGGGCGGCGCCGAGGGCCAGCAGGCGTTCCGCCTCCGCGTCGCGGGTGGTCTCGGGACGCAGGCAGAGGTGGACCCGGTTCTTGACCGTCTTGGCCTCGGGCACCTGGTGGAAGTAGAGCACCAGCCCGTCGGCCAGGGTCACCTGCGTCTCGCGGTCGCCCGGCCGGCAGTCCGGGTCGACCGGGCGGCCCGTCACCGCGCCCCAGAACCGGGCCAGCCGGTAGGCGTCCGCACAGTCGATCGCCACGTTCTGCACCAGGGAAACCATGCGGACGAGTCTGCCGCACCGCCCGGCCGGAGGCCACCGGCCCGCGCCGGTCCGCGCCGGTCGGCGCGGCATGGGAGCGCTGCCACGGGGTATTCGGCGGGGGCACGGGGAACAGGGAGCGGAACGCGGGAATGGGGAGGGCCTCGACAGTGGGCAGAGTGCGGGCCACTTCGGCGGGTGCCGGGCAGCAGGAGGCACCGGCCGTGGACGTGGAACCGGTGGGCGGCCGGTCCTCGTCGTGGGACTGGAAGCGCTGGCGGACCCGGAAGCCCGGGAGCGCCCCGGCGGCGTCCGGGGACGTCCCGGCCGCCCCCGGGGACGCGGGCGTCCGGCGGGCCGAGCGGACCCGGCCGGCTTTCATGGAGCGGCGCGGACCGTTCTCCGTCCTGGCCCGGTGGCTGATCCTGCTGGCGGGGCTGGTGCTGACCGTGGTGTTCGCGGTCGCGCTGGCCCGGGTGACGCTGGTGCCGGAACCCGGCGCCCGGAACCTGGTGCACCCCAACTTCCACCTCGGCGCCTCGCTGCGCGGCTACCTGGACCAGCCCGCCGTCCGGGCCGCCGCCCAGCAGGTGGGCGGGAACATCCTGCTGGGCGCGCCGTTCGGAGTGCTGCTGCCGGTGCTCTTCCCCCGACTGCGCAGCGTGCTGGCGGCGACCGCGCTGACCGCGCTGGTGATGGTCACGGTCGAGACGGCGCAGGGCCTGCTGGTGGAGGGCCGGGCGTTCGACGTGGACGACGTCCTGCTGAACACGCTCGGCGCCCTGCTGGCCCACCTGCTGCTGGGCCGCCGGATCGGCCGCGCCCTATACGAGCGGCGCCGGGTCTGAAGCACCGGACTCGCGGGGCGCCCGGTGCCCGGCGGTCGGCCTCGGCGAGGTGGGCGTCAGGGGCGGGCGGCCCAGACCTGGCGTTCGGTGCGCACCGCGAGGTCCTCGCGCAGCGCGACGCTGTCCGGGCCGTCGGCGTCGGTCAGCCGGTCGAGGGCGGCCAGGTCGGCGGGGTCGAGCGCCTCGGCGGCGGCGGAGCGGATACGGCGCAGGGTGGCCAGGGCGTAGCGGCCGACGGACGGGTGCTCGGTGGCGTCGATGTGGACGGTGACGGTGCGCTCGCCGGTGACGGTGAACCCGGCGGCGGTCAGCAGCGGCCCCCAGTCGGCGCCCCGGTGCGGGACGTGCTCGGCGTGGAAGTGGTCGGTCGCGCGCTGGCAGCGCTCCTCCAGGCCGGGGCGCTCGGCGGGCGCGTCCGGCGGTAGGAAGCGCGGGAAGCCGGCCAGCTCGACCAGGGCGAACACGCCGTCCGGGGCGAGGAGTTCGCGGACGCGGCGCAGGGCCCGGCCGGGGTCGGCCAGGTGGTGCATCGAGGCGGACGCCCAGACCAGGTCGGGCCGGCCGAGTTCGGGCCAGTCGGCCTCGTCCAGGTCGGCCTGCACGGTGGCGATCCGGTCCGCCAGGCCCAGCGCGTGCGCCTTCTCGCGCAGGCGCAGCAGGTGGCCGGGCGAGGCGTCGACGGCGGTGACCCGGGCCTCGGGGAAGCGGCTCAGCAGCGCGAAGGTGCCGGCGCCGGTGCCGGCCCCGAGGTCGACGACGTGCCGCGGGTCGGCGTCCAGCGGCAGCCAGTCGGTGATCGCGGCGAGGTGCTCGGCCAGCACCTCGGCGTCCAGGTCGAGGACCTCGGCCTGCCCGGCGTCGTCCTCGACCGGGTGCTGGTGGTGGGCGTGGGCGTGCTCGTGAGCGGGGGCGTGCCCGTGGGCGGGGGTGTGGGCGTGCCCGTGGGCGGGGACGTGGGGCTGCGGGTGGCTCATGGTGCCACCGTACGGCCGTCATGCGCGTGGGGCACGCATCCTCCCGGAATGCGCAAGACAGTGCCGTCCCCGCTTGCCGCAGGCGCAAGCCGTCAGCAGGTCAGCAGGTCAGCAGCGGTGCGGGCCGGGGTCGGGCTGGTGGCCGCGGCGGGCGTCGCGGTCGAAGATGCCGAGGATCTCGCACGGCCCGCCCTCGGCGCCGATGGCGTGCGGCATCATCGTGGGGAACTCGGCGGCCTGGTGGGTGGCGAGCCGGATGCGGCGGTGGCCGAGCATCAGGATCGCGGTGCCCGAGAGCACGACCAGCCACTCCCGGCCGGGGTGGGCGCGCATCCGGGCCGGGTTGTCGGGCGGCGGCTCGGTCATCCGCTGGCGCACCACGCTGATCCCCGGGTCGCCCTTGACCGGCCAGCGCATGGTGCCGTGCGGCCCGTCGACCGTCGGACTGATCACCACGTCCTCGGCGGCGGTCTCCACCAACTGGTCCAGCGTGGTGTCCAACGCCCGCGCCAGGGTCACGAGTTGGTCGAGCGCGAGTCGGCGCTGCCCGTTCTCGATCCGGCTCAGCGAGGACTGGCTGAGGTTGGCCCGGCCCGCCAGTTCCTCCAGCGACCAGCCCTGCGCGACCCGCAGCGCGCGAATCCGCTTGCGGACCAGCCCGTCCAGGTCACCGGCGTCTTCCGTCATGCGCAGCATCGTAGGCCGCCGCACCGGCTCCCCCCGGCCGCCGGGGCGCTACCGCGGGTCGGGAACGACGTGGGCGAGCGGGCGGTCGACGTCGACCAGGCAGGAGATGACCCGCTGGTGCAGGTCACCGATCCGGTCCCGGACGGTGACCCGGACGTACAGGTCCCGGACCACCGCGAGGGCGGGTTCGGCGAACCAGCCGAGCAGGAAGCTGCTCTCGCCGCCGATGAAGCTGTTCGGACGGATGGACGCGAAACGGTAGTCGGCTCCGGAGCGCAGCCCGTACCGGGCGACGGCCGCGACGACCCCGTCCCGCCCGGTCCACCCCGTACTCGGGCCCGGCCCGTCAGGCCCGTCAGGGGCCCGCGCCCCCGCCTCGGCCACCGGGTCGGGGAAGAAGTCGAGGCGGTAGTCGAGGGAGACCACCACCACCGCGCCGCTCCCGCCGTTGCGCAGGTGACTGGCCCAGGCGAGTGCCCCGTCGGGGGCGTGGCCGCCCGTCGGCCAGCCGGTGTTTCCCAGCAGCGGACGGACGGTGCGGGCGAACTGGGCGCGCGCGACGATCGCCCCGATCGCAGCCAGCAGCGCGGCGGTCGCGCTCTGCGTGTCGAGCAGCTGCCAGGACCACGGCCAGGAGCGCAGCCCCTGCGCGGACAGGTTCTGCCGGACCATGGTGTGCACGAACAGCAGGACGGCCGCCGCGGCCAGCCCGTTGAGCGTCCAGGTGACGAACGGGTTGCGCCGCACCACCCGTTGCCGCAGGTCCATGCGCGTCCCCTCCCTCGCTCCCCCGGTGCGCTCCCAGCGTCCCGCCGATCGGGCCGGTGCGGAAGAGGGCCTGCCCGCGGCGGCGGGCCGGCCGGTCAGTGGTCGTAGACCGTCACCGGTATGCCCCGGGCGGTGAGGCGGTCGGTGACCAGGGGTTCGATCCGCTCCCACCTGCCGCCGGCCAGGCCGCAGCCGATCCGCGGCATGTGCACGGAGGCCCCGAGCCGGACGGCCTCGGCGGCCAGGGCGGCCAGGGCGGTGTCGATCGCCTCGTAACGGACCGGGACACCGGTGGAACGGCCGGTCCGGATGCCGCGCTGACCCACCATGTTGGCCACCCACAGACCAGGCGTGACCCGCACCAACTGCACCGCCCCCAGCCCGAAGTCGTTACCGGCCCGCTCCCGGTGCCAACGGCGGAACGCGGCCTCCGGTTCGGGCCAACGCCGGGAGAGCGCCAGCACGAATCCCTTGCCCCACCCCCCGAGGTCGTTGCAGACGTGCGCGATGATCCGCGGTCCTTCGCCCTGCGGCGCGGTGGCGTCGCCCCGCAGATAGGTGATCGTTCCAGCCATGCCGACCATCCTCGCAGCCGCCACCGACAGCCACCGGAGCCGATGACAGCACGTCAGAGCCCCGCCGGGTGGCGCCCGGAGCCGGAGGTTCAGGCCCGTGCCCTCCCGGTCGATCCCGACCCACAGGTCGGCGGCACCGGTACCGAACGGCCCGGTACGCCAACTGACGCTCCGGACGGTGTCGGTGACGGCCTCCCGGGCCCCCTCGACGAAGACCCGTCACGACCGGCACGCATCGACCACCCAGCAGCTGTAGGGCGTCCCCTACGGCTGCCCCTTACCGCCCGGAGGCGCGGGGCACGGCGTCCGCACCGCGCTCGCCGACGGCGGCGACCAGCTCGCGGACGCGCTCGGCGGCCCGCGCCCGCGAGTCGAACGGCAGGGTGACGCTGCGGGGTTCCGGTCCGCCGACCTCGATGTTCACCGCGTAGCCCGGTTTCCTGCGGATCTTTCGCACGATGACCGACACCAGTCTCCCGACGCCGATCACCACGGCGGCCCCCAGCGCGATCAGCGGGCCGTCCGGTAGGGCCGCAGCGCCCCCGTCCAGCTTCACCCCGCCGGGACCGGTCAACCGGACCGCCACCGGGACACCGTCCGGACCGACGACCGCATCCCCCACGACTGACTGCCCGTCCGGCCCGCGCCACCGTCCAGCTCCAGCAGCCCGGCAGCGTCCCCGTCGCCGAGGCATGCCGCCCGCATGGCGACGATCCGGTGCCCGACCTCCTCGACGCCGCTCCTGGTACGGCTCCCCGTTCCCCCGACCGGCAGGACCCGGCCGTCGCGCAGCCGCAACTCGACCAGCCAGTAGTCGGCCGCGTCCGCTCTCCGTCCGGCGCGGACGGCAACCGTCTCGACCTCCTGCCAGGGGGTACGGAGGGAGCGCCCGATCGACCGCTCGACAACGCCGTCCTGGTCGATGACCAGCCCCATCCGGGCCGCACGGAAGCACCACACCGCGGAGAGGACCGTCAGGACCACGAAGAACACCCGCGATCCGACCGACGGCCCGGTCAGGCCAGCGGCCGAGAGCACCAGGAACACCAGCCCTGCGCCCACCAGAATCATCCGAGCAGGGTCGCTACTCTTCACCGGCTTCATCGGCCCCCCACCGTGTCGGCTGCTCAGCGCCCGGCCCCAGCTCCCCCAAACCACCAGCCTCGACGCGGACTTCATCCTACTGGCCGTGTCAGATCGGAAGTGAGAGAGGTGGACTTGTTCCTCCGGCCACAGCCTCCGGGCACGACCACGCCGAACGCCACCACCACTCTGGTCCACCCGCCAGGACTGAGCGCGCAGTTGGAACGGGAACTCCGGATCAGCCTGACCGATGGTCAACGCGAGCCAACGTTCTGCGGTCGGCAACCGCCACACCT
The DNA here is from genome assembly GCF_948472415.1 of Kitasatospora fiedleri. Taxonomy (NCBI): domain Bacteria; kingdom Bacillati; phylum Actinomycetota; class Actinomycetes; order Kitasatosporales; family Streptomycetaceae; genus Kitasatospora; species Kitasatospora fiedleri. The sequence continues at coordinate 7,483,794 of NZ_OX419519.1, read as the reverse complement.
GCATGCCGCCGACGACACTGCTCAGGAAGAAGAGCGGCTCGGGTGCCGTGTCGCGGCCGGTACGGCGAGATCCGACTCCAGCTCCTGTTCTGCTGCTTCGGTGATCGACAGATGGCCATCAGCGGAACCTTCCGCCCGACGTCGACTCGGCACGGTCGAAGCCCAATCACCGGTGCCCACCGCGTCGACAAGGAACGTTGAGAGGTCCGGAGGGGCGCGCAGCGTCCTGGACGGTGCCGGTGACGGTCTCCCGGGCGCCCTCGGCGAAGACCCGCCCGAGCAATGGTCGATACCCGTGGACGGGTTGCTCATGATGGTGGCGGGTTCGTTCCCTGAATGATCTGCCGGCGGGGGCCCGGGGTGGCTGACGTGAGGTGTCGGACGCCTCGGCCTCGGAGGGTCACGAGCGCGGTGTGGACGGGGTCGAGCTCCTCGACGGAGCGGTGGTAGGTGAGGATCTGCGTCAGTTCCAGGTCGATGGCTTCCACCGCGTCGCGGATGCGGTCGAAGCGGGCTCCCCGACGGACGGGCCCGAGTGTGCAGCGCACGGTGGCGGTGGCCTCGGTCGCGGTCACAACGGTGACCTGGTCGATCTGCAGTTCCACCTCGACCGCGTGCTTGTCCGGGTTGGCGTGCTCGGTCATGCCGCCGCCTCGGCGCACTCGGCCAGGACGCCGTTCTCGATGCCGCGGTCGGACAGGTCCCGGTCCTGGAAGGCGGCGCGGTCGTCGCTCCACTGCTTCGTCAGCCCGGTGACGGTCGCGGGCGACAGGCCGGCCGTGCCGCCGAGGAACTGTCCCGGTGCCGGGACGAAGTCCCCGAACGACAAGCCGTGCAAGGAGAGCAACGGCAGGGCCTCGGAGATCTTCGGGGAGAATCGTTTGCGCTCGCCGGTGGTCTCGTCGACGCGGCGGTCGTTGACTCGGGCAGCGGTGACCTGGGCCGAACCACCCGCGGTGACCACGGTGCGGGGCCGGTGGCGGCCGTTGCGCACCACCAGGCGCCGTCCGTCCTCGTCGGTCTCGGCTGCCAATTCGGCTGTGTACTGGTTGACTTCCGCTTCCAGCGCCGCGGCGGGCATCCGCCAGCCTCCCCCGCGAACGATCTCGTCGATCAGGGAGCCGGACCGGGTCGGGCCGTCGTCGGTGCCTACGCTGAGCACGGGCGTGCCTTCCTGACCCGCGCTGCAACACGGGCCCACTCGGAGACCTTGTGGATCATCCGTGAAGGTACGCCTTCCGTGTCCCTCCCGGCACCACCCCACAGGTTCAGAGCATCGCTCGACCCGCACGACGGACTCGCCCGCCTTCGAACTGGCCAGGGCCCCATCGACGCCTGACACCGACGCCGAACTGACCGATCACGCGGTCGCCGCCTACGTGGCCAAATACGCCACCAAGTCCGCCGACGCCTCCGGCGCTCTCGACCGCTCCCTGTTGTGCCGCCCCTGCCAGGGACGCGGCATGACCCTGACCGGCCGCGGAACCCCGCTCCAGTGCTCCGCCTGCGCGGGCACCGGACAGGCCCGGCCGCTGCGCCGCCTCGCCGTCGAACGCCACGTGAGGCAGATGATCCGCACCTGCTGGGAGCTCGGCAAACGCCCGGAGTTCGCCGACCTCAAGCTCTGGAAGTGGGCGCACATGCTCGGCTTCCGGGGGCACTTCTCCACCAAGTCCCGCTGCTACTCCGTCACCCTCGGCCAACTGCGCGACGACCGCCGCGCCTGGCGCACCGAACAGGCCCGCGCACACGCCGGCCTGCCCGACCTCGACCCGAGTACGACCCTCGTCATCGGCCACTGGGCCTACCACGGCTCGGGCTACAGCCCCGGCGGGGAACTCCTCGCCCCCGCTGTCTGGCACCGCAGAGTGCTGGCACGGCAGTTCACCGCAGAGGGCAGCTGCTGATGCCCCCACTCACGGGGCCGGGTGAGGACCTGCTGACGGTCCCCCAGGTCATGGCCCGCCTCCAGCTCGGCCGCTCCGCCGTCTACGACCTGCTCCGCACTCGGCAGCTCGCCTCCATCGCCCTCGGCCGCGCCCGCCGCATCCCCACCCACGCCCTCAACGACTTCATCCGCACCCGCCTTCAACTGGACGCCGCCTGATGACCACACCCCGCGACACCCCCGCCTCCCGCCGCGTCCGCGCCAACGGCACCGTCTACCAGCGCAAGGACGGCCGCTGGGAAGCAGCCGGCTACGTCCTCGCCCCCGGCGACACCCGCAAGCGCGTCCGCGTCTACGGCATCACCCGCAAGGAAGCCCTCGCCAAACTCACCGAGAAGATCGCCGCCACTAACCGCGGCCTCCCGGTCGTCTCTGTCCAGGGCAGCCTGGCCGCCTATCTGACGTACTGGCTGGAGAACGTCGCCGTCCACCAGCTCCGCGAGACCACCCACACCCGCTACACCGCCTGCACGAACCGCTACCTCATCCCCGGCCTCGGCAAGAAGAAGCTCGCCAAGCTCACCGCCAAGGATGTGCGCACATGGCTCAACCAGCTCCGCACCACCTGCCAGTGCTGCGCACGCGGCCTCGACGCTGCCCGCACACAGCCCCGCTGCTGCGCGATCGGCAAGTGCTGCGGCAAGCGGCTCTCCCCGCTGACCCTCGCCTACATCCACTCGGTGCTCAAGTCCGCCCTGGAGCACGCAGTCCGGGAGGAAGAGATCCCGCGCAACGTCGCCCGCAACGGCACACCCCGCCCCCGCCGCTTCGAGCCCCTCACCGCCGACGAGGCCCGCACCTTCCTCACCACCGCCCAGGGCCACCGCCTCCACGCACTGTTCGAACTCGCCCTCCGCACCGGGCTCCGCAAGGGCGAACTCCTCGGCCTGCGCTGGGAAGATCTCGACCGCGGCAGCGGCACCGCCAGCATCCGCCGCACCCTCCAGCGCACCCGCACCGGCGGCCTCACCACCCTCCCCACCAAGACAGTCAGCTCCGAACGCCGCATCGCCCTCCCGACCCCCTGCCTCACCTCGCTCCGCGCTCACCGCAAGCAGCAGGCCCAAGAGAAGGAGAAGGCCGGCGCGGGCTGGGTGGACAGCGGCCACGTCTTCACCCGGCCCGACGGCCACCCCATCGAACCCGCCACACTCACCCGACACTTCAACGCACTCCTCCGCCGAGCACACCTCCGCCAGATCCGCTTCCACGACCTGAGGCACTCGACCGCGACCCTCCTCCTGGAACAGGGCGTCGAACTCGTCGTCATCAAGGAGCTGTTGGGTCACGCCCACATCGGCGTCACCGCCACCGTCTACGCACACGTCCGACTCCGCCTCCAGCGCGACGCCATCGACCTCCTCGGCCACACTCTCGGCAAGCCCTCCGAGGCCGGCACCGACCCTCACGGCGGCGACGAGCCACCGCTTTGTGCAGCATCCGTCCGCTGACGTTGCCGTCAACTACTGCCGTCAAACGGCCAATGGGCCCCTTCCATCTTCCGGAAGGGGCCCATTGCCATATGCGGAACCAAATTGGATCTAATGACTCATCCGACGGCGCTGATTCTCAATAGGAAACTGGGGAGAACTGGAGCCCTGCCTGCCAGGAGGAATCGCCCGCAATGAATCGGTAGAAGGCGTCAATGACTCGCGCCAGCTCTCCCACTACGGCCCGGAAGTGCTTTTCCTTGGCGCCTTCTCGAACCTCCAAAGCATAGAACCCTTCCGGAACTCCAGCAGCGACGCCGAAGCCCACCTGAATAAACCACCCGGGCTCAAGTTCGACGATGACATACCAGTCCTCCAGCGAAAGCCCATTCAGCGCTCGGGCCACATCGTCTCGACTCGGACTGTCGACGATTGATCCATCGGCCAGTTCCAGGCTTGCCGCATTCCCGCCCTCGGGGAAATGCACCCTGCTTTCCTGCGGGTCATAACACGTGATCCCGCACCTACTGGCGAGCCCGAACAGGAAGCTGGACATTTCCAGCTTTCGGGGGTAGGAGATCGAGACAATCACGCATTCATCGGTGCGATACAAGGACGAAGCCCAAGGAGAGGTGTCCATGTTCTCCTCCGACAAGTCTGGAAACTGGCTGGTCAGCTCGTTGTAGAACGTCGCCAAGGCGGAGCGCTCGTGCACGATGCCAGTCCCGCCTTCAACCATGGCAAGGTACTTCTGCCCCGCTTCAGCGGAAGAGACGGGCTGCGCCTCCCACCAAAATCCAAGATCAAAGCTCACGAGATCACTCCCTGTAGAGACAACCACTCGGCGCTGCCGGGGGCAGCCTACCTAGGTAGGCCGCCCCCGGCCAATCACCTTGGCACCCAGGCGTTGAAGGTCCCCTCCAGGGTGATGCCCCCGCTGGTCGTAACTGAGTTCCCCGGCGTGTTCAGCCAGTTATCAAATACCCTCTGCGGCGGAGTCAAGGGTGAAGTTCCCCCCTTTGTCTCCACACCAAGCCAGCGCCCATCGATCTGAACAGCACCGTCATACTTGCGCAGAGGGAATCCTGGAACCCTTGCATAAACCTGGCCTCGAATTACTGGAGCGCCATCCAGTTCAAGCTGATCCAAGACTGTTCTCTCATCGAGAGAACCATCGGTTCCCGGTTCCCCATTTCGCTTCGAGAATTTGCCATCAGGCGTACGCGGAGCCTTACCCGTAGCACATCCAGGCCCAACAGGACTGGTGTTATGCACCAATACCGGCGTCGTGCCCGCGAGTACATAGTACGTGTGGAGGTCGGCGACGGTGAGGTTGTAGGCGGTCGTCGGGGCCGTGAGGTAGTTGGTCACCTTCAGGACCGTCACGGTGCTTCCGGTGTCCGTGCGTACCTTGTCGCTGGCCTTGAGCTCGGCGGCGTCCGTCCACTGGCCGGTGGTGACGTCCCAGAAGGGGTGGTGCTGAGTCGAGGTGAGCGTGTGGAGAGGGGCGGGGCCCTCGCCGGTGGTCAGGGTGAGGGTGGTGAATTCCTGGTCGTCCGGGGTGGTGAAGGTGTTGGTGACGGTTTCCGCGGACGTGGTGTCGGTCTCGGGGTCGGTCGCCGTGACCTGGTCGCCCTGGGCGAGTTGGTCGATGGGCTTGGCGGTGCCGTCGGCGAGCAGGACCGGCGTGCCTGCGGGGAAGCTGTTGGGGCAGCCTCCGGACGGCTCCGGCTCGGCCCCGGCTCGGCCCAGTGCCGTCGCCTCGTCGGCTGCTCCGCCGATGACTTTGCGGACCAGCGGTGCTATCAGTTCGCCCGCCGCGTGCGAGCCGGCCGAGAACAGTGCTCCGACGGACGCGGCCACGGCCATGTCGGTGGCGACGCCGCCGAGTGAGTGGTCCGCTCCCGGAGTGAGGATGTTGGTGGTCCAGGCACCGATCGCGGCGGAGGCGGCTCCGCAGCCAGCTGCTGCCGCGAGGAGGCTGGTGCCTCCGGTCTCGGGGGCGCCGGCGGTGGCGCCGACCCAGCAGCCTGCGTAGGTGACAGTCTCCAGGGCGGCCCCCAGGACTTCGCCGCCGTGGTGGTACCCCCAGTCGGCGACCTTGCCCCAGAAGCTCTTCTTCTTGACCTTCGTTTTGTTGCTGTTGTCGCTCTGTGCGGCAACAGGCGAGGAGGAGGTGTCCGGGGTGCTGTCGTCGGTCACGACGTCGCCGCTGCCACCGCCGTCGGTCAGGGCGGCGTGGAACAGGCCGGTCGGGTCGCTGCTGCTGACGGGGTCGTTGTTGCTGTAGGCGTAGCCGTTCCACTGCTGGGGGTCGGCGGGGCCGAGCAGCGGATCGGGGCTGAGGAACCGCCCGAGGAGGGGTTGGTACTCGCGGGCTCCGAGGTTGGTGAGTCCGGTGGTGTCGTCCTTGGTGCCGCCGACGAAGCCGTGGTCGCCGGCCCAGGTGGTGGGCTGGGTGCCGCGGGGGTTGCCGAACGGGTCGCTGGGTCGGCGTGCCACCTGGAGGGTGGCGGAGTCGACGGCGAGCGTTCCGGTGCCGTGGTGGTCGGAGATCTGGAAGCTGAGAGTGGGAGCGGAGCCGGTGCGGACGGCGGTGATGCCGTTGGGCATCGGGTAGTAGCGGGTGCCGGAGAGCGTCTTGGTGGTGAGGTCGTAGGTGGCCTCGTCGGCGCCGAGGCTGATGGTGATCTTGCCGCCGGGGTTGCGGCGGATGAGCTGGTTGCCGTCGGCGTCGTAGAGGTAGGTGGTGTCGCCGGCTGCCTGGGAGGTCTTGGCGAGTCTGCCTTCGGAGTTCCAGGTGTAGGTGGTCTTGCCTGAGGTGTCGGCGATCTCGGTGGTGTTGCCGGCGGCGTCGTACTTCAGGTTCGCGGAGCTGACGCCGCTGGGGCCGGTGGAGGAGGCACCGAGCAGGGCGTGCGCGCCGCCGGTGCCGGCGCCGCCGCCGGTGGGGGTGTTGGCCGTTCCGGCGGCCGGGTAGGTGGACGTGGTGGTGGTGTTGGCGGTCGCGGTCTGGAGCAGCTGCGTCCAGGGGGACCAGGTGGAGGAGCTGTCGTTGCGCTTGCTGTAGTCGATCTTTCCGGAGCCCGCGCCCAGGAGCTTGAGGTCGGTGCCGTAGCCCACCGCTCCGATGGTGGTGAGGGCGGGGACGGCTCCGGCGGTGGAGGTGACGTCGGCCCAGGTGGTCCACTGGCCGGCGGAGTTGCGGATCACGTGCCAGGGTTTGCCGGAGGCCAGGTTGACGACCTGGAGGCCGGCGGTGGTGTTGGCCAGCGCGAGCTGTCCGGCGCCGGTCTGGGCCCCGGTCAGGGCACCGGTGACGCTGTAGACGTCGCCCCAGCCCTGCGTCTGCCAGGTGCCGTCGGCCCTGCGGACGGTGTGCCAGAGCTTTCCGCCCGCCGAGACGCCGATCTCCAGGCCCGAGCCGGTGGCCGCGGCGGCCATCTGGGTCGGGTTGGAGAGGGTGCCGACGACGCTGAACACGTCGCCCCAGCCCTGCGTCTGCCAGGTGCCGTCGGCCCTGCGCAGGGTGTGCCAGAGCTTGCCGCCGGAGAAGGTGAGCACCTCCAGGCCGGAGGAGGTCGCGGTCAGCGCGAGCTGGCTCGGCGAGGCCAGGGCGCCGACGACGCTGGACACGTCGCCCCACGCCTGCCAGGTGCCGTCCGCCTTGCGGAGGGTGTGCCAGAGCTTGCCGCCGGCGACCGCCATGACCTGCAGTTGGCCGTTGCTGACGGCCGCCGAGACGGAGGTGACGGAGCTGAGCGGGCCGGCCTGGGCCATCAGGTCGGTGTACAGCCCCCAGGTGCCGTCCGCGTTCTGACGGGAGGTCCAGACCTTGCCGTCGGCCAGGGCGACGCCCCAGCTCTGGCCGGCGTCGCTGGCCGCGGCGATCTGGGTGATCTGCGACGGGTTCAGCACCACGGGCGCCGAGCTGCCGACCGCGTGGTCGGTCCGGCTGGTCCGGTTGCCGGTGACGTCGTAGGTGTAGTCCTGCCAGTACGGGTTGCCGCCGCCGACGGTGTTGGTCGCCGGGGCGACCGCCCCGCTGGTGGGGGTGGTGTTGGTGCAGGCGCCCTGCGAGAGCGCCTTGTGCTCGCCGGCCGCCGGGGTGGTGATGCCGCCCTTGTCGGTCCAGGCGGTGGTCAGGCGGCCGAGCGCGTCGTAGCTGAAGCACTGGCGGTCCGCCAGCGCCGGCGCGTTGTCGGGGGTGTCGGTGATCGAGGTGACCCGGCCGGCCGGGTTGTAGGTGTACGCGGTGAGCTGGGTCGGGGCGGCGGCCTGGGTCTGCCGGTCGACGCTCTGGCTGAGGGTCTGACCGGTCGCCTGGTCGTAGACGGTCCTGGCGACGACCTGGGTGCCGTAGGGGTTGACGACCGTGCTGGTCGGGCGCCCGAAGGCGTCGACCTGGGTCTGCCGGTCGTACGTCACCAGGCCGCCGTAGCCCTGGAGGATCCCGTCGATGCCGTAGGAGTAGCCGAGCTCCTCGCTCGGGAGATCGCCGACGGCCGGCAGCTTGGTGGTCTGGACGTTGCCGGTGACCCGGTCGTAGGTGCTGGAGGTGGTGTAGGTGAACGTCGTTCCGGCGGCTTGGCCGACCTCGGTGCCGGGGATGGTGATCGTGGTGCCGGTGGCACGGTAGGCGTCGTCGTACCCGGTGACGGCCGTGGTGTACGCCGGGCCGCCGGCACCGCTGGTGTAGCGGGTAGAGGAGGCGGGCTTGCCCTTGCCGTTGGTGACCGTGTCGAAGGTCCAGGCCGCCAGTTGGTTGGCGGCACCGGTGCCGCCCTGGAAACTGCCGGTCTTCCGGCCGATCAGGTCGTACGTGTAGGACAGGGTGGTGTTGCGGGCGTCGGTGGCCGAGGTGAGGTGCCCGGCGTCGTCCCAGGTCTGGAGGGAGACTCCGCTGTCGGGGTCGGTCGCCTTGGTCTGCCGTCCGCGCTGGTCGTACTCGTAGGACCAGGTGTTGCCCGCCGCGTCCTTGCGGGTCAGCGGCTTGCCGTCGACGGTGTAGGTGTAGCGGGTGATGGTGGCGTCGGCGGCCTGTCCGGTCGGGGTGGCGGTGCCGTACTGCCACAGTTCGCCGGTCCGGCCGCGCGCGTCGGTGACGGTGGTGGTCGGTGCGGAGCCCTTGGGCGGGGTGGTGTCGACGCGGTCCGCGCCCGGGTAGGCGGTGGTGGTCGACCACTGGTCGGCGCCCATCGACCGGAAGGTCGAGGTGACCGTCCGTCCCCGGCCGTCGAAGGCCAGCACGGTCTGCGACGGGATGGCGGCGTCGGCCGCGTCGGGGGTGGTGTCCGGGACGACCAGGGTGCCGGACGGCGCCGAGGAGTTGTACCAGGGCGCGTTGGTCTTGTAGGCGCGCCCGTGCGAGTCGTAGAGGGTGTCGGAGATCAGCCGGCCGGTGTAGGTGCCCGTGCCGACCGCGTTCTCCTGGGTCTGCCGGGTGCGGCCGAGCCCGTCCATGATCTCGATGGAGCGGTGGTAGGTCGGCGGGGTGGTGTCACTGGTCAGGCTGCTGCTGGTGACGTAGGCCGGGACCTTGCGATCGGGGTCGAGCGTGTACGCGTAGGTGAGGTTGGCCGGGACGGTCGTCGCGCGTCCCGGCTGCCAGACCGCGGTCAGTCGGCCGAGCGCGTCGTAGGCCTCGTTGGTGGTCTTGCCGTTGAGGTCCGTGACGCTCAGCGGCAGGTTGCGGCGCGGGTCCAGCGTGGTGACGGTCTTCCAGGTGCCGGTGCTGCCCGGCGCCGGGCTGGTGGAGGTCACGCTGGTGGGCAGCTCGCCCGCCGCGGCCACCGTGTAGGTGGTCGTCGTGGTGGCGGTGCCCTTGGGGTGCTGTGCGTCGGTGCTGAGGGGGTCGGTGACGGTGGCCACCCGGCCGTAGGCGTCGAAGGTGCTGGTGCTGGTCGCGACGTAGCCGGCGTTGCCCGTCCCGTCGAAGGACCCGAGGACCTGGCTGCTCGTCGGGTCCGCGGTGGCGCCCGCCTGCTGGTAGGGCTTGCCGTCGTAGAACGCGCGGGCCCCGGACACCGTGTTGCCGGCGGCCGGCTTGGCGGTGCAGGCGTCCGTGCCGCTGACCATCAGCGTCTCGGCCACCAGGTCGGTGCGCTGCGGGTCGGGTCCGGTGGCGTACGTGGTGCGCACGCAGGTGTCGGGCAGGCCGGTGGCCCTGCCGAGCACGGAGGTGACGCGGTTGTTGGCGGCCGGGTCCATGGTGGTCGTGGTGCTGGTGACCTGGTCCGAGCCGTCGGTCTTCTTCTCCTTGGTGGTGGAGGTGCTGACCGTGCCCGGGTAGCGTGCGACCAGCGGCACGTCGAGCGTGGTGTTCCCGGTCTTGGCGTGCGTGGCCGTGGAGGACGGCTGCGTCAGCCGGTTGACGGTGACGGCTGCCGCGGCGGTGTCGCCGGCGTTGTCGAAGGTCTCGTTCTGGAGGACGTTGCCGGACAGCCAGTCGTCGTCGGTGACGGTCTCGCCGAGGGCGTCCGCCACGCGGACGGAGCGGCTGCCGGTGCGGGTCCTGTCCCCGTCCATGCCCTGCAGGTAGGTGGTGCGGGTCTTGGTCTTGGGGGTGTCGTCCGCGCCGGTGACGGCGGTGACGGTGGCGAAGCCGCGGAAGTCGCCCCAGGTCCGGGACTTGGGGTCGGTGTACTCGCTGTCGTCGCGGTGCCAGGCCGCCTTGCCGTACGTGTAGGCGGTGACGGTGAGCTTGCTGGAGGTGCCGGCCAGGTCCTCGACGGTGGTCGACTTGACCCGGTAGTGGTTGAACCAGTCGAGGATCGGGTCGGCTCCGGCGAGCGAGCCCGGCGGGGTCCACCGCACCGGGAAGCACGCCATGTCGTTGTCGTCCTCGGCCCGCGGCATGACGTTCTGGAGCCGCGAGCAGCCGGGCAGTTCGTAGTCGACGTGGAGGGTGCCGCCGGTCTCGGTCTGGATCGTCGAGATCCGGGGGCGGTGGTTGTCGAGGAAGGTCGCCCCGTTGGCGGAGGAGGCGACGCCGTCGACGCGGTTGGGCAGCATCTGGTAGCCGAAGGAGACCGGCGGCAGCGGGACGGACGGCGAGTCGGCGGTGGACGCCTTGCCGGTGCGCTGGATGCGGTCGAGCCAGAGCGGGACTTCGCCGCCGGCGTCGCCCGTCGGCGGGAAGCTCTGGGTCAGGACGTAGGAGTCGACGTTCTTCCAGGTGTTGTTGCTGCGGACGGCGGTGTCGATCCCGACCAGGCGGCGGGTGGTGAAGAAGGTGGGGCTGACATTGGTGCAGGCCCCGTCGGACTTGCACTCCTGGTCGACCGGGACGTCGGGCCACTTCAGCTTGTTGGCGACGGTCCGCTTGGCCGGGTCGCAGTCGAAGGACTCGTCCGCCAGGCAGCGCTCCGCGGTCGTGAAGTCGATCCGCGCGGCGGGCTCCAGCGTGCCGCCGGCCGCGAGCTGCTCGCCCAGGAGCTGCCCGTAGGCGATCCGGGCGGGCAGGTTGGCGCGCACGTAGGCGGTGCGGGTGCCGGTGCCCTTGTTCTGACCGCCGCCGCGGGAGTAGGAGTTGGTCTCGGGGGACCAGGTGACGGTGACCAGGTTGCCGTGGGCGTCGACGATGTAGTCCAGGCCCCAGCGCTGGGCCATCTGGCACCAGGTCTTGGCGTTGCACGGGTCCCCGGCGGCGGGCGAGTAGACGGGCACGGTGGAGACCGAGTTGGTCGCCGGGCCGGTGCCGGTCACGCCGCTGCCGTCCGCGGCGGGCAGGTGGTTGGCGCCGAAGTAGTAGGCGTTGCCGGAGGTGTCGGTGACCTTGACGTACTCGCCGTTCTCCGCGCCGTTGGACGCTCCGGTCCGGAACTCGATCTTCGTTCCGTCGTCGTCCTTCAGCCGCCACACGCCGCTGTTGTCGTCGCGGACCAGCTGACCGGAGTGCCCGCCGAGCGACATGGTCGCGTTCTGGCCCGCCCAGCACAGGTCGCCCGAGTCGGCGATCCCGGCCTTGTCACACGGCTTGTAGGTGCGCTCGATGAAACCCGGGGTGTAGTCCCAGCCGTCGCCGATCCAGGACGCCTGCGAGTTGGTCGCCGACGTCTTGCCGTCCACGGACGAGGAGTCGTACCCGAAGCTGACCGCCGGCACCTGGCCGCCGAGCGTGGACGGGCTCTGCACGGCGTACGAGTACGTCATTCCACCGCTGGAACTGCCCGCGCTCCACCCGGCCGACGGGTTCAGGTCGGACGCCTTGTAGTCGCCGCCGCCGCCGGACGCGGTCGTGTCCTGCGCCAGCAGCATCGGGCCCGCGCCCGACTGCGCGCCGGTCGCCGCGAAGGCCGACTGCGACGAGGGCGTCGCCCGGGCGGACAGGTCGACGTCGGCGACGACCTGCTTGCGGTCGGCGTCCACGTGCGCGGCCACCGGAGTCTTGGTGCGGCACGCCTGGACGTCCGGGGTGGTCAGCGCGCAGGAGGGGAGGAGGACGAGCCGGCCGCGCTGCGAGAACGCTCCGGCGCTGGCGGCGTCGAGCGCCGAGACGTCCAGGGCCACCTGGACCTTGCCGGCATCCTTGACGTTCTTGGGCTCCAGCTTCACCAGCAGGCCGTCGACGCCGGCCGCGGCGGCGGCCTTGGACGACAGTTGCGTGACGTCGACCGACCCCGAAGCCGCTTCGACGCGCGGCGCCATCGGATCGGCCGGTGCCAGCCACACCGGGAGGCCGGTCGCCTGCACCCGGTCGGCGGAGCGAGCCTTCGCCAGATCGATGGTCGCAGAGGCCTCCTTGACCTCCTTGCGTTCCACCACCTTCGCGGCGCCCTGCCGCTGCTTGCCATCGACAGCGGCATGAACACCCGCGTCCCTGACGGGAATCGAGGGGGTCAGGGTGATCGGTGAGTCCGGCGGCTCCCAGATCTTGTTCGAGTCGTCGGCCGCAGCCGCGAGGCTCACGGGGCCCAGCAGCGAGGCGATGACCGCCAACGTGCTGACAGCGATGACCGGCAGCCGGGAGCCGTCCCGTCGCCGCGTTCCTCTTCGGGCCGAAACCCTTCGGTTCGCTTGTTGCGACACCGTTCTGTCCCCTCCTGCATGCCTGTTGGCCGGTGTGTCGGTGCGTCAGAGTCGTGCACCATCGATGGGCGGGAGGACTTTACGGCGTCGGCGGAAACCACAGGGGAGATATCGGGCAGGTCGTGTACGTGATTCATCTCACTCCCCGCACCAATCGCCCACGCCTTCACAAAGGGGCCATAGCCGACCGGTCATCGCTTGGTCCGGTCAGAGGCATGACCGATCATTCCCCAGTCCTCTGCCCGACCGGGCGGGAGTCTTCCGTTGGAGATCGCCCATGGCCCTGCGCCCTCGCCGCCCCCTCAGCGGCCGCGTGTCACTCGCCGCTCTGGTGGCCCTCTGGACATGCGCACTACCTGCCTCGATTCCCCATGCCCACGCCGCGACCGAGGGGTTGACCGCCGACCAGGTCGCGGCGGCCGACCGGACGCACCTCGATGCCGCCCAGGCGTCGTCCGAGACCGAGCGGGCGCTGGCCTCGGCGAAGTCCACCGGCGCCCAGGTGCCCGTCCCCGGGCTGACCACCGAGTTCAGCGAGACCGCCGCGACGCCGCAAGGGCACCTGTACCAGTCGCTGCACCTGGAGCAGCAGCGGATGCGCAAGGACGGCGACTGGGCCGACCTGGACGCCACCCTGGTGGCGAACTCGGACGGCAGCTACTCGCCCCGGGTCTCCCCCAGCGGCCTGCGGCTGTCGAAGGGCGGGGGCGACCAGCTGGCCACCCTGACCGCTCCCGGTGGTGAACAGCTCTCCCTCACCTCGCCGTTGCCGCTGTCCGCACCCCGGGTCAGCGGTGACTCGCTGACCTACACCGTCGACCAGGACACCGAGCTGAAGGTGACCGCCACCAAGTTCGGCGGCTTCACCACCGTCCTCGTCCTGAAGTCGGCGGCGGCCGCGGCCAATCCGGCGCTCAAGTCGCTCCGCTTCGACACCCGGACCACGGGCGTGACGGTCTCCTCCGACACCGGCGACAACCTCACCGCCACCGCGTCCGACGGCAGGACGCTCTGGCACGCGCCGGCGCCGATGATGTGGGACAGCAGCAAGGCCACCACGACGGGCACTTCCGCCGCCCGCGCGCGCACCGTCACCGCGACCGCGGGCGGCTCGGAGGCCACGGACCCGCCCCTCGACGGGAGTTCGGCCGACGGACCGGGGCAGGGAGCGCGCGTCGCCCGGATGCCGGTCACCACGGACTCCTCCGGGATCACCCTGACGCCCGACCAGGACCTGCTCGCCAACGGCACCGGCCCCTGGTACATCGACCCGGCGTGGACGCCCACCTCGGTCGGCAACAACCTCTGGAACTGGGTCCAGACCGCCTACCCCACCCTCAACAACGACAACCACACCGGGAGCAGCAACTCGGACTACCCCGGCATCGGCCGGTGCGGCTCCTACCCGGCCGGCGGCTCCTGCAGCCCGGCGTCGACCTACCACACCTACTACCGCTTCGACCTCTCCGCGCTGGGCGGCGCGGTGGTCGACTACGCCCAGCTGAACCTGGAGCAGCGGTACTCGGCGAACTGGTCCTGCGCGACCACGTACGACGTGACCGCGTACCGCACCGACAACCTGGCCAACGGCACCACCTGGAACACCCAGCCGACCAGGCGGGACTACCTGGGGGCCCGGCAGATCGGCGGCACCGGCTCGTCCGGCTGCGGGGGCAACATCCCGTTCAACTACGACGTGACGGGCGTCGTCGGGAGCAACGCGGGCGGCAGCATCAGCTTCCAGATCGCCACCGCGAACGAGAGCGACGTCAACGCCTTCAAACGGCTGACCACCGGCGCCAGCCTCGGCGTCCTGTACGACAAGTACCCGGACGTGCCGCAGAACCCGCGCACCAGCCCGATCACCCCGCGCACCGGCGTGCCCAACGCGCCCGACCTCGAGTCCTGCGCGGAGGTCCCGGAGTCCTCCTTCGGCTGGATCACCTCCAAGGACCTCAGCCTCACATCGACCGTCCGCTCCCCCAACCAGGGCCAGCTGACCGAATGGGCCAACATCTGGGACCTGCGCACCGGCAAGTCCGCCGAGGGCTGGAGCGGCTTCGTCACCTCCGGCAACCAGGCGAGCTACCCGCTGCCCACCGGCTTCCTCGAGGACGGCCACAGCTACGGCTGGGCGGCCAAGGGCGACGACGGCCTGCTGCGCGGCAGCCCGACCCCGACCTGCCACTTCCGCGTCGACCTGACGCCCCCGACCCTCTCCCTCCCCGGCACCGCGGACGGCCCGGCCGTCACCGACCTGTCCACCCAGTTCCCGCCCGCCGGCAACGGCCAGACGACCACCCTGCACGTCGGCCAGAGCGGCACGATCCCGTTCACCGCGGCCGACGCCCTCCCGGCCGGCCTGCAACACTCCGGCGTCGCCGCCGTGCACTGGAGCTTCAACCCCTGCATGTGCGACCCGTACGTCCAGCACGCGTACTTCGCCACCCTGCCCGCACAACTGCCCGTCACCCAGCTGCCGGTGACCCCGACCCACTGGGGCACCAACACCGTCTACGTCCAGGTCGAGGACAACGCCGGCAACAAGACCCCGCTCACCCCGTACACCTTCTCCGTCCCGTGGTCCCCGACCCCGCTGGCCTACGGCGACGTCTCCGGCGACGGCTAC
This sequence comes from Kitasatospora fiedleri, assembly GCF_948472415.1. Lineage (NCBI taxonomy): Bacteria > Bacillati > Actinomycetota > Actinomycetes > Kitasatosporales > Streptomycetaceae > Kitasatospora > Kitasatospora fiedleri. The sequence goes on along the minus strand of NZ_OX419519.1, from coordinate 7,468,757 downwards.
CCCGACATCCTCGCCGCCGGCGACGACGGCCGGCTCCTCGACTACGGCCAGGGGGTCGACTTCGCGGCGGCACCGGCCGCGGCCACCGTCGGCCAGGCACCGGCCGGCAGCTCCTGGAAGGACCTGCGCACCAGCCACCGCGGCACGATCGACGCCGGCGACAACGTCGACAGCCTGTTCGTCCACCGGGACCCCGGTACGGACGGCACCGGGGGCGGAATCGAACTCTTCTACTACCCGAACAACCCGGACCGGAACGGAACTTTCGACCTCTCGACCAAGTCCCTCGGCAGGCCCGACTGCTCACCGGGCGTCAACCCGAGCTGCGCGGACTACGGCAGCGTCGGGTCCTGGGCCACCGTCAGCCAGATCACCCCGATCGGATCGAGCAGCGCAACGCTCAAGCCGACCGACCAGATCACCCAGGGCTCGGGCGTCCTGGCCGTCGAGAAGAACAACCTCTGGTACTACCCGAGTCTCGGCAGGACGCACACCAACACCGCAGGACAGCCCACCCCGTTCGGTCCTCCCACGAAGCTCACCAGCGACGGCAGCTGGGGCAACTACGACCTGATGGTCCCCGGCAACGCCCTCGCCGACGGCAAGCCGGCGCTCTGGGTGCGCGCCCGCGCCACCTCGGGCACGGTGACCGCGGGCGACGTCTACCAGTACGCCCTGGCCTTCGGTTCCGCCACCACGGACGGAACCCCCTACACCACCGTCACCGGCCTGACCGCCAGCCCCGCCGGCCGCCTCGCGTCCGGCCTCACCGTGGCCGCGTTCCCGCAGGTCGGGGCGGTCGGCGACCTCAACGGCGACGACATCCCCGACCTCTGGGGCTTCGTCGGCTCCACCGGCCGCATCACCACCTGGGTGGGGGTGACGACCGACCGGACCAACAGGACCCCGGTCACCTCGCTCAGCCCCCGGGACCGCCAGTGGTTGCTCGACCCGACCGTCCAGGGCACCGACGCGGCCGGCAGCACGGGCAGTGCGGCCAACCCGATCGGCACCGTCACCTGGAGCACCGACGCCCCGTCAGGCACCAGGCTGGTCGGTTCCGCGGGGCTCGCCAGCGCCGACGGCCGCACCGGCGCGGGGGCGCTCAGCCCGAACGTCGCCAGCCCCGGCACCACCGGAAGCTACACCGTGAGCGCCTGGGCGAAGATCAACAACACCGACGACTTCTCCACCGTCATGTCCCAGACCGACCAGACCCGCAGCCCCTTCTACCTGCAGTACAGCAAGTCGGCCGGGACCTGGGCGTTCGTCGGCACCTCCGCCGACAGCGCCGCCACCGCCTACTACACCGCCGCGGCCAACTCCCCCGCCGTCCCCGGGAAGTGGACCCACCTCGTCGGCACCTACGATGCGACGAGCAAGATCATGACGCTGTACGTCGACGGCACCTACACGGGCTCCACCGCGGTCCCGTCCACCTGGGCGTCCACCGGCCACCTCACCATCGGAGCCAACCGCTACCCCGACGGCAGCCTCGACAACAAGACCGCCGGCAACGTCGCCGACGCCCGCACCTACCCCTACACCCTCAGCACCGAACAGGTCGCCGCGCTCTACGCGGCCTCCTGAGCCGGCGGGGAATCCGACGGGAACCAGCCGGGGGCCCGGACCACACCGGGCCCCCGGCCCCGCCCCGTACCGGCCACCAACCCGACCGACCCGACCGACCCATCGAAAGGCGAACTCCCCATGTCCGGACAACCGCTCGGAACGACCAATCTCAAGCTCGACCTGCAGTCCGAGGCCAGGCGGGCCGTGCTGCGCGCCGATCCGACCGAGGCGCCGCGCCTGGTGCTGCTGGCCGTGGACGGGCCGAGCCAGTTCCTGATGGGCTTCCTGGGCCCGGTCGGCCTGCTCCTGATGAAGAGCTACTTCCTGACCGTCACGGAGCGGTCCGTCTACGTCCACCGCGGCCCCCGGGTGCGGAACCGGCCCGAGGAGCTGGTGCACGTCATCCCCCGTGAGCAGGCCGACGGCCTGGTCGCCCGGGTCCGGCGGGGGCGCGCCTGGAACGCCCTGTACCTGCGGTTGCCCGGCGGTGCGAAGCCGACCCGGCTGAACGTCTCGTTCCACTCACGGCCCGAACTGGAGGACTTCCTCAAGAAGTTCCCCGCGCCCGCGGCGTAGGGGGCGCCGTCCTCCGGTTCTGCCACCGGGTCAGGCCAGTGCCGGGATGACCTCCGTGCCGTAGGCGTCGATGACGGCCTCGCGGGCGTCGTGCATCGCGTAGAGGGCGAACTGGTCGACGCCCAGGTCGCGCAGGGTGCGGAGTTTCTCGATGTGGGCGGTGGCGGGGCCGAGGAGGCAGAAGCGGTCGACGATGGCGTCGGGGACGAAGTCGGTGGAGGGGTTGCCGGCGCGGCCGTGGTGGCTGTAGTCGTAGCCGTGGCGGTCCTTGACGTAGGCGGTGAGCTCCTCGGGGACGAGGTCGGAGTGCTCACCGTACGTGGCGACCAGGTCGGCGACGTGGTTGCCGACCATGCCGCCGAACCAGCGGCACTGCTCGCGGGCGTGGGCGAGGTCGTCGCCGACGTAGGCGGGGGCGGCGACGCAGACGGTGACGGCGGCGGGGTCGCGGCCGGCCTCCTCGGCGGCCCGGCGGACGGCCTTGACCATCCACTCGGTGAGGTAGGGGTCGGCCAGTTGGAGGATGAACCCGTCCGCCTTCTGTCCGGCCAGGGCGAGCGCCCTGGGGCCGTACGCGGCCATCCAGACCGGCAGCCGGCCGTCCTTGATCCAGGGAATCCGGATCGGGGTGCCGTCGACCTCGGCCTCCCGCCCCTCGGCGAGGTCGCGGATCGCGTCGATGGCGGCGCCGAGCCGGGCCAGGGTGTTGGGGCGGCGTCCGGCCACCCGCATCGCGGAGTCGCCGCGGCCGATGCCGCACACCGTCCGGTTGCCGTACATGTCGTTGAGGGTGGCGAAGGTGGAGGCGGTGACCTCCCAGCTGCGGGTGGCCGGGTTGGTGACCATCGGGCCGACGTGCAGCCGTTCGGTGTGTTCCAGGATCCGGCTGTGGATGACGAAGGGCTCCTGCCAGAGCACGGCGGAGTCGAAGGTCCAGCCGTGGCTGAACCCGGCCCGTTCGGCGCGGCGCATCAGGTCGACGACCTCGGCGGCCGGCGGGTCGGTCTGCAGGACGAGTCCGAAGTCCACGGCGGGGGGCTCCTCGCGGATGAGGGGGGTGGTCAGAGGTACTGGCAGGTGGAGCGGGGCAGGAAGGTGCCGTGCCCCGGGCGGCCGAGGTACTGGCCGCGGTCGAGCACCACCTCGCCGCGGGAGAGCACGGTCTCGACCCGTCCGGTGACGGTGCGGCCCTCGTACGCCGAGTAGTCGACGTTCATGTGGTGGGTGGCGGCGGAGAGGGTCTGCACGGCGTGCGGGTCGTAGATCACCAGGTCGGCGTCGGAGCCGGGGGCGATGGTGCCCTTGCGGGGGTGGAGGCCGAACATCCGGGCGGGGGCGGCGCAGGCGAGTTCGATCCAGCGGCGGCGGGTCAGGTGGCCGTCGACCACGGCCTGGTGGAGCAGGTCCATCCGGTGCTCGACGCCGGGCAGGCCGTTGGGGATCTTCGAGAAGTCGCCGCGGCCGAGGTCCTTCTGCCCCTTGAAGCAGAACGGGCAGTGGTCGGTGGAGACCACCTGGAGGTCGTCGGTGCGCAGGCCGCGCCAGAGCGCCGCCTGGTGGTCCCTGGGCCGCAGCGGGGTGGAGCAGACGTACTTGGCGCCCTCGAAACCGGGCTCGGCCAGGTTGTCGGTGGACAGGAACAGGTACTGCGGGCAGGTCTCGCCGAAGACGGGCAGGCCGAGGTCGCGGGCGGCGGCCAGTTCGGCGAGCGCCTCGCGGGCGGAGACGTGCACCACGTACAGCGGCGCGCCGGCCACCCGGGCCAGTTGGATCGCCCGGTGGGTGGCCTCGGCCTCCAGCAGCGCCCGGCGGACCTCGCCGTGGTGGCGCGGGTCGGTCTCGCCGCGGGCCAGCGCCTGTTCGACCAGGACGTCGATGGCGGGGCCGTTCTCGGCGTGCAGCATGGTGAGCGCGCCGGTGTCGGCGGCCCGCTGCATGGCGCGCAGGATCTGCCCGTCGTCGGAGTAGAAGACGCCGGGGTAGGCCATGAACAACTTGAACGAGGTGACGCCCTCGCCGACCAGGCCGGGCATCTCGTCCAGCGTCGCCGCGTTGACGTCCGAGACGATCATGTGGAAGGCGTAGTCGATCGCGCACCGGCCGTCGGCCTTGGCGTGCCAGTCGTCCAGTCCGGCGCGCAGCGGGGCGCCCTTGGTCTGGACGGCGAAGTCGACGATCGTGGTGGTGCCGCCCCAGGCCGCGGCCCGGGTGCCGGTCTCGAAGGTGTCCGAGGCGCGGGTGCCGCCGAACGGCATCTCCATGTGGGTGTGCGCGTCGACGCCGCCCGGGACCACGTACTTCCCGCTCGCGTCGAACACCCGCTCCGCGTGCCAGCGCTGGCTGCCGGGCAGGGCGAGCGCGACCACCCGGCCGTCCTCGACCAGCACGTCGGCGTGCGTCTCCTCGGCGGCGGTGACGACCAGTCCGCCGGCGATCACGGTCCGGGCCATCGCGCTCAGCCCTCGGTCAGCGGGCCGTAGGCGTCCGGGCGCCGGTCCCGGTAGAACGCCCACTGCCGGCGGACCTCGTCGATCAGGTCGAGGTCCAGGTCCCGGACGACGAGTTCCTCGCGCTTGTCGGAGGCGACCTCGCCGACGAACTGCCCGCGCGGGTCGACGAAGTAGCTGGTGCCGTAGAAGTCGTCGTCGCCGTACTCCTCGACGCCGACCCGGTTGATCGCGGCGACGAAGTACTCGTTGGCGACCGCCGCGGCGGGCTGCTCCAGCTGCCACAGGTAGGCGGACAGGCCGCGGCTGGTCGCCGACGGGTTGTACACGATCTCCGCCCCGGCCAGGCCGAGCGCCCGCCAGCCCTCCGGGAAGTGCCGGTCGTAGCAGATGTACACGCCGACCTTCCCGACCGCCGTGTCGAACACCGGCCAGCCCAGGTTCCCGGGCTTGAAGTAGTACTTCTCCCAGAATCCGCGCACCTGCGGGATGTGGTGCTTGCGGTACTTGCCGAGGTAGCTGCCGTCGGCGTCGATCACGGCGGCGGTGTTGTAGAAGAAGCCCGGCTTCTCGATCTCGTACACCGGGGCGACGATCACGATCCCCAACTCCCGGGCCAGCTCCCGCATCCGCCGCACCGTCGGCCCGTCCGGGACGGGCTCGGCCCAGGCGTAGTGCTCCGGTTCCTGCACCTGGCAGAAGTACGGGGCGTTGAACACCTCCTGGAACCCGATGATCCCCGCCCCCTGCCCGGCGGCGTCCCGCGCGGCCTGCTCGGCGGCGGCCAGCATGCTCTCCTTGTCGCCCGTCCACGCGGTCTGGAACAGGGCGGCCCTGACGACACGGCTCATGGCCGCAACTCCTCGGATCGACGGCACGGAAAACGCGGGAACGCGCGAACGCAGAAACGCGGAAACGCGCGGAACGCGGGGCGCGGCGGGAAGGTGCCGCAGCGCTGTAGACCGTTGAGACTAGGAGCTGCGCGGCGAATGGGTGGGTGCCACGCGGGAGGAACGGGAAATTCGCTGCCCGGCGTTTTCTTTCGGTTGTCCGCCTGTCATTTCATTCGCTTTTCCGGGGTTCGGGTGTGCTGCCCGGACGCCCGCCACGGGGGTTTCCGGCCGGGGTCTCCGGCGAGGGGTTCCGCCCGGGGCGTCAGCCCCACGGGGGGTCGCCCAGGCGGCGCCACCACCAGGGGGCGTCCGGCGGGGCGAACGGGTCCGGCAGCGTGCGGCGGCGGAACTCCGCGTCCAACGGGCGCAGCAGCCGGACGAGTTCGGCCCGGGAGCGGGGAGGCAGGTGCGGCAGCAGCGCCGCCAGGACGTCCCGGCAGTGGCGGGCGTCGTCGTGCGCGCAGCCGGGGCAGCAGGAGAACTCCGCCGCCCGGGGGTAGCGCCGCCGCCCGCCGGGGTGCGCAGGAACGCGCGGTAGCGGCGCAGCGCCTCGCCGGTGGCCCCCGGCTCCACCCAGCGGTCGGGGCGCTGCCACTCGACCCGGTGGACGTCCCGGTCCGTGGTCGCGGACAGCCCCGGGACGTGCGGCGGCGGGGCCTCCGGGCGGCGGCTGGGTGCGGTGGCGCGGGGTGCGGTGGCGCGCAGGGCGGCGGGCCGGTTACGCGGCATCGGCCTTTCGGCAGTCGGTCATGCCCGCATGATCCCCGCCCGCGCGGCCCGCCGCCACCCGTTTTCCGTCCGCCCCGGCCGACGCTCAGCGGGCGGGCAGCGAGCGGTCGGCGGGCAGCAGCCGGTCCAGGGCGCGGCGGGTGCGGGTGGCGGCGAGCGGGTCGCGCAGGAGCTGGAGTGCCTGGTTGAGGGCCAGGTAGATGCCGGTCAGCTCGTGGACGACCTGCTCGGGGTCGGTGTCCGAGGGGAGTTCCCCGGCCTCGACGGCGAGCCGGACCTCGCCGGCCAGGCGGCGGCGCCAGACCAGCAGCAGGCGGGCGACGTTGCGGCGGACCGGGCCGTCGTGGGCGTCGAACTCGACGGCCGCGGTGGTGAACAGGCAGCCGCCGGGGAACACCTCGCGGGCGTGCTCCAGGTAGTCGATCCAGCTCTGGCAGACGGCCCGCAGCCGGCGCAGGCCGGGCTCGGTGGCCGCCGCCGGGTCCCACACCAGCGCGGTGAACAGCGCGGAGGCCCGTTCCAGGGTCGCCAGTTGGAGGGCCTCCTTGGTGCCGAAGTGCCCGAGCACCCCGGCCTTGGACAGCCCGAGGTCGGCGGCCAGCCGCCCGATGGTCAGCCCCTCCAGCCCGTCGACCGAGGCGAGGGCGACACTGCGGTCGATGATCCGGGCCCTGGTCCGGCGGGCCTCGACCACCGTGCTGCGCGGGCTCATCCGGTCCTCCTCCGCGATCCGTCCGTCCATCCGTCCGCCCGGACGCGTCCCGTCCTACCCCCGGCCCCGGAATCCTACGACGTGCGACGATGCGCCGACCGCAGCCCGGCCCGGCCTGCTCGGGTCACGCCCCGGGAATCCCGGCGCGCCGGGCGTGCAGTTCGGAGCGGACGAGTTCGAGGAGGCGTCCCGACCAGTTACGGCCCCGGCCGGCGTTGTCGCCCCAGAAGGCGGAGTCCACGTCGTCGTAGACCAGGGTGGCGTCGTCCGTCGCCAGCAGGACCTCGGCCAGTTCGGGGTGCTGGTCGTACTTGGCGCGCAGCAGCGCGGTCATGACGGCGGTCCGGGCGTGTTCCCAGCCCTCGCGGCGGGGGGCTCCGGCCGCGAGCGTGCGTGCCGCGGAGGCGGTCTGTGCCGCCGCGAGCGCGTCCCGGGCCCCGGGGTCGGCGACCGACAGGGTCCAGTAGGCGTGGGCGACGGAGGGGTGGTCGACCCCTCCGACCGTGATCGGGGCGGGGTAGTCGTGGCGCAGGCCGATCGTGCCGGGATCGGCCACCGGCTCGGTCCGGTACGTGTGGTGGAGCTGGACGGCCGGTGCGTGCGGGGTCACCGGTCCGTCCGCCGGGACGCGGGTGGACCTCTCGGCCCTCCACCGGGCCCGCTCCTCGAAGTACCCGAGGGCGCCGTCGTAGTCCTCCTGCGTGACCGTCCCGTCGAACGGCAGGTAGGTCCGGCCGCCGGGCCCCGCCACCAGGACCCGCAGTGGCCAGTCCTTGCTGTCCATGTCGCCCAGCGCGTAGCGACGTCGGGTCTCCGGGACCGCGAGGAACGCCTCGCGGGCCGCGGCCCGGTTCTCCTCGGTCCGGTCGGCGAGGAAGACGTCGACGGCGGCCAGGCAGCGGCCCGTCGAATCGGGGCGGCCGTTCAACTGGTCTATGGTGTCGCGGACTTCGGCGACCAGCAGTTCGGGCGTGATCCAGCTCTCCGGCTCGCCGAACTTCCAGTCCGCCAGCTCGTGCGCGGACGCTTCCCCGCCCTCGGGCAGACTGGTGGCCACCCAGCCGGTGCGCAGCTTCTCCTCGAACTCCTCGACGGTGACCAGACCCCAGCAGTCGATGAGCCCGTCGGCGTAGACGAACAGGTCGGTGAGGAAGTAGTGGCCGCCGTTGCGGATGAAGGCGTGCCGCCAGGTTCCGGGTACGCGGACGCCGTCCGCCGTGCGATGGGTGATCCGGTTGCCGATCATCCTGGGATTGTGCCGCAGCGCCCGCCGTGCGGACCGCGATTTTCCTCCGGGGCGGCTTCCGGCGCCCCGACGACCGGGCTCCGCCGGACCGGACGCCGCCGGAACGGACGCCGAGCGGCCGGACCCCGCCGGGCTGGGGGTTCAGCCCCGGCCGATGCCGATGAGGTCGGTGTACTCGGCCGCGTCGAGGAGGCCGTCCAGCTAGGCGACGTCGTCCGGGTCGATCTCCAAGAGCCGGCTGTGGAGCAGGCCGTGGTCGTAGCCGAGCACCTCCCAGCCGAGCTCGTGCCCGCCCTCCGCCGCCTCCCGGGCCAGCGTGCCGGCCCGGCCGTCGAGGTTCGCGAGCAGCACCGGTTCGTCCGTCCCGGCCGCGAGGATGTCGCCGACGAAGTCGCCGGCGTGGTCGGCGGGCACCAGTAGGGCGTACAGGCGTGCCGCCGCCGGTACTCGCAGGGGCAGGCAGGCCGCCAGGGCTTCCTGTGCCGTGTCGAACCAGCAGCCGTCGTGCGGAAGGCGGTCGGTCAGGCAGTCGGACGCCGTGGCCGGCCGCTCCGCACGGGGCAGACCCGGGCCCTCGATCGGCTCGGGTACCGCGACGAAGTGGCCGGCGAGCAGCATCCCGTCGGGTGTCGGGGCAGTGGACGGGGGGTTCCGGATCACGCCGGCACCGTATCCGACCGGCGAGGTCGAAGTCCGGGGAGCCGCACTCCCGGCGGTCAGGCTCCGCCGGGACCCGTCGCACTGCGGTGGGACGGGTCACCGGTGTCTCCCCGTCGGCCGGGTGTCCGTCCTGCGGGCGGCCTTTAGCTTCCGATCGGTCGGTTGCTATATTCCAGGCCGTTGCCCCGGCGTCGGCCGGGGGCCGCCCGTGGAGAAGGGGACCGCCATGCCCGGAGTCCGGATAGCCGCTCTCGGCCACCATCAGCCCGGCCGGGTGCTGACCAACGACGAGTTGGCGACGATGGTGGACACCAATGACGAGTGGATCCGGCGGCGGACCGGGATCGTGACCCGGCGGATCGCGGGGCCGCACGAGTCGGTGACCGATCTGGCGGCGGGGGCGGCGGCGAAGGCGCTGGCGGCCTCGGGGCTGGACCCGGCGGAGATCGGGCAGGTCACGGTGGCCACCTGCAGTGCGGTGGACCGCTGCCCGTCGATCGCGGCGCAGGTGGCGGGTCGGCTGGGCATTCCGTCCGCCGTCGCGTTCGACCTGAACAACGGGTGCGCGGGGTTCTGCACCTCACTGTCGGTGGCGAACCACTCGCTGCTGGCGGGCGGCGCCAAGCACGCGCTGGTGATCGGCGCGGAGAAGATGTCGGACCTGGTGGACTGGACGGACCGGCGCAGCTGCATCCTGCTGGGCGACGGTGCGGGCGCGGCGGTGCTGTCCGCGACCGACGGGGAGGGCAGCGCGATCGGTCCGGTGGTCTGGGGGTCGGACCCGTCGCGGGCGAGCGCGGTGCGGCTGCTGGACGAGTGGCACCCGCAGTTCGAGCAGGACGGCCAGGCGGTGTTCCGGTGGGCCACCACCGAGCTGCCCGCGCTGGCCGAACAGGCGTGCCGGGCGGCCGGGTTGAGCCCGGCGGAGCTGGACGGGGTGGTGACCCACCAGGCGAACCTGCGGATCATCGAGTCGCTGGTGCAGAAGCTGGGTCTGTCCGAGGACGCGGTGATCGCCCGGGACGTGGTGGACTCCGGCAACACCTCGGCGGCCTCCGTGCCGCTGGCGCTGGCGAAGCTGGTGGAGCGCGGCGAGCTGCGTTCGGGCGCCCGGGTGCTGCTGTTCGCGTTCGGCGGCGGCCTGTCCTGGGCCGGCCAGGTGGTCACCTGCCCGTGACGGGCCGGGCCCGCCCCCGGGGCCGGCTCGGCCCCGTCCGGGAGGGTCTCGGCAGCGGGTGCAGGTGAGGGTGAGCGCGATCGTGCCGGGCGGCGGCGGGGAGGCCGGGCAGGGCGCGGTCCAGCCCGCGAAGCCGCCGTCCCCGGCGATCGGGCCGTAGTGCCGGTGCCGGTCGGGGGGGTGATCGGCCCGGCCCTCCCCCGGTGACTCGCTGTCGCGGCGCAGGCGCGTCGGGCAACCGCCGAACCGGCCGGGGCGCGGTGGTGCGGGGGCGAGCTTTGCCCGCGGTGATCCCGGACGGGCAAGATAGCGGGGTGACCACCCTCCTGGACCTGATGCCGAAGCCCGCCACGCCCGACTCGCTGTTCGAGACCTTCGCCGAGTGGGCGTCGGAGCGCGGTATCACCCTCTACCCAGCCCAGGAGGAGGCGCTGATCGAGCTGGTCTCCGGGAACAACGTGATCCTGGCGACGCCGACCGGTTCCGGGAAGTCCCTGGTCGCGGCGGGCGCGCACTTCGCCGCGCTGGCCGAGGGCAAGCGGACGTTCTACACCGCGCCGATCAAGGCGCTGGTGTCGGAGAAGTTCTTCGACCTGTGCAAGGTCTTCGGCACCGAGCAGGTCGGCATGATGACCGGCGACGCCTCGGTGAACCCGACCGCGCCGATCATCTGCTGCACCGCCGAGGTGCTGGCCCAGATCGCCCTGCACGACGGCCCGCGCGCCGACATCGGCCAGGTCGTGATGGACGAGTTCCACTTCTACGCCGAGCCGGACCGCGGCTGGGCCTGGCAGATCCCGATCCTCGAACTCCCGCAGGTGCAGTTCCTGCTGATGTCGGCCACGCTCGGCGACGTCCGCCGCTTCGAGGAGGACCTGACCCGCCGCACCGGCCGCCCGACCACCGTGGTGCGCTCGGCGACCCGCCCGGTGCCGCTGTTCTACGAGTACCGGCGCACCAACCTGCACGACACCCTGGAGGAGCTGCTGACCACCGGGCAGGCGCCGGTGTACGTGGTGCACTTCACCCAGAAGGAGGCGGTGGAGCGGGCGCAGTCCCTGATGAGCATCAACATGTGCTCCAAGCAGGAGAAGGACGCGATCGCCGCCCTGATCGGCAACTTCCGCTTCACCACCAAGTTCGGCCGCAACCTGTCCCGGTACGTGCGGCACGGCATCGGCGTGCACCACGCCGGCATGCTGCCCAAGTACCGCCGCCTGGTGGAGCGGCTGGCGCAGGCCGGCCTGCTGAAGGTGATCTGCGGCACCGACACGCTCGGCGTGGGCGTCAACGTGCCGATCCGCACGGTGCTGTTCACCGCGCTGTCCAAGTACGACGGGCAGCGGGTGCGCATCCTGCGGGCCGCGAGTTCCACCAGATCGCCGGGCGCGCGGGCCGGGCCGGGTTCGACACCGTCGGCCAGGTGGTGGCGCAGGCCCCCGAGCACGTGGTGGAGAACGACCGGGCGCTGGCCAAGGCCGGGGACGACCCGAAGAAGCGCAAGAAGGTGGTCCGCAAGAAGGCCCCGGACGGCTTCGTGTCCTGGACCGAGGAGACCTTCGAGCGCCTGATCGGGGCCGACCCGGAGCCGCTGGTCTCCCGCTTCAAGGTCAGCCACGCGATGCTGCTGTCGGTGATCGGCCGCCCGGGCAACGCGTTCGAGGCGATGCGCAAGCTGCTCACCGACAACCACGAGGACCGCGCCGCGCAGCGCCGCCACATCCGCACCGCGATCGCCATCTACCGCTCGCTGCGGGAGGGCGGCGTGGTCGAGCAGTTCGACGAGCCGGACGCCGAGGGCCGGATCGCCCGCCTGACCCTCGACCTGCAGGAGAACTTCGCGCTCAACCAGCCGCTGTCCACCTTCGCGCTGGCCGCCTTCGACCTGCTCGACCCGGAGTCGCCCTCGTACGCGCTGGACGTGGTCTCGGTCGTGGAGGCCACCCTCGACGACCCGCGGCAGATCCTCGCCTCGCAGGAGAACAAGGCGCGCGGCGAGGCCGTCGCGGAGATGAAGCGCGACGGGATCGAGTACGAGGAGCGGATGAACCGGCTCCAGGAGATCAGCTACCCGAAGCCGCTGGAGGAGCAGCTCGGCCACGCCTACGAGGTGTACCGCCGGGCCCACCCGTGGATCGGCGACCACCCGCTGCGGCCGAAGTCCGTGGTGCGCGACCTGTACGAGCGCGCGATGACCTTCACCGACTACGTGGGCTTCTACGAGCTGGCCCGCACCGAGGGCATCGTGCTGCGCTACCTGGCGGGCGCGTTCAAGGCGCTGGAGCAGACCGTCCCGGACGACATCAAGACCGACGACCTCAAGGACGTCATCGCCTGGCTGGGCGAACTCGTCCGCCAGGTCGACTCCTCGCTGCTGGACGAGTGGGAGGCGCTCGCCAACCCGACCGAGCCGGAGGCCGCCGAGGTCCGCCTGGACGACAAGCCCGCCCCCGTCACGGCCAACGCCCGGGCCTTCCGCGTCCTGGTCCGCAACGAGCTCTTCCGCCGGGTCGAGCTGTGCGCGCTGGAACACTACGACGCGCTGGCCGAACTCGACGGCGAGGACGGCTGGAACGCCGACCGCTGGGCCGACGCGATGGACGGCTACTGGGAGGAGTACGACGACCTCTTCACCGGCCCGAACGCGCGCGGCCCCAAGATGCTGCTGATCGAGGAGGTCGAGGACGAGGGCCTGTGGCGCGTCCGCCAGATCTTCGACGACCCCAACGGCGACCACGACTGGGGCATCTCTGCCGAGGTCGACCTCTACGGCTCCGACGAAGAAGGCCGCGCCGTCGTCAAGATCACCTCGGTGGGCGCGCACTGACCCACCCGCCCCTCCCCGGCTGCCGAGCGGGACGGATCGTGCCCGTAGGATGCCCGGGATCGAGGTCGGTGGGCTGGGGAGGGCGCGGTGGAGGAGTTGGCTCGGGTCGGGCCGGAGGTGCGGGAGCGGTTCGTCGGGCGGTTCGGGGGCGGGGTGCTCGGGTGGTGCGACGCGCTGCCCGGGCTGGTCGGGGAGTTGGCCGGGCGGTGGGGGCTGGAGCCGGTCGCGGCGGGGGGCGGGGGCACCTCGCGGGTGTTCCGCTGCGTGCGGCGCGGCGACGGTGCCCGGGTGTGGTTGAAGCTGACGCCCGATCCCTCGATCGCGGGCGAGGAGGCGGAGGCCCTGCGCGTCTGGGCGGGCAGGGCGTCGGTCGTCGCGCTGCTCGCGGCGAACACCGCCGCCGGGGCGCTGCTGCTCGCGGACGTCCGGCCCGGTACGCCGGTGCGGCAGCTCGGTTGGACCCTGCCCGAAGTCGCCTCCCTGCTGCGGGACCTGCGCTCCGCCACCCGGCCGGCGGGAGACTCGGGCCTGCGCCCGCTCGCGCACCGGATCGACTTCCTGTTCGACCTCGCCGAGCGCCGGGCGTCCGCCGCCGGGGCCGGGGCCGGGGCCGACCTGGCCGGGCCCCGGGCGGCGGCCCTGGCCCTCGCCGCCGACGGGCCGACCGGGCTGGTGCACGGCGACCTGCACCCGTCCAACGTGCTCTCCGGCCCCGGCGGGCGCCTGGTGGCGATCGACCCACGGCCGACCTGGGGCGACCCGGACTTCGACGCCGTGGACTGGGCCCTGGAGGGCGTCACCGACCTGACCGCGCTACGGCGGCGGACCGACCGGCTGGCCGCGCTCGTCCCCGGCCTCTCCCCCGACCGCCTACTGGCCTGGTGCCGCGCCCTGAGCGCCCTCACCGCCGTCCCCGGACGTACGCGGGCCGGGGCGAGGACTCGGAGACGCGCTTCCTGGCCCGTCTGGCGGGCCTGCGCCCCGACTGACCGCCCGCCCCTGAGACCGGCCCGGACCGCGCCGCACCTCGGCCGGACACCGGCGCTTCGGTCCGGCGGGTGCGCCCACCAGGCGGGGGCGAGGCAGGCGAAGACGTGGCGGGCAGGGCGGGGATGGGGACCCGCAGACCCGCATCCTCGCCCGCCCGGCGGGCCTGCGCCCCGGCTGACCGCCCGCCCCTGAGACCGGCCCGGACCGCGCCGCACCTCGGCCGGACACCGGCGCTTCGACCCCGCGCTCGGCGGCGAACGCCGCGAAGGCCCGGCGGGTGCGGCCCCCGGGTGGGGCGAGGCAGGCGAAGACGTGGCGGGCAGGGCCGGGATGGGGACCCGCAGACCCGCTTCCTCGCCCGCCCGGCGGGCCTGCGCCCCGGCTGACCGCCCGCCCCGGGACGGGCCCTGGCCGCGCCGCCCCTCAGCCAGGTACCGGCGCTTCGACCCCGCGTTCGGCGGCGAACGCCGCGAAGGCCCGGCGGGTGCGGCCCCCGGGTGGGGCGAGGCAGGCGAAGACGTGGCGGCCGGGTTCGGGCAGGGCCAGGACGGTGTACTCCAGGACGTCGGTGTCCAGCGCGGGGTGGCGGACGTGCAGGCGGCCGGGGCCGGGCGGGCCGGCCCGGTGGTGGGACCACAGGGCGGCGAAGGCCGGGCTCGCGGCGGAGAAGCGGTCGACCAGGTCGGCGAGGTTCCGGTCGGCGGGGCGGTCGGCGTGGTGGGCCCGCAGGGAGGCGACCAGGTCCGCGCCGATCGACCGTTCGGGGGCGTGGTTGTCGGCGGTGCGGGAGCCGTACGGGCAGCAGAAGACCTGCCAGAGCAGGTTCCGTTCGTGCGGGGGCCGGCGGGCGGGCTCGGCCATCAGCAGGGCGGCGGGCCGGTTCCAGGCCAGCAGGTCGAAGGTCGGGCCGGTGGCGAACGCCGGTGCGGCGTCCAGGGTGTCGAGCAGGGCCAGGGTGCTCGCCGAGACGCCCCGCCGCTCCTCCGGCCGCTCCGGGGCGGGCCGCCGCCCGGCCAGCCGGTGCAGGTAGGCCCGTTCGGCGTCGGCCAGCCGCAGGGCGTCCGCGATGCCGTCCAGCACCGGCCCGGTGGGCACCCGTTGGCGGCCCTGCTCCAGCCGGGCGTAGTAGTCCGGCGAGATCCCGGCCCGGGCCGCGACCTCCTCCCGCCGCAGCCCGGGGGTGCGCCGCCGGCCGGTCGCGGCGAGGCCGAGGTCGGACGGCGCCAGGCGGGCGCGGCGGGCGCGCAGGAACGCGCCCAGCGGGGTCTCGGGCATGCGCGCCACCCTGTCACACCCGCCGCCGCGCAACCAGGACCTGCCGGGTCCGGGCTGGCCGGGCCGGTGCCGCCTCACTACGGCCCACCCCGCCCCGTCTCAGCCCGCCTCAGTCCTCCTCGCCCCGCCCCGCTGTCCACGCCCCCGCAGGTCCGGGATCGGCGGTCCCCGGTCGGGTCGGCCGCTGGTGGGACGGGGCGGCGTCAACCACCCTGGCGGGCATGGGACTTCTCGAGGACAAGGTCACGATCGTCACCGGCGCGGGACGCGGTATCGGTGCGGCCGCCGCGCGGCTGTTCGCCCGGGAGGGCGCGGCGCTGGTGCTGGCGGCCCGGAGCGGGGACGAAGTGGCGGCGCTGGCCGCCGAGTTGCGGGAGGCGGGAGCGCGGGCGGTGCCGGTGGCCGTCGACCTGACCACCGCGGCGGGCGCGGACCTGCTGGTCGACACCGCGCTGCGCAGCTACGGGCGGCTGGACGCGGCGTTCGACAACGCGGGCAACGGCCTGCCGCCCGCGCCGCTGGCCGAGCGCGCCGAGGAGGACTGGGACGGCGTGCACGCGCTGAACCTGCGCGGCACCTGGCTGTGCCTGCGGGCGCAGCTCGCGGCGCTGGTGGCGGGCGGCCGGGGCGGGTCGGTGGTGGTCAACTCGGGGGTGGGGGCGCTGGTCGGCGGGTTCGGCGACGGTGTGCAGCAGGCCGCGAAGCACGGGCTGACCGGCCTGGTGCGGGCGGCGGTGGCGGACTACGCGCCGCACGGCATCCGGGTCAACGCGGTGGCGCCGGGCGTGGTGCGCACCCCCGGCACCGAGGACCTCTTCGCGCTCGGCCCGGCCTTCACCGACCTGGTGGCCCGCTCGACCCCGCTGGGCCGCCCGGCCCGGCCCGAGGAGGTCGCGCAGGCGGCGGCGTGGCTGCTCAGCGACCGCGCCTCGTACGTCACCGGCGTGACCCTGCCGGTGGACGGGGGCATCACCGCGACCCGCCGCTTCGACTGACCGTCGCCAACCGGCCCACCGTCGACTTCCTTACCGGAGATGGAACGCGACGGTGCGGGCGCAGGCGTCGGGCGGGGTGCGGGTGGTGTCCACCTCCAGGTCGTAGTGGACGCCGCGGTGGACGCGGACCGCCTGGTCGGCGGCCATGCCGGTGGCGCGGTCACCGCGGGCGCGTTCGCGGGCGGCGGCCTCGGCGGGGTCGCAGCGGACGCCGACCCAGAGGACGTCCAGGCCGTACAGGGCTTCGCGCCAGCGCTGCTGGGAGGCCGGGCCGGAGAGGAAGACGTCATCGACGATGACCGGGGCGCCGGCCCGGGCGGTGGCGGCGACACCGGCCGTCCAGGCGGCCTCCAGCACGCGGAAGGCGTCGCCGACGGCGACGGTGCCGTCGGTGGCGAAGCCGATGCCGTCGCCGCCCTCCCGCAGGGCGGGGGCAGCGCATCGACCAGGCCGTCGATGCCGAAGGCCAGCCAGGGGCGCGGCAGTTGCGCCTGGAGAGCCCGCGCGAGGCTGGTCTTGCCGCTGCTGGAGCCGCCGTTGAGCACGATCACCCGGGTCGTCATCGGTCCACCGTAGCCGCCGGGCACGGCGCGGGGCTCAGCGCGGGGCACAGCGCCGGGCACGGCGCGGGGCTCAGCGCGGGCACAGCGCCGGGCACGGCGCGGGGCTCAGCGCGGGGCGAGGCCGTCCAGGACGAGGTCGACCAGGGCGGTGACGAAGGCGGGCGTGACGGGTTCGCCGAGCAGCAGGTGGCGGGCGAACAGCGGGCTCATCAGGGCCTCGACGGCGGCGCGGGGGTCGGCGTCGGGGCGGATCTCGCCGCGGGCGGCGGCCCGGCGCAGGAGCTGTTCGGCGCGGTCGAGGCGGTCGGCCCAGTAGGCGTCGCGTCCGCTGCGGGTCTCGGCGGTGGCGGGGGCGATGCTCAGGTGCAGCAGGGCCGGGCCCTCGGGGGTGTCGAGGAAGGCGCCGAGGGCGGTGAGCAGCCGGTGCAGGTCGGTGCGGAGGCTGCCGGTGTCGGGCAGCGGCATGGCCTGGTCGGTGTAGTCGGCGAGCGCTTCGCGCAGCAGGCGCTCCCGGGTGCCCCAGTTGCGGTACACCGAGGTCTCGTGCACCCCGGCGGCGGCGGCGACCGCCGCGACGCTGGCGGCCTCCAGGCCGCCCTCGGCGAGCAGGCGCACCGTCGCGTCGAGGACCGCCCGGCGCATCGCGGCGCCGCGTCGGCGCAGCGGGGCGGTGGCGGCCGCGGTCCGCGGCGCGGCGTCCGGCACTTCTTCCCCGGGCGGCTCTCTCCCGGGCGGTTCTTCCGGGGCGGTTCTTCCCGGGGCGGTTCCTCCCGGGACGGTTCTTTCGCGGGCACACCCGGAGCCTAACGCAAGCGACCTTGCGTTGCACCGGTCGGCGTCGTAGCCTCGACAACGCAAGTCACCTTGCGATAGCCCGGGCCGCAACCGGCCGGGCCGTCGCGAGCGGCAACGAGGCCGCCGACGGCTCGCCGCCGGCCGGAGAGGATCGACCATGGCTGTGATGCGTGCCGTCCGTCTGCACGTTCCCACCCGCACCCTGAGCGTGGAGGAGGTGGAGCGTCCCGTTCCCGGCCCCGGCCAGGTGCTGGTCAAGGTGGAGGCGGCGGGCGTCTGCCTGTCCGACGTCCACCTGATCGACGGCTCGCTCACCCCGCTGTACCTGCCCGGCGAGAGCGTCACGCTGGGCCACGAGGTCGCGGGCACCGTCGCCGGGCTCGGCGACGGGTCGGGTGCCTGGCAGGTCGGCGACCGGGTGGTGCTCCAGGCCGGCGAGAAGCGCGACGGGACCACCTGGACGCGCGGCGTGGACTACGACGGCGGCTGGGCCGAGTACGCGCTGGCCCGCACCGACACGCTGTTCCGGCTGCCCGACACGATCCCGTTCGAGCAGGGCTCGATCATCCCGGACGCGGTCTCCACCCCGTGGGGCGCCGTCACCACCACCGGCGGGGTCCGCCCCGCCGAGCCGGTCGGCGTCTGGGGCGTCGGCGGCCTGGGCGCGCACGGCGTGCAGCTGCTGCGCGCGATCGGCGCCAACCCGATCGTCGCCGTCGACCCCGCCCCGGCCGCCCGCGAACGCGCCCTCGCCTTCGGCGCGGACCTCGCCCTGGACTCCGCCGATCCCGAGCTCGCCGCGAAGATCGGCGCGGCCACCGGCGGCGCGGGCCTGTCCGCCGCGTTCGACTTCGCCGGCGTGCCCGCCGTCCGCGAGCAGGCGCTGAAGGTGCTCGGCGCGCACGGCCGCCTGGTCCTGGTCGGCCTCACCGACCAGCCCCTGACGGTCCGGGACAGCATCCGCTTCTCCTACCTCCAGCAGCAGATCCTGGGCCACTACGGCTCCGAGGAGAACGCCGTCCCCAGCTGATCGCCCTCGCCGCGGGCGGCCGCCTCGACTTCTCCCGCTCCGTCAGCGAGGTCCTCCCGCTGGAACGGGCCGCCGAGGCCGTCGAGCGCCTGCACAGCAAGCAGGGCGACCCGATCCGCCTGATCCTCAAGCCCTGACCCCGGATCGGCACCCCCGCCCCGCAGCAACCGGCTCGCCGACGGCTCACCCGTCGGCGAGCCGGTTGCTGCGGTCGATCTCCGGCATGTGCGTCTCGGCCCAGACCCGCAGGGCGGAGAGCGGCCCCTCGAGGGACAGGCCGAGTGCGGTGAGCCGGTAGTGGACGGCGGGCGGCACGGTGGGTTCCACCCGGCGCGCGACCAGGCCGTCGCGGACGAGGCTGCGCAGGGTGACGGACAGCATCTTCTGCGAGACGCCGGGGACGCGGCGCCGCAGTTCCGCGAAGCGGATCTCGTCCGGCGCCTCCTCGGCCAGCACCTTGACCACCATCGACGTCCACTTGGTGCCGATGCGGTCGAGCAGCCGGCGGGTCGGGCAGAGCGGGTCCAGCAGGTCGCCCCGCTCACCTGGCCGCCGACCGGGTCCGCCGGACTCGGACGTGGTCACTCCGGGCTCACCACCTGAGGGAGAAGTGCCGTCTTGGAGGGGCCAGGATAGGTCCCTAGCGTGAGGTGGTCACCATTCCTCACCCCACCTGGAGCCCCCCGGTGCCCGAACTGCGGCGCGTCCCCGTCAACGGCGTCGAACTGAACGTCGCCCTCGCCGGGTCGGGCCCGGCCGTCCTGCTGCTGCACGGCTTCCCGCACACCTGGGAGCTGTGGACGGACGTCATGGCCGGCCTCGCCGACCGCCACCGCGTCATCGCGCCGGACCTGCGCGGGTTCGGCGCCAGCGGCGCGGCGGCCACCGGCTACGACGCCGGGACGCTGGCCGAGGACGCCGCGGCGCTGCTGGCCGCGCTCGGCGTCCCCTCGGCCGCGGTGGTGGGCATCGACGCGGGCGCCCCGCCGGCCTTCCTGCTCGCCCTGCGCCGCCCGGACCTCGTCCGGCGCCTGGCCGTCATGGAGGCCGTGCTGGGCGGGCTGCCCGGCGCCGAGGAGTTCCTGGCCGGCGGGCCGCCGTGGTGGTTCGGCTTCCACCGCGCCGCGCCCGGCCTCGCCGAGACCGTGCTGGAGGGCCACGAGGCCGCCTACGTCGACTGGTTCCTCGACGCCGGCACCCTCGGCGACGGGGTCCGCCCCGCCCTCCGGGACGCCTTCGTCCGCGCGTACACCGGCCGCCGGGCGCTGAGCCGCGCGTTCTCCTCCTACCGGGCGCTGCCCGAGAGCGCGGCCCAGATCGAACGGGCGGTCGCCACCGCCCGCCTGACGGTGCCGACGATGGCGCTGGGCGCCCGGCCGGTCGGCGCGGCGCTGGAACGCCAGCTCCGCCCGATCGCCGACGACCTCACCGGACACCTCATCGAGGACTGCGGCCACATCATCCCGCTGCACCGGCCGCACGCCCTCCTCGCGCTGCTGCGCCCGTTCCTGGCCGACGGGAGCGGGGTCGGGGGCGGGGGCACGGAAGCGACGTGACCGGGGCCGGAGAACGGACCCTCAGGCCACCTCCGCCCCCGCCGCCGTGGGGGACGCGGCGGCGGGGCGGGACGGGCGGTGCCAGGTGGCGATCCAGAGCGCGGTCAGGACGGCGGCCGCGCCCGCGATGGCCATCGCGGGGCCGGTCCCGGTGAAGGTGGCGACGGTGCCGAGCAGGGCGGGGCCGACGCCCTGGAGCGTCATGGTGCCGGAGCCGAGCAGGGTGAACGCCTGGCCCTGGCCGTCCGCGGGGAGCACGTCCAGGAAGGAGCGCTGGAGGCCGAGCGCGTAGGCGAAGCCGGGACCGGCGGCCAGCAGGGCGGCGGCGCACAGCGGCGGGGGCACGGGCAGCGCGAAGACCAGCAGCGGCAGGCCCGTCAGCGCGGCCAGCGGCGCGACCAGCCGCTCCCGGGTGGCGGGGGCGGCGAACCGTCCGACCAGCAGGTCGCCGAGCAGCATCCCGACCGGCAGGCAGGCCAGCAGGAACCCGTACCCGCCGGCCGGGAAGCCCCGCGCCCCGGCGTACGCGACGACCAGCGACTCGGCGCCGGTCACGGCGGCGGACGGCAGCCACTGGGCGAGCAGCAGGCGGCGGACGGGGGTGCGGCGCAGCAGGTCGCCGTTGCCGCGCAGGCTCTGCCGGAGCACCGAGCCGGTGGCCCGCCGCGGGGGCGGCAGGTCGGGCAGCCGCAGCCGGATCGCGAGTGCGTTGGCGAGGTGCAGCCCGGCGGCGACCAGCAGGGCGCCGTGCGGGCCGAGCAGGGCGACCGTCACGCCGCCGCCGGCCAGGCCGAGCAACTGGGCGCCGGAGGAGGCGATCTGGGTCAGCGACCGGCCCAGCACGTAGGTGTCCCCGTGCAGGGTCTGCGCGACCAGGCGGCTGGAGGCGCCGTTGAACACGGGGGTGAACACCGCGACCGCGCCGACCAGCAGCAGGTCGGCCGCGACCGGCATCCGCACCAGGGCGAGCAGGGCGGCGGCGGTGGCGTCCAGCAGGTACCCGGCCGTGATCAGCGGCCGGGGGCGCAGGCTGTCGGTGAGCGAGCCGAGCAGCATCGAGCCGAGCAGCTGCGGCAGGAAGCCGATGCCGAAGGCGACGGCGCTCAGCAGCGCGGAGCCGGTGCCCGCGTAGATCAGCACGGCCAGGGTGGTGATCCGCAGCGAGTCCCCGACGATGCCGAGGGTGCGGGTGGTGAACAGCAGGCGGAAGCGCGGGTCGCCCAGGACCTCGCGGTAGGTCGTCATGCCGGTGAGCCTGGCGTCCGGGGGCCGGGGCGGGCGAGAGATTCGTCCCTGGACGTAAGGTCACGGGGACGGACGGCGGACGGACGGCGGGCGAACTGCGAGCGGGCAGCCGTCGGACGGCCCGGCGGGAGCGCGGAGGGAGCGCCGGATGCTGAGGTTCGAGGTGGCCGCGGAGGACCTGGTGCGCAGCCGGTTCGCGCTCTCGCCCGCGTTCGAACTGGCCAATCTGCTGGGGCTGTTGGACCGGGGCGGGGAGCGGTCGCTGCCGCCGGGGTGGCGGGAGCGGCTGCGCCCGGCCTTCCTGCGGCTGCGGGCGGACCCGGCGGTGCGGGCCGCGCTGGCGCTGCGCAACGAGAGGTTCGGGGCGGACTTCATCGCCATCCCGCCGCGCGGCATGGCGCAGACCTGGGCGGACGACCTGGCCGCGATCCTGGCTACCCCGCCGGAGTCGGCCCGCGCCGAGATCGCCCGCTGCCTGGCGGCCCGCCCGGACACCGACGGCGCGGCCCGGGCGGTGCTGGCCGCGCCGGACGCCGTCCGGCAGGTCGCGGGGGCGCTCGACCGCGCCTGGCACGGGCTGCTGGCCCGGGACTGGCCGCAGCTGCGGGCCCTGTGCGAGCGCGACGTGGTGCACCGGGCGGGCGAGTTGGGCCGGCGCGGCTGGGCGGCGGCGCTGGCCGGGCTGCACGAGAACGTCCGCTGGCGGGACGGCGGCATCGACGTCCCGCCGTTCGACGCCGCCACCACCTACTCGCTGCGCGGCGCGGGGCTGCTGCTGGTCCCCTCGGTGTTCGTCTGGCCGGGCGTGGCCGCGCACCACGACGAGCCGTGGCCGTGCACCCTGATCTACCCGGCCCGCGGCATCTCGGCGCTGTGGGAGCCGGGCGCCGCCGTCCCGTCCGACGCGCTGGCCGCCCTGCTCGGCCGCTCCCGCGCCCGCGTCCTGGCCGCCCTGGACACCCCCGCCAGCACCACCCAGCTCGCCCGCAGCCTGCACCAGTCCCCCGGCGCCGTCGCCGACCACCTCGCCGTGCTGCGCGCCGCCGGCCTGCTCTCCCGGGCCCGCGCGGGCCGCTCGGTGCTCTACCGGCGCACCCCGACGGGCGACGCCCTGGTCGGGTCCGCGCCCTGAGCCGGCTGCCCTGACATGGGCCCTACAGTTGGGTTCCACCGTCCCTTCACATCTGATCTTGCGTCAATCTGTATCTTTTTTGCGTTCACCCGTGGACTTCCTGCCGCACAGCGTCCTACGCTCGGCACGCCCGGCCACCACCCGGGCCCCTCCCCCGCAGGAAGCACGGTCATCCATGCTGAATCCCCCCACCCGCGCCAGACGGACCGTCGCGTCCCTGGCGACGCTCGCCCTGGGCGCCTCCGGCCTGCTGGCGGCGGCGTTCGTCAACGCCGGCACGGCCCACGCCGCCGCCGTCCCCGCGCTCTCCCCGCTGGCCGTCCCGAACCGCGGCGCGAGCGTCCCGTTCATCGAGCAGGAGGCCGAGTACGCGGCCACCAACGGCACCGTGGTCGGGCCGGACCGGCTGTACGGCCACCTGCCCTCGGAAGCCTCCGGCCGGCAGGCCGTGACGCTGAACGCGGTCGGCCAGTACGTCGAGTTCACGCTCACCGCGCCCGCCAACTCGATCGACTTCCGCTACAGCCTGCCGGACTCCTCGGACGGCAAGGGCCGCGACGCCTCGATGGACCTGCTGGTCAACGGGCAGAAGCTGAAGAACGTCGACGTGACCTCCAAGTACAGCTGGTACTACGGCGGTTACCCGTTCAACAACAACCCGGGCGACACCAACCCGCACCACTTCTTCGACGAGACCCGCACCCTGCTCGGCAGCACCTACCCGATCGGGACGAAGATCCGGCTGCAGGTCTCCTCCACCGCGCAGTCGCCGACCTTCACCATCGACCTGGCCGACTTCGAGAACGTCGGCGCGCCGATCGCCAAGCCCGCCAACGCGATCGACGTGGTCGCGGACTTCGGCGCCGACCCCACCGGCGCCACCGACTCCACCGCCAAGTTCCAGGCCGCGGTGAACGCCGGTGCGGCGCAGGGCCGGACGGTCTACATCCCGCAGGGCAACTTCACCCTGTACGACCACGTGATCGTGGACAAGGTGACGCTGGCCGGCGCGGGCCCCTGGTACAGCGTGCTGGGCGGGCGCGACCCGAACAACCGCAGCCACGCGGCCGGCATCTACGGCAAGTACGTCACCTCCGGCGGCCCGAGCCAGAACGTCACGCTCAAGGACTTCGCCATCATCGGCGACATCCGCGAGCGGGTCGACGAGGACCAGGTCAACGGCCTGGGCGGCGCGATGTCCAACTCCACGGTGGACAACCTGTGGATCCAGCACACCAAGGTCGGCGCCTGGATGGACGGTCCGATGGACCGGCTCACCATCAAGAACAGCCGCATCCTCGACCAGACCGCGGACGGCGTCAACTTCCACACCGGCGTGACCAACTCGACGGTCACCAACACCTTCGTGCGCAACACCGGTGACGACGGCCTGGCCTCCTGGCCGGAGCGGGTGGCGAACACCAACGACAGCTTCACCCACAACACGGTGGTGCTGCCGATCCTCGCCAACAACATCGTCACGTACGGCGGCAAGGACTTCACCATCTCGGACAACGTCATGTCCGACACCATCAGCAACGGCGGCGGCCTGCACATCGCCAACCGCTACCCGGGCGTCAACTCCGGCAGCGGCACCGCCGTCGCCGGCACCATCACCGCCGCCCGCAACACCCTGATCCGCACCGGCAACAGCGACTTCAACTGGCAGTTCGGCGTCGGCGCGATCTGGTTCGACGGCCTGAACGAGCCGATCACCGGCGCGACCATCAACATCACCGACACCGACATCCTGGACAGCTCCTACGAGGCGATCCAGACCATCGAGGGCGGTGTCACCGGCGTCAACCTGACCAACGTGAACATCGACGGCGCGGGCACCTACGCCATCCAGGCGCAGGCCAACGCCCAGCTGAAGTTCACCAACGTCAAGGCCAAGAACATCGCGCAGTCCGCCACCCCGATCCACAACTGCGTGGGCACCGGCTTCCAGATCACCGACGGCGGCGGCAACTCCGGCCTCACCGGCTCGACCTGCACCGGCCAGTGGCCCGCGCCGGTCTGGACGTACAACGGCGTTCCGGTCGGCGGCGGCAACGGCAGCTCCTCGCCGTCCCCGTCCCCGTCCACCTCGAACCCCTCCTCGCCGTCCCCGTCCCCGTCGCCCTCCACCTCCACCCCGCCGACCTGCCCGAGCGGCACCGGCAACCTGGCGCAGGGCCGTCCGGCCACCGCCTCCGGCACCAGCCAGACCTACGGCCCCGGCAACACGGTCGACGGTGACGCCAACACCTACTGGGAGAGCGCCAACAACGCCTTCCCGCAGTGGGTCCAGGTCGACCTGGGCTGCTCGCTGAGCCTGACCAAGGCCGTCCTCAAGCTCCCGCCGGCCAGCGCCTGGGCCTCCCGGACCCAGACCCTCAGCGTCCAGGGCTCCACCGACGGCACCACCTTCACCACCCTGGTGGGCTCCGCCGGCTACACCTTCGACCCGGCCACCGGCAACACCGTCACCATCAACCTCCCGGCCACGCCGACCCGCTACCTGCGCCTGAACGTCACCGGCAACACCGGCTGGCCCGCCGCGCAGCTCTCCGAGTTCCAGGTGTTCGGCGGCGGCAACGGCAGCTCCTCGCCGTCCTCCTCCCCGTCGTCCTCGCCGTCCTCGTCCCCTCGGGGCCGACCTGCCCGACCGGCAGCGGCAACCTGGCGCAGGGCCGTCCGGCCACCGCCTCCGGCACCAGCCAGACCTACGGTCCGGGCAACGCGGTCGACGGTGACGCCAACTCGTACTGGGAGAGCGCCAACAACGCCTTCCCGCAGTGGGTCCAGGTCGACCTGGGCTGCTCCCGCAGCCTGACCAAGGCCGTCCTGAAGCTGCCCCCGGCCAGCGCCTGGGCCTCCCGGACCCAGACCCTCAGCGTCCAGGGCTCCACCGACGGCACCACCTTCACCACCCTGGTGGGCTCCGCCGGCTACACCTTCGACCCGGCCACCGGCAACACCGTCACCATCAACCTCCCGGCCACCTCGACCCGTTACCTGCGCCTGAACGTCACCGGCAACACCGGCTGGCCCGCCGCGCAGCTCTCCGAGTTCCAGGTGTTCGGGGCCTGATGTCCCGAAGGGCGTCCGTCCGCTGATGGACGCCCCTCCCCCGGCGGGCGTCCGGCCTCCCACGGACGCCAACCGACCGGCCGGCACCCGTCACCCGACGGGCGCCGGCCCCCCGAGCCGGCACCGCCCGGGGCTCCGACGGGCGGGGAGCCTCCTCCGACCCCGGGCGGTGCCGCCCCCTCGATCCCGCCCGGCCGACACGACCGGGCGGGATCGAACCATGTCGCGCCACCGCGCACCGCGCACGGCCTGATCACCCGGATCGGCATCACCCCGCTCGGCCGCCCCGCCCCCGGGCCCGACGGGGAGCCCGGAATCGGGACGGGGGCCGGCGGGCGCGGCCTCGTTGTCACCGGTCCGTGATAGGCAGTCAGGATGACCACTCCGCTTGCCTTTTCGGACCTGCTAGACCTCGTCGACGAGCGCTCCGCCGCGCTGCGCAAGGCCGTCGCCGAGGCACCCGACCTGACGGCCCGCGTCCCCAGCTGTCCCGACTGGGCGCTCTCGGACCTGCTCGACCACATCACCGGCGTGCACCTGTTCTGGGCGGCGGCCGTGGCCGCGGGCCCCGGCTTCACCCCGCAGCGCCCGGCGCTGGAGACCGGCCTCCCGGCCGCCCGGGCGCTGGCCCGGGCCGAGGCGGCGACCTCCGACGTGCTCGCGGCGCTCCGGGAGGCCGGTCCCGACCGCGCCTGCTGGACGTGGTGGCAGGGCAGCGGCGTTCCCGGCGACAGCGGGGCGGTCGCCCGCCACCAGGTGCAGGAGGCCGCCGTGCACGCCCACGACGCCCAACTCGCCCTCGGCGCGCCCCTCCCGCTGCCGGAGGCCGTCGCCCTGGACGGCCTGGACGAGTTCCGCGACCTGTACTGGGCGATGTCCGCCCCGTGGCCGCACGCCCCCGTTGCCCTCCGGCTGCGCACCGCCGAGGGCCCCGAGCTGGCCCTCGACCTCACCCCGGCGGAGGCCGCCCCCGGGCAGGGCCCCGCCGGGCTGGAACTCGCCGGCACCGCGAGCGACCTCCTGCTCGCCCTGCACCGCCGCCGCCCGTCCGCCGATCTGCTCGCGGCCGGCGACCCGGCCGTCCTGGAGCAGCTGCTGGCCTGGCCCCGGCTCGGCTGACCACCGCCCGGGCGCCGGGACACAAGGCGCCGGGACACGGAGCGCTCAGTACTTCGGCGTGCCGCCCGGGCGGGGACGAGGGCGGGGACGGGGGCGGGCGGCGGCCTCGGCGGCGCCGTACGCCACGTCGGCCGAGAGCAGCACCAGGAAGCTGCCGACCACGCACAGCCCGGCCGGGACGCCGGTGGCGATCCGGACGAAGGCGCCGCGGACCTCCCGGTACTGCGCGGGGGTGAGGTCGGTGCGGACGTCGTGGCGTTGCAGGTAGAAGGAGCCCGTCGCGTCCCGGCGGGCATCCTGCGCACCGGTGGCGGTGGCCAGGCCGAGACCGACCAGGCAGAGCGCGATCCCGTACCAGACCTTCGTCCCGTGCGACAGGTTCCAGACGTACAGCACGGGGTCGAACCAGCCGCCGTGGCGCGGGAACCGCAGGGTGAAGCAGCGGACCAGGGCGGAGACGAACAGCAGCAGCACCAGACCGGCCAGGCCCGCCCACAGCCACACCGGGGCCAGCAGCCGCAGCGGCGGCGCGGTCGCCGCCAGGCAGAGCAGCTCGGCCGCGAACAGCACCCACAGCGCGACGAAGTGCACCCGGTGCGTGCCTGTCAGTACTTCCACCCCACGCCCCCGTACCGATGATCATCCGGAGTCCGGCAGCCTACCGCCGCACCGCCCCCGCGCGTCCGGCCGGGTGGCTATGCTGGCCGGCATGGCGTGCCGCATCGGCGAGTTGGTGCTGGACTGCGCGGACCCGGAGCGGCTGGCCGCGTTCTGGGGCGCGGTGCTCGGGTACGTCGAGCTGGGCCGGGAACCGGACGGCAGCATCGAACTCGGACCGCCCGCGGACGGCTACGGCGGGCCGCTCCCCGCCCTGGTGCTGAGCCCGACCACCGATCCCCGACCGGTCCGCCTCCCCCTGCACCTCGACCTGAGCCCCCTCGGCCCCGACCCGGCCACGGAGACGGACCCGGACACGGCCACGGAGACGGCCCGACTGCTGGCCCTCGGCGCCCGACGGCTCGGAACGACGACGGACCGGCTGGTGCTGGCGGACCCGGAGGGCAACGAATTCTGCCTGCGCCGCCCCCGGACCGCCTCGTCCTGAAGCGCCCGCGGGCGGCCGACTGCTGCACGCCGCCACGGACTTGACCCCGGCCCCGGACGTCGCCGCCACCGCGCGGGCCGAACCCCCGCCGCTCACCGCGGAGTCGGAGGACGCGGCGACGACCGCGGCCCCGCCGGGCACCGCCGACCGGGACGGCTCCGCGGCCGCCCACCGACAACCGTCCACGCGCAGCGGCGAAGGCGGGGGGCCGGAGGCCCCGGGGTGCGGGCCCCGCTGCCGCCGCAGGATAAAGTCGCCGCCGTGCAGGAACTGGAGACCGCCGGGCGGCGGGTGCTGAGGGTGGGCGACGGTGTCGACGACGCGTCGGCGGTGGTCGCCGTGCCCGGTGGCGTCGGGAGGGGCCGGGCCGGGTCGGGCCTCGTCCTGGCGCGTGCGGGCGCGGCGGTGGCGCGGGACGTGGTGGCGGCCGCCGCGTTGCTCGCCGTGCTCGCGGTCCGGGACCTGGCCGGTGCCCTGTCGCTGTCACTGTCGCTGGGCGTGCTCGGTCGCGGGGGCGCGGCCGTCCTGGTGGGGCTGAGCGGTCCGGGCCTGCTGCGCGTCGCCGCGCGGAACCGCACCGTCGGGAGGCCGCTCGCCTGGCGGGCCGTCACCGGACGCACCGTCGCGGGGGTCCTGCGATGAGCCGCCGGGCCCGCGAGAAGGCCGCCGCCGTCGGCGCGCAGGGTGCGCCCGCCCGCTGCACCGTCTCGGTCTGCCGGGGGTGCTGCTGCGGCACCCCGAAGATCCCCGGCCTCGACCACGCCGCCCAACTCGCCGACCTGCGCGGTTCCCTGGCCGAGGTCGCCACCGTCCGCCCGGTGGCCTGCCTGGACGCCTGCGACCACGCCAACGTGGTGGTCGTCCAGCCCTCCGCGGCGGGCCGTCGGGCCGGTGGCCGGCCGGTCTGGCTCGGCCTGGTCAACGACCGCGACGCCGGCGCCGACATCACCGCCTGGATCGAGGCGGGCGGCCCGGGCCTGGCCCCGCTGCCCGCCATCCTCGACCTGTACGTCTTCTCCCCCTCCCGCCGCGTCCGGCAGCACCTCGACGGCTGATCCGCGCGCCGCTGCCGCGCCGACGGCACGGACGCCCCCCGGGGCACCGGTCCGTGCTGGCGCGACCGGGTTCCGGATAGCTACCATCCGGAATATGCGGACGAGCGAAGGCGTGGAGTGGGGCCTGCACTGCTGCCTCACCCTGGTCTGGGTGGGCGGGGCGGAGCCGGTGCCCTCGGCGCGGCTGGCGGCGATGTTCGAGCTGTCGCCGACGTACCTGAACAAGGTGCTGCAACGGCTGACCCGGGCCGGGGTGTTGACGTCCGTCTCCGGGCCGCGCGGGGGCGTGCGGCTGGCCCGGGAGCCGGAGCGGATCAGCATGATGGACGTGGTGGCCGCCGTCGAGGGCCCGGACCCGCTGTTCGCCTGTGCCGAGATCCGGCAGCGGGGCGTCTCCGCGACGGGCGCGTCCGCCCGCGAGTTCGCCCGCCCGTGCGGTGTCTCCACCGCGATGCGGCGCGCCGAACTGGCCTGGCGGCGCGAGCTCTCCGGGCAGAGCGTCGCCGACCTGGCGGCGGCCACCCCGGCCGCTTCGGTGGCCCGGGTCCGCGCCAACTACGCCCGCCTGGCCGGCACCGCCGACGCCACCGGCTGAGCGCCCACCCACCGGAACTCCCCTTCCCCGCCCGTCGATTCCGGATACAGTGTGTCCCGAATAATTCGGGACACCTAATATCCGGAACAGCGGCCCGTGCCTGCCTCCGAGGAGGGCTCCCCCGTGACCGACGCGCTCAAGGCCCCACCCCCACCGCCCCGGCCCCGACCCCCACCGGGGCCGGTCTCGGTCCCGCCGCCGTGCTCGCCCTGGGCACCTTCGCGGTCGGCACCGACGCCTTCGTCACCGCCGGGTTCCTGCCCGCGACAGCCTCCGCGCTGCACGTGTCGACCTCGGCCGCCGGGCAGTCGGTGAGCCTGTTCGCCGCCTGCTACGCGCTCGCCTCGCCGCTGCTCGCGGTGGCCACCGCCCGGGTGCCCCGGCGGGCCCTGCTGGTCGGCGCGCTGGTGCTGCTGGCCGCCGCCAACGCGCTCACCGCGCTCGCCCCGACCTACCCGGCGCTGCTGGCGGGCCGACTGCTCGCGGCGCTCGGCGCGGCGGCGTTCACGCCGACGGCGGGGGCGAGCGCGGCGGCGCTGGTCCGCCCCGAGCGGCGCGGGCGGGCGCTGGCGGTGGTGATCGGCGGGCTGACGGCGGCCACCGCGCTGGGCGTGCCGCTGGGGCGGGTGGCCGCCGTCGGGCTGGGCTGGCGGGCCGCGCTGGGGGCGGTCGCGGCGCTGACCGCGCTGTGCGCGCTCGCGGTGCGCCTGGCGCTGCCGCCGCTGCCGGGCACCGAGCCCGTCCCGCTGCGCGCCCGGCTGGCGGCGCTGCGCCGCCCGGGGGTGCTCGCGGTGCTGCCGCTGACGGTGCTCGGGATGGCCGCCTGCTACGTCCCGTACGCGTACAGCGTGCCGGTGCTGGCCGCCGTCGGGGTCTCGGGCCGGACGGCGGTGGTGGTGGCGCTGGTGCTGTACGGGGCGGGCGCGGTCGCCGGGAACCTGCTGGCGGGGCGGTTCGCCGACCGGCGCGGGCCGGTGCGGGTGCTGGCGGCCGGGTACGCGGTGATGGCGGCGGCGTTCGCGGTGCTGGCGGGCCTGGCGGCCGGGCCGGTGCGGCCGGGGGCGGCGGTGGTCGGGGCGCTGGCGTTCCTGTGGGGCGCGAGCAGTTGGTGCCAGACCCCGCCGCAGCAACTGCGCCTGCTGGCGGCGGCGCCCGAACAGGGGGCGCTGCTGGTGTCGCT
This sequence comes from Kitasatospora fiedleri, assembly GCF_948472415.1. Classification (NCBI taxonomy): domain Bacteria; kingdom Bacillati; phylum Actinomycetota; class Actinomycetes; order Kitasatosporales; family Streptomycetaceae; genus Kitasatospora; species Kitasatospora fiedleri. The sequence goes on along the minus strand of NZ_OX419519.1, from coordinate 7,438,208 downwards.
GAACGCGTCCGGCATCTACCTGGGCATCGGCGCGGGCAGCGTGCTGGGCGGGGTGGCGCTGCCGTTCGGGGCGGCGGCGGTGTTCGCGCTGGCGGCGGTGCTGGCGCTGGCGGCCGGGGTGCTGCTGCGGACGACGGCCGCCGGGCGGCGCGGGCGGGGCGCGTCCGGGCGGAGCGCGTCCGGGCGGGGCGGGCGGGGCGCGTCCGGGCGGGGCGGTCCTACATCCACATGAAGGGCTGGCCGGCCACGGCGGCGGCGGACCGGCTGCTGGCGGTGAGCAGGTCGTCGGGCTTCTCGCCGGCCCGCTGGTCGAGGTAGCGCGAGACGGTGAGCGTGATGTGGTGGCCGACCAGTTCGACCCGGGTCGCCGACATCGGCCGGACGTTCGCGGCGGGGGCGAACATCCCCTCCGGGTAGGTGAACTCGAAGTCCGCGCCTTGTCCCGGACGGTCGGCAGGGCCCGCGCCGCGGCCCCCTCGTCGAGGAAGCGCAGCACCGTGACGCTGGAGGCCACCGGCTGGTCGCTGCGGGTGAGCGCGACGCCCAGCCAGCCCTGGCAGCCGAGTTCGGCCAGCAGGTCGCGGGCCTTGTCGTTCTGCACGCCCCGGCACTCGGCGCCCTCCCGGGCGGTCGAGCGGCGGGCCCGGTAGTTGTCGTAGTCGTAGCCGCGCTGGGCCGGGAAGTACCGCTCCGCCAGGAAGGACTGAGACTCCGTCAGCGGCTCCACGGGCTGGCCAGCCCCGGCCGCCTGGGCCGTGGGCTTGTCGCCGCTGGGCGCCCCGGACGCCGCGCCCCGGTGGTGCGGGGTGGCCACCACCCAGACCCCGCCGGCCGCGAGCACCGCGACGAGGCCCCAGAGCACGGCCAGCCGACGCCGCTCGCCGCTCGCCCGGTGCCCGTGCGGCGGCTGCTCGTCGTCCCCGCGCGCGTGCGGGCCCCGCTGGATGGTCATGGCGCAGATTGTAAGCAGTTGATCGGACGATCCTTCCTTCGGGTCGGACGCACGCCCACTTCGGACCGAACCCGCCCGCCTCCCCGACCCGACCCTCTCCGCCCGGTCGACGTTTCCGCCGCGCCCCGGGGAATCCGTTTCCCGGCCGGGACGGAAATCCGCGAAAAGGGCTCCCGGCGAGGGGTGGGAAACCCACAACAAACCATTCGAACATGACGGCGAGGCGATTCCGGCCAGTGATCGCCGGAATTCCGACAGCCTGCCCCGACCCGCCCACCCGCCCGGAACACGCCCAGCACGCTTGGCCCGGACACCACCGGGAACCGCCGACCGCCGCAGGCGGGCCCGCGACGGCACCCGCCGCCAACGGGAGGGAACATGACGAGAACCGCCGAACAGATCGCACTCCTCCGCACCGAAACCGCCCCCGCACTGATCGAAGAACTGCGGGAACTCCGTTCCGGCCAAGCGGAATTGCGCACCGATCTGGCCACCGCGCTCGGCCAGGGCCTGGACCGGGCCCGCACCGAAGTCCTCCGCGCCCTCGACCGCGACCAGCGCGACCTCGCCCTGGCCCACCGGCAGATCGACGGGCTCCGCCGCGAACTGGCCGAGGCCCGGGCCGCTTGGGAGAGCGGACTCGCCGAACTGCGGACGGCCCGGACCGCACCGCCGTCCGGACCGGACGCCGGGCCGGAGCCCGCCCCGGAGCCCGCCACCGAGGCCACCACCACCGTTCCGGCGGTGCCGGCTGCCGACGCCGACGCCGACGCCCGCACCGCTGCCGCCAACGAGACCACCGAGCCCGCCGAGACCACCGAGCCCGCCGCCCCGAAGGAGACCGCCTTGTCCGCCCCGTCCGACCCGCTCCCCGGCTCCGGCCCCGCCTCCACCGACAGTACCGACAGCACCGAGCAGCGGGCCGCCGCCGGTCTGCTCTCCGAACTGACCGGCCGGCAGCAGCCCGCGCCGGAGCCCGCCGCCGCCCCCGCTCCCGCCGTCTCCGCGCCCGCGGTGCGACCGGACCGCCTCCGGGACCAGCTGGACGCCGAACTGTCCACCGTGCTGCGGACCGCCGCCCAGATCGGCACCGCCGAACTGGTCTGCCACCCGCACGCCTGGCAGTTCATCGTCGCGCGGGCCGTCGGCGCCAAGTACTTCCAGCTGCCGCCGGCCGCCACCGACGAGAAGAGCGACATGGTGACCGTCCGGCTGTCCGGCCCCAGCCTGATGTCCGCCGTCCACGCCCTGTACACCACCTACTGGGAGACCGGCGTCGGCCCGGCCCGCGACCTCCAGGACAGCGCCATGGCCCTGGCGTACTACGTCGACCTGTCCCACGAGATCCGCCGCACCCTGCCCGCGGACTCCACGGCGGCGGTCGACGAGCGTCCGCCGACCCGGATCGTCATCGACAACCGTCCCCCGGCCCAGCCCGCCTGACCCCGGTCCCGGCCGCCCCGCCCGCTCCCGGCCCGGTCCGATGCGCCCCGGTCCGACGCGCCCCGGCCCGACGCGGCCCGCGCCGGTGTCCGGGCGGTCACTGTGAGCCGCGACACTGTGACAACTCGCACAGCCTGCGGGGGATCTTCTGGCGGGTTCCCTCTGGCGGACGCCGGGGCCGCCCGGGCAGGATCGGGCCATGGACCTCCTCGACATCCTGACCGACAAGGGCCTTCGCCGGGAACTGCCCACCCGGGAGGAGGCGCTGGCCGTGCTGGCCACCACCGACGACCAGTTGCTGGACGTGGTCGCAGCCGCCGGCCGGGTGCGCCGGCAGTGGTTCGGCCGCCGGGTGAAGCTCAACTACCTGGTGAACCTGAAGAGCGGGCTGTGCCCGGAGGACTGCTCGTACTGTTCGCAGCGCCTCGGTTCGAAGGCGGAGATCCTCAAGTACACCTGGCTCAAGCCGGACCAGGCCGCGCAGGCCGCCGCCGCGGGCGTCGCGGGCGGGGCGAAGCGGGTGTGCCTGGTGGCGAGCGGGCGCGGCCCGACGGACCGGGACATCGACCGGGTCGCGGACACCATCGCGGCGATCAAGGGCGCGGACGAGGGCGTCGAGGTCTGCGCCTGCCTGGGCCTGCTCTCGGACAACCAGGCCGAGCGGTTGAAGGCGGCCGGCGCGGACGCGTACAACCACAACCTGAACACCTCCGAGGCCACCTACGGCGACATCACCACCACCCACACCTACGCGGACCGGGTGGACACCGTGGCCAAGGCGCACGGCGCGGGCCTGTCGGCCTGCTCGGGCCTGATCGCGGGCATGGGCGAGAGCGACGCGGACCTGGTCGACGTGGTGTTCGCGCTGCGCGAGCTGGACCCGGACTCGGTGCCGGTGAACTTCCTGATCCCGTTCGAGGGCACCCCGCTGGCCGAGGAGTGGAACCTCACCCCGCAGCGCTGCCTGCGCATCCTGGCGATGGTCCGGTTCGTCTGCCCGGACATCGAGGTGCGGATCGCCGGCGGGCGCGAGGTGCACCTGCGCTCGATGCAGCCGCTGGGCCTGCACATCGCCAACTCGATCTTCCTGGGCGACTACCTGACCAGCGAGGGCCAGGCCGGGCAGGCCGACCTCGACATGATCAAGGACGCGGGCTTCGAGGTGGAGGGCGCCGGGCAGACCACCCTCCCCCGCCACCGCGTCCACGCCGCCGCCACCGGCTGCGGCGGCCACCAGGAGGAGGGCGCCTGCGGGACGGGCGGCGGCTGCGGCCCGTGCGGCGGCCACGGCGAGAGCGCGCCGGCCGTCGAGGCCGCCGGAGCGGTCGAAGCCGTCGGCACCGCCGGAGCCGTCGCGGCCCCGGGCGCGGAGGACGAGGCGCGCACCGACCTGGTCCGGGTGCGCCGTCGCGGCGCGGGCACCGAGCTGGCCCCGAACGCCTGATGGACCGTCAGCACACCCCGGACGCCGCCCGGCTGCTCGCACTGGACCGGGCGCACGTCTGGCACCCGTACGGTCCGATGCCGGGAACGGTCCAGCCCCTCGTGGTGGAGTCGGCCGCGGGCGTGCGCCTGCGGCTGGCCGAACCGGTCGGCGGGCACCGGGAGTTGGTCGACGGCATGTCGTCCTGGTGGGCGGCGATCCACGGCTACCGGCACCCCGAGCTGGACGCGGCGGTGCGCGGGCAGCTCGACTCGATGAGCCACGTGATGTTCGGCGGCCTCACCCACCGTCCGGCCGTCGAACTGGCGGTGAAACTGGTCGAGTTGACGCCGGAGCCGTTGCAGCACGTCTTCCTCGCCGACTCCGGTTCGGTGGCGGTCGAGGTCGCGCTGAAGATGTGCCTGCAGTACTGGCGCTCGCTCGGCCGGCCGGAGAAGCACCGGGTGCTGACCTGGCGCGGCGGCTACCACGGCGACACCTTCCACCCGATGTCGGTGTGCGACCCCGAGGGCGGGATGCACCACCTGTGGGGCGGGGTGCTGCCCCGGCAGCTGTTCGCCGCCGAGCCGCCCGCCGGGTACGACGCCCCGGCCGACCCGGCGTACCTCGCGCACCTGGCCGAGCTGATCGGGCGGCACGCGGGCGAGCTGGCCGCCGTGATCGTCGAGCCGGTGGTCCAGGGCGCGGGCGGGATGCGCTTCCACTCGCCCGCGTACCTGCGCGCGCTGCGGGAGTTGTGCGACGCGCACGACGTGCTGCTGGTCTTCGACGAGATCGCCACCGGCTTCGGCCGCACCGGCGAACTGTTCGCCGCCGACCACGCGGGCGTCTCGCCGGACGTGATGTGCCTGGGCAAGGCGCTGACCGGCGGCTACCTGACGCTGGCCGCGACGCTGTGCACCGGCCGGGTCGCCGAGGGCATCTCGCGCGGCGAGGTCCCGGTGCTGGCGCACGGCCCGACCTTCATGGGCAACCCGCTGGCGGCGGCGGTCGCCAACGCCTCGATCGACCTGCTGCTGCGGCAGGACTGGCGCGGCGAGGTCGGGCGGATCGAGTCCGCGCTGCGCACCGCGCTCGCCCCGTGCGCCGGACGGCCCGGGGTCGCGGACGTCCGGGTGCTCGGCGCGATCGGCGTGGTGCAGTTGGACGCGCCCGTGGACATGGCCGCGGCGACCGAGGCGGCGGCCGGGCAGGGCGTGTGGCTGCGGCCGTTCCGCGACCTGATCTACACCATGCCGCCGTTCGTCACCCCGGACGAGGACCTGGCCGCGATCGGCCGGGCGATCGCCGCGGCGGCCACCGCCTCCACCCGCGCCCACCGCGCCCATCACTCCGACCGCTCCGACCGCTCCGACCGCTAGGAACCGCGCCATGTCCACCGTCCTGTTCGTCACCGGCACCGGCACCGAGGTCGGCAAGACCCTGACCACCGCCGCCGTCGCCGCGCTGTGCCCGGAGCCGGTGGCGGTGCTCAAGCCCGGCCAGACCGGTCTTGGGCCCGACGAGCCGGGGGACGTGCACGAGGTCGCCCGGCTGGCCGGGCCGCTGGTGCACGCGGTCGAGCTGGCCCGCTACCCGGAGCCGCTCGCTCCCGAGACGGCGGCCCGCCGGGCCGGGCTGCCGCCCCTCGCGCCCGAGGACGTCGCCAAGACGGTCGCCGAGCTCGCCGCCGGGCACCGCACCGTCCTGGTCGAGGGCGCGGGCGGGCTGCTGGTGCGCTACGACGAGCGGGGCCGCACCCTCGCCGACCACGCGCTGGCCTGCCGCGACCTGGGCCTGGACGTCGGGTTCCTGCTCGTCGCAGCGGCCGGCCTGGGCACCCTGAACGCCACCGCGCTCACCGTCGAGGCGCTGCGCCACCGCGGCCTCCCGCTGCGCGGCGTCGTCATCGGCTGCTGGCCCGCCGCCCCCGACCTCGCCACCCGCTGCAACCTCGCCGACCTCCCCACCGCCGCCGGCGCCCCCCTCCTCGGCGCCCTCCCCGCCGGCGCCGCCGCCCACACCCCCGCCACCTTCCGCCCCTTCGCCACCGCCGCCCTCGCCCCCGCCCTGGGCGGCACCTGGGACGCGGCGGCGTTCGCGACCGCGCACCGCCCCGCCTGACGGGCCCGGGCCCGCCGAAGGCCGCCTCCCGCCGGAGCGGGGGCGGCCTTCGAGCCGGGTGTGCGGCGCGGTCAGCCCGCGGACTTGCCGCTCTTGCGGACGGCCTTCTTCGCGGCCCGCGCCTCGGTGGGGGCGTCCGCCGTGGCGAGGGTGCCGCTGGAACTCTCCAGGTGGGCGCGGACGAACCACTGGTACTGCTCGAGGTCGCGCAGCTGCTCGATGAGCAGGTCCTCGGTGGCGGGGTCGATCTTGCCGGCCTGCTCGACGGCGTTGCGCAGGTCGGTGATGACGCCGGTGTAGACCAGGTCGAGGGCCCCGAGGTGGGCGATGGCGTCGGCCCGGCCGACGCTGTAGTCGTCCCAGCTGCGGTCGGCGACGAGTCGGCCGGGGGTGCCGTGCGCGACGCCGCCCAGGGTGGCGATCCGCTCGGCGACGTCGTCCGCCATCAGGCGCACCCGGTCGACCTGGGGGTCGAGCATCTTGTGGACGGCGATGAAGTGCGGGCCGACCACGTTCCAGTGGATGTGCTTGAGGGTCAGGTGCAGGTCGTTCAGCGCGTTCAGCCGCTCCTGCAGCGTGACGATCAGCTCCGCGCCCTGTTCGGTGGTCAGGCCGGGGACGGTGTAGGCGGGGCGGTTGGCGTCACGGTTGACGGTGCGGGCCATGGCGGGTTCTCCTCATCGGGATGTCGTTCTGCACGGTGCTGACTCACGCCTCCCCCATTCCGCGCGACTCATGGGTGCGGATGCGCCGAACGGGTGAACATCTCCTCCGTCCGCCCGCCGGACGGGCCCACCGGCCCGGGGAGAAGCCTCCGGGTGGCACCCGTCCGGACCGGCGTCCGGAATGGTCCGCCGGGAAACGGTTACGTTCCGAACATGCGCCATCACGATCTCCTGGTCCTCGGGGCCGGCTCGGGCAACCTCCTCCTCGACGACCGCTTCGCCGACCTGGACGTCGCCGTCGTCTCCGCCGGCCCGTTCGGGGGCACCTGCCTCAACGCGGGCTGCATCCCCAGCAAGATGCTCGCCGTCACCGCCGACGTCGCCGACACCGTCCGGGACGCCGGGCGGCACGACGTGGACGCGCGGCTGCGGGAGGTGCGCTGGCCCGAGGTCCGGGACCGGGTCTTCGGCCGGCTGGACGCGGCGTCCGCCGAGGGCGAGCAGGACCGCCGGGACGCCGCGAACACCACCGTCCACCGGGGCCTGGCCCGGTTCACCGGGCCGCGCCGGCTCACCGTGGACACCGCCGACGGTCCGCTGGAGCTGACCGCCGACCGGATCGTCATCGCGGCCGGCGGCCGCCCCGTCGTCCCGCCCGTGGTGGCGTCCTCCGGCCTGCCCTACGAGACCTCCGACACCGTGATGCGCCTGCCCGAGCCGCCCGCCCGGCTGGTGGTGCTCGGCGGCGGCTACATCGCCGCCGAGCTGGCGCACGTCTTCCGCTCCGCGGGCAGCCACGTCACCGTGGTGGAGAAGGAGGACCGGCTGCTCGGGAAGCAGCAGGACGAGGCGGTGTCCGCCGCCTTCACCGAGGCGATGCGCGGGCACTGGGACCTGCGGCTGGGCCGTGAACTGACCGCCGTCACCGGCCGCCCCGGCGACCTGCGGCTGACCCTGGACGACGGCGCCGAACTGCGCGCCGACACCCTGCTGGTGGCCGTCGGGCGCCGCCCCAACAGCGACCTGCTCGACCTCGACCGGGCCGGCGTCGCCACCGGGGAGGACGGCCGGATCACCGTCGACGCCCAGCTGCGCACCACCGCCGACGGGGTGTGGGCGCTCGGCGACATCGCCACGCCCGTCCCGCTCAAGCACGTCGCCAACCGCGAGGCCCGGATCGTCGCGCACAACCTGCTGCACCCGGGCGAGGAGCGGTCCATGGACTACGGGGCGGTGCCCTCCGCCGTCTTCACCCGCCCGCAGATCGCCCAGGTCGGCCTCACCGAGCGGCAGGCCCGCGAGCAGGGGCTCGACCCGGCCGTCGCCGTGCACCGGTACGCCGACGTGGCCTACGGCTGGGCGCTGGAGGACACCGAGGGCTTTTGCAAGGTGCTCGCCGACCGCCGGACCGGACGGCTGCTCGGCGCGCACATCCTCGGCCCGCAGGCCGCCACCCTGATCCAGCCCCTGGTGGTCGCCCTCACCACCGGCATGACGGCCGGCGAACTCGCCGACGGCCCGCTGTGGATCCACCCGGCGCTGACCGAGGTCGTGGAGAACGCGCTGCGCGACCTGCCCGCGACCGGCCACTGACCGGCCGCGGGCGCCGCACGCCCGGCCCGCGCGCTCAGCCCGCGCGGTCCGACGCCGGGTCCGCCACCTCCGGCACCTCCGGCACCCCCGCCATCCCCGGCACCTCCGGTCCGGACGAGCCCCGGGGGTAGCGGACGGCGGGCGGCGGGTCGGCGAGGACCGGTGCGGCGAGCTCCCAGAGCCGTTCGACCTCGGCGGCGGTGGTGAACACCCGGTGGTCGCCGCTCAGCGCGTGGTGGAAGACCTGCGCGTAGGCGCCGAGGGAGGCGTCGGCGCCGGGCAGCGGCTCCAGGCCCAGCACCCCGTCCACCAGTCCGGGCCGGGGGCCGGGGCGGCTGAGCCGGACGCCGAACCGGACGTCCGCCGTGGCGCTCAGGCCCACCACCAGCTCGGTGCCGGCCTCGCCCTTGGTCCGGTCCCCGTCCCCGTCCCCGTCCGCCGTCGGGCGGAAGCGGACGGTGAGCCGGTGGTCGGCGGAGTCCAGGGCCTTGCCGGTGCGCAGCAGGAAGGGGACGCCCTGCCAGCGCGGGTTGTCGATCCGGACCTCGACGGCGGCGAAGGTCTCGGTGGTCGAGTCGGCGGCCACCCCGTCCTCCTCCCGGTAGCCCTCGTACTGGCCGAACACCGTCCGGGCCGGGTCGAAGGGCCTGGTCTGCTCGAACAGCCGGAGCCGGGCGGCGCGTTCCGCCTCCGGGTCGTCGGAGGAGGGCGGTTCCATCGCCGCGGCGGCCAGTGCCTGGCACAGGTGGGTGGGGATCATGTCGCGGAAGGTGCCGGTGCGTTCCATGAAGGCGGCCCGGCCCTCGATGTCGATCTTCTCCGGGACGTCGATGAGCACCGAGGCGATATGCCGGGCGTCCCACGACCCGGCGAGCCAGGGGTTGGCGGTGCGCAGGGCCAGCAGGGAGCGCACCGACTCCTTGGCGAGGAAGTGGTCGACCCGCAGGACGCGTTCCTCGGGGGCGAGGGTGGCCAGCAGCGCGTTGAGCGCGCGGGCGGTGTCGACGTCCTCGCCGACGGGCTTCTCCACCATCAGGGTCGCGTCCCGGGCGATGCCCTCGCGGTCCGTCATCCGCAGCATGCCGTCCGCCTGCCCGGGCGGCACGGAGAGGTAGAGGAAGGTCCGGCAGCCCTCGCCGAGCGCGGCGCGGCGCTGCTGCACGGCCGCCGCGAGCCCGGAGCCGTCCTCGGCGGAGGCGGTGGCGAACCGGATCCGTTCGGCGAACCGTTCCAGCGCCGCGCGGTCGGCGCCGTCCGCGGAGTCGGCGACCGCCGCCACGACGTCGTGGCGGAAGTCCTGGTCGGTGCCGGGCGAGTGGCGGCCCGAGCCGATCACCTCGAACCGGTCCGGGAGGAGGCCGCGCTCCCACAGTTCGAACAGCGCGGGGAAGAGCATCCGGCGCGCGAGGTCCCCGGTCGCCCCGAACAGGACGAGGAGGACCGGCCGGTCGTCGGCGCGGGAGGCGGTGGTGGGCGGTGCTGTCACGTCAGTGGCTCCTGGGTCTCGCGGGGGTCGCTCGGCGTGCCTTCCCCGCTTCCGCGATCCCACTCTCGCCCGAACGGGTTTCACCCGTCGCTGACGGGGCGTCAGGCGGTCCGGTCGGAGGCGGTCGGTTGTCAGTGCGGAACGGAAGGATGACGGTCATGAACAACGCCGCTCCGCTCTCTTCCGGCGACTACGCCGACGCCGTTGCCACCGCCGCGCGGGCCGCCGCCGCCTACTACGGGGACGGGGCGACCCCGCTCGGGGACGACGAGTACGACGCGCTGGTGCGGGCGATCGCGGCCTACGAGCAGGCGCATCCGGACGAGGTGCTGCCGGAGTCGCCGACCGGGAAGGTCGCGGGCGGCGCGGTGGTGGGCGACGTGCCGCACGGCGTGCCGATGCTGTCGCTGGACAACGTGTTCGACGACGCGGGGCTGGCCGACTGGGCCGCGGGCCTGGAGCGGCGGCTGGGCCGGGCGGTGGCCGGGTGGTGCGTGGAGCCGAAGCTGGACGGGCTGGCCGTCGCCGCCCGCTACCGGGGTGGGCGGCTCCGGCAGGTGCTGACCCGGGGCGACGGCCTGGCGGGCGAGGACATCACGCACGCCGCCGACGCCGTCCTGGGCCTGCCCGCCGTGCTCACCCGCCCGCTGGACGTGGAGCTGCGCGGCGAGGTGCTGCTGACGTCGGCCCAGTTCGAGGAGGCCAACCGAATCCGGCTCGCGCACGAGGCCGCCCCGTTCGCCCACCCGCGCAGCGGCGCGGCCGGGACGCTGCGGGCCAAGGGCCGCCCGTACCGGATCGAGCTGACGTTCTTCGCCTACGGCGCGATCGGCCTGGACGAGGAGCTGGGCCACAGCGCCCTGCTGGAGTCCCTGGCCGGGCTCGGCGCGAACACCGCCGCCGGCACGGCCGCCGCCCCGGTGCGCTGCGAGACGATCGAGCAGGTCCGGGAGCGGATCGCCGGGATCACCGCGCTGCGCGGCGCGCTGCCGTTCGGCATCGACGGCGTGGTGGTGAAGGCCGACGCGGCCGCGGACCAGCGGCAGGCCGGCTCCGGCTCCCGGGCCCCGCGGTGGGCGGTGGCCCGCAAGCTCGCGGCGGAGCACAAGGTGACCCGGCTGCTGGAGGTGGAGTGGGCGGTGGGCCGCACCGGCATCATCGCGCCGCGCGCCGTCCTGGAGCCGGTGGTCATCGACGGCGTCACCGTCACCTACGCCACCCTCCACAACCCCGCCGACATCACCCGCCGCGGGCTGATGCTGGGCGACCGGGTCTTCGTGCACCGGGCGGGGGACGTGATCCCGCGGGTCGAGGCCCCGCTGGTGGAGGAGCGCACCGGCGCGGAGCGGCCGATCGTCTTCCCCGCCGCCTGCCCGCGCTGCGGGGAGGGGATCGACACCGGCGAGCAGCGCTGGCGCTGCGTGCGGGGCCGCGACTGCCAGGCGGTGGCGTCGATCATCTACGCGGCGGGCCGCGACCAACTGGACATCGAGGGCCTGGGCTCGACCCGGGCGGTGCAGCTGGTGGCGGCCGGGCTGGTCACCGACCTCGCCGACCTGTTCACCCTGACCCGCGAGCAACTCCTCTCCCTGGAGCGGATGGGCACCACGAGCACCGACAACCTGCTCGCCGCGATCGCCACCGCCCGCACCCGCCCGCTGAACCGCGTCCTGTGCGCCCTGGGCGTGCGCGGCACCGGGCGCAGCATGTCGCGGCGGATCGCCGCGCACTTCGGCTCGATGGCGGCCATCCGGTCGGCGGACGCCGAGGCCCTGGCCGCCGTGGACGGCATCGGCCCGGAGAAGGCCCGCCTGGTGGTCTCCGAACTCGCCGAACTGTCCGCCCTGTTGGACCGCCTGGCCGACCTCGGCGTGGGCACCCAGGTCACCACCCCGACCGCGCCCGCCGCGCCCGTCCCCGCCGAAGGTGCCGCTGCCCCGGCCACCGGCCCGCTGACCGGCGAGGCCGTGGTGGTGACGGGCAGCATGACCGGCCCCCTGGCGGCGCTCTCCCGCAACGAGATGAACGAACTGATCGAACGCGCCGGCGGCAAGGCGTCCTCCTCCGTCTCCAAGCGCACCACCCTCCTGGTCGCGGGCGAGAAGGCCGGCTCCAAGCGCGCCAAGGCCGAAGAACTCGGCATCCGCGTCCTCGACCCCGAACAGTTCGCCACCCTGCTCGCCGAACACCTGCCCACCGAACACCTGCCCGCAGCGCCCGTCGAGGCCGTCGCGCCCGTCGCGGCCGTCGCGGCCTGAGATTGCTTCCGGTACTCGTGACGCCGGGTCAGGCGGTGACGGTGCGGACCAGGCCGAGGTCGGTGAGTCCTTCGGAGCGGCAGAGCGTGTCGGAGGGGCCGCCGATCTCGGTCTGCAGGAGCTGGTAGTCGGCACTGTGGGTGTGGCCCCAGTGCATGGCGGCCCGCCAGAGCGCTCGGCCGTGGCCGTGGCCGCGGTGGTCGGGCAGCACGCCGAAGTACTGCGGCAGCAGCCGGGTGCGGCCGACGGGATCGGGCAGGGTCTCCATCGGGCCGATCGCCCCGATGACCCGGCTTCCGGCGACGGCGACCAGGACGGGGCCGACAGTGCCGGTCTGCATGCGGGAGTGGAGGAAGGCGAAGCCGTCACCGGCCAGCGCGTCCGCGAAGTCGGCGAACGTCGCCCGTACGACCTGCGGGTGGTCCTCCAGTGACCGCGCGGCGTCCGACTGGGTGAGGCCGGGCCGGTCGGGGGTGAACTCGCGGAGCTGGACGCGGGTGCAGGCCCGGCGGCGGTGCGGGCCGCCCGGCCGGGGGCCTGGAAGAACAGGACGCGGGTCTTGGCGGCGCTGTAGGTGGCGGCGAGCTTCGCGGCGAGGTCGGTGGCCTCCTGGTGGCCTCCTGTCGGGTTGCCGTAGAGGTGGACCTTGAGGGTGCGGGTGCCGTGGGTGGAGAGCGTCGGGATGAGGGTGAGGCCGGGGCGGTGGACGATGTCGAGCGGCAGGGCCGTCTCGTCCTTGGTGTCCGACCAGCGGCGGTCCTTGTCGTGGGCGAGGAAGCGGCCCGTTCCGGCGAGACCGATGACGTCGGCGAACAGCTCGGGGGTGAGGGCGTCGGGGTGGACCGGTCCGAGGGTGGGCACGTACGGCACGGTCACCACGGGGCTCATCCAGTCCCACGTCAGGCGCATGCGAGCACCCTACCCACCGGCTCCGCACGCCGCGGGCCCCGGCACGGAAGCGACCGGGGCCCGCGGGTTTTCGACCGTTCGGTGTCCTAGAACGGGTTGTCGTCGCCCGCGTTGCAGGAGCACTTGGTGGACTCGGCGAGTTCGTCGAGGTCGTCGACGAGCTCGATGTCGACCGCGCTGGCGCGGGTGGCTCCGAGCTGGATCATGGCCTGGGGGTTCATGTGGACACCTCCTCCCTGGGTCGTCCGTGCCGGCAGTAGCTTGCGAGTGGCGCCTTCGCCTCCTGGTAGAGCTTGGCCATCGGCCGGCAGACCCCGCAGGAGCCGGACAGCTGGCAGCCGAAGCATCCACCGGTGCGAAGCATGAGGGAGTCGGCGATCACGCCCAGGCGCCGGAGGCCGTCGAGGCCCTCGGTCATGAGGTCCACGCCGGGGTCGCGGCCGACCTTGCAGATCGACGCCTTGCCGTGTGGGTCGGAGTGGAAGAAGGTGTGGCCGGCGTTGCAGCCGGTGAACACCTTCCGCTGCCGCAGGTGCTTGGCGGACTGCGCGGGCAGCGGCTCGGCGCCGCCGTAGATCGTCGGGGCCATGTTGACGTAACTGTTGTGCTCCAGCCCCCAGTTCTCGGCCATGGCGACCATCGCGGCCTCCTCGTCGGCGGCGTGCTCGGTGACGACGAGGTTGAGCCGCATCGGAAGACCGGCCTCAAGAGCGGCGGCCATGCCCTTCTTGAAGGTGGCGAAGGAGCCCTTGCGGCGGGTCAGGCCGTCGTAGCTGGCGGCGCTGGCGCCGTAGACGGAGACGACGACCCGGTAGGCGGGCAGCCTGGTGAGGACGTCCAGGATCTTCGGCTGCCACAGGCGCGAGCCGTTGGTGGAGACGGTGAGCATCATGCCGAGCCCGTGGGCGAGGGCGTAGGCGTCGGTGAAGTCGCGGTCGACGGTCGGCTCGCCCCCGGTGATCTGCAGCCACAGCACCCCGGCGTCGCGCATCAGGTGCAGGAGCTTGGCCTTGCCCTCCATGCTCAGGCCCTCGAAGGTCTTCTCGCCGAGGTAGCAGTGCTCGCAGTCGTAGTTGCAGCCGAGGTTGATCTCCCACGACGCACGGCTGTACTGCGGGTCGGCCGGGGCGCGGACCAGCAGGTACTCCCGAAGCGGGCGGACGGGAGAGAGGTCCATCGCCCAGCGCTGCCGGGCGGCCTTGGTCAACCAGGCCGGGGCCGCCTCGCCTTGGGCGGTCGCCCGCTCCAGGTCGGCGTAGTGCCGCATCGGAACCTTGATGCCCGAGGTGCTGCCGGGATGGACGACCAGGTGGTCCTCCAGGAACCGACTGGCGATGAGCTCGTGCATTTCAGTGGCCTCCTCGATCGGGTCGGACGGCTGGCGCTCGGGAAGGTGGGGTGATTCGGCAGGGGTGTGCCCTACGGAAGCACCCACGGGGGGCGGAGGGGGTCCCCGCCGCCTGGTCCCCGCCTCGGCTGGTGTGGTGGACCAGACGTCAGGGCGGGGGCACGGGGCCGCTGCGGCGACCGGAAGCGGGCGAACAGGGGCCGGGTCCGGGCGGGGTCTCTCACGAGGTGGAATGACGAACTGGCGGCCATGACACAGCCCTTCGGCAATATTTGGTGGACGGCACCCGCCACCGGGATGGACCGAACGCAGTGGTGGATGCCACCGAACAGGAAGGCTGGATCGGGCGCCGCTCCCGCCCACCCAATCGGCCTGACACAGAGTCAACAGGTGTGCGCCGGTCGTGAACACGGTAGAGACACCCCGGACGCTTGAAACCCTTGAAACCTCGCCGGGGGCTGGCATGACAGCACGGATGCGGACGCCGAACGGCAAGCTCGCCGCGCTGATCGCGCAGTGCCGCTGGTCGAGCAACGGCGAGTTCGCCCGCGCGGTCAACCGGGCCGGTACCGAAGCCGGGATCAAGCTGCGGTACGACGAGTCTGCGGTGTCGCACTGGCTGTCGGGCACCCGGCCGATGGCCAAGTACCAGGCCGTGGTTCTGGAAGCCCTCACCCGCCGGCTCGGCCGACCGATCACCGCGTTCGAGGCCGGATTCGCCGATCAGCCGGACGTCCGGCCCGAAGCACCGGATACCGTGGCGGGACTGATCGACTTGGGGAGCATGGACATGGACCCATCGCGAAGGGGCGTGCTCAGCGCGGGCTTGTACTCGGTCGCCCTGACCATCCCCGGCTGGAAGGACGTCCTCGGGCGGTTCGAGCGGATCAGGACCGACCCGCACACCCGGATCGGCATGGCCGAGGTCGACGCGGTGATCCAGATGACCGAGCGGATCAGCGAACTCGACGACCGGTTCGGGGGCCGGACCGCCCGGCCGATGGCCGCCGCGTTCATGGTCAACAACATCGCCCCGCACCTGAAGGCCGACGCCTCCGACGAGGTCCGCCGGGCGATGCTCTCCGCGGCGGCCGACCACCTGTACCTGACCGGCTACATGGCCGTCGACGAGCGCCTGGACCTGCTCGGCCAGAGCTACTACACCAAGGCCCTCGAACTCGCCGGCGCCGCCGGCGACCACCTGACCTACTGCACCACCCTGCGGGGCATGAGCGTGCAGGCGGTCGAACTCGGCCACGGCGCAGCCGCGTTGCGGTACGCCGACGCCGCGTCGGCTGCCGCACCCGAAGCCGGCCCCAGGATGCGCGCGTTCCTGGCCGGGCAGCAGGCCCACGCATGCGCCCGGACCGGAGACGCGAGCGGCGCGATGGCGATGCTGCACGAGGCGGAGACCGCGATGGAGAAGGCCGAGTCGAAGGCCAAGGCCCACGGCTCCTACGACCCGTCCTCGCTCGCCTACCACGTCGCCCAGGTCAACTACGAGCTCGGCAACCGCGACACCGCGATCCGCGCGATGGAGCTCTCCGAGAAGCTCCGGCCCACCGTTTACCGCCGGACCAGGGTGCGGCACCGCGCGATGCTCGCCGAGTGGAAGCTCCGGGAAGGCCGACTGGAGGAGGCGGTGACGGAGTGGCACCGCGCGCTGGACGACTACCCGCACGTCCAGTCAGGTCGGGCCGACGACCGCTACCGGGCGATGCTCGCCGCGATCGGCCCGCACCGCCGCAACGCCCACGCCCGCGAGCTGTACGAACGCGCCCGTCCGCTGGCCCGGCCAGGGCTCTCCGTCCACCCGCCCGCCGGCGTCTGACCGGCTGGTACTCGTCCCCTTTTCCGGTGGCCCGCCGGCTCGCGGGGGTGGTGTGGTCGCCCGCTCGCAGGCTGGTCGTCAGCCGCTGGGCCTGGTCCGGGAGTTGGCGCGGCGGGCCGGGACGGGTGGTCTCCGGCCGGGCGGTGGCGGGTAGCGTGGGGCCTGCGGGGCCCGGTCGGGTCCCCGGAGGGCGACGGGGAAGTGACGCGGGATGGACGCGGGAGATGTGACGGGGCGTTGGGTGCGGCCGGACGGGGGCGGGCCGGAGGTGTTCCTGGCCGCGCCCGAGGGGGTGCCGCCGGCGGCCACCGTGGTGGTCGGGCAGGAGCTGTTCGGGGTGACGGCGTGGGTGCGCGAGGTGTGCGGGCGGCTGGCCGCCGCCGGGTACGCCGCCGTCGCGCCGGACTTCTACGGGCGGGTGGCGGAGCGGGCCGAGCTGCCGTACGACGACACCGGGCGGGTCGCCGGCTTCGAGTTGCTGGGCACGCTGACGGCCGAGCAGGTGACCGTCGACACGGCGGTGGCGCTGGCCGTCGGCGCGTCCCTCGGCGGGGGCCCGGGCCGGGCGTTCGTCGGCTTCTCGGTCGGCGGCCACCTGGGCCTGCTGGCCGGGACGCGTCTGCCGCTGGACCTGGTCGCGGCCTGCTACCCCGGCTGGACCCTGGAGGGCCCCACCCCGCTCGCCGACGACCGCCCCCCGCTCACCGAGCAGGGCGCCGCCGCGCTCGCCGCCCACGGCACCGCGGTGCTCGGCCTGGTCGGCGCGGAGGACCACGTCGTCCCGCCCGAGCAGTGGGCCCGGATCTCCGCCCGCCTGACCACTGCGGGCGTCCGCACCGACCTGGTCTGCTACCCCGGCGTCCCGCACGGTTTCCTGTGCGACCACCGCCCCGCGACGTTCCGGCCCACGGAGAGCGAGGACGCCTTCGCCCGGATTCTCTCGGCGCTCGCGGACCCGGCGGTCCTGCGCCCCTGACGGCGGGACGGGAGGGGGAGGGGGCGAGACGGCGTACCGCCACCCGCCACGGCTCCGTCCCCTGCTCCGAACGGGCGGCTTCGCGTCACCGTCCCGGCCGGTCGCGCGTTGAAGGGCCGTCAGCCCTTGCCCCGTCACCGCACGCCCGAGGAACGCCGCATGCGCACCGCACTCCCCGCCCTCGCCCTCGCCGCCGCGCTCCTCTCGGCCGCCGCCCCCACCGGCGCAGCCGCCGAGGAGGCCGCCGGGCCGGTCCCGAACCAGGGTTACAGCATCCCGGTCGGCGCGATCACCGACCTGGGCGCCCTGCCGGTGCTGGGCGGCCTGGGCAACGACTTCGCCCACCTGCTCGGCCAGTAGTACCGGTAGCAACTGAGACCGACACCCGCGCGGCTGCGGAGCGCAGCCGCGCGGGTGTCGACGCTCTGCCGAGGACTTCGCCCGGACCGGTGCCGTGGCGCCCACCGGTGGGCCCGGCACCGGGAGCGGGCGATGCCGGGTCTGATCCCACCTGTTCGAGCCGCTCCGGCAGCCGATCGAGTCCGTGCGTGAACCGGACGATCAAGGCTGCGCTCACCGCAGCGGGCTGACGCAACCGCAGGGCCGGTCGGCCGCCCCTGCGACCCCTCGCCGGGTACGACCGGCGAGCTCGGAGTCGTCCGTCCGGGCCGGGCCCGCCCCGGGGTGTCCACCGTCGCGGTCACCCTTGACACGGAATCAGGACGCCCGCCATCGTTGCGCAGACCTGATTGATATGACCGACTTTCGATCAGGAACGATCAGAGGCACTGCTCCTGCGCAACCGGCCGATATCCGGTCCCCCGGTTCCCCCGCGTCCCCGGTTCCCCGCTCCCCCGCCTTGGAGATCCTCCGTGAGCGTTTCCTCCCGTCCACCGCGTCGGCGTCCCCTCCGCCTCGGTGCCGTGTCCCTCGCCCTCGCGCTGCTGCCCGGCGCGGTGTCCGTCACCGTCGGCACCGCCGTCGCACCGCAGACCGCCGCCGCGGTCGCGGTCGCGCTGCCGCCGATCGTGCCGCAGCCGGCGTCCGAGTCGGCCGTGGCCGGCAGCGGCTTCACGATCACCGCGCACACCCCGATCGCGGTGCTCTCCACCGATCCCGCCTCGGTGGGCGTGGGCGGCTACCTGGCCGCCCTGCTCGCCCCCGCCACCGGGTACGCCCTGCCGGTCGCCGGCGTCACGCGGGGCCCGGGCCAGGCCCTCGTGCTGGACCCGACCGGTCCGGCCGCCCTGGGGCAGGAGGGCTACACCCTCTCCTCCGGTGCTGGCGGCGCGACCGTCACCGCGCACACGGCCGAAGGGCTCTTCCGCGGCGTCCAGACGCTGCGCCAACTGCTGCCCGCGGCCGTGGAGTCCGGCAGCGTGCAGGCGGGCCCGTGGACCGTCGCGCCGGTCCAGGTCTCCGACGTGCCCCGCTACTCCTACCGCGGCGCGATGCTCGACGTCGCGCGCCGGTTCTACGCGGTGGACGAGGTCAAGCGGTACATCGACGAGGCCGCCGCCTACAAGCTCAACACCCTGCACCTGCATCTGACCGACGACCAGGGCTGGCGGATCGCGATCGGCGCGCTCCCCGGTCTGACCATGGTCGGCGCCGCCACCCAGAGCGGGTTCACCGGCGGCACCTCCTGGTACTACACCACCGCGCAGTACCAGGACATCGTGGCGTACGCGGCGTCCCGCTTCATGACCGTGGTCCCCGAGATCGACGGCCCCGGGCACACCTCGGCCGCACTCGCCTCGGTCGCCGACCTGAACTGCGACGACCGGGCGGTCGCACCGTACTCCGGCTTCGACGTCGGCATCAGCCTGTACTGCCTCAGGGACGCGCGGCACGTGGCCGGTGTCGGCGCGTTCCTCTCCACCGTGATCGGCGCCGTCGCGCAGCTCACCCCCGGCCCCTACATCCACGTCGGCGGTGACGAGACCCCGCAGGCCACCTCGGCCGAGTACGACGCGTACGCGAGCGCCGCCACCCAGGCCGTCACCGCGCGGGGCAAGACCGTGATGGCCTGGCACCAGCTCGGGCAGTCCGCCCTCCCCCCGGGCAGCGTCATGCAGTTCTGGGGCGACGCCGCGGACCGGGCCACGGTCGGCACCTCCGGCGAGTCCAGGAGCATCACCGAGGTGCGCGGCGCCGTCGCGCAGGGCGCGAAGTTCGTCATGTCGCCCAGTGACCGCGCCTACCTCGACATGAAGTACGACTCGACCGTGCCGTACGGCCTGAGCTGGGACGGCTACGTCTCCGCGCAACGGGCCTACGGCTGGGACCCGACCACCGCGACCGCCAAGCCCGACGGCACCTCCCCGGTGGTCCCGGCCGGCAGCGTCCTCGGCGTCGAGGCGGCCCTGTGGGCGGACCGGGCCTACCGCGGCAGCACCAGCTTGCCCACCTCGACCGGCCAGTTCCCGGCGGCCTCGGTGTACACCGACTTCATGGCCTTCCCGCGGCTGCCCGCCGTCGCCGAGATCGGCTGGTCGCCGCAGTCCACCCACGACTGGAACGGGTTCCTCCCCGCCTCGCCGCCCAGGGCCCGCGCTGGACCGCGGCCGGGATCGGCTACTACGCCGCGCCCGACATCCCGTGGCCCGCCGCCCCCGGCACCCCGGACGGCGTCCACACCCTCGGCGCCGGCGGCAAGTCCCTCGACGTCCCCGGCAGTTCCACCACCGCGGGCACCCAGCTGATCACCTGGACCGCGCACGGCGGCAACAACCAGCGGTGGCGGCTCACCCGGCAGGGCGACGGCACCTACACGGTGGTCAACCAGACCTCGCAGCTCTGCATGGACGTCAACGGCGGCTCCACCTCCGCGGGCGCGGCCGTCATCCAGTGGACCTGCACCGGCAACACCAACCAGCACTGGACCGTCACCCCGGTGACCGGCGGCTACACCATCGCCTCGGCCAAGAGCAGACTGCTGCTCACCACCGCCTCCACGGCGGACGGCTCGCCCGTCACCCAGCAGACCGGCAACGGCACCGCACTGCAGACCTGGACGCTCGGCTGAGCCGATCCGGTCCGCCGGAGCGAGTCGCACCGGCGGGCCGTCCCTGAGTCGTGGCCCGGGGCCGCGGCTCCGGACCCGTCGCGGTGGGCCCGGAGCCGCGGCCCCGGGTTGTTTCCGCTCGGGAAGTTTTGCTCGGGCGAGGGCGCGGCGACAAGGGCGGACGGGGGTTCGTCGCGGGGCCGTCACCACGCCGCAACATGTCGAAATACTCCGCAACACCCGCCCCCAACTGGGCGGATGGCGATTGACAGCGGGCGTCGCGGCCCAGCACGATGAGCGCCGAGCCCACTCGCAGCGAGCCGGAAGGAGGGCCGATGCGTACCGCCGTTGTCGTCTGTCGTCCGTCGTGCCCGGTCCCGGTGTCCGTGTGCCGCGGTGGCTGTTGTCCGCGCTGCCGCGCGTAGTCACGACGCCCCTCTCACCGTTCTCCCCCCTTCTCTCCGGTACGGCGGCGCGCCCTCGGGCTGCCCGGATGCCGTGCCGGGCCCACGTCCGCGTCCACGTCCACATCCACGTCCGCGTCCGGCTGATGCGGCGGGCACCCGTACCCGCCACCGTCGTCACGGCCGTCGTCACCGCCGTCGTCGTCGCCGTCGCCGCCGTGTCTCCGTCCCTCCGTCCCACCGAAGGAGTTCCGCCATGTCCGTTTCCACGTCCGCCCCCGCTCCCACGTCCGCTCCCACGTCCACGCCCACGCCCACCGAGCTGCGGCTGACCCCGGCCGCGGGGCGGATCGGCGCGGTGGTCCACGACGTCAAGCTGGGCGCCGACCTGCCGGCCGCGACGGTGGCGGCGCTGGAGGCCGCGCTGTACGCGCACAAGGTGCTGTTCTTCCGCGGGCAGCAGCACCTGGACGACGCCGAACACGAGGCGTTCGCACGGCTGTTGGGGCAGCCGGTGTTCCACCCGACGGTGCCCAGCGCGGACGGCCGGTACATCTTCGAGCTGGACGCCACCAAGGGCGTACGGGCGAACAACTGGCACACCGACGTGACCTTCGTGCCCTCGTACCCGAAGGCGTCGATCCTGCGGGCGCTGGAGCTGCCGCCGGCGGGCGGCAGCACGGTGTGGGCGAACACCGCGGCCGCCTACCAGGACCTGCCGGCGCCGCTCAAGGCGCTCGCGGAGAGCCTGCGGGCGGTGCACACCAACGACTACGACTACGCCGCGAACCTGGCGCTGGCACCGGAGTTGGCGGACAACGCCGAGGTGGCGAAGCTGTTCCGGCAGGTGTTCGTGTCCACCGCGTTCAAGACCGAGCACCCGCTGGTGCGGGTGCACCCGGTGACGGGTGAGAAGCACCTGCTGCTGGGGTCGTTCGCGCAGAAGATCGTCGGGGTGTCGGGCAAGGACAGCCGGGCGCTGATCGAGCTGTTCCAGCGGTACGTGGAGCGGCTGGAGAACAGCGTGCGCTGGGACTGGCAGGTCGGCGACGTGGCGATCTGGGACAACCGGGCCACCCAGCACTACGCGGTGAACGACTACGGCGACGAGCCGCGCCTGGTGCGCCGGATCACCCTGGACGGGACCTGCCGGTCGGCGTGGACGGTCGGCCGAGCCGCCTGCTGGAGCCGGCCGACCCGCCGCGGGTGGCGGGCCTGGTCCCGGCGGTCGAGCTGGAGGCGGAGGCGCTGGCCGGCCCGGTCTCCTGACCGGACCGACCAGGCCGACCGGACCGGCCAGACCGACCAGTCCGGCCAGGCCCCCCGTTTATCGATCAACGACCCGTTCCAGCAGAGCAGTTGCAGAGGAGTCCGCCGCGTGAACGGCACCGTCCGCAGTACCGCCGGGGAGCGTCCGGCCTTCCGGCCCGGGGACGACCGGCGGGAGGCGAACGCCGCCACCGTGCTGCGGGCGGTGCTGGACCACGGGCCGGTGGCGCGCAGCGGGGTGGCCCGGTTGACGGGGCTGAGCCCGGCGGCGGTGTCACGTCAGGTGGTGGATCTGCTGCGGCTGGAACTGCTGGCGGAGCGACCGGAGTTGGCGGTCACGGCACCGGGTTCGCGGGGGCGTCCGCAGCTGCCGCTGGAGGTGGACGGGGAGCGGCTGGCGGTGGCCGGGCTGCACATCGGCCTGCCGTACAGCACGTTCGCGCTGCTGGACCTGCGCGGCCGGGTGCTGTTCCGGCAGGAGCTGCCGAACGGCGGGCGGCGCGGACCGGCGGTGCTGAAGGCGCTGCTGGCCCGGCTGCCGCGGCTGCTGGCGGCGGCCGCGCCGGTGGAGTCCGGCCGCCGGGTGCTGGGGCTGGGCGCGGTGACCGGCGGGGCGGTGGACAGCGAGCGCGGGGTGACGGTCCGGCACGAGCCCCTGGGCTGGCGGGACGTGCCGTTGCGGGCGCTGCTGGAGCGGGCCACCGGGCTGCCGGTGCGGGTGGACAACCACGCCCGGGCACTGGCGGCGGCGGAGGTGCTGTTCGGCGATCCGGCGGCCCGGCGCTCGATGGTGCAGCTGTTCGTGGGCCACGTGGTGGACGCGTCCATCTCGGTGGCCGGGACGGTGCACCAGGGTCCGCCGTCGGTGACCGGTGACGGCGGGCACCTGCCGGTGCCGGGCAGCACGGCGCGATGTCACTGCGGTCGCCGCGGCTGCCTGTCGGTGGCCGCCTCGGACGACACGCTGTTCGAGGCGGCGGTCGCGCAGGGCGTGATCGCCCGGCCGGACCGGGGGCTGCTGCTGGCGGCGGTCCGGGCCGGTGACGGGCGGGCCGACGCGCTGGTGCGGGAGCGGGCCAGGGTGGTGGGCGGGGCGCTGGCCCTGCTGGCCGACGTGGTCAACCCGGACCTGCTGGTGCTGACCGAGACCTTCGCGCTGGCCGACCCGGTCTACCTGGACGAGGTGCGCGCGGAGTTCGCGCTCCGCTCGCACCTGCACCGGGACGCCGACCTCCTGGTCGCGCAGCGCTTCGGTGCGGACGCGCTGGCGGTGGCGGCCTGCGCGCCGGTGCTGGGCGAGCTGTACGCCCGTCCGCTGCCGGGCCTCTGAGCCGCCGGACCCGCCGGACCCGCCCACCCGACACCCCCCTTTCCCCCGCACCCCCTGCTCCCTGCTCCCTGCTCCCTGCTCCACCTCGTCCCATCCCGAACCCGCTTCTCCCGAAGGACTGTTGACCATGACCGTGTTCTCCGCCGGCTCCGGTGGCCCGCTCCCCCTCTCCGCGATCTCGCGCCGGGCGCTGCTGCGCAGCGCCCTGGCGGGCACCGGTCTGCTGGCGCTGTCGGCGTGCCGCTCGGCGGCGGACGCCTCGTCCGGGACGGACGCGGCGGCGGCGTCGGACGCGGCCTCGCCGCGCCGGGGCGGGGTGCTGACGGTGGGTGTCGGGGTCGACTTCACGCCGGCGCTGCTGTTCGCGCAGAGCGCCAACTCGCTGTTGCAGCGGCTGGTGTTCAACACGCTCACCCGTTACGACGAACAGCTGCGCCCGCAGCCGGAGTTGGCGAAGAGCTGGGAGGTGGCGGCGGACGGTCTGAGCGTGACGCTGAAGCTGCGCGAGGACGTGGCGTTCCACAGCGGGCGCCGGTTCACCGCGGACGACGTGGTGTTCGCGATCAAGAACCTGCAGAACCCGGTGCGTTCGGCGCAGTTGCGTTCGACGGCGCTGACCGTGGCGGACTTCCGGAAGAACGGGGACTTCGAGCTGACGCTGGTGCTGGCGCACCAGGTGTCCAACCTGTTCGACCTCTTCGAGTTCATGATCATCCCGGATTCGGAGTCCGTCGAGGACGCCGTCGCGGGCACCAGGCTGATCGGCACCGGCCCGTTCACCTTCACCGACCGCAAGCCGGGGTCCTCGCTGAGCTTCGCCCGCAACGAGAAGTACTGGAACCCGGGCCGGCCGTACCTGGACGGGGTGGAGATCAAGGTGATCCCGCAGGCGGAGACGCTGCTGTCCTCGGTGAAGACCGGCCAGACCCACCTGTCGTACGCGGTCCGCGGCAAGGACGTGGCGACGCTGAAGGACGACAAGCGCTTCCGGATCACCCAGTACGACACCGGGGCGGGCGCGTTCTACATCGGCGCGAACCTGTCCTTCCCGGAGGTGCAGGACAGGCGGGTGCGGCAGGCCATCGCCTGGGCGATCGACCGGGACCGGCTGGTGCAGCAGGCGCTGGGCGGGTACGCGACGGTCTCCTCGGTGCCGTGGCCGAAGTCCTCGCCGGCCTACCGGGAGCAGGACGCGAACCGGTACCACCACGACCCGGAGAAGGCGAAGGCGCTGCTGGCCGAGGCCGGGGTGACCTCGCTGTCGCTGCCGCTGGCGCACCAGTCGGACGCCGGGTCGACGGCGGTGGCGCAGATCCTGCAGTACGACCTCAAGCAGGTCGGCATCGACGTGCAGTTGCAGCCGGTG
Source organism: Kitasatospora fiedleri (assembly GCF_948472415.1). Lineage (NCBI taxonomy): Bacteria > Bacillati > Actinomycetota > Actinomycetes > Kitasatosporales > Streptomycetaceae > Kitasatospora > Kitasatospora fiedleri. The sequence continues at coordinate 7,413,824 of NZ_OX419519.1, read as the reverse complement.
GACTCGCCGACCATGCAGAAGCAGCTGATCTCGCAGTCGATGCCGGCGCTGTGGACGCTCAGCCACAGCTTCTCGCAGGCGCACCCGGCGACGCTGGCGGTCAGCGCGTACCCGTTCAACGAGGCGAAGAACACCTCGAAGTTCTCCTCCCCGGCGTACACCGAGGCGGTGCAGAAGGCGTGGAACCGCTCGGACGCGGACAGCCCGGAGGCGAAGGCGCTCTACCAGCAGGTGACGGACATCCTGCTGGAGGAGCAGTTCATCATCGACCTGGCGATCGCCGGGCTGGTGGAGGTCGCGGCCGCGCAGGTGCGCGGGGTGACGCTGAACAAGTACTCGTACCTGAACCTCGACGACGCGTACCTGGCGGGCTGAGCGGTGCGGACCTTCCTGTTCAAACGGCTGCCGAGCGGGGTGGCGGTGCTGGTGGCCGCCTCGTTCACGGTCTTCCTGATGCTGCGGCTGATCCCGGGCGACCCGGCGACCACGCTGGCGGGGCCGGACGCCTCGCCGGCCGTGATCGCGGCGATCCGGGAGCGGCTGGGGCTGGACGCGCCGCTGCTCTCGCAGTACCTGCACTGGCTGGGGCAGGTGCTGACCGGCGACCTGGGGCCGAGCTACGCGATCGGCGGGCAGGTCTCCGAGCTGATCGGGGACGGCCTGGCCTCGACCGTCCAGCTCACCCTGGCGGCGCTGCTGCTGGTGGTGGTGCTGGCCGTACCGACGGCGCTGTACGCGGTGTCGGCGCGGCGGCGGGCGCCGGCGGGGGCGCTGCGGGCGCTGACCACGGGGGCGCTGGCGGTGCCGCCGTTCGTCACCGGCGTGGTGCTGGTGTTGGTGTTCGCGGTGGGCCTTGGCCTGCTGCCGGCCGGCGGGTACGCCTCGCTGTTCGACGCGCCGGACCTGGCGGTGCAGTACCTGGCGCTGCCCGCGCTGTGCCTGGCGCTGCCGAGCGCGGCGATCCTGGCCCGGTACCTGCAGGACGGGCTGGAGCGGGCGCTCGGCGAGGACTACGTGCGCACCGCGACGGCGCTGGGGGTGCCGCGCCGCCGCGTCCTGTGGCGGCACGCGCTGCCGAACGCGCTGCCCGCCGCGGTCACCGTGCTGGGCCTACAGATCGGCCAGCTGGTCGCGGGCGCGGTGGTGGTGGAGCGGATCTTCGCCTGGCCGGGCCTCGGCCAGCTGATCGAGCAGGGCGTGCAGCGCCGTGACTACCCGGTGGTGCAGGACCTGCTGCTGCTGGTGGTCGCCGGGTACGTGGCCGTGCAACTGCTCACCGACCTGCTGTACTCCTGGCTCGACCCGCGCGTGCGGTGGGAGTGACGACACGATGACCACGATCTCCTTTCCCCTGGTTGCCCGTTCGCGCAACCGCTACGTCGCCGGGCTGCTGACCTGGCGGGGCGTCAGCGGGCTGGTGCTGGTCGGGACGGTGGCGCTGGCCGGGCTGCTGGCGCCGCTGCTGGCCGGCGCCGACCCGGACGCGCAGGGCCCGCAGGCGCTGGCCGGCCCGAGCGGCGCGCACCCGCTGGGCACCGACGACATCGGGCGGGACCTGCTCAGCCGGCTCCTGCACGGCATCCTGACCGACCTGTCGATCATCCTGACGGCCGTTCCGGCGGGCGCGCTGACCGGTGCGGGGCTGGCCCTGCTGGCGGCCACCTCGCGGACCGCCGACCTGGTGGTGCAGCGGCTGTTCGACCTGGTGCTGTCCTTTCCCGGGCTGATCCTCGGCCTGGCGGTGACGGCGATCCTCGGGCCGGGCCGCTGGCCGGTGGTGATCATCATCGCGCTGGCCGAAGTGCCGTACTTCGGACGGCAGTTGCGGGCGGGCGTACTGGTGCAGCGGGAGCGCGAGTACGCGCTGGCCGCCCGGGTCGGCGGCGCGGGCCGGGCCCGGGTGCTGCTGCGGCACGTGCTGCCGAACGCGGTCGATCCGCTGATCGTGCAGGGCGCGGTCGCCCTGTCGGTGGGCGTCTTCATCGAGGGCGCGCTCAGCTTCCTCGGCCTGGGCGTCCGCCCGCCGGAGCCCACCCTGGGCAGCCTGATCAGCGGCTCGGTCGCCTACCTGGACACGAACCCGCTGCTGGCCGCCGCCCCGCTGGCCGTCACCACCGCCCTCGTCCTCGGCTTCACCCTGCTGGCCGAGGCCCTGAACCGGGGGGCGCGCACATGAGCACGGGAAGCCGACCCGACCCGGAGGGCCGTACGATGACCGAATTGATCGACCGCCCGCCGCTGGCGGACCGACCCCTCTCCCCCACCGGCGCGTTGCTGCGGGTGCGCGGACTGCACGTGGCGTTCGGGGGGCGGCCGGCGGTGCGCGGGGTGGACTTCGCCCTGGGGGCCGGGGAGAGCCTGGGGATCGTCGGCGAGTCCGGGTCGGGCAAGTCGACGACCGCGCTGGCGCTGCTGCGGATGCTGCCCGCCGGGGGCCTGATCACCGGCGGGGCGGTGGAGCTGGACGGGCAGGACCTGGCCGGGCTGCCGGAGGAGGCGCTGCGGGCGGTGCGCGGCCGGCGGATCGCGATGATCTTCCAGGACCCGATGTCCTCGCTGAACCCGGTGCTCTCGGTGGGCCGCCAGCTGGACGAGGCGCTGCGGGCGCACGGCGGGCGCCGGTCGAAGGCCGAACGGGCCGCGCGGGCGGTGGAGTTGCTGGAGCTGGTGGGGGTGCCGAAGGCGGCGTCCCGGCTGGGCGACTTCCCGCACCGGTTCTCCGGCGGCCAGCGCCAGCGCATCATGATCGCCCTGGCGCTGGCGCACGACGCCCAGGTGCTGGTCGCGGACGAGCCGACCACCGCGCTGGACCCGACCGTGCAGCGGCAGATCCTGCGCCTGCTGGCCCGGATCAACCGGGAGCGCGGCACCGCACTGGTGGTGATCAGCCACGACCTGGGCGTGATCGCCGAGACCTGCTCCCGGCTGCTGGTGATGCGCGACGGCGAGGTGGTCGAACAGGGCACCGTCGAACGGCTTCTGACGGCACCTCAGCACCCCTACACCAAGACCCTGTTGGCGGCGGTGCCACGGCTGGACGCACCGTCCCGGGCCGCCGCGAACAGCACGCCCGGCGCCGAACCGCTGCTGGTGGTGCACGGGTTGGCGAAGGGGTACGGTCCGCGGCGGCGGCGGACGGCGGCGCTGGAGTCCGTCGACCTGGAGCTGCACCCCGGCGAGACGCTGGGCCTGGTCGGCGAGTCCGGGTCGGGGAAGTCCACGCTGGCCCGGGCCCTGGTGGGCGCGCACGCGCCCGACGCGGGCGGCATCAGCTTCGCCGGGCAGCCGCTGGACGGCCGGCGGGCCCGCCGGGAGATCCAGATGGTCTTCCAGGACCCGTACGCCTCGCTGAACCCGCGGCTGACGGTGGGCCGGATCATCGCCGAGCCGCTGATCGCGCACCGGATCGGCGACCGGGCGCAGCGGCAGGCCAGGGTGGCCGAACTGCTGGAGCAGGTGGGCCTGGAGGCGTCGGCGGCGGCCCGGTCGCCGCGCGAGTTCTCCGGCGGGCAGCGGCAGCGGATCGGCATCGCGCGGGCGCTGGCCCCGGAGCCGAGCGTCCTGGTGTGCGACGAGCCGGTCTCCGCGCTGGACGTGTCGATCCAGGCCCAGGTGATCAAGCTGCTGGCGCGCCTGCAACGGGAGTTGGGGCTGGCGGTGCTGTTCATCGCGCACGACCTGGCGGTGGTGCGGCAGGTCAGCCACCGGATCGCGGTGCTGCACCGCGGCCGGATCGTGGAGAGCGGCCCGGCCGACCGGGTCGTCACCGCGCCCGAACACCCTTACACCGCCGAACTGTTGGCGGCCGTCCCGGCCCTGCCCACCCCTACCTCCGGGAGCCTGCTGTGAGCGACACGAACCGGAACGCGACCGAGGACGCGAGCCCCGGCACCGGACACCGCCGCGACCCCTACGCGGGCTTCCCCGGCCGGGTCGGGCGGACGTTCGGCGCGTCGGTGCCGTCCTGGCCGCGCCGGGTGCGCCCGCGCGAGGGCGCGCCGAACGTGGTGGTGGTGCTGGTCGACGACCTGGGCTACAGCGACATCGGGCCGTTCGGCTCGGAGGTGCCGACGCCGACCCTGGACGGCCTGGCCGCGCGCGGCGTCAAGCTCGCCAACTACCACACCATGCCGCTGTGCTCGCCCGCCCGGGCGGCCCTGCTGACCGGCCTGAACCCACACCGGGTGGGGTACTCGTTCGTGGCCAACGCCGACCCGGGCTTCCCCGGGTACGGGATGGAGATCGCGGGCGACATCCCGACCCTGGCGCAGACCCTGCACGACGCCGGGTACGCGACGTACGCGGTCGGCAAGTGGCACCTGACCCGGGACTCCGCCTCCTCGGCGGCCGACGACCGCGCCAACTGGCCGCTCCAGAAGGGCTTCGACCAGTACTACGGGGTGCTGGAGGGCCTGACCAGCCTGTTCCACCCGCACCAGCTGGTGTGCGACAACTCGCCGCTGGACATCGACGAGTTCCCGGACGGCTACTACTACACCGACGACATCACCGACCGGGCGATCGGCATGGTCAAGTCGCTGCGCGCGCACGACCCCGACAAGCCGTTCCTCCTCTACCTGGCGCACAACGCGGTGCACGGCCCGCTCCAGGCCAAGCCGGAGGACCTGGCCCGGCACCGGGGCCGCTACGACGACGGCTGGGACGAGCTGCGGCAGCGGCGCTTCGCCCGCCAGCTGGCGGCCGGGCACTTCCCGCCCGGCACCGAGCTGCCGCAGCGCAACGGCGAGGCCGGGTACGAAGTCGGGGCGTGGGACGAACTCGACGAGGTGCAGCGGAAATTGTACGCCCGCTACATGGAGGTCTACGCCGCGATGGTCGACAACGTCGACCAGAACCTGGGCCGGCTGACCGACGTGCTGGCGCAGCTCGGCGAACTCGACAACACCATCGTGGTGTTCACCTCCGACAACGGCGGCACCGGCGAGGGCGGCGCGGAGGGCACCCGCAGCTACTTCAGCCGCTTCGTCTACCACCCGAACCTGCCCGCCGACTGGAACCCGGACGTGCAGCGGGAGATCGACCTGATCGGCGGCCCGCAGTCGCTGGTGCACTACCCGCGCGGCTGGGGCATGGTCTCCAACACGCCGTTCCGGCTGTACAAGGGCCAGACCCACGCGGGCGGCGTGCGCGTCCCGTTCGTGCTGTCCTGGCCGGCCGGGCTGCCGCGCGCGGCGGGCGACGACGGGGTGCGCGGCCAGTACCAGTACGTCACCGACCTGCTGCCCACGCTGCTCGAACTCGCGGGCGTGGAGCGGCCGGTGGAGCGCGGCGGGGTGCCGGTGCAGGAGCTGGACGGGGTGTCGTTCGCCTCCGTGCTGCGGACCGCCGACGCGCCGTCCACCCACCACGAGCAGTACTGCGAGATGACCGGCAACCGCTCGTACTACCGCGACGGCTGGAAGCTGGTGACCCTGCACCGGCCGGGCGCGCCCTACGACGACGGCGAGTGGGCGCTGTACGACCTGCGCACCGACCCGACCGAGATCCACGACCTGTCGGCCGAACGCCCGGAGCTGGTCAAGGAGTTGGCGCAAGCGTGGGAGGACGCGGCCTGGCGCAACGGGGTCTTCCCGCTGGCCGACGCCTCCGGCGCGTTCGCCCTGCGCCACCCGGAGGACGAGGCGCTGCGCCGCCCGGTGACGCTGCTGGCCGGCACCCCGGAGCTGGAGCGCTACCGCTCCTCCCGGCTGGTGGCGTTCCGCTCCTTCACCGCCGAGGTGGCGCTCGACCGGCACGGCGCGGACGACCAGGGCGTGCTGGTCTCGCACGGCGACCAGGGCGGCGGCTACAGCCTGTACGTGGAGGACGGGCGGCTGCGCCTGGCGTACAACCAGTACGGCGAGCTGTTCGAGGCCGACGCGGGCGAACTCCCGCCCGGGGCACACCTGGTGGCGCTGGAGGCGACGGCGGTGGCCGAGCTGAAGTGGCACTTCGAGGTGCGGGTGGACGGCGCGGTGACGGGCACGCTCGGCCCGGTGCACCAGCTGATCGGGATGGCCCGTTCCAGGGCATCAGCGTCGGCGTCGACCGCAAGTCCCCGGTGTCCTGGCCGCTCTGGGAGCGCCACCGTTCCTTCCGCTACACCGGCGCGCTGCGCTCGGTGACCTACCTGCCGGGCCCGGCCGCGCCGTACGCCCCGGAGACGATGGTCCGGGCCCTGCGGGAGGCGGCGGCGGCCTTCGAGTGACGCAGCGGCGCTCGGGCCGGGCCCGGCCGACGGGCGGGCGGCGGGCCATGGCGGGGTACCCGGCCGACGGGCGGGCGGCGGGCCGGGGCGGGGTGCCCGGGGTCCGCCGCCGCCGTTCGGTGCGGAAGACTCCCGGCAGGGCCCGCACCGACCCCGGGCCCGGTACGCCCCCGACGTCCGGAGGAGCCCGCGTGGCCGTCGACCTGCACCGATTCACCGCCCTCGCGCCGAACGTCCGGCGGACGCTGCTGGACGTGTACGCGGACGTCCGGGCACCGCTGCTGGACCACCCGAACTACCGGGTCCGGGCCTTCGCCGACCGCCTCGACCAGCACGCCACCACCCCGGGCTTCACCCTCGTCCTGGCCGTGGCCGCCCCCGGCGAGGGCGGGGGCGGGAACGGGGGCGGCGCGATCGGCTACGCCTACGGCACCACCGTCGGACCCTCGGACGGCTACTGGCAGCGCCTGGCCGAGCCGCTGCCCGCGGACTTCACCGCGACCCCGGTGCTGGCCCTCCGGGAGATCGGCGTCCGGGCCCCCTGGCGGGGCACCGGAACGGCCCGCCTGATCCACGACGCCCTGCTCGCCGACCGCCCGGAGCAGCGCGCCGCCCTGATGGTCAACCCGCTGGCGGGCGAGGGCAAGGTGCTCCGGCGGTACGAGAGCTGGGGCTACCGCAGGTTCAACTCCCAGCGCTCGACGCCGCTCTCCCCGGAGCTGACGGCGATGATCCGCCCGATCCTCCCGATCCGCCCGATCCTCCCGATCCGCCCGATCCTCCCCTGAGGCCCCGGCGACCCTCTCGGCACTCCCCCGACACCCCCCGGCACTCCCCGGCGCGCCCGCTCCGGCGGCGCGTCAGGAGTCAGGACGCGGCGGGGTCGCCGTCCAGCGGCCTGGTCCAGCGGCGCCACTGGTCCTCGCGCCCGTAGCCGGCGGCCTCCCAGGCGGCTCGGCCGAGCGCGTTGTGCTCCAGCACCATCGCGTCGGCCCGGCGGCCGCCGGCCTGCGCGAAGCGGGCGTGCGCGGCGTCGAGCAGGGCGGTGCCGATGCCCCGGCGGCGGGCGGCGGGGTGGACGGCCAGCCGATAGAGGTGGCAGCGCCAGCCGTCCCACCCGGCGATCACCGTGCCGAGGATCGCGCCCTCGTGCTCGGCCAGGAGCAGGGCCTGCGGGTCGCGTTCCAGCAGCCGGGCGACGCCCGCCCGGTCGTCGCTGATGCTGGTGCCCTCGGCGGACTCGGCCCAGAACGCCAGCACCGCGTCGATGTCCTCGGGGCGGGCGGCCCGCAGTTCGTACTCGCTCATGCCCCCGTTCCTACCAGCCCCGCCCGGCCGCCCGCCAACGGGTTCGCCCTCCCCGCCCCGCTGGGGCCTGGCGCCGGGTCAGCCGCGCAGCGCCCACACCGTGGTGGACTTCTCGGCCGCGTCCTCCAGGTCGGCGGCGACCGGGACGGTGTACTCGGCGAGCGCGCTGAAGCGCCCGCGCGGCAGGTAGGCCCGCCCCGGGTCGCCGACCACCACGGTCGCGCCCCGGGCGGCGGCCCGTTCCAGGAACGGCAGGAAGCGGGCCGCCATCGTCCGCTCGTAGAACACGTCGCCCGCCAGCACCACCTCGTCCGGCGCGCCGTCACCGTCCAGCACGTCGGCCAGTTCGGCCGTCACCGCGACGTCGTTGAGCTGCGCGTTCACCTCGATCGAGGCCACCGCGTAGGCGTCGATCTCCGCCGCCCGCACCCCGGCCGCGCCGCTCAGCGCCGCCGCGACGCCGACCAGGCCGGAGCCCGCCGCCAGGTCCAACACCCGGCGTCCGCGCACCAGTTCGGGATGGTCCAGGACGTACCGGGCCACCGCCACCCCGCCCGCCCAGGGGAACGCCCAGAACGGCGGCGGCAGCCCCTCCCGTCCGCGCGCCCGCTCGGTGGTCTCCCACAGCTCGATGGCGTCCCCCGCCATCCGCAGCCGCACCTCGGGCACGAACGGCACCGGCCCGGGACTGGTGTGGGCGCGGACGAACTCGGCGTCTTCCCCGGCGACCGGGCGCACGGGCGGGTGCACGGTCGGGTGCACGGGCGGGTGCGCTGCGGCAGTGTCGTTCCCCATGGGCGGAAGCTTAGGGCGTCCGCGGCACCCCGCCGCCCGCCCGGCATCCGCCCCGCCCACTCCCCCTCTCCTCCCCCGTCTCTCCCTGCCCCTCCCGTCCGCCTCCCGTCTCCCACCGGTCTTCCGCCGCGCCGACGGCGGGTCACCCCGTGATCACGGACGACGTACCGTTTCGATACCGAAGCCGTTATGAGCTGCGGAAACGCTCGCCCCGCGCGGGGCCGCCCGAGTACGATCCGGGCAGACGCCCCGTCCGGTGCACCCCACAAGTGCCAGGCCGCGGGCGGCGGCTCCGCGCGGGCCCGCGACGGCCTCACCACGGTCGGACGGGCGATGCCGCGCTCCACGTCACCGCGCGCCAGGGCAGTCGCGCGAAGCGGAAGGGCAGCGATTTGACGGACCGGCTCACCGGAGGGGACTCCTCACTGCTGCGGCGCATCAACGCGGCGGTCACCCTGCGGTCGTTGCGCGACGGACAGGCCGTCACGCTGACCCAGCTCGTCGGCGACACCGGCCTGTCCAGGCCCACCGTCGAGGGCGTGATCGAGGGCTGCTGGAGTCCGGGCTGGTCGCCGAGGTCGAGCACGTCCAGGAGTCGGGCCGTCAGCGCGGCCGCCCGGCCCGCTGGTTCCGGTTCCGCGCCGAGGCCGGGCACGTGCTCGGCATCGAGATCGGCGTCCACGACCTGCGGGTCGTCCTCGCCGACCTGGCCGGCGAGGTGCTGACCAGCCACTCCCGGACGGTGGACGAGTCGGTGGAGGCCGAGGAGCGGCTCGCCCTGGTCCGCACCACCGTCGGCGAGGTGCTGCGCAAGGCCGGGGTCTCCCGCGACAGCCTGTGGGAGGTCGCCGTCGGCACCCCCGGCATCGTCGACCGGGACGGCACCATCCGGCTCGGCACCGCGATGCCCGGCTGGACCGGTCTCGACCTCGGGGCCCGGCTGCGCCGCTCCTTCCGCTGCCCCGTGGTGATCGAGAACGACGCCAACCTGGCCGCCATCGCCGAGCACTGGAAGGGCGCGGCGGTCGGCAAGGGCGACGTGGTGTTCGTGATGGCCGGGCTCAGCCCCGGCGCCGGCTCGCTGATCGGCGGGCGGCTGCACCGCGGCCACGGCGGCGCGGCCGGCGAGATCGGCGCGCTCCACCTGCTCGGCCAACAGGCCACCCCCGAACGGCTGTTGTCCACCACCGGCAAGCCGCTCGACCCGCTGGACGAGGCCGCCGTGGCCCGGGTGCTGCGACTGGCCCGGGAGGGCGACCAGGTCTCGCAGATCGCCATGGACCGCTTCCTGAGCCGCCTGGTGCACGACGTCACCGCGCTGGTCCTCGCCCTCGACCCCGAACTCGTCGTGGTCGGCGGCTGGGCGGCCGGGCTGGACGGCGTCCTGGAGCCGCTGCGCGAACAGCTCGCCCGCTACACGCTGCGCTCCCCCGAGGTGGCGCTCGCCGCGCTCGGCTCCGAGGTGGTCGCGATGGGCGCGCTGCGGGTCGCCCTCGACCACGTCGAGGAGCAGCTGTTCGCCGTCGACCCGCCCACCGCGCGGTAGCCGCCGCCCTCGGCGCCCGCGGGGCGCCCGCTACGGCAGGCAGAGCAGGTCGTACGCACCGCCGAGCCGCGCCCGGGCGTGCGCCCGCATCCGCCGCGCGTACCGGGGGTCGTGCTTGAGCGAGTCGTAGCCGGGGCGGTCGTCGGGCGGCAGCACGCCCGCGGTCTCGGCGAGGTAGACGTCGAAACCCGGGTACATCAGCACCGCGTACGGCAGGTCGTCGACGTCCAGCGCGAACACCGGGTACTCGCCGATCCCGTCGCGCTCGCCCTGCGGGCCGACGGACAGCACCCGGCGGGAGTCGGAGCCGCCGGGCAGCAGGAAGCACTCGCCGAACCGCTCCGAGAACGGCTCGAAGCAGGAGCCCCACGGCTCGCCGTACTCCTCGACGGCGATCTCGCCCAGGGTGCGCGGCGCGAGGGCGCCGTCCTCGTCGAACCAGTCGTGGCGCGCCAGCATGCCGCTGTCGTACGCCAGCCAGGTGCGCAGACTGGGCGGCAGCGGGTGGCCGCTGGGGAAGGCCGTCAGCTCGGGGCGCGGCCGGAGGGCGCCCTCGACCCACGGGCCGGCGAACCGGTGGTAGTCGAGCACCTGACGGCCCGGGTCCTCCCGCACGGCGGCGACCGCCCGCTCGGTGAGCGCCCTGCCGTGGCTTGCCTGGTCCGCCTCGTCCGTCTGATCCATCGTGGCGCCGCTCCCCTGTTTCACCGGTCGTCAGTGAGCAGGAGCGTAACGGCGGCCACCGACAAGGCGACCTGACGGTCCGTCAGGGACGGTGGCGGGCGGCGGGTACCGGGCCCGGCCTCAGGAGACGGCGGCGGCGACCGGGACGGCGGAGGTGACCTGGACGGCCGCGCCGGACTCGCCGAAGGTCAGCTTGCAGGTGTCGGCCCGGTAGGTGGAGATCCCGACCGCGACCAGCCGGCCGGCCGTCACGTACTGCGTGGTGACCACCAGTACCGGAGTGCCCGGGGGGCGCTCCAGCAGCGCGGCCTCGGCGGCCTCCGCGACGCCCAGTTCCACCGAGCGGGACTCGCCGTCGACGCCGATCCGCTCCAGCTGGCGCAGCACGCCGCGGGCCCGGTCGCCGCCCTTCACCACCACGGCCAGGTGCGGCAGCGCGGCGGAGGGCACGTGCAGCGACTCGGCGGCGACCGTCACGCCCTGGACGGTCCGCAGGCGGCGCACGGTGTGCACCTGGTCGCCCTCGGCCAGGCCCAGGGTGCGGGCCAGCGCGGCGGTGGCGGGGCCGGTGGTGCAGTCCACCACCGTCCACTCCTGCCCGTCGCGGGCGGCGCCGGGGCGGCCGGACTCGCGCCCGCCGACCGGGATGCCCACCCGCGGGGCGGCGATCAGCGTGCCGATGCCGCGGCGGCGGACCAGACGGCCCTCCAGCTCCAGCTGGTCCAGGGCCTGCCGGAGGGTGGCCCGGGCCACGCCGAAGCGCGCCGAGAGCTCCCGCTCGTTGGGCAGCACCTGGCCGGTGGAGAACTCGGTGTCCATGGTGCGCAGCAGCACCGTGCGCAGGTGCCAGTACTTCGGCTCCGCCACCGCCGCGAGCGTTCCTTGCCCCACCGTGTCCTCCACCCTGAGGGACGACAGGCCCACCGCGGCTCCCCGTTTCGGCAGGTGGGGGAGGCGGGCTTTATCCGTCCTTCTTTATTAAAGGTCTTTGCAGTAAGTGACAGTAGGGGGTGCCCCGGGAGATGGTCAAGACCAATGGGAGGTCTTCCTTGCGGATCGCCCGCCGACCCGGTATGGCCCACCGGTTCGCCCGGAATGCCGGGCTGTCGGAGCCGACCGGTACCCTCGCTCCGTGCACAGCATCATCACGACAGTCAACGTCAACGGAATCCGGGCGGCCGCCAAGAAGGGCTTCCTGGAGTGGATCGACGGCACCGAGTCCGAGGTGGTCTGCCTCCAGGAGGTGCGCGCCGAGGCCGGGCAGTTCGACGACGTGCTGGCTCGGCTCGACGGGTGGCACGGCGTCTGGGCCCCCGCCGCGGCCAAGGGGCGGGCCGGGGTGGCGGTGCTCTCCCGCCGTGCGCCCGAGGCCACCCGGATCGGCTTCGGGTCCGCCGAGTTCGACTCCTCCGGCCGCTACGCCGAGCTCGACCTGCCCGGTCTGACGGTCGCCTCGCTGTACCTCCCCTCCGGCGAGGTGGGCACCGCGCGGCAGGACGAGAAGGAGCGCTTCATGGCCGAGTTCCTGCTCCACCTCGGCGAGCTGCGGGCCCGCGCGGCGGCGGAGGGCCGCGAGGTGGTGGTCTGCGGCGACTGGAACATCGCCCACCGCGAGGCCGACCTGCGCAACTGGAAGGCCAACCGGAAGAAGGCCGGCTTCCTCCCCGAGGAGCGCGCCTGGTTCTCCCGCGTCCTCGACGACCACGGCTACGTGGACGTCCTGCGCCACCACCACCCCGACCAGGACGGCCCCTACTCCTGGTGGTCCTACCGCGGCCGCGCCTTCGACAACGACGCCGGCTGGCGCATCGACGCAATCTGCACATCGCCTGGTATCGCTACCCGCTGCGTGAACGCCTATGTAGAGCGGCCGGTCAGCGCGGCTGCGCGCTGGTCCGACCACGCCCCGGTCACGGCGGTGTTCGAGGCCAACGCCTAAGCCCCGCACACGGCACAGGGCCCCGGGAGACACCGCCAAGCGCTCCGGGGCCCTGCGGGTCCCGCCTCAGGACATCGACACTGAGGCGGGACGCTGACGGCCGGCAGTCGGCAAACCCGCCGGCCATGTCCGCAGCGGGTCCGCCCCTGACGGCTCGGCCAAGAGTCCGTCAAGTAGTCCGCTGCGGGTGCCGCGCGACCCTTTCCGTGGTGCGCGCGGCAGCTCTTCGTCAGGCGACGCGGTGCATCGCCCGCAGCCGGTGCCGGGCCTGCTCTGCCCCGTACCGGTCCGGGTAGTAGTCGGGTTCGCCTCCCGCCTCCGCCCAGCGGTCGCGGTCCCGCACACCCCACATACCCGGGCGCGGGTCGTCATTGCCCATGAGCTGGACATGGAAGCGCTCCATGTCGCCTCCGTGGTCCGGGCACGCGACGATGGGCCACCCCAGCGGCGCTCCAGGCTCGCTGGAGGGGGTGTAGGCGTGTCCGGCGGGCAGGTAGGGGCCGGCGCAGCCGGGTCCTTGCCAGCACCTCTCCCCTCGGAGCTGCGCAGGGGTCAGCTCTTCCGCGGCTTTGGCGGTGAGCACCACGGCGGGTGCGGGATGAGTAGGCTGTTGCACGTCGACTCCTCTTCGTAGTCGGCCATGCCCCCGGGCCGTCGCCACGGTCGCGGGGGTTTCCGCTGTCCAGGGTACTGCTATGCACTGCTATACGCAGCTATGTAGAGCTACCCGTCGCACCGCACAGCCGTGCGACGCGGGAGGCTGGAGAGGTGGACGAACCATCGCCCGGCACCGTCGACCCCGACCGCCCTGTCTATGTGTACGTGCAGGTAGCCGACGATCTGGCCGCGCAGATAGCGGCAGGCCGCCTGGCTGCGGGCTCGATGCTGCCCAGCGAGAGGGACTTGGCTGCCCTCTACGGCGTCGCCTACCTCACGATCCGTCGAGCGATCCGGGAGCTGCGCGAGCGCGGGCTCGTGACCACGCTCCCCGCCAAGGGCACCTACGTGACATCCCAGCCTCCCGAGCGTCCTACACCCTGACGTCTACGACGGTAGACGGTGGCTGAGAAGTGAGGGGGTACAGTCCGTACCCCCTACTCGTGCCCCGCCTACGCCGCGACGCCGATCGTCAGTGCCAGGTCCCGCGCGTCCGCTCGGATCGACTGCGGACCGGACAGCAGGTCACGGGCCATGCCCCGTGCATATGCGTTCCACCGCACGCTGTCCGGCGCAGCGGCGACGGCGTCCGTCAACATCTCAACGACCTGTCGATGATCGCCACGGAGCGCGTGCGCGCGAGCAGTTTCGATCATGTGTCGGCTCCGTCGCGGACGGGCCGGCAGCTCGTCCGGGCTGACTCGCCCCGCCCAGCGGAGAGCGGTGCCCACCTGCCGCAGCTCCACCGCGACGGTCACCGCGTGGACGGGCACGATCCGGCCAGAGACGGACGTCGGCGAGTGCCAAGAGGCGGCAGGCAGGACGGACGCGACCTCAGCGGCCCGGTCGAACCAGTGCCAGGCCAGCCCGCCCACGCCCTCCACGGCGTAGGTGCATGCTTCCTGGAACGCCAGGCTCGCCCACGCGCCGGCCAGCTCGGGCGAGTCGCCGCGGACGGGGTCCAGCAGCCTCAGCGCCTCTTCCCCGAGCGTGTGCGCGCTGTCCCACTGGCCGGACGTCCTGAACGCCTCCAGGAGAAACCAGACGGCCTGCGCGATGGCGGTCGGCGAGTCGGCCGCACGCGCTGTTGCGAGCGCGCGCTCCGAGACACGCCAGACCAAATTGCCGTCCCCCTGGTACGAAACGAACATCTGCGCGAGGTTGAGCGCACTCGCGTACAGGATCGCGGCCTGGCGCCGGTCACTCACCTGCGGGTGGGAGGCGGCAGCCGACGTCACCGTGATCAAGCTCGGGAGTACGTCCCCCAGCGCGGTGCGGTGGGCGCCGGAAGCGTCCCTCAGTGCCCATGCCGCCGACACCTGGGCCTCCACGGCACGCAGGTCCGGCACCGGTCCTACCGACAGCCCCAGCGGTGCTGAGTCGATCGCCCTGCGGACCGCCCGGAGTGCCGGGTGCTCGGGGCCGGACAGCAGCGCGGCGGGCATCGCCAGGTCGCCTGTCAGCTCCTGGAGTCCGACGCCGATCGCCTCCGCCAGCTTCGTCAGCATGGGCAGCCGCGGAGGGAGTAGGCGCCCGTTCTCCGCTGCCTTCAGCCACTCGGTCGACCGACCGACCAGCCCAGCCACCACGGCGCGGGACTTGCCCGCGCGCTCTCGGCACATCTTGATGCGCTCGCCGACGGGCAGCGCGGGGTCCATGGACGTCACCATTCCTCCAGAGTAGAGCCGGGTCATCGCGCTGCCACCCTCTCCCGCCAGCCTCCGGCGGGGAGTTCAGCGCGGGCGATCATGGGTGCGGGCCGGCGCGCTTCCCCGCGGCACGCCGGGCACAGTCCGGGGCGCGGCAGTCCGGGAGCGCGGCAGCCGTCGCACTCGAGGCGCGGGGGTGCGCCGGGCGGTCGACGGGTCGACGTGTGGGGCTCCGGGGCCGTCGCGCGGACCATCTCCGCGGGCGGGTTGACGGGGAACGCCGCGATTCGGGCGGCGATGATCGCGCCGACGCTCTTGTAGACCGTCGCCGGCAGCGGGGCGGAGATGGCAGCGCGCAGCACCGCCCGCGGCCAGCCGGCGGCAAGCAACCCCTCCACCATGGCGCCCTGATCCGTCAAGGGCCGTCCGGAGAGCGCCAGTTGCGGGTGCAACTGCCCGATCTCCAGGAGCAGGGCGATGCCCTCGCTCGTACGCGTGGGGCGCGGGACCGCGGAGCGCTCCGGAGCCGCCGCAGGCGGGCTCTGGGCGGGTTCTGCGGGGCTTTCAGGGGTGAGCGCGGACGTTTCCTCGCCCGCCCCTCCGAGAAGGGCGTAGAGCGCTTCCTGCGCCTCCGCGAGTTCGGTCGGATCGGGTTCTTCGGACACCTCCCAGTCCTCGTCGGCTTCTGTTGCGGTCAGAGGGGCGGAGGGACGGTTTTCAACGTCCTTCAGCGGTGTCCTTACCGTCAAGGACGGGCTTCCCGCCTTCCCGACGGCCGTCTTGCCGGGTCCACGGCCACCGGCGGCCGGGTTTGCGGGAAGCGGCGGTGCCGAGTGCTGCAGCTTGCCCACGGTCGGCAGCTCGTACACATCGACGCGTGTTCCAACCTGGCCCGTGATCGGGTCCCGGGCGGTGCGGCGGACGTAGTGGCCGGCGGCCTCCAGCTCGCGGAGTGCGGCAGCGATGCGCGTGCGTCCTTCGACGGACTTCGCCGCGAGGGTCCGCACGTCCTCCCTGGAGGCATCCGGGAGGGAGAGCAGATACGCCAGCAGTCCGCGGGCGCAGAAAGAGAGGTGATGTGCTCGCAGCAAATCGTTGCCGAGCACCGTGAAACGCGCCTTGTGTGCGCTACGATGGATACGCATCGGGAGCCTCGAACTCCTAGTGCCGTGCCCCGGGGTGTTAGCGCACCGCCGGGGCATTTGCGTGTTCGGTTCTGTAGACGCTGTCCAGCGCCGACGGGTCCAGCCTTCCACACTTATGGCGCGCGCCACAAGCATAAAACGCAAAGGCCCCGCCTCCACGGAGGAGACGGGGCCTTCATGGTGGATCACGGCGTCGCGTTCACCGGCTGAACATCGGCCCACAGCACCATCTGCTGGCCTCGCGGGCCGGAGCGCATCCTCAGTCGGCCGTCATCGCGGCGCCGGTAGAGGGTGCTCGGGTGGACGCCGAGCCGCTGGGCGGCCTCCGCCACGGTCACCAGGCTGGTAAGCAGCGGCTTCGGCGTCGGCTGCTTCGTCAGTGCGCGCGTGGTAATCCCTGGGAGCGGCTTGTTGATCTCGGTCTTCCATCGATCCACCGGCGGCTCGTCGGCAGGGCGAAGGTTCGAAGTCGGCGCAGGCACGGCGGGCACCTCTCCCCCGTCGTCGGGCGCGTCCAGGTGCAGCACGTGCGCCGCGACGAGTGGCGGGACGGCCGAAACGATGATGACCACCCACGCTCGCGGGCCAGTTGCGCCGGTCGTCAGTACGTGTTCCGTGATTTGCGCCGCCGTTGCGACGATCAGTGCGACGAATGCGCCGCGCACTGCGCTGCCGCGTTGACGCTTTGCGCTCTGTGCGGCGTCCTCGTCTCCGCGTCTGCGGTATTCGCGCACCAGCTCCGCCCAGTCGCGGGCGTTGCGCGCGGACCATGCGGCGTACAGGGAGAGGACGGCCGGCATCAGCCAGGCGACGCGCCAGTCCCAGCCGGCCATCACGCCGAGCGAGAACTCGCCGGGGGCGGAGAGCGCCAGGGCGGCGTACAGGACGGCGGGCTGACCGAGCCTGCGGGCGGTGCGGATGTGCCAGGGGGTGCGGGGCATGACTCCTCATCCAGGGTCGAACAGTTCGGCAGGTGGTCGGCCCCGCGTCCTCTACTCGCAGGGCCGGCCGGACTATGACTAGGGGTGGGAACTAGGCGGTCTTCTGCGTGACGAGCAACCGGCTGCCGTCGGTGGTGCCGCAGTCGGCGACGTCGTACCGGTCGCTCAGGTACTCGCGAACCTCCGTCAACTTGGCCATCCAGTGCGAGCCGTCCGGGTAGAAAGCGGTGTGACCCGCGGTGTAGGACACCCGCACGGCCCCACCGGGCAACGTCCGCACCTGGACGCCTTCCGACCACCGTCGCCCGTTGGGGGACGACTTGCTGACGTGGAAGCGGCGCCCCAGGTAGCGACGCACGGTGCCGTAGGTCGGGCGCGGGCCGACAGCGGGTGCCTCGGTCGCAGTCTGCTCCTCGTTGGGAGTGGCCGGGAACTCGGCGGTGGTAGCCGGGACGGGCAAGCGTCGCTGCTGCCCAATCTCATTGTCGACGGTGCGCAGCGGGTGCCCGCCTGCCGTGACGTGGAAGACGTCCACGCGGAAGGTGAATCCCTGCGCCAGGGCGAGTTCTTCGATCAGGTCGGCGTTATTGGCCACGATCTCGTTCGCGTGCCGGGAGCGAAGCACGACCTGGGTTCCGATGCGCTCACCGCGCCGGTAGATGCCGGCCACACGGAAGTCACCAACGCCCTGGTGCAGGCCGAGGCCGCGCAGGACGCGGGCGATGGCGACAGACGGGCGGTTGGCAGGCGCGGGGGCGGCCATTCTCTCCTCCTTCGTGAGTTCCTTGCGTGGCTCCATGATGGCACACTTATGGCGCGCGCCACAAGTCTCGGGCGCGCCAAAGCCGGGCACCGCTGAACCCTCTACTTCCAGCAAAACCAGGCCAGTTGACGATCTGTTGGCTACTCACGCTGCGCGAGGAACTTGCGGAACCCGTCCACGACGATCCGCGGACCGTCGACCGTGCGGATCTCCGTGCCGCATCCCGCTGGCAGCACCTCGCCGACGACGAGGCGGACTCCGCGGTACTCGATCGTGTCCCCCTCCTCCAGCGCCCGTGCCTCCGTCTCACGGATGGCCGGCAGAGTGGAGCCCGGGGCCCCGTCACGCCAGGCCCACGGGCGTTCGGGGTGGCCGACGGGAGCGGATTCGTGGAACGGGGTGGAGGGATGTTCGGCCAGCACACAGGGCAGCGGGTCGACGGAGTACAACGAGGGCGGGGTAAAGGTGGCAGTGCAGTGGTCGGACACTTCCTACTCCCTCTGGCGGTTAGAGTGGTTCAGCGACGTGCGCGGGCACCGTTCCAGTGGGCGGCGACACGCTGCCGGGCCCAGTACTCGGGCAGGGCGAGGACGCCATCGAGGGCAGCGCGGATCTCGGCGGCCGGGCGGGTGGGGTCAGATGGTGGTGGCCGGGCGGCGGTCGAGGTCGTACACCCACGCCTGGCACACGGCGGCGACCTGCAGCAGCTCGGCGCGCAGGCGGGCCGGGTCGGCTTCGGCGAGGGCCTCGTAGACCTCCTCCAGGAGGATCCCGGTCCAGTCGAGGCGCCGGTCCGGGTCGCGCGCGTCGAGGTGGCCGTTGTTGATGTCGCGGTATTTGTCGGCGAACTCCGTGAACATCTCGCGGGCCTCGCGCTGGACGGTTGCGTCACCGGCGAGGTCGGGGTGCCGCTGGTCGCCGAACTTGGCGTACTGGCGGGAGCGTTCGGCGTCGATCTCTTCGGCGAACTTGCGGACGCCGGGGGTGGTGAACAGGGCGGGGTAGGACACGGTGGCTCCTTGGTGGCGGGTTGTCAGGTGGTCCAAGCCCTGGCGGTCATGGCCGGAAATCCAGCTCATGGCGATGGACATGTGGTCGATCGTGGCCCGCGCTCCACCCAACTCGGCGCGGAGTTGCGCGTTCTCGGCGTCGCGGTCGGCGAGTTGCCGGCGGAGGGCGGCCAGCTCGGGCTCCACCACCCCGTCCAGCACGGCGTCGGCGAGGGCCGGGGCGTCGGCCTGGCAGAGCGCGCAGTCCGAGTCGTACCGGTGGCCGTTCGGGCCGCCGTGTCGGCTCGGCCTCGCGCCGCGCCAGGGCATGGGGGTGGTGCGGAGGGCGGCCTCGATGGGTTGGCGGAGGTCGGCCGGGGGCTGCACGGGCGCGGCGGGCTGTTCGGTCACGACTTGCTCCAGGTGAAGGTGATGCGCGGCTCGTGCGGGAGCCGGGTGCTGTTTGGGCATCCGGGAACGGTGACGGGCTGCTCCTCGCCAGTCCAGGTGACGCGGACCTCAGTGGTCCTGCCACAGCAGGCGACCTCGACGGAAACCCGGGTGCCGACGGGCGGGGGCCAGGCGGCCTGCTGCCCGGGCGCGCTCACCGGGCGGCCGCCAGCTCGGCGACGGCGTCCCAGCACGGGCCGCACAGGTAGCCGATCTGCCCGGGCAGCGCGGAGTACAGGTGCTCGCCGCAGAAGTAGCCGCCGCATCCGTGCTCGGTCCCGCCCGGCGTCTCGCCGCAGAGGTGGCCGAGCCCTCGATCGATCCGGGCGACGCAGGAGTCCGTCTCGCACTCGGCTTCGACTGCGTATCCGGCCTCGATGATCTGGCCGTTGCGGCTGATTTCGTAGTGGGCGTATCCCATCGCTCAGTCCTCCTGGCCGGTGCGGACGGCGAGCTTGGCGGCGGCGGAGCGCAGGGTGTCGATGGCCCAGTCGACGCCGTCGCTGAATTCCGGGGAGCGGTCCGGGTTGGCGAGTTCGAGGGTGTGCGCGGACAGGCTGATCATCTCGGCGAGCACGGCGGTGATCGCGGCGTCCGCGACGGCGTGATCGACGCCGACGTCGTCCAGGAGCGAGGCGAGGTGCTGGCGGGCGGAGGGCCGCGGGCTGGTCGTCATGTCAGCTCTCCTGGCCGGTGCGGGTGATGGCGTCGAGGATCTGCTCGCGGGTCGCGCAGATCAGCTGGCCGTCGTTCGCGGTCGGTAGCTGCTCGACCCGGGCCCGGGCGGCGGCCAGCACCTGCTGCTCGGCGGAGACCGTCGCCGCCGAGATCTGGCGAACCTCGGTGCACGCCGGGCAGTCGCACCCGGAGCAGTGTCCGCACATCTCGTCCTCGCAGACGTCGCACACGTAGCCGGGCGCGTCCGGGGCGGGGCCCCCCTGGCTGGTGCGGGCGGCGTCCAGCAGGTCCGCGGCGATGGTGATCCCGGCCGCGACGCCACCACCGGCAGCGTCGTAGAACTCGTCGTGCCGGGAGCGCAGCATCTCGGCGGCCTCGGCGAGCACCTGGTCGCGGTAGGCGTCGAGCAGGGCGTTCGCGGCTTGGCCATGGTCCTGGCCGGGCTGCCGGATGAGGGTGCCGCCAGTGGCGACGGCGCGGTACAGCTCCTCGCGTGGCGTGCGGCCGGTGAGCGGGTCGGTCATGGTGGTGTTCTCCGGGTCTGGTGTGGGCGGGCGGCGGTCAGGCGGCGGTGGGCTGGGGGTGGTCGAAAGCTCGGTGCTGGTCGTCGGGGTGGAGGGTGCGGTAGCAGGCCCGGCAGAGGTCGTCGTCGGCGAACTCGCCGACGGGCTCCCACCGCAGGGTGATGACGGGGTAGGTGGGCCGGCCGCAACGGACGATGACCGGTCGGGCACCGGCGGCCCAGGCGGCGAGGCCGGCCGCGATGGACATGGCCGGGCCGTCGTCGTCGCTGTCGGGCTGGTCGGCTACGAGGTGCACGGTGCCGGTGCCGGTGTGGCGGACGTAGCTGAGGTGCGCGTCCTCGGATAGTCGGCGGTGCACTGGGGCTCCTGGTGGGCGGGTGGCGGGGTGTCAGCGGCCGTCACGGGCCGGGACGGGGGCTCCTGTGGCGAGCCGGTCGAGGAGGACGCGAGCGCCGTCGGGGTCGCGGCTGAGGAGGGTGGCGGCCCGGCTGCACTCGGCGCGCAGCTCGCGGGCCTCCAGGGCGCGGTCAGCCAGGCGGGCCTGCTCGCCGGCGAGGTCCTGCTCCAGCTCGGCGACGCGGGTCTCCAGGTGCCGGGCGTAGGCGATCAGCTCGGGCACGTCGGTGCGGGCGTGCGCGGTGAAGATCGCGTCCGGGTTCGGTCCGTTCATCAGGACGGTCTGGGCGACGAAGCGGCCGTCGAAGTCGTAGACCACGTCGTTGACGTGGTCGGCGTACCACGGCCCGTCGGTGGCGGCGTCGGTACGGGCCTGGATGGTGTCGAGGTCGGGGCGCTCGGGCTGGGCGGTCACTGGTTGCTCTCCATCTCGCGGCGCAGGAGCCGGATGTCACGGAGTTCGTCGGCGATCCGGTCGAAGTTGGCCCCGGCGCGCTGGTAGGCGGCCTTGGCGTCCTCGAAGTCGGCACGGAGGCGGCGTTCGCGCTCGTCCAGTTCGTCGGCGGTAAGCTGGGTGTCGCTCATCGGGCGTCCTCGGTGGTCGTGGCGGTGGGCTTGCCGCCGTGGCAGTTGAGGCCGTAGGAGCCGCTGATGGTGTCGCGGGTCGGGTGGCTGTGGGTCCAGACGCGGCCGGCCCGGGTGAGGCGCAGGCCCTCGCGTCCGCAGGTGGGGCAGGTGCCGGTGGCGGGCATCAGGACTCCTTCGGGCCGTTGCGGGCGATGCGGGCGGCGTGCTGTCCGGCGTGCTGCCCGGCGAGCGCCCAGTCGGCGGGGTCAACGGCGAGGAGGTCCCGGGCGACCTGCTCGCGGATGTGCCGCTCGATCTCGGGCCAGTAGTGGGCGATGACGTGGGCGGCGTCGTCCTCTGAGATGACGCTCTGCCGGTCGGTACCCGGGAGGTCGCGGATGAGGAGACCGATGCGGTCGCGGATCGGGATGTCGAGCGGGCTCTTCGGCATGTCGGTCTCCGGGTGGTGGGCGGTCAGGCGGCGGGACGGTGGTAGGCGGCGAGGAACTTGCGACGGGCCAGGTAGCTGGTCGCGTTCGGGGTGGACGTGTACGGGTGGGTCATGCCGATGCGCCTGGCGGTGACGGTGGTCACGGTGACGGTGTTGCCGCTGTGGTAGCGGGCGGTCCAGGTCTGGCCGGGCTCGATGCCGTCGGGGTCGGTGGTCAACACGGGCTCCTCGGGTGGTTGGTGGCCTGAGGCGGCGGACGCCCCGGCGGGTCATAGTGAACGCTACCGAGTTACGGCGACGTGGCGTCGCTCCGTGAGTTCTTGACGATAATTCAGTACAGCACACTTATGACGCGCGCCACAAGTCATGTGCCTAGTTCACTCCGGGAAGCTCGTCCTGCTCCCCTGCCGGCCCGGGAACCGCGCGCAATGGGACGCTCGCGTTGCCGTCCTTCACTTGCCACACGCCGTCCTTGAAGGACCGAGTGCGCATGGGCAGCATCTCCCCGCCGTCCGCGGGAATCACGGTCCGCTCCCGGCCGCCCCCGCTGACGATCCCGCGCCGCTCTTCCCCCGTCGCCGGGCTGACCCACGCCACCCATCCGGCGAACGCCGTCTTCGACGGGCGCGGAATGCGGCGTGGTTCCGGGCGGAGGTCGACGGGCCGGCCCCTGGGGCCACCCTTGATCTTCGAGACGTCGAAGAGTTCCGGCTGCACAAGACCGGCGCCTACCGTCCGGCGAAGCACTGCGAGCAGCTCGGCGTGCTCCGCGTCAACGCGCTCCGAGTCGCCGCCGGTGGTCTCCAGCTTGACGGCCGGCGTGCCGTTGAAGGTCACCTTCCTTCCCACTCCGGACCAGAGCTCGGGGAGCGGCTGGTGTCCTCCGCTCCAACGGATTGCGCGCTCCCGCGGCTCCGTGAGCCGGGTCGAGTGCAGCGTCTCGCCGTCTGCGCTCAGGTAGTCGACGTTCCGGGCGAAGGTGTACGGGATCGGACCCAGGTCGGGCATGTTCTCTCCTCCAGAAACACCAAAGGCCCCTGACGTCCTCTACTCGTCAGGGGCCCAGCGGTTGGGTGTCAGTCGTTCTCGCCCAGCAGCCAGACGGCCAGGCGGATGATGTGCTCCTCGCTCGGCGCGCCCGCTACGAACGGGTCGCCGGAACTGCCACGGAGCAGTTCACGCGCCTTCTCCGCGGCAGCCGAACGGCGGGCGAAATCTGCGGCATCCTGCGCGGCGGAAGTGCGGGGGTGGCCAGCGAGTTCGGGATCGGAGGCGGTCGGCTCCGGGCGGATCGAGTGGACCCAGACGGTGCCACATCCGTCGGGCTGCACAAGGTACGGGCACATCGTGTCTTCGGTATCCACCTCCACCAGCAGCCCCGCCATGCCGTCGATTCCGGACTCGGTGCGGTCGCGGTACTCCTTGACCACCACAACCCGGTCACCGGCCTGCGGCTGCCGCGTGTCCTCGCCCAGAATGGCGGTCAGTTCGTCGCGCAGACGGCGCTCAGGTGCATCCCAGTCGCCCCCACCGCCGCCCGTCGGGGTGCAGTGCGATGTAACCGGCGTCGGTGGTTATGGACTTCTCCACGCGCAGCACCATGCCGCGGAACCCGTCCGCGTCACTGACGATGATGTCGGCCATGCTCTCTCCTCAAGCTTCGTGGTCGAGTACCGAAAACCGGCTTTCGGTTCTCAGTGGGTCAGCGCGGTGGCGTGGCCGTAGTCGTCGGCGTCCTGCCACGCCTCCCACGCGTCGCGCTCGTCGTCGGAGTAGGCGGCCATGTCGCCGGCGGAGGCGCCGGCCATGTCGTAGGCGTCGAGGGACGGGAGGTTCATGAGTGTCCTTTCGTCGTGCGGGTCGTTGATGTTTGCGTGAATGGCTTACGCAGCTTCGGCCAAGTCGAGGCCTAGGGCCGTACGCGCCTGCGCCAGCCCCTCCGCGCGGATGGTGCGCACGCGGTTCACGGTCACGTGGCCCAGGTGACCGGCGATCTCGGACGACGTCATCTCCGGCATGCCGATCCCGTACGTCGCGCGCAGCACCAGCGCACGTCGCGGCAGGATGCTGCCGAGCGCCTGCTCGGCGAGCGCGCGAGCCTCCGCACGCTCGGCAGAGCGGTCCGCGGACGTGTCGGGGACGGTGTCCGCGAGCGTGAGCGCGGTGCCGTCGGACGTGCCCGAGCCGCCTGCCGGGGCGTCCCACTGCACGACCGGGGTCGTCAGCTCCGCAACCACCGCGTCCCAGCGCTGACGGCTCACGGTGCCGCCGATTCGCCGCGTACCGTCGCCGGCCCGCTGCGCGTTGATGGAGGCGTACGCGCGCTCCATGTCGCCGCCTGCCCGGGTGATCGCGCGCCGCGCCGTGATGAGGAGGTCGGGCTCGACCGTGACGGTCGTGGTCATCCCGAGCCACGCGACCAGCACGCTCCGGTGCACCAGACGATACGCCCAGGATGCGAGCTTCGCGGCGCTGGCGGTGTCGTAGGCCAGCACGGCCGAGATCAGCGCACACCGGGCTTCCTGCATGAGGTCTTCGCGCTCTTCAACGTTCCGCGCCGTGCCCACGACGGTGTTCACGATGCCGCGCAGCAGCGAGTCGTGGGCGTCGATGATCAGCCACATGGCACCCGAATCGCCAGCCTGCGCGGTCTGGATCATGTCGTCCGTGATCTCCGTCTGCTGCATGGCTGCCTCCGTATTCGCGCTGTTTCCTAGGTAGTTAGGCCCCACGGCCGAAGCGCCCGGGCTCTTAAATGTGACCTGCGTCACATATGAATTCGGGCATGGGGGTGCCGGGGACTTGCGCGCGGGATCGTGACGCGCGCCATAGGCGCTGAAAATGCAACAGGCCCCCACCCGTCAGGGCAGGGGCCTGCGCGCTACGCGCTCCGCGGCACGTCTCTGGGGACCCGGTGGTCCAGCAGGTGATGCACCGTCAAGTGGGCGTCACCCGCGCACGCTACGTCGCACCGGGCGTCCGTCGACTCCTCCCAGCCGGCGACGACGATCACCCCCTCGGCGTCCCAGAGCCACGCCGTGTCCCGGTCCGCCACCGGGACGCCCAGCTCCCTCGCCGCCCACTCCAGGTATCTACGCTGCTGCAGGGTCTCCATCGGCCCCGTCAGGACTACCCGCCCCGTAGCAGCCAGCTCCCTCGTCCTCCGCTGCTGCATCCTGCTCCCTCGTCCAGGGCTCTCCCTCCCATGCGGAGAGGGCTCGATCGAGTGCTGCCCGACATCCGCGGATGTGCGCGGCGGCAACTCGCATGTACTGCACGGCCGTTCGGATCTCGGTGGCGACGGCGAGCCGCCCCTCGTCCAGGGCTGTGTCTTCGGTGGGTCGTCCGGGGCCGGTCGACGCGCGCCGGCCAGTGTTGTCGGGGTCTGCCGGCGGGCGCACAGAGCGGACGTCAGCGATTGCGTCCGCCTGATCCATCAGGAGGCGCACCTCAGCCAGGTCTGCCAGCAGCACCGCTGAAAGCGCGTCCACACAGGTGATCGGTGTGACGTGCGGATGACTGTAGGTCATGGTCACCTCTCGGACAACGGATCTCGTCCAGATTTGAACTGTAGGTATGTGGCAAATGCCCGTTTTAAGATGCCGTTATGGTGTCGGACGTAGGCGCAGACTTGTGGCGCGCGGCACATGACCAGCACATTTGGCCGGACATCTACACGCGCGACCGTGACAAAACCGTTATGTGATTAGTCGTTATCCGGCGCGCCGGGCTGCGTTACCGCAGGTCACAGCCAAAAAGTAATTGGAGTGTGACACTCCGGATTCACGCCCCCTGTCGCTGTGGGAGCGCTCCACTTGTGAAGGTGCTCACTGAGTGCGATGACTTCGATCCGTTACAGCCCGGGCACGCCGGCACTAGGTTCGGCCATCGATCTGCACCCCCGCGGCACACAGGCACGACGTGATCGACCTCCATGCCGTCGGTCAGCCCGACGTCACAGTAGAAGCACCCGTACCACCCCAGCTCCTCCCAGAGGCTATGCAGCCGGCGGGAGTTGGTGCTACCGGCCGGCGCCGTGGACTTGATCACGGGCACAATCCATACCCGTCTCTGTCGGCGGGCGCCGGTACCGTCAATGGATGGGTCGAACACTGTCACGCCGCCAAGGAGAGAGCGCGCCGCTGCGCCACGTCGGGGTGCGCCGCGTACCACTCGTCCTCCCTGGTCATCGTGTTGGCATCCTTCATGTACAACCCTCCCCAGCTACGACCGCCGACCTCAGGGTCGGTGTCCAGCGCGACGCCGAAGAAGTCCATCGCCATGTGCTGGCCGATGGTGCGCGCCACCTCCTCCGCGATGTCCTCCGGCGCCTGGGCGACCAGCTCGTCGTGCACCGGCAGGAGGAGGTAGTCCGTCAGGCCGGCGTCGTCCAGGTCGAGCAGGGCCTGACAGAGGACGTCGCGGGCGGTGCTCTGCACGGCGTAGTTCGTTGCGGCGTAGACCCTGTCACGGTCCAGCGGAAGCCGTCGGCCGGACGGCGTCCAGACCACGTGGCCGTGCGCCCGAGCGTCGCGCTGGACCTGCCGCGAGTAGCGTTTGATCCCCGGATAGACCCGGTCGTAGGCGGCAATGGCGGCTTGAACTTCCGCCAGAGGAGCGCCAGTTTGGCGCGAGAGTGTCTGCGCGCCACCTCCATAGACCTTGCCGAAGCCGACCCCTTTGCCCATTTTGCGGTGATTCTTGGTGAAGTTCGGTCCCCAGATCAGCTCCGCAGTGAAGTCGTGGAGGTCCCGGCCTTCGTGGATCGCGCGCTTCATCGTCGTCTCGTCCGCCAGGGCGGCCAAGACGCGCATCTCCACCGCGGAGTAGTCCACGCTGATGATGCGGTGCCCGGGGTCCGCCATCAGTGCACGGCGAATCGTCCAGTCACCGGACGGGAGTTGCTGAAGGGGCGGGTTCGAGATGGACATGCGGGCCGTGCGCGCCTGGAGGCTGTTGATCTTGCAGTGTGCGCGACCTTCGGCGTCCAGCCCGTCACGGAGCTGCAGCGCGTACGACGTCCTCCACTTGCCGGCCCTCTTCGAGCGCAGCACCGCGTCCGCGAGCGGATTCGGCGTCCGTGTCCCGCGGGGCTTCCACTGTGTGTCGAGGTCGGCCAGGTCGAGCAAGATCGCCTTGTCGACCTTGTACGCGCCGCCGGCAGTGCGCTCCGTCAACGTCTCGCCCATGCCGACCAAGGCCGCCGACACCTGAGCCGTCGCGTTGACCGACGTAACGCCGTACTTCGCGGCCCGGGCGGCGTGGTGCGCAGCCTCCTCCTCCAGCCGGTTGACAAGGTGCCGCACGTAGTCCTGGTCGACACGCATCCCCTTGCGCTCCATCCGCGCCACGATCAGCATCACGCGGTGCTCGAAGGCGACGAGCCCCTGACGCACTCCGGCATCCGCGAGTCGCTGCTCCAGCCGGGGCCGGAGGCGGGACAGGAGGATCACGTCCAGGCCGGCGTACAGGAGGTACGTCGGGTGGTCGGTCGGAATCCCGGCCCACCCGGCCGCCTTCGTCAGCCCGAGGCTGCGGAAAATCGCCGTCAGGTCCTCCTGTGTGTCCGGCGCGCTGGGGTCCACAAGCTGCGCAGAGAGCGGCTTGAGGCCCAACCCGGCCCCGCCTTCCTGCGGCTGCCGCGGGTCGTAGAGGTGGGCCAGGATGCGCGTGTCGAGGACCTTCGGCCCTAGCTGCTCCAGCGGGAGCGCAGCATGCTTGTCCAGAACCAGAAGGTCAAAGGGGGCGTTGTGAATCTCGATCGACGGCAGCGCCTGCAGCGCCCACCGTGCTGCCGCCAGCAGGTCCGCGGACACCTCCACGCGCAGTACCCATGCCGTCAGCGCGTCGCCGAGCTGGACGGTACGGAGGCGGTAGCCCGGGCGGTAAGTGTCCAGGCCCGTAGTCTCCGTATCGACCGCAACGCGGCGGCCAGCGGATACCTGGCGCTGCACCCAGGAGCGGAAGAGGTCCAAGTCACGCGAGTCCTCCGGGACGTGGACCTCCACCCGCTCCCCCGCCACGGTGTGCGAAAACGTCCTCACGCTGCCTCCGCCCGTCCCTGCCCGAAGATGTCCGCGGCGCCGGACGGCGCGACGGGCTGCTGCTCTGCTGCGCGGCGCTCTGCGTCGGTCTTCTCCCGGATGCCGTCAAAGCCCCACTTGCCGCCAACTCGGCGCTTCCTGAAGCCGCGCGACTCCATCTCGACTCCGAGGGCCCAGCCGGACAGCGTCTCCTTCCGGCTCAAGCGCGCGTCCTCGGCCCAGTCCCCGTAGGCCCGACGGAGCTGCATCGGCGCGATACGCGCACCGTCTTCCGTGGTCAGGCAGGCCGCAATGAACTCGGCCAGCCTGTCCTCGCTCTCGCGGTAGTCCTGGGTGGACGTGGCGATCGACGCCGGCTCCGTCAACCCGTCCGTGAACCATGCGACGGCACCGCGGACGGCCCATGCGAGGATGCCCTCCGCCTCCGCGCGGAGCCTCCCTTGCAGACCCCGATCCTGGGCAGCGCCGTCGAACACAGCTTCCCAGGGGATGAGCTTCACTCGTCGCCAGATGCCGTAGTCCTGACTCAGGATCGCCGGCTTGTAGTTGGTCTCCACCTGCAGCAGGTACTGAGGGGCGTAGGTGAACGAGTTCTGGTGCAGGAACCGGACGGTGACCTTGTTGCCGTCGCCCGTAAGCTGCTTGATCAGCGGCTCGACCAGGCGCGCGTACTTCTCCGACTCGGACGCC
Source organism: Kitasatospora fiedleri (assembly GCF_948472415.1). NCBI lineage: Bacteria > Bacillati > Actinomycetota > Actinomycetes > Kitasatosporales > Streptomycetaceae > Kitasatospora > Kitasatospora fiedleri. Next base: position 7,385,400 of record NZ_OX419519.1, on the reverse strand, counting down.
AGGACGAGCCGGTACCCGCGCAGTCGGGCCAGCTCGGGCGACGCCTGACCGGCCTCCGGTTTCTTCTCGAAGGTGGCGAACTCAGCGGACTCGGTGATGCCGCGGAAGACGTAGTTCAGGGTCGACGTGTAGACGGTCTTCCCGTTCTTCCCTCCACCGTGGTGGATGACGAACACCTGTTCGCTGGTCAAGCCCGTGATGCCGTAGCCGATCAGCCGCTGCACGTACGCCGGTAGCTCCGGGTGGTGGGGGAACACCTCCGTGAGGAATTGCTCCCACCGATGGCACTCAGCCTCCGGCCGGTACGCCACCGCAAGCCGCTTCGTGATCAAGTCGGCCGGATCATGCGGCTGCAGAGCTCCGGTTCGGAGGTTCACCGTTCCGTTGGCGACGGACAGCAACTCGGGATCTGCGTCCAGCTCGTCAGCGCTGAGCGGCACCCCGGGTACGCTCGGCAGCTCGGCCAGAATCCCCGTGATGTGCCGGTTCGTCAGCGCCTTCAGCGCAAGCCTGCGCTCAGCGTCACCGCCCTCCGCAATCATCTCAGCGCCCATCCGGTGTAGCGCGCGGCGCACCTGATCCTGCCCCGGCACCCACATCGTTCCGTCCCACGTCAGAAACCCCAGCCCGCTCGCGTAGCGCACTCCCCCGCCCTGTGCGCGAATCCAGTCGCGGAGACGGACGGCGAGCCCGACGTCAGTGGCGTCGAAAGCTTCGCGAGCGCTGCCGCGGAGCATTGGAAGGTCGTCGGAGTCTTCCGTCACGGCGGGCGCCGCGGGTGTCGGCGGCTCCGGTTCCGTCAGGTCGACGGGTTCAGCGGCACGAACGGCACGATGTAGAGCAGCGGGGAAGGCGGTCGGGTCGTCCTCGCGCCAGTCGGTCAAGTCCCATCCGTCCTGCGGAATGGCCAGGCGCCGCACCATGACACCGGCCCGGACGAGCGCTTCCGCCAGTGAGTCGGTGAAGCCGGCGCCCGCTCGGTCCCGGTCACCGGCGATCACGACGTCACGGTCGCGGAGGCCGGCCGCCAGCTCGGCGACGAGCGAGGTGTTCCGGGCGAGGCCGGCACCGCGGACGACCACCGCGTCGTAGCCGACGGCCACAGCCGTCAGCCCGTCCCCGGGACCCTCCGTGATCAGCACCGTGTCGTAGCCGGCGCCGGCGGACAGCAGGCCGTACTTCGCCCAGGTGCGCCCGTCGACGTTCGCCAGCGACACCCACCGCGCCGGGCACGCGCCGCCGATGTCCCGCCCTTGCAGCCCACGCACGACGCCGTCAACTCCCGCCAGTGGCACAGTGACCCGCGGATGGCGAGTGAAGCCCCGGGACAGCCACTTCTGCGGCCGATCCCCCGGCGTGCAGAAGCCGAGTTCGAGATCCTCCGCCAGGTCCGGTCCGACGCCGAAACGGCGGGCGAGGTACTCCAGTGCCTCCGGCGAGGACTTCAGCGCCCCTGCCGTCTCCTCCACGAATAGCCGGAGTCCGGCAATCTCGCCCGGTCCAATCGACTCGGGCGGAGCGGCGGAGACGGTGCGGGTTGCGGTGCCGGGGGTGACGTCGAAGAGATCCGACGGCGACAGGTGGAGCTTGCGGAGGACGCGGTCCTTCTCGCAGCCTGCGCGGCAGACGATCAGGAGCCGGCCGTCCTCCTTCAACGTCAACTTCAGCGACGGCGTCCGACGGTCCGCATGGGCAGGGCACAAGGCTAGGTAACCGTCATGGTCCTCCGTCACGCCGGTCAGCCGGTCCAGCAGATCCGACAGTTGCACAGCTCTCCTCTCCTCGGGCATGACGAAAGGGGGCGCCCTCCGAAGAGAGCGCCCCGTGAAACGTTGGTGTGGCTAGCTGAAAGTCATTCCTCGTCGGGAACCTCGTCCACGGTGAGCACCTCGTCCAGGCTCAGCGAGTACGCGGAGTGCCTGTCGCCCCGATCGAGCGCGGTCTCAACGGCGGAATCCGGGCTGAGGCCGGTCTCTCCGGAGTACGTCAGCCAGCCAGTGAACCGAATCCGTGTCGCCATCAGTGCCCCTTCCCGTGTCGCTGTACGTGGTCGGCGTGAACCGTCGGCGCGATGGCGAGCAGCGTCTCCTCCGCGTCCCGCAGCCGGTTGATCAGCTTGGCGTCCGTCTCCAGGTCGCGGACGACGTAGCCGGCCGAGACGTTCGCCCGGCGCCGCTTGACGATCGCGCAGCCGTACGGCTGCATGGCGTTGATCGCCTCGCGGTTGGCCTGGGCGACGTAGGCCGAGAGCGTGATCTTCTGCTCGTCCTTGCACTCCACGGCGTGGAGGTAGTAGCCGTCCAGGTCACCGATGTCGCGCCGACCCATCTGGACGTTGCGGCGGACATCGGGTTGGCCGGCCTCCTGGAGGTAGCCGCGAACAGCGGACTCCCACCGAGTGCCCCGGTCCTTGGCGTCACTCACCGGCGTCCCCTGGCTCTCGGGCCGTGCGAACGCGGTACTCCCAGTAGGTCTCCGTGTCCGTTACAGCTTCGACCTCCACAACGGCACCGAGCAACTCACCGTCAACCGTCAGCCAGTTACCCGGACCGGCTACGTGCACCGGCACGGTCCCGTCCGCCTTCCGAAGGACGACCACGTTGTGCCCGAGTTGCCCGGCCTTCGGGTGCTTCTCCTCCTGCCGGCCGTGCTGAGCACTGACGCCGATCTCCATCGACAGCCGGCCGTACTGTCCGGCCCGCGCCCGCCCGACCTTCACGCGGCCGTGGGTGGTGGAAGCGGAAAGGATGTAGTCGCCGGGCTCGATGTCGACGCCGAATGAGTCCTTCACGGTGCCTCCTTCGGCAGCGCAGTGACGTTCTTGACGATGGTCAGCGTGACCGGCTTCGGCACACCCCAGCGGAAGAACTCGCGGCTGGAGCGCGTCGGAAGAATCTGGACTCGCATCTCCGTGGGCTGCCCGTCGGGCGTCGCCCCCTCAGCGAGCCGCTTCCACCCGTAGGTTTCCGGGTCCCGCACAGCGACGTAGATGTCCGTCACCGTGCCTTCCTGCATCTCGCACGAGCGCCCGGACATCCGCGGGTAAAGGACGATGTCACCGACGCCGTATTCGGCTCCTCGCCAGTCAGTGAGGCGCATCGGGCACCGCCCTCAGCTTCTTCGCGATGGCAGCCGCGTCGTTGCCGAGCCGCGTGTACACGGGGTAGCCGTCTTCGTCGCGGTGACGGACCAACCGCAGCACGGTAGCGTCCCACCGCCACACATCCCCGTCACTATCTTTGACGTACTCAGACACTCGCCATCACCCCTCCCGGACCGCCAGCTCCAACCAGCTCCAGCGCAACGCCGGTGCCGAACTCTCCGCTCTCGATCACGCCGTCCCCGCCGAAATTCTTCAGCGTGGCCAGACGCTGCTGTGCGTCGACCTCTTCGAGGTACGGGCCCCAAACCTTGCCGACCGGGTAGCGGAAAGCTTCGACGGTCTGGACTACGCGGTACTCAGTCACGGAACCACTCTCCCCACTCCAGCAACTCGGTTTCGTTGACGTGTGCGGTGCCGCCGGCGTTCTCCACGACGGTCTTCTGTGCGAGCGCTTGCGCTACGTTGTCGTAGGGGCCGAAGATGTGGCCGGCCGGGTACGGCGTGTCCATGAAGGGCCGCGCCGGGCGGGTGCACGCGTCGTCAACCACCGTGCGGTACAGCCGCTCTGCGTCAGGTCGGATGCGAGTCACTCGACTTCCTCCCAGACCGTCTGCGCGCGCTCGATGATGGCCAAGACGACGTCTTCGCGCAGGACGTGCCCCTGAGCGTGGTGACGGTAGTGGTGCGTGAGCGACGTCAGTTGACCCTGTGCTGCCGCGCGCGTCTTGTAGGGTCCCAGGTACTCAGTGTGGGTCTCGCCGGTGTAAAGCCACTCCGGGACGTCCGGGCCGGCGTCCCACCGGTACTCCGGGTTCCTGCCCTCGCGGACTCGGCGGACGATCTTCGCCCGGAAGACGTCGCCGCTCTTCGCGGGCATGGTGCGTGCCATCAGCTAGCCCATCCTGTCTCCGGGTTGCGGACGTCGAAGGCTTCCCACGTGAGTGTGGCCCGTTCGACCGTCACGGAGACGACCTGGCGCGTCAGAATCGTGTCTCCCGGACGGGTCGTCTGACGCGCCGTCTCCGCCTCCAGGGCCCGCGCCACGCGCCCGGCCATGCGGCGAGCGGTGCCGGGATCGTTGTAGGGTCCGCGAACGTCGGCATGGACGGCGTCCTCCCACGCCTCCAGATAACTGGAGCGTACGGCGTCCAGGAAGTACGTACCGACCGTCTCCGGGTTCCGCTTCCGATGCCGGTACCTGACGACGGAACGCCAAACTTCCGGGGTGTCGAGCAAGACATTCGTTGCCATCAGTTCTCCTCCCACTTCTCCACGGCCCACCCCAGCAACCGCACCAGCCAGTACGCGGCCAGCACGGCGAGCCCTACGCAGCCGAGTGCCCACCCGCCGCCGACGATGTAGATCAGCCACTGGTTCACGGCCGCGCCTCCCGCTGGTGCACGACGCTCGCGCCGCGGGTGATGGCCACCCCGATGGCTTCCAGGAACCGTCCCCAGTCGGCACGTTCGGGCGCACCGGGGGCGACGACGATCATGTCGTTACGGCCCAGGGCCCGGACGGTACCCAGCGCGGGGGCGCCGTCCGGGCGGATGATCAGGGTTGCCATCAGGTGGTGACCCTCGTCAGGGGGCCGTAGGTGTCGAGCACGTAGCGCAGCGAGCAGCCAGAGTCGAAGGTCGACCAGCCGCGCATCTTGCCAGCCGGAGTACCGTCGTCGGCCTGCTGCTCGGGGCTGAACTGCCACATGTCGTCGTCCTTGTCCCGGTACTCGGCGGACAGGTCGTAACGGACGCCGCTGATAACGCAGTAGCCGGACGGCTCGTCGGGAAGCGCCTCCAACTGACTCGCGTCTACGTACCACGTGGTGCCGTTGTGGTAGACGTCGACCGAGTCGGGCTCGTTGTCGGAACCGGCCTCGACGCCGGTCACCTCCACCACGTCCCCCACGTGCAGGCCAGCAAGGTGTGGGCCATCGACCAGCACCCGGGCGCGCCCGCCGATCTTCAGCTCAGTGGGCTCATCGGCCGGGGCGAGTGTCAGGAACCGCGCCGCGGACGTCTCGTGGTTACCGTCCTCATCCTCCAGGACGTACCACGGGTGGGACGGCGCGTACTTGTCGGTGAACGGGCCGGCAACGACCTTGCTGCGCTCCTCGTTGAAGAGGACGCACGCGCCGATCTCGAACTCGGGGCGGAGGGTCAGGCTGCCTCCACGCACGCTCCCGGCTCGCCGAGCCATCGACCCAGCCGTGAACGCCACGGTGTAGTGGTCGCCGGTGCCGTCGTCGGCACTGAACATGCCGCGGAACGGTCCGAACTTCACCTCGCCGTCGCCGAACACCGCGTGCGTCACCTTGTCGCCGGCCTTGAACGTCTGCTCCGTCATCTCTCCTCTTTCACTGCACGAAGAAGCCCCCGCGTCGTCGGTGCGCGGGGGCCGGGTGGTACGGACGTCAGGCGACGTTGGATTCCGGGTCGGCGTAGCCAGTCACCGCGAAGTGCTCGGCCGCGACAGCGACGGTCTTCCGCGTCTTGCGCTGAATGTGGCCGGAGTCGCGGCCGGTGGGCTGGACGAGCAGCTCCGGGTGCGAGCGTCCACGGGCGTCGCGGATCGTCCGGATTGTCCGAACGACACCCTCCGAGTTGCGCACCGTGTTGCCCTGGCGCGACGGGTAGACGCCGACGCTGCCCTCGGTGATCGGCTGACCGGTGAAGTCGGTGAGCTTGCGGGACATGTCTCTCCTCTGCTTCTTCGCTACAGTTGGGGCGCCCGGCCCCTGGCGGCCTCTACTCGCCGGGGACCGGGCGCGCTCGTGGTGACCGTCAGGCGGCCTTGTCGAGCACCGCGGGGGCGGAATACGCGCCCAGCACCTTGATGACCGGCTTGTTGTAGCTGACGGTCTTGCCCTTCATTGGGCCGCTCTTGGCGACGAACTCCACCAGTTCAATCGACAGCCGGCACCGCGCTGGACCACCGACCTCGTCCAGCGCCTCCAGCACCTCGTGCAGCACCTTCGCCAGGTCCCACGCGCCGAACCGCGCGCGGAAAAGGCCCAGCTCGGGGGCATCGACCAGCTTGAAGCGGACGCGAATGTCCGGCTTCGGCCCGCGACCGGTCTTCGCGAGCGCCTTACGGTCCGCGAGCAGCTCCGGGCAGCCGCACGGCTTGCCCCTGTCCTCGTCCGGGCCCAGGAACTCGACACCATCGCACCAGTGGATCGGCTCACCACCGACCGAGCCGTACAGGCGCATGTCGGACTGGATCGCGGCCGAGCCGTCGATGACGACCTCGACGGACGGGGATGTCGTCAGGATCTCCAGGTTGTCTTCACTCTCGGTGTCCCAGTTCGCCACCTCGCCGCCCAGGATCTCGGCGACGCGAGCGGCAACGGCCGGGTCCCCGGTCGTCACCCGCCACTCATTGAGGGACTCCGGCCGGGCGCTGCGCCCGGTACCGGTCATGCGGCCGGAGCGGAAGCGGCCGACCACCTCGTCCGCGAAGCTGGTGCGCGGTCGCGGCTTGGCGTCCGGGTCAGTGTCGAAGATTCGCAGTCCTGCCATGTGTCTGTGCCTCTCGTCGGCTGCATCGTCCAGTGCGCTGCGCCGCTCGAAGCGGCGTGCACTGTAGTAGTTAGGCCCCAGAGCCGCAGCGCCCGGGCAGAACCGAAAGCCGGTTTTCGGTTCTCAGCGGCCGTCCCGGTTGCTGAGCGGCACGTACGCACGCCCCTCACGCTCCGCCGCCAGCCACTCGTGCATGCAGCCGTAGACGAGGTGGAGGCGATCGCGGTGCTGGTGCTCCTCGCCGGCGAACGCCCAGCCGTAGAGCTGCTGAACGTCGTCGGCGAAGCCTCGAGCACGATCCCGGCCAGGCTTGTCCGGATCGCGGCTCAGCACCGCCAAGACACGCTCCGCACAGGCCCGGTAGCCGCGCTGCCAGTCGGTGACATCGTGCTCGTCGGCCACGTGAGCGGCCTCGCGGACCGCACTGAGGCACGCCTCTGCCGTCTCCGCCCGACGGCGCTGAACGGCCTCCTCACGCCACGCGGCGTACTTCTCAGCCCGCGCGGCCGCATACGCCTGACGGGTCGCCTCGTGCAGCTCCTCAGCGTCCATCGGGCACGCCCTCGACCACACCCGGAACGTACGCCGCCAGTTCTGCCATGGCCCTTGCCCACCGCTCCTCCCGCAGCCGCAACGCATCCTCGAACGGCTGCTGCCGATACCGCACCAGCTCACCGAGGGACATGACCCGCGCCATGCCGCCGCGCTGCTTACGCAGCCGGGCGAGGTGGCGGTGCAGCATCCACAGCTTCTCCCGCTGCTGGTCGATGAGCCATGACTGGCGCTCCATGTGGGTGTACACACCCGTCCACCCCTCGCACCTCAGGCACCGCGCTGCCCGACCGTGCGTCGGCGTCTCGCGGAATTCGCCGCGAGGACGCCGGCGGTAGCAACCAACGCAGTAGAGGGCGGTCCGGTCGCGGGGGCCGCGGGTGAAGATGTTCAGGGCCGTCACTCGCCCTCCAGGTCCGCCAGCAGCTCCGTCGATGCGTCCCAGTCGGACATGGCGCCGTAGTCACGCACGAGCTTCAGCGCGCGCTGCACCAGGGCGAGTTCGGCGGTGGTCATCTCCACCGTGACCGTGGTGGGCGGGGTGAGCTTGGCCATCAGCTTCTACCCCCAGTCATGATCAGGATCAGGAACTTTGCTGCCACCTGCTCCGCCATGGCCGGCGACCAACCGCGGGCTTCGAGGTCCCGACGCATCCCGTCGGCGGCGTCGAAGAACGGCGTCATGTTCTCCCGGGCCTGCAGCAGAGCTTCCTCAACGGAAGTGATCACTGCTCACCCTCCAGGTCCGCCAGGTCGGCAGCGGCGTTCAGCCACTGTGCCAGCCCGCGGGCATCGGCTGGCGTCAGCAGCGCGTCCCCGTCGGCACCGTAGGGGTCGGTCCAGTCGCGCGCGACGTCCTCCCCGTGGACGTAGACGCGAATCGACTTCCCGCCAGCAGACTTGATCACTGCGCCTCCCTTCGAATGGCGCCGCCGGCCAGGAACTCAGCGACACGGATTACGTCCACGACGTCCAGGCCGTTGGCCCACTCCATGTCGCGGGTCTCCCTGAGCGCCGTGCGGAAGATGTCTACGCGGTCCGCCACGAAAGCAGCGTCCGTCTTCTCCAGGCCCGTGTCAGGGCCGATGTCGTCTGCAGAGCGGGTCACCGGATCACCCCCGCCCGTCGCGCAGCCGGCAGCCACTGCGCGTACTCCGCGGTGATGCCGTCGTACAGGGCCGCGTCGCTGACGGTCCGCGGGTTGGGGGCGTGGAAGAAGCTGGCGTTGTCGACCACACGGCCGCTCAGGGTGTCGAGCTGCTCCAGGAAGGACACGCGTCCGCCGAAGCCGACGAAGGCCCAGAAGATCGGGAGCGCGCTGGCTTCCCGGAGCACGGCCTCCGCTGCCGCACGGGAGTCAGGCTCGCCGTCGGTCTGGAAGATCGCGAGCGCGGGCGTGGTCGCGCCAGACTGCTGGTAGTGCGCGACGACAGCGCGCATCGCGCTCGCGTAGTTGGTGCTCCCCCACGGCGTCCGCTGGTGCTGTCGCTCCACCACGCCGGCGTAGTCCGTCAGGTCGAGGTCGACCACGGGCCCCGCCGACGAGCCGAACATGACCATGGGCACGGTGCCGTCGTCGTCCAGGTTCGCGGACAGTCCGAGAGCCTGCTCCGCGAGCCTTTGGACGTCGCCGGAGGCGTAGTACGGGGACATGCTGCCGGAGTGGTCCAGAACGAGATAGACGGCCGCCTTCTGGCCCGTCAGGCCATGCTTCTCCAGGCTCACGCCGGCAGCCTTGATCAGGCTGACGATGGCCGGCGCCGGGGCGGGACGGGTAAACAGGGACATCAGCTCTCCTCAGGGGTGTTGGGGTCGATGATCTTGGCGTAGTAGTTGGCGCGCATCCGCCGAATCGCTCCGAGGATCGGGCCCGGGAATCGCTTGGCTTCCGTCGTACGAACTCGCTTCGCAGCATCGCGCAGCACTTCACGGCGGAAGTTCTCGATCAGCTCGTCCTGCTCCTCGTGCTCCAGGTGCCCGCCGTACGCGACCGCGCAGGCGAGCCAGCCCTGAGCCTGCTCCAGCTCGGTCGGCCATCGATCCGGAAGAAACGAGCTAGTCACCACACACCCCTCTCCCACACCGCTCGGGCCTCCACCTGGCAGCTCACGCCCAGCCGGCGGAGCGTCGCCTGCGCCCGCGGCACCCAGTGCGACGGCCAGTCGCCGATCTCGGCGTACGCGTCGACCTCGTCCCGGGTTGTGCCGCACAGCCAGGCGAGGAAGTCGGCGGTCCCGCAGCCGCTCCGGCGGCCGGGACGAATGATTCGAGTCTTCATCTACGTCTCCCTCTCTCCTCCTACGCCGAAAGCCCCCGGCGCCGAAGCGTCCGGGGGCTCAAGAGGCGGTGCGGGTTACCAGTCGTAGGTGTGCGGGGCGGTGATCTCGACCGGGCTGCCGATGAAGTCGCCGCCTTCCACACGGTTCAGCTCCACCGTGCACAGCGGGAACCCGCTCCCGTTGTCCAGCTCGAACCCGTCAGCGGCAGCCGCGTTGATCGCGTCCTGGATCGCCTTCGCGTGCTCCTCGATCGCCCGGGCCACTAGGAAGTCTTCACGCGGGGTGGCACCAGAGCACCGACACCGAGCATCACGAGCAGCGCGGTGCCGAAACCGACCGTAGGCACGGCCGGCGCAGCTCCGTGCGCGGCACCGACGCCGAGCATGAACAGCCAGGCACGGACCGGGAGGACTGCCGCGTGGGCGACGGCCATGCTGCAACCCCGACCGAATGCCTCCGACTGCGCGGTCCGCGCCTTGTCCGCTTCCATCTCCGCCTTCAGCCTGTCGAAGTCGACGTTCACGCTGCTGCCTCCCACTTCCCACGGTCGTTGTTGTCGAGGGTGACCTTGTAGACGTCACGGCTCTGCGAGTGATAGACGCAGATACCTTCGGGGTTCATGAAGCCGGAGACGGCGAAGGAACCCTCCTCGCGTAGATTGGTCATCGCGCGCACGATGACGGACTCACTGAACGGACCCCGATACATCACGGGGACGGCGTCCACCACATCGTCCAGCGACGACTGCTCCGCGCGGGCGCACATCGACGTGCCCCCCGGGTCAGCCTTGAACCACCGGTCGACGTTGAACAGCGAGAACCGCCGTTCTGTCAGCCCGTACCGACGCTGGATACCCGCACCCCACCACTCACCGAAGTGCAGGCCGGGCCCGAGGATGTAGGTCAACTCCGCCGCGTTGTCGGCGACCCAGCGGGCGAAACCGTAGTTATCCGCCTCCGGCGTCAGCAGACGCTTGCGCGACTGAGCAACGACCTGCCCATCCTCGCTGATGTGGATGCCCGCGTTGGTGCCGTCTAGCTTCTCCGTGATCGTGACGTCACGGAACAGCCGGGCCGTCTTCGGCCAGGCGGTGAACTCGGGTGCGAAGTCGGTCACTTGCCGCTCTCCTTCTCCAGCTCAGTGATCCTCAGGGCCTGGCGGACGACGGTCTCCCGGAGCGGGTAGTCGTCCGCGGTGTAGTCGCTGAGCGCCTTCTCCAGGGCATCGGGAACGCCTCGCAGGAGCGCGTCGTCGTACTGCGAGTCCAGGCCCGGGCTGACCTCTACGCCCAGCAGCCGGGCCATCTTGGCGATGATCTCGCGCGCCTCTCGGGCCCGCTCCTTCAGCTCCCCCGCTGCCGGGATCACACGTCGCATGTGGTCCTCGTCCCAGCGGTGGCCAGGGCCGGCGTCGAGGTCGACGCCAAGCACCACGGCGACGTCAGCCACCACGCCGCGGGCCTGCCCTCCACGGTCGTTCTCGGCGTAGAGGGCGTCCCGGAACTCTGCGGGCGATACCGGGCTGTCGGACCAACGGACGCGCTGACTGCGGAACGATGTCAGGCGCTTCAGTTCGGCGTTCAGGTCGTCGGCCCGGGTGGCCTGGCGCCGCGCTTCCTGCCTGCATGCCTCAGCAGCTCGCTCGGCGCGCTCCAGTTCCCTGCACAGCCGTGCGTTCTCGCCGACAAGACGCTGGACACGACTCTCGTGCGTCAACGCGTACGCGTCCACCGTCCATGCCGGTCCATCAGGTAGCCCACGCCGCAGGCTCACGCCGCCCGCCTCTCCGTACCGGTCTCCTCCACGCCGGTCGACCACACGGGTCGGCCGATGACGGACTTCTTCCGGGTGCTGTCCCACTGGAAGACATCGAGCAGCGCGGTGAAGAAACGGAAGAGATCGTCGCTGCAATCGACCGGGACAAGCTTGGCACCCTCCGGTCGCACGTGAAGCACTGCCGCAGCGTCCAGCGTCGGCACCGGGATGGACTCCCCCGTCGCCGCGAGGATGATGCGGTCTGCCTTGGCGTACGCCTTGAGCTGCAGCGCCACGTCCTCGTGCACGCCGCTCCTGGTGGTCTTCCAGTCCAGGATCACCGTCTCGCCGTCGATCTTCGCGATCGCGTCGAACGAGCCGGCGTAGCTGTGGACATCGCTCCAGACCGTCTCCTCCAGGTGGAGGAACTCCGGCTGCTGCGCCTGAAGGAAGGCGTCGAAGTGCCGCGCGTACTGCTGCATGTCCGGGTGCACGCGTCCGACCCGTTCCCCGCGGGCGAGCCGCTCGAAGAGGTCGTGGGCGTCGGAGCCGGTGTCCGCGGCCCTCGCGGTGAAGCGGCTCGGCGCCCGCTTCAGGTAGTCGATCGCCGCGTCCTGGTCCCGCATGGCGATGCCGAGCACCGCCGGCAGATCATTCACGGCTGTCTCGGCGACCAGCTTCGCCGCCCAGTACGTCAGGAAACCCTTCGGGAGCATCCCGAGGACGCTCGTCACCCCGGGGACCTTGATCTCCCCGTCCGCCGGGTCCACGTAGAAACGGCTGCCGCCGCGCTTGATCGTCTGTACTGCCATCCTGTGCCCTCCTCATCGGGTACAGGAGTAGTTAGGCCCCACGGCCGAAGCGCCCGGGCAGACGTCGAAGAAGTTTCGTCCCCAGGCTGTGCGGGGCCAGTCTGGCCAAAAGAGCCAAACTAACCCCTCTTTTCAGTTTCTCTCTAACGCGTATTAGGGTAACTAGAAAATAGGGGTTAGTTTGGCCATTCTGGCATCACCGCAGGTCAGAGGAGGGCCAAACTGATGGGTCACGCGGGAGGACGCTCCATGCCCGCGTCCCGCAGAATCCCCGACAGTGCGGTGATCTCCTGCTTCACAGCCTGCAGCCGCTGGTACAGCACGCCGCGCTGAGCCGGAGTCATCTCGCGTCTGATGGTGTCAGGCTGCATCCGGCCGACGGAGGACTGCAGCATCTCCGCGATGCGGAGATGGTCGGAGACAGCCCGCACGGTGGAGGCAGCGTCGTCGCCCGCGGGGAGTGCCTCAGCGCGAGTGGACGCGGTGGCGGCCTGGACGACGGCCCGAGTCAGCTGACGTCGCTCAGCCGACCGCTCCACGGCACTGGCCGTCTTCAGGTTGGCGTCCTCCAGCTCTGCTGCCGTGTACACGACGCGCAACAGGTTATTGATGTGATATCGGACGTTGGCCGACACGTTACTCGTATTGGTCGGCCCGATGCCCGCGTTACGGTACATCTCTGCCGCGCGCAGCTTGTACGCGTGCGACAACCCGGATGGGTCGCCCATCTGCTGGCGAAGTGCCACCAGTACAACTGCCAAGGATTTGAGGATATTCGTGCTGACCTTCTCGGTGTCGGCGTAAGCTCGCACCAATTTCGATCCGAAATCCACGAGTTCATCAGCCGACCAATCCTGTACCCGCTGTAGCTCCAGCGGCTCAGGCACAGGCACCCGTCGGGTAGACGGCGGACGGCCGTCGGGTACCGCAGGTAGATTCTTAGCCACGTGCGCTCTCCAGTCGTCACAGACACCCGCAGCCACCATGAGCGCGGGTGGGGGCTGCTAGCTCTGTCTCGTGAACGGGGTGCCGCAGCGTCCGCAGAGCACGTCGCCCTGCGCGAAAACCGCCTCCCACATGGTCATCATGCGTCCGCACCCACACATGGCCCGTACCCGGGTCTCTGCGCGCCGGGACGGGGCAGACGCGGGACCGAGGACGTCGAGCACTGCCTCAATGGCGCGGCCTAGCTCTGCCAGCAGTGCTGAGTCCTGGGTCAGTTGCGCCGTCGGAATGCGCATGCCGCGGAATCCGTAGTTCGGGACAGGCGCCGCCTCTGCCGGCCACTCCATACCGACCTTCTCGGCGTACGCGACAAACGCACGGTTGTGGTAGCTCCCGCGGCTGGAGGTGTCGGACACCCCGTCGGCAGCAGCCAGGGCATGTGCGGCAGTGTGGGTCAGGGCTGTCAGGACCTCCTCTGCGCCCGTCTCCAGCATGCTGCGGTAGATCGTGACAGGGAAGAGATCCTGCCCGTGCCACTGAGTGTGCGAATGGTCAGAGCCGGCCTGTCTGCGGCTGCTGACGGTGATGTCGGCGCGCGGCAGCGACGGATGCTGTGCCCGTAGCTCGTCCCAGCGCCGCGTCAGCAGCGCCGCGAGGACGGTAGTAGGGGCAGGGGGTGGCGGTGTCATACACCGGACGGTATCGCCATTGTGGCGCGCGGAACAACTACGCCCGGCCCGCCTGTCCTAAAATTGCGTTAATGGAACGCAAAAAGCCCCCGCCCTCCACAAGGGAGAACGGGGGCTTCAAGTTTCTATTCGCTGACAGGCTCGTCAGCAGTGGCAGTCGGGCTGACCTTCGCCCGAGCGGTTTCACCCAGCAGCACCGGCAGCAGCACCATCAGCACGCCGACGACCTGGCCGACGGTGCTGGCGTTGCTCAGTGCTGGTATCAGGACGCTGCCGGCGCCGATGGCGGACATCAGCCAGGCCCGGACGCGCACTGGCTCGGTGGCCAGGAGCACGCGGACGTAGGCGACGGCGTAGGTGGCGCCGGCGGTGACTGCCTCACGCAGTCGCTTCAGGAGGTTCTTCAAGCGATCATCCTTACTCGTGGGAGCGCCCGTACTGGCGGGCGGATTCGGCGTCGTAGACGTGCCTGTGGAAGAGCTGGACCGCGGACTCCAGGTCGGTCACGGACCCGACGTTCATGACCGTGTAGTCCGCGTCCTCCGGCCCGAGAGCGCCCTCCGACTCGTGCGTCAGGTGCGGTATCCCGGGCCGGTCGATGTAGAGGAGGTGGAAGCCCCGATCACGCAGGGCCGCCACTTCGTTGGGGTAGCGCACGTCGGTGATGACGGTGGGGCAGCCGGTGCGCTCGCCGATCTCGTCCACGCGCTGAAGCGCGGCGCGAATCCAGAACTCGGGGTCGACGGCGCGGATGGAAGCGCCGAGTTCCTGGAGGAAGCGGCGGGCTTCGGGGTACCCCTTGGCCCGCTCCCACCCCATCCCGTCCACGATCTGCCTCAGCCGAACAGGTCCCGGGTGCAGAGGCCACGGGTCGGGGATGATCTGCGGATCGATCTTCAGCGCCGCTTCCTTCAGCACGTCCGCGAACGCCACCCGCGCGTACCCGCGGTTCTCCACGAGCCACGCGCCGGCCGTGTCCTTGCCGACGCGCGCCCGGCCAATGATCCCGATGTGCACCGTGCTCCTCCTGACGTGAGTCCTGGAGGAGTAGTTAGGCCCCAGAGCCAGAGCGCCCGTGCACTAGCTGTAGAACCGCAGGACGTCGCCGACAGGGATGACCGCCATACCGGCCGCGCTGACGGCCTGCACGATTGCCGTGAAATCGCTGAGCTTGCACTGACCGGTGTTCGTCAGAGTCGTCGCGTCCGACACGATGTCGTGGAACGTCAGGAGCAACCACTGCCGATTCGCCGCTGCCCGCGCGATGTCTCCCGTCGTTGCTGTCGTCAGCGCAGTCGGCGAGTAGCCGCCCGAGTAGGACGAGATCGAGGAGATCGAGCGCAGCCGGTACGGGTCGCCGGGCGGGAAAGTCTCGCGCGTCTTGCTGTGCGTCGTGCGTGCGTAGCCGAAGTACTGACGGATCACGTCCGTGGTGCTAGCGGCGTCGCTCGTCAGCCCGTACTGCCCGAGCGGGTAGGCGAAGCCATCCGACGATGTCCGGAAGCCGTTGCTGCTCAGCCACTGCTTCATCCGGTTCGAGTCATCGTCCAGCGCCGCCCGTGTCATCCCGGTGTCGGTTAGCGCGTGGTCCGCGTCCAGGTACGCGTGCCCGGCAACCTCCCAGCCGGCTGCGTCCTGCATCAGCCTCAGTTGAGGCAGCGTCAGCCGCCCGTTTGCGCCGACAAGATCAGCGATGATGTACGCGCTGCCCGGGTACCCGTAGGCGTCCATCACCGGCTTGGCTAGACTCCACACGCTCGCCCTGTTGTCGTCAAAGCAGAAACTGACGACACCGCTGGGGAAGGTGGCGCTGCCGTCCGGAATCAGCTCCACGGAATTCGCGTGCAGGGTTACTGGTGCCGCCGCATCGTCCGTCACCTGGATACGGATGTCCGTCAGCGCGCTGCGCGAAGGCGTCCCCGTCGTGGTCGCGTCCGCCCAGTTGAGCGTGACAACAACCCAGTCTCCGGAGGTCAGGAGGTTGCTGCCGACGGCACCGCCTTGAATGATCCACTTGTAGTAAGACGCCAGGGACGACGATCCAAGGTAGAAATTCAGGCCGGCTACGTGCGTGATGTCGTCCAGCTTCAGCCGCAGGCGAATTGCCTTTGAAGTGGCGTCGAAACTCGCGCCACCCAGCTTAGAGATATTCGCTGCTGCACCGGTTCCGCCCGTGGTGATTTTCACAGATTGGGAGCCGACAACAAAGTCCGATGTGTCGCCGTTGTTGAGCGTCGACCCTGCGTTGTTGGAATACCCGTGCCCCGACGCGAAAATCGTCAACGGGACTGCCTGCCTCCACTGGGGGAGACGGCGTGGGGTGCCCAGCGTGGAGGCAGGCGGATTCGCCGTCAGCGTGACGAACCGGGCATTCGCCCACGCGCGATCGCCGTGCGGGTCCACGGCTCCAGCGTGCGTGCTGATGGCCGCACTGACGTCAGCACCGGTCGCGGCGCCGATCGCGGATGGGGTGACCGGGTCGCTACCTCCGCTGGCATGAGTCGAGGCATGGGCAGTGGGTGTGCGGGAGTTGATGGTCGACGGGTCGTCGGACTTGAGCGCGGTGGCAGGCCCTGTTCCGGCGGCTCCGAGCGGTGGCTGAGGGCCCGCAGGGCCGGTCGCTCCAGTTGCTCCAGTGGCACCAGCCGCGCCGATCGGCCCCTGCGCTCCGGTGGCGCCGGTAGCTCCAGCGGGCCCGGCCGGTCCGGTGGCCCCCGGCGGACCTGGCGGCCCCATCACCGGCACGAAGTCCATCTCGTGCGGCGATGTCGGAGCGTCGACCGTGACGTCCACGGTTGTCCCCGCGGGCAGCGCCATTCGCATGGTGCGCCCGCCTCCGTCCGCCAGTCGCTCGCGTACGGTGTAGACCCACCCCGTCGGCGACATGCCCGCCGCGTCGGTGGCTACGAGAACGCCGCTGAAACGGCCGTCGTGATCGAGCGGGAATACCGCCTTTCCCACGGTGACGGCCGTGCCAGCTATCGCTACGGCCCGCGGGGCGATGAAAACGACGGCTCCCGTCTGCGGGGAGCCGTCGGGGCGCAGATACCGTCCGGTGACGGTTGCGGTCTGTACTCCCGCAGGGATCGTCATGTGTACCTCACTGCTCCGGCCGACGCCGCGCCATGAGCATGTGCTCGGCATCGTGCCCGGCCTGCCAGGCGCGGACGTCCATCACGTCTTCGCGCAGCTCCGCCACGTCGGAGCGGAGTTCATCTCTCACGGCACCGACCTTGGCCTCCAGCCGGGCGCCGAGCGTTTCCACGGTGTCCCGGGTCGCGGCCCCCTCCTCCTGCGCGGCCCCGCGGGCCCGGCGCAGGCCGAGCGCCGCGGGGATGGCAGAGACGACCGCACCGCCGACGACACCGACGGCACCGACGACGGCAGTCACGGTCTCAGGGCTCACGGGCTGGTCACCTTCGCAGTCCAGGCCGCGCGCCAGGTGACGGGCCCGACCAGGCCGTCGACCGCCGCCAGGCCCTTCTGCCCCTGGAAGGCGCGGGCGACGGCCGCGGAGGCAGGGCCGTACTTGCCGTCCACGGCGATGCTCCACCCGCGGTCCTTCATCCGCTGCTGCCAGCGGGCGACGGCCGCGTCGTACGGCGGAGCGGTACTGGCACGGAAGGTGTAGCCGGGCCAAGCCGGGGCCGAAGTGCCGCCGGAGGCAGCAGAGTTGCCGCTTCCACCCGTCGACGGAGCGGACGGCTGCGGGGCCGGCGCAGGGGCTGGAACGGGCACCTGAGGCGGAGTCGTCCCCGGGACGGCCGGTACGGTGATGACGTCACCCGGGTGGATGGTGTCCGGGTGCTGAGCCACGGACGGGTTCAGCCCGAGGATCACTGCCAGGGCGACGCCAGCCGCGACGGCAATGCCACTGAGGGTCTGGCCGGCCTTGACGGTCACGGTCTTCGTCCCGCCGGTCGACGGGGCAGCCGAGAACGCCGGCGCGCCGTACCCGTAGATGTAGCTGTCGTCCCGGCGCCGGGTGCGGCGGTAGACGCCGTCGCCGTTGGCGCTGCCGTTATCGTTGGTGTTGCCCTCGATCGTGTGGATGTAGGTGTCGTCGTAGCCGGCGACGATGCCGGTGTGCGAGCCGCCGCCACTCCCGTAGAACACCTGTGCGCCGACGGACGGGGTCGTGCGCCACTGGCCGCGCTGCTTGAACCAGGCAACTCCCGTGGCGCAGGAGGCAGTTCGCGGGTAGATGTCCGCGTTGCCGGACTGCATTGCGCACCAGGACACGAAGGTTGCACACCATGCCTGCCAGTCCGACCACTCCAGGCCCGGGACGGCCGGACTGTACTTCTGATGGTTGTTCCACGAGCCGTCGGCGCTGCGGCCCTCGTGGTAGCCGACCTCCGCGTCCGCGACGGCGATTATGGCTGCTGCAGTGGATGCCATGCGTACCCCTCCCCAGGGAATAGAAAAGCCCCGTGCCGGTCGGCCGGGGCGGTGTCGAGTTTCACCGGGTCACGAAGAGGATTCGTACTGAATCTCCCACGTCAGAACGTTCCCCGAGGCAGCCGCCACAGGCACGGTGTTGCTGACATTGCTGGTGCTCTGTGCGTTCGAGCCGGTCTTGACCACAAAATCCGCGATGGTCGACCCCGGAGTGATGATGACGTGACCTAGGTAGTCGTTGTCTCCCGGCTTGAAATACGAGCATTCGCCGCGCCATTGAGTGAACCCGGGCGCGGCGGACGCCGGCGCTACCGGGACCGTCAAGTGCCACAATCCTGTACCGCCGTTGGACAGGCTGCCTAGCGTGAGCTGGCCATTCCAGATGACGAGCCGTCCGATCTTCGTCCACCGGCTGGTCAGGACGCCGTTGTCGCCGAGAACTGGGCTCGCGACTGTAGCGGTCCAGACTGGCACGAATGGTGTCCACAGCCCGGGTGCCGGGGCGTACGGGCGCCACGTGGACCCATCGTAAACTTCCTTGCGGCCCTCCGCGGTGAGCCAGCACTCCATACCGGCCACCGGGGAAGGGAGCGCGGCGTTTCGAGATGTAGCGTTGGCGAAAATCATGTTCGACTTCGCCACCAACCCGTTTACCATCGACGCTTCCGTCTCGATGTTCGGCGCATCGGATAGCTTTCGGTATGGAATGCTCTGCTGGTACTGGTCGGTTCCGGGCATGCGTCCTCCACCCCGAATTCAGGGCAGTCGTAGAAATGGGGTCAGGCGAGCGCGCCGACGACAATCCAGTTACCAGCAGCGCTGGTCAGCACCAGGACCGTCTCTCCCACCGCCGGCGAGCTGTAGCCCTTGAGCCGGCGGACAGCGGATACCGGCCCGGTCGAGGCCGTCAGGTCCACGGTGCCGGTGCCTACGGCGGATACCGTGGCGAGCTGCCAACTAGACCCCGTAGAACCGGACTTGACGACGGTGGAGATGGCCTCCGCAAGCGAGGACGGCATCAGCTCGTGTCCTCCTTCGAGCCGCGAAGGGACAACGGAAAATCGCCGCCCACGTCGAGGGGCACGCTGAACGCCTGCACCAGGAAGAGGTCTTTCCGCCCGGCGTATGTCGCTCGGATGCAGTCGCCGGCCGCCAAGGCCGGGTTCGGCAGCGTCGACAGTGACGTCTCCACGTTGGGCGCCGTGGCGTCACGGAGCATCGTCTGTGCAGTGGCCAGACATGCGGCAGTCGACGTCAGCAGGCCGGAGCTGTAGCGCTTCGTGATCTTCCCGAACGGACCGCCCCAGCGGGTCGGACTCGTCGGGCTCGTGTCGGTCGCCGTGGCGGTGAAGAAGGTGCCCGCGGAACTGTTCTCGCTGGTCACCTGCACCGCGTTGTAGACGCCCGCGCGCGCGACCTTGCGGCTTGCGGCGACGAGGTTGCCTGTCGCGCCGGCCGCAACGTCCCACACTGGCAAGGCAGTTGAGATATCCGGGACGTCGGTGATGACGTACCGGCCGAGCACATCCACGTACACCTCAGCCTGCATCGCAGTGCCGATCTGGAGCACCGCGTCCCACCGGTCCGACCCCGCGTCCCACACCGCCGTGGGGCACGCTGGATTGCGGGCGCCGGCCGTGAGATTGACGACCGTGGCAGCCGGCACCGACGCCTGAATCAGGCCGGTGATCGCAGCAACGCACGTTCCATAGCCGGACGTTGAGGTCGGCGCTGTGAATCGGTCGTCCTGGATGTAGACCTCGCCCGACTGCCCTGTTACCGTCACCGGGCCTATGTCGACGTCGCCTGACGGCTCATCCACCCGGAAAATCCCGAGCGGGCACATCTCAGTGGAGCCGTCGGGGAAAACGACTCCGCGGCTGACGACGAGCGTCTGCCCGTACGGTCCCAGCGTGTCGGTCGCGCTCCACGGCAGATAGGCGGGGTCCGGGATCGTCAGGCTCAGCTTTCGCTGAACCTTACTACCCCGATCGACCGTGACAGACCCCCCTGAGATCGGGAGATCCGCCACGGTGAGGGCGCCGTTGTAGTAGGCGTCGACCTGCACCTTGATCTGATGCGAGGTGGAGAGTGCGGCGAGAAAACGTGCGCTCACTGCGTACATCAGGTCCCCTCCACTCCGGTCAGCACGCCGAACCAGCTCGTGTAGTGCGCGAGGACGTCGGCCCAGGTCGCGTAGCCAGACAGGATCGTCTGCCAGGTCCGCGACGCAGACCCGATCAGGGCGCCGACCGGGCGATCAACCTCGGTGAGCGCGAGAGTCCATTCCCGATCCGCCTGGCCCGCGTAGGAACTAGGACGCCCCTCTTCGACGTCACCGACCTGAACGTAGACGTCGTCCTCGCCCCAGCCGGCTGGCCACTGCAGCATCAGGGTGTGCCCTGAGTCCAGCAGCCACCAGAGCGCGTCCCGCTCCTCTAGCGTCTCCGTGGTGAGCGTGAGCGACCCCTTCCGGGACGCGCGGACGTCAGTCAGGATGACCGGGCGGGCACGACGTCGGACGGTGTACTCACCCTGACGGGCGGCCCGCGTCCAGCTTGGCGACGTAGTCACCGTGAAGAGCCGCGTCCCGGCCGGCAGTGACGGGTCCTTGATGACGACTCGCAGCTCGTCCGGGTACGGGAGGGTCACGCTGTCCGTGGAGTACGAGATCCAGTCGGTGCCGGCCGTCCACGTCTTGAGGTAGTAGGTCACCGGGGTGCCGAGCGGCGATTCGAAATCGTCCGCGACCGCGATGTCACCCGTGATCGTGGTCCCCGTCAGGTCGCCTCCGTAGCCGCGTACCGGAGTCTGCGTGCCGTCGGGCGATGTCCGCCACAGCCCCCACGTGGTCCGCGCGCCCGTCGTCAGGCCGGTGACGGTGATGCGCGCACCATACTGCGTACCGAGTGAGGTGACCTGCGCCGTCAGACCACCTGCTCCTATGAACTGCCGGTCGACCAGCCAGACCTCGCCCGCGGACGGGGAGGACCGGGTCAGGTACGGGCGAACGGCTACCGCTCCGGTCGGTGCGACGTCCGCGGTGTAGGAGTAGCTCCACGAAGACGATGCGCCGGTGCCGAACGACCATGCGGCCGTCGTCTGCCGGATCACCGACCCGGCCCCGTCCAGCCAGTCGAGGCGGACGGTGTAGCTAGCGGAGTCCGTCGGCGGCCGAACCGCCGGGCGGTAGACGTACGCCGTCCCGGCCGTCACCGGGATCGCAGCCGCGGGCGTGAGCACCGCGTCCACCCCGCCCGTACAGGTCAGCGCAAGGGAGGCGACCCCCTCCAGTGCTGCAGTGGTTGACCGCGCCAGGGCTCCGCCCGTGACGGACCAGGCCGACGTGCCGACCTCCGTGCCGTACGGCCCGTAGCCGAGCGCGTTGCCGGCCTCGTTGGGCGCCACCATCAGCGCTGCCTGGTCCGTCAGCCAGGTCTGTGCGGCTGCCGTGGCGGCCGGCTGGAAGCTGAGCCGAACCTGACTCGCCCCGGCCGGCGTCGACCCGATCACGGATACGCGCGTCCAGGTGGACGCGGTTACCGTCCACGTCGCCTGACTGACGGACACGAAGCCGCCGCCGGAGTCGTACCAGCGCAGCTCCAGCAGCACCGAGCCAGTCACCGGCGCGTTCACCCAGAGGTAGCCGAGATACTCGGTGCCGGCTGTCGCCGGGTAGAACGTGGCGACGCGGTTGATCATGTCGCCGGCAGCGATGGACGTCGTAGAAAGCGAGTACCAGCCCTCGAAAGATGTTGAACTCGCCCTACTTTGCGAGCAGTTGCCCGCCACAGCCCACCCAGCGCCGCTGACTTCGCAGCCCTGAGTGTTGTAGTCGAGCAGGTTGCCCGGGATTCGGTTCGCCGGGCCGAGCGCGATCGAGTCGACTGCCACGGCCTCCGACGTCGACATTCCGGCCACCGTGACCGTCACGCTCGCGTAAGCCGCTCCCGCGGGTGCCGTGGCGATCAGGATCGGCGGTGGGGTGTTCCACGCTGTGGAGTTCGCCAGGGTGGCCATCGCTGTGGCCGACGGGGAGATCGCCGTTCCACCCGTCGAAGCAGCCCACCAGTCCACCTGGACCGTGAGCGTCCGGCCCGCGGCTGCGACGATCAGAGCGGCGTAGGCGTACGCGGTGTACACCGTACCGGCCGTCACCGCCACACGAGTTGCGGTCGTCGCGGATGCGGCGCCAGCAGATGTGGTGCGCGTCAGCAGCAGCGACTTCGAGCCCGTGAAAAAGCGGGTAGACTGTGCGAGCGTGGTGTTCGCCCCCGCAGTCCACCCGCTCGTGTCGGTCTCAATCTCCGACGTGTTGGCGCTCAGCAGGTTGCTGCTGACACTCACCCGCCGTCACCACCTCCGCGGCCCGGGTCCTGCTGGTGGTTGAGCGGATCGTCCACCACCTCCGCCGGAGTACTGACGTAGACCGGGGGCTCCGGCGGAGGTTCGGGCGCCGGGTCCGGAGTTGGGTCCGGCATAGTCGGCTCGTCGGCCATTACTTCACTCCCGAAATCAGGTCGCGTGCGACCGCGTCATGTGCAGACCGCACTTCCACGCGCACAATGTCGGTGATCTCGCGATCGCCCACGTAGACGTGCGCTTCGATTGCCGGTGCAGTTCCGCCGCCCGACCCGAGACGCTGGATAGCGTCCCACTGGCCGGAGGTGAACACCGGTTCGGGGCGGCCCGTGTGGTTGTACACGAGGCTCGTCCCCGTCGGCAGATAGCCGCCGGAGTCGTACCCGCCTGGGCGGTTCAAGGCGCTCAGGGAGCCGTACTGGTGCACGGCGTAGTTCAGGCCGGCGAAAGTGTTTGCCAGCGGGTCGACTGACGTTCCGTACAGGAATGGGCCCTTGTCCCGGAACTGGTCGGCGTACGCCCGAAAAGTCGGGCCGATGACCTGCATCAGACCCACGCTCGGCGTTCCCGCTTTCCAGTTGGAATCCCAGCGGTTGACGATGTTCGGGTCGCCACCCGATTCCTGGTTCATCCGTCGGAGGACGGTATCTGTCCAGGACTCCGGCTGACCGATCAGGGAGAGCGCCTGATGGACGACGCTCGTCCACTGCTGGACTCCGCCACCACCCTTAGGCGCCTTCGCGCCACCCAGTCCGATGGTCTCCAGGAGCATATCCTTCAGTCCGCTGACTGCCTTGATCGGAATCCCGGCAACGGTTTTTGCCATCTGGGATTTGCCGATCTTGGCGATCAGATCCCGTACCGGCTGAGTGAGCTTCTCCCATGCCTCGCTCGGGTGGCGAATGAGGTCGAAACCGTCTTGCGCCGCGCTCCACGCTGACGTTGCGAGCGACGTGATACCGGACCACGCGTCGCCCAGGATTCCGCCAGACGCCAGGAGCTGTGATCCTGCGGCAGCGTGCAGTGCGATAGCACGGGACCGGTATTTCGGGTCCGTGGGGATGACGTACTCGGGGTACGCCGGATTTCCCTCCCCCACGATCGCCGTCGGCCGGTTGGTGACCATCGGCACCGCCGGGCCCCATCCGTTTCCGACGGTACCGCCGGCGGCGAGCAGTTTAGGCGCGTCAGGCATATGTGGGAGGTCTACGAAATCGGCGACCTTATCCCAGACGGCTTTGATGCCCTTTGTGTAAACCCATTCAATCACGAAATTAATAGGCTTCTTCGTGATATCGTAGAGTTCGTCCCAGGCTTTCCCGATCAGGTCCTTCGCTGCCGTGAAGGCGCCAGAGAAGGGCTGTAGGGCTTCCTTGATCTTCTCGAAGGCCGGCCGAAGCGCGTTACTCCACAGCCACGATGCCTTATCGCCAATCCACCCGAAAACCGGCTTGATCGCGCCCTCCCAGAGGAGAACAGCCACCACCATCAGGCCCTTGAACGCGTCGACACAGCCGCCGAAAAACGGTCGCAGGATCTTATCCCAGAGCCAGACTGCTTTGTCACCAATCCACCCGAACACCGGGCCGATTGCGTTACTCCACAGCCACACCGCGATAGCTCCGACGGCCTGGATTCCGATCCAGATCGGCGCGAATACAGCAACGACGAGTACCGCGAAAAGCACTCGCGCGGCCGTCCATATCGCTTCGAACGCCGGGCCAATCGCGTTTTGCCAGAGCCACATCGCGACGGACCCGACAAATTGCATCGCAGTCCAGATCGCCGCGAACGTCGGCTTGAGGACGTAGTCCCAGGCAAACAGAGCGGCGACCTTGATTCCATTCCAGGCGGCCACCACTGCGACGTGGAACCAATTCCAGTGGTCGTAGGCGTATACAACTCCTACGACCAGTGCTACCAACGCTACAACGATCGCCTCAATGAGGGGGACGACACCGGACGCATCAATCGCAGCATCCCAGCCGTATTGGGCAAGCGTTGCCAACAGGACGGCGCCTTCGTAGACTGCAATGACCACGTTGTACGCGATCAACGCCAGGCGAGCCGCGTTCATGGCGAACACCAGTGCGTAAATCCCAGCTACGGCCTCAGGCGCGTGGTCGGCTACCCATCCGATTCCGTCAGCCACCCACCCGACGGCCTGGAGCACGGGCCCCGAGAGCGGAGCAAGCGCCTGCCCGACGGACAGCACCGCGCTCGCGATCTTCCCGAAGGTCGATGCGAGCTGCGGCCCGCTGCGCTCGGCGTAGTCGAGGAATCTCTCGAATTCTGGAGAGCCGCGGAGTCCGCTGCCCCACTTCGCGAAGCGGCCCGTGATCCGCTCCATGGTGGCATCGATGCCGGCCATGTGCGGTAGAAAGGCGTCGACAATCCCGGACATGCCCTTCAGGACATTTCCGAATGTGGTACCGAGTCCGAGCAGTGCCGGCCCGGCCGATGCGTCGATATCCGCCTTGAACCGCTTCCAGAATGGCGACTTCAGCTCGGCGCTGGCTTTATCGAAGAGCGTCCCCACTGCGTCCGACGCGCCAATGACTAGTGGGGTGAGGCCCGGGAGCGAAGCCTTCGCGGCGTCCACTCCGCGGACGAAGAGTGGCAGCACCCGCGGCTGCATGGACACAGACCAGTCGCTGAACGCGCCCTTCAGACCTCGCGGCCCCGCAATCGCGTCGTACAGCGCGCGGGCTGGCGGGCTGAGCTTCGCAAGCGCCTCGCGGTACTTGTCCTGCGCGGAGGTGGCGCTCGCAGTGCTCTTCTCCGTCGACAGCATCGCCTGCTGCACGCCGCGCTGTGCGGACGCCACTGACTCCGCGGCGGACCGCTGCGCCGACGCAACTGCCTCCGCACCAGCCTTCTGCGCGTCCGCAACGGCCTTCGCGGCGTCCACTGCGCGCTGCTGCGCCTGCGTCAACTTGTCTTGCGCCTGGCGGACGGCGTCGGAACCCTCCACGCCGGCCGCCTGTGCGGCCTGCGCCTCCGCAGTCAGATCACGCTGGGCCTGCGCGGCTTCCTTTGCGCCCTGCTGCGCCCGGTCGTAGTCGAGTTGTGCGCGCTGCCGGTCGAGCTGGGTGGCGGTGGAGCCGTCCGCAGTCGCAGCCTGAAGAGCCTGCTGCGTCTCCAGCACCCGGAGCTGTGCGTCCCGCTCGCTGAGGGCGCCGTCGCGCAGTTTGTCTTCGTAGGAAGCGAGCTGCTGCTCTGCGGTACGGCGGGCGGCCGTCAGGTCGTCCTGCGCCTGCGTTTCGGCGCGTTGTGCGTCGGCGAGGGACCGAGACGCGGTCTCCACCTGCCGAGCTGCCTGCTGTTGCGCGCTGGCGACGGACTGGGCGGCGTTCCGCTGCGCAGCCGCGAGCGTCTGTTGCGCGCCGGCCAGCGTGAGCGCTCGCTGCTTTGCGGTGACGGCTGCGTTCGCGCCCGCGTTCGTGGCGGACGTCGACTCGTTCTGCGCGGCCGTCTGCGCCTGCATGGCGGCAGCGACTCCTCGCACCGCGGGGATGGCAGCCAGGCCGAAAGCTCCAGCGGCAGCGCCACCCGCCACGAAGGCGGACGCAACCCCGCCAACCCCCGCCGCAAGGACGGGGATTGCAGGGATTGCCGCGAGCGCAGCGATCTGCAGGCCGAGCGCGAGGATCGACCCCGTCGCGGGCCCGGTGTCGACGCGGACGGTCGCACGCGCAGTCTTACCGTCGATCGCCGCAATCTCGGCGCGCACTTCCGCGAGAGCTGCGCGCGCCGTCGCAACGTCGACCCGGACCGTCGGGTTCGGGTGTGATTCGCCTAGTCGGCGAAGTCGCGCGTCAAGGTCGGCAACCTTCGCGTCCGCATCCGCAGCGCTGATGTCGATGCCGACTCGCTTACCGGAGAGCTGCTCGATCTTCGCGCGGAGGCGGGCAAGTTCGGTGTCAGCACCGGCCGAGCCGATCGCCACGTCCAGCTTCGGCATCGAACGGAAGGCAACTTCGAGCTTCGCCTTCAGACTGCGCGCGAACGCGCCGGCCGTCTCGTCGCCCTGACGGGTGGCAGTACCCTTCGCCTTTTGACCGGCTGCGTTGATCGCTTCGGAAAATGCGCCAGCTACCCGCGCCCGGAGAGCCTCGGAGAACCGGTCGCCCATACCCCGGCCGGCCTCAGCTCCCACCCGATCGGCCGCGGGGATGACGGCGGCCTTCAGCCGCTCGTGGAAGTTGGCCAGTACCGGGATGACGTCGACACCGACAGTCCCGACGATATCGGTTGCCATTACGCCTCCTGGGCGACTCGCATGCGGGGGTCGAGTGCCGCCCGCTGCTCGGCGGTGAGGCGCTTCCGGGTGGTGCTCTTCGGGGGGATGCCAGGACGCGGAGTTGGGTCGGGGGGCGTCGGTTTACCGCCGGCTGCCGCCAGCGAGACGGCTGTCAGATTCCTGACAGCGTCCAGAATCGAGGCGAGGAGCATCTCCGTCCCTGTCCAGGGCGCCAGGTCCGGCCGCGCTCCGTCAGCCGCCTGTCGGAGTTGCTCCGGCGTCATCGCGTTGCGCAGCGCCGTTTTTGTGGCGGACTCGGTCGGGAGGCTCTGGATCAGTACCCGCAGTCGGCGCATGGACAGCCGACCCCGGTAGACGTCAAGCAGGTCGACACCCCGCCAAGCGAGATCCGCCTCTAGCTCTTCCGGGTGCGCTTCGAGGACGCCGAGCGTCCACGCGAGTTTCCCGGGGCCTCACCGGCGCCCGTCATGGCGTCCGCGGTGAAGGTCGAGAGAGCGTCAAAGGTGGCGTCCACCTCGATGAACGTCGCCACGTCGTCCGGGTGGAGAGCCAGCTCCGCCCAGGTGTCGAAATCGCCGCTGCGAAGGGCACGGAGGAAGCTGGGCCGCCACTTGCCGGGCGCGAGGACGCGCAGCTCCTGACCGTCCAGCATCGCGGCGGTGTACTCGCTGGCGGTGGCCTCGATCTCCTGGGCCTGAGCGGGGGTGGTGGTCATGCGCGCGGGTCTCCTTCATCTACAAGGTGTAGTTCTGCGCGGGTCGGTGTGGAGCTGAAGCGGGGCCCGGACCCGCGCAGATACGGGCCCCGCTGGTCATCAGGCGAAGAAAGCGGAGACGTCGACGTCGCCGTAGTCGATGACACGACGAAGCGCCGGAGCAGTCGCGCCCCGGTAGAACTTCATAGTCATCTGGACCTGCGCCGCATCCTCGGTGCCCGCCTTTTCGTCGCCCCGGGAGTCAACAGCGCCGTTCGGGGCGTAGAAGCGCATGCGCTTGTCGCCGTCAGCGCTGTCAAACACGAATGCGTACTTCAGGTCGTTCGGGCGGTCCGGGAAGTCGTACGCCGCGATGCCAGCCGTCGGCTCCAGGTCAGACAGCGGGACATTGTCGTACAGCGCCCGCACGTACGGGTTCAGCGCCTCTTCGAAGGTGACATCGATCGTCTTCGTAGAGCCGGTGCGGAGAGTGCGGATCGGCTCCAGCGAGCCGGCCGCCTTCAGGTCCTTCTTCTCCTCTTCCATCTTGAAAGCACCACCGTCGGTGGTCACCCAGCCCAGGCAGGTCCAGCTTGCACCAGGGTCGGCCATGTCGGTGGGTGGGGCGGTGTTCGCCGGCGCGACGTACACCAGGTAATCGTCTGCGGCGTACGTCAGATCGGCATTGCGAGTGTCGGCCACGGGCCCTCCAGGACATCAGAAAGGCCCTGGAGTCCAGGGCCGAAGAATGTGGGTCACGCGAATGACGCGCGGTGCAGGCGGAGGCTGATCGTCAGCCCCACCCGGTGCACACCGGGGTTTTCGTACGGGCGGCGGGCAGGCCCGGAGTCGACACGGACCATCTGCACTACGGCGCCGGGGTCTGCCCTGCCGCGCAGGCGCTGGACCTCGTCCTCCACCCGGAGCGCCAGGTCCCGTGCGTCCGCGTAGGTGCCTGCGTAGCAGTCCAGATCGATGCGCGGGCGGCGCCGGAACCGCTCGGCGGGGCCGCCAATGGCGACAATTTGCAGGAGCGGTAGCGAATCCGTCAGCGCCGCCGGCAGGTCGGTGCAGGGGCGCACGTCTAGTACAGCGCGCGCCCACTGGGCGAGCACCGCCTCCGCGTCGACCGGGTCACCCGCCACGGCTCACCGCCGCGTCCATCGTGCGGCGGGCCACCGCGTAGCGCGGGACTCGGCCGGTGCCGTACTCCACCTGGCGGGCGTAGGCGGTAGTATTCAGCAGCCGGCCATACGGGCGCTTCGTTGGACGCCCCCGGTAGCGGACGCTCTTTGTGCCGCGCACAACGACCCAACTCCCGCGGTACAGCCCCGCGTGCCGGTCCGTCGACGGGTCGCCTTCCGGCGATAGTGCCTCTGCGATAGGCAGCATGGTGGCCGCCGCGACTTCAACAGCCACGGCCACGCTCGGCATCGTCAGAATTTTGCGTATCCCGACGTACGACCCTCGATACGTGCTGCCCATCACCCCTCCCATCGTTTGAGCTGCACCTCTAGGTGCGCCAGCCGGCCCGGGTACCGGGCGGGGTCACCGACCACCTGGTAGGTCACGCCGTCGTGGCGGACCCGGTCTGTCGCCCGAATGTCCGCCGTCGGCGGCGCGAAGAGCGTACGGACAATGACCACCAGATCCCGGCCGTTGGTGTCCTCTGTGCTCGTCGCCATCTGGCCCCCGGGCGGGAGCACCATGCAACCGGCGACGTCGGTCTCCGTAGCGGGGCCCGGAACGTCGTTGCCGTACCGGTCCTGCGTCGGAGTGCCGTCACGTAGAACGGTGATCGTTACCGTGGACAGGCTCATGTCGAGCACCGAAAGGCGTCTCGCGGTTCTCGCTCGTCGGGGGCGATGTTGATCGACCCCGCTCCGCTTATCAGCCCAACCGCGCGGCGGAGCCGACGACGCTCGTCAGCCGTCAGTTCCACGCCGCCCGCCTGCATGTCCCGGTAGGTGACCGCGACGGAGCCGGCCGATTCGGATCGGACGCCGGCCGGGTTCGTCAGTGACCTCGCAGCCACCGCGATGGCGACGGCCTTGACTCCGTGCTGAGGCGGGTCCGCGAGCCGCCCAGCAGCCTCACCCATGATCGCGTCCTCCGTCAGCTCGTGCGCCAGGTCGTAGGCGTCGGTGCTGACGGGCTGCTGGAGGTAGGTGACTAGCTCAGCCTGAGTGAACAACGTTGTCATTGCCACCTCCTACGCAGCTCAGGACGCCAGGACGGTCGCCGTCATGGTGACGTCGGGGTTGCCGATGATCGGCAGGACGATCGCGGTCGCGCGGGTCCAGAGGGTCTGCGGGTCCTCGGTGTAGTAGGCACCGACCGCCACGCCCGCCTCCGCGCCGGCCAGGCCGTACCGCGGGTCCTGCGACTCGATCGGGCTGCCCCACAGGGTCTCGCCGATCTTGATGTTCGGCGGGGGGAGCAGCGCGACCTTGTTCGGCGGGGTGACCCGAGTCGAAACGCCGGACACGGTCACCTGAGCGTCGTACACCTCCGCGGCCGGCAGGCCGGCAGCCGAGAGCGCGTCATTGAGCTGCCCTGGGGTCAGGGTCGGGATCGACGCGATGGTCTTGCCGGAGTTCGGGAAGATGATGTTCTTCATCTGGTTGTTGCGCCGCAGGAAGTTGAAGACCCTGCGCGGCATCACCATGCGGTCCGGCACGAAACCGTTGAGCGCGAGGTAGTACTCCATCCAGGTCTCGATGTCGTCGGACACCGGGGCAGTGACGTCGTCCCACATGGTCCCCGCGGCGACGGTGTTGCCGGCGGAGCGGCCGAAGTCGACGCCGCCGATCACGCCGTTCTCGTTTAGGGAGATGGAGGCGTTGAACAGCGCTTCGCCGCGCGCCATCTCGACACGGGCCGCGATGCCCTGGACGAGCCGCGTGGCGTCGGTCTCCAGCGCCGCCCGCAGCTCCTCCGCGCGGGTGTCCAGGTTCCGGCGGGTCAGTCGCTCGTACTCACCCAGCGGCATCTTGCGGCTGATCGGGGGCAGCTCGCCCCAGACCGAAGCGCCGCCCTCGCGGCGACCGATGTCCGACTCGGAGTCGTAGTTGCGGTACACGGCCGCGTCGACCAGGTTGCCGCCACCCTTCGTGAACTTGTAGCTCAGGTCGTTCACGTGGTTGTCAGGCAGGTAGGTGTGAAGCGAGAACATGTTGACCTGGTAGTCACGCAGTGCCTCTCGCGCGTAACCGGTCAGTTCCGCCGGGGTGGCGTACTCGTCGTTGAGCTGCATCAGCTAGTCGTCCTCTCAGACGGTGTAGATACGGGACGCGACGTCGGTCTGACCGTTGGCGTCCAGGGCGACAGGGAGGGCCGAGAGCTTGATGACGCCGTGAATGAGCATCGAGCCGCCCACGCTGGTGGAGGCGTTGCCCCGGCGATCGATGACCTCCACGCCCGACCAAAGGATGCCGACGCAGGTCTGCCGGCCGTCGGTCTTGGAATCGTCGTACAGGCCGTACTTGCCGCTGGCGGTGATCTTGCCGAGCGGGATGCCCGACTTCAGGAAGCCGTCGGGGTAGTGGGTCGCCTTGACGAAGGTGCTCACGTCCAGGGTGATGGACCGGAGCACGTCAGTGCCGTGCTGCGACCCGAGCCAGTCCTTCCGGTCCTGCGCGAACGAGACGGTCCGAAGAGACAGATCCATGTGATTCCCTCCAGGGAGTAGGTCAGTTGGCCCCGTACGGGGACTTGTAGCGAGAGGCACCCGCGGCGACGGTCTTCGCTGCGCCTGGCTCGCGGCCGTCCGGAGTGGTGCGGACTCCAGCGCCGCCGGCGTTGCCCGAAGTCGCGCCGGCGAAGAGCGACTTCAGTGCGTCCGCGTCCGCGTCCAGCTCTTCGCGGGTCGCCCCACGGAGCCGCTCCGCCTGCGCGGGGGTGAGCCCCTTCATGCCAGCCACCTCCAGCACCAGGGCGCGGCGGGTGGCGGCAGCAGCGTCAGCCTGAGCCTGTGCGGCGCGCTGCTCGGCCGCATCCTTTTCTGCCTGGAGCCGCTGCGTCTCAGACAGCTCGCCAGCCTTGCGAGTGGCCAGCTCGGCGGCGTCGGCCCGGAGCTTCTCCAGCTCTTCGGCAGTCGGAGCCGCGTTCGCTCGCTGCTCGTGGCGCCGGGCGTGGTGCTTCCAGTACGCCACCTGATGAGCCGGCTCCATCTCCGCGACGGGGGTCGCGTCGGGGAAACCGTGTTCGTTGACGGCGGGCGGGATGACGGGCTCGGACATGCGTTTAACTCCCCTGTCGGGATGGGTGGTGCCCCTGGCGGGCGCTTACTTCGGGATGCGGAGATCCTCGGGGCCGGTGAACCGCTGCCCCTTGAAGCCCAACACGGGGCCGATCTCTCCGTGCACGTTCTGAACGATGATCTTGGAGTAGTCGACGCTGCGGGCGTCCCGGGCGGACACGCCGAGCGCCTCCTCCACCGCCTTGTGAATCGCTTCGAGCCGTGCCTCGTCCAGCACCTGGCCAGGGTCGAAGTCCGCCCTGACCGGTGTCGGCCGGCAGTCGCAGCCGGGATGGATCGGCAGTAGATCTGCCTTGCGGTACCGCTGAGTTGAGGCAACGAGACACAGCGCACAGTCGTACTCGCCCTGCAGCTCACGCATGTAGTACGTGACCCGCGGCTGACGTTCCATCACGGCTTGAGACGTCAGGGTGCGGGCCCGCTGTAGGTCGGTCTTCGCCAGCGTTTCCAGCCGGTTAGCGCCACGCTCCGTGGCGACGTCCAGCGGCTCCCCGTTGCTGAGCGCCGTCCACACCTCTTTGAACGGGCGCTCATAGACATCGGCCGGGTCGACGCCGTTGCGCACCGCAGATCCGGTCACGGCCTCCAGGTCGAGCGCGACCCGAGACGGCTCGTTGAAGAGCCGGCGGTACTCCGCCTCCAGGTACGTGGTCGTCAGGGCCGCGATCCGGCGCTCACCCGCGAGCAAGGCGGGAAGTACGCGCCGCTGGAAGCCCTTGACGTCGCCCTGACGCCACGAGCCGAGCGAACTCCACTCGCGCGTAAGGCGGTTGACGACATCGGCGAAGGTGCGTCGGACTGCTGCGTCGTAGGCCGGGCCGGGGTCAGGCTGCCTGCGTGACGTCGGCACGCCCGATCACCGCCCGCGGATCAGGCGGGGGCTGCAGAGCCGCGGGAGGCTGTGTCGGGTCTGGGCTCTCCATCATCGAGTCCTGCGCGCGGTCGACCTCCATGCGGTCGATCTGCGTCGGTGTGTAGCCCATGTCCTCCATGCGTTGCCGCCACGGGACGCCGGCGGCCTTCTTCTTCACGGCTGCGTCGGCGAGTTCGCTGACGGTGCGCGACTCGGAGTCGGCCCAGATCGTCTCAGCGTTGACGACGTCCGCCCGCGGGTCGTTGAGGACCTGGAAGGCCAGGCGCATAACCTGTTCCCAGGACTCGCCGAACTCGCGCTTCTTCGACTTCACCTTGGAGGCCAGACCAGTTTCCGCCGCCTTCAGCGCGTCGCCGCTCACGTTGACGACCTGACCCAGCAGGTAGTGCGGCGGGGTCTTACTGATGGCTGCGAGATCCTGCACGGCCGAGCCGATAGCGGCGACGTACGGGCGCAAGTCGGTCGCGGCGAACTCCCCGAAATTCACTTCCGGGTTATCTGTCGTCCATAGCGTCTTGATGTCCAGCTTGAACGGCGCGATCCGCTCGCCGGTCACCGGGTCCTCGTCAACCTCCAGACCTGCCGCAAAACGTTGACGGAACGCCCCGTACCTACCGGCAGCCATCAATTGGATGAGGCCGGAATTGATGCGGTTCTGAATGCTGAGCGAATCCTCGTGCTCCGCGAACCCCCCGGCCCGACGGTTGCGGCGGTTGACGAACGGAATCAGTGGGACCGCGCCGAGTTCGTTCTTACTGTCGATCGCGCGCCCGGATGGGAGCGTCCACAGATCCCAGGAATCCAGCCTGGCAGCCCGGAGCGGGAACGCCAGCTCGGATACAGGAGAGACGAATTCGTGCACCTCGCCGGGAGTCCAGAGCTTAGCCCGTGACTCGCCCGTCCATTCATCAACGAAGATGTACAGGCCGGCGGCTAGTTTCCGGTGGTCGTGCGGGTCACGCGCTACGGCGACCTGCCGGGTACTCTTCTGGAGTATCCGCGGCCTACCCGATGTATCCTTCTCCACCAACACGAAATGTCGGCGCTGCGAGAGCGCACCGTAGTGCACGATCTCGCTCTCGGCGTCCATCCCGTTTTCCTGCCAGATCCGGTTGGCCTCGTCGTCAGCGTCGGACGTTTCCCCGAAGCGAAAGCCGTCAACCCCCAGCCGCTCTACCGGGGAATCAATGACGAGGCTGCACCAGTTGGTGCGCGCGTCATTCATCCAATCCATGGCTTCCGACGGATCAACGCCGGGCACCTGCGGCAGTGGCGCACGGCCTTCGGCATACGCCTTCAGACGGTCCAGGCCGGGAACCACTTCCGGATGGCCACGCCAGTCCGTGCGGACTTCGTCAGCCCGCTCGTTCAGGATCGCGTACCCGAGTCGAGCCAGCCACCACCCCGGGGACTGGGGCTTACTAGCGTCGATGGCCATCCGGCCCCCTCTCTCAGAATGCAACCAGCCGGCCGGACTTCTTCTTCCGCTTCGTCACGCCAAGCGCGACAGCGTCAGCGCGGCATTCGTAGGCGAGGACGGCAGACATTGCCGCATCAATTTTCTTCGGGCTCTTGGCGTGTTCCTTACCAATACCCAGGTGGTTTCGGCCCATCGGCCGGCGACGCGCGTTGAGGACATGCCGCGTGAGCGTGGCTCCGAGGCGGAAACCGTCGGTGCTCTCGGTGTCGTCAGTGTTCAGCGCGGCAGCGTACGAAAGACCCTTGTCGTCCACGGCCTCGTGGAAGCGCTGGAGGGCCGCCTCCATCGCCGTCGGGCGATTCGTCCACCACTCCAGCGGCCTGGCTTGCACGGCGCGGACCCTCAGGTCGGTGCCGAAGTCGGCCGTCCAGCGGTCGACGTAGTCCTGCCAGTGTGGCGGATCGCAGTAGAAGCCGCAGACCTCGTACCGCTCAAAGGCGCTGGCGACTGCGGCGTCCACTTCTTCGCGCGGGACCTGCCAGCCTTCACCCTCGGGGCCTTCAGGCTTCTCCCATACGCCAAGCGTCTGGAGGTGCCCGTCCCAGACCCGACAGGCCACAAGGGCCGTAGCGTCGTCGCGGATCGAGCCATCGAAGCCGAGCGTGACTAGGTCGCCGGCGGCGAGCAGCTCGGGTTTCCGGCAGAGCGCCCACGCGTCCGGATCCACCCACGCATCGGAGGCGACGGTACGGGAGTTGAGGAAGTACCGGCGCCCGTCAGCACTGTCGTTACGCGTGTCGTAGAAATCATCGACCAGCGCGTCAAGATCGATCCATTCCATGGCGTCCCCGTAGGCGTCGACCAGGGCAGCGCGGAGTTCCTGCTCGTTCTTGAGGTTCTTGCATTCGCCGTAACGGTGGTCGTACATGAGGCGCGAACGGCCTCGCTTCTTACGGCCTTCGCGGATTGCTTCCGCTTCCTCGTACGTTTTCTCCGCAATAGAGTCTTGGCCGGGCGCGAACATCGTCGTGGTTTCGAGATACCACGTCTGTGCGTTTTTCTTCCGCTTGCGGAGATTACGCGTAACGGTCGCGTACATCCGCCGCAACTCGGGCGTGTTGTAGAGGTGGGTCTCGTCAAAGCAAACCCATGTCTCTTTACCGCCATCCTTCGAAGACGAAGAGGCGGTGGACGGCATGATCTCTCCGCCGTCAGGGAGATTGATTCGTGTGATCCCGACGTCAACGCCGGGAATCTGCGAGAGGAGTGACGCCTCGTCGGTCAGATTGAAGTAGATCGTGTCGAAGACGTTGCCGGTCTGGCCTTCCTCAGTCGCCATGATGCGGAGGTACGGCACCTTGACCGGCCGGCCCATCGGCTCGCCAGGCTCATAGACGTACTGAAAGCCCAGACCCCACGGGTCCGTGTATACCTCTCCGCCCTCTGCCCAGCCGTCGAAACGGGCCGGGCCGAAAGCCTCGAAGAGGCCAATACGGGCACCGAGGCCGGATTTGTCGCAGCCTTTCGGGCGAGAGAAAAACGCCGAGTCGTAGAGAAGACGGCCTTCGTCCTCGTCCACGGCGTAACAGTCAGCCACGAAGCCGCTGTACTCGTCGCCGTGGCGGACGGGCTCACCCTGGACGTCGCCAGGGCCGTGGACTACGAAAAACTCCATCCATGCGAGCGCAAGCCATCCGAGAGAGCGGCTGCGATCGTGACCGGGGGCGCGCACCAGGGCGCGTGGCATGGTCCCCCTAGCTCGTCAGGCGGGCGCGGCGGGACGAGATATCCGTGACGCCGGCCGGCTGAATCGGGGGCGCGGGCTTCGAGTTCGGCCCGTCGACCTGCAGCTTGAGCCTCATCCGGTCCTCGGGGGTGGCGCCGAACTTGGCTGCGCGAAGGCGAACCTCGCTGGCGAACTCCCACCGGCCCCGCGCCCACATCGTGTGGTGCATCAGCGCGGTGTCGATTAGGAAGAGCCAGTCCGTAGCGGTGAAGGTCTGCGCCTGCGCCGACGTCCGCCAGGACTCCCACCACAGCTTCGTCATGGGGTGCCAGTCGACCGTCAGACCCGAGTCCTCGTCCAGGCCGAGCACGCCCTCCGGCAGTTCGGGGCCGCGGAGTTCGTCGTCCGATTCCAACTTGAGCAACGGAGCCGTGTCGTTGCGGCGGCGGCGCTTCGCAGGGTCCTTCGGGGCGGGTCCGCGGCCGGCCATCAGGACGCCTCCGCGTCTCGGGGTGGCCACGACCAACAGCCAGGTTCCGGCGTCTCGGAGTACGGCACGTTCAGATCGAAGTGCACGCCGGTCGGGTTTAGTACGGCGAGGCTCGCGATCCACATGGGCCGGTCCTCGTGGTCGAGCTTGCCGTTCGGGCAGCCGTCGTACGGCTCAGCCGTCAGGTACCTGGGCACATCAGTGACGATCGCAGCCCGGGGGCGGGATTCGTAGCGCTGAGAGCCGTCCTCCAGCACGGGGCTGCCGTGCGAGTGATAATGCACGACACGGCCGACGGTGGGGCGCATGCGGGAACCTCCCGGGTCGGGACAGCATCAGCCGTCCCCTGCCGGGAGAGCTACGCCGTCAGCTTGGAAATCAGTGCGGAGAGGTCCGCGAGAGTGGACGGGCAGGAGCCATGTCGGCGGCCCGTCACGGTGATGTACCGGCCGGTGCCGTAGACCTCCACGGCCGTGCCGTCCTGGCGCCGAATGCGTCGTCCCTGTCGGACGTCAGCGCGGCCCCAGATGTGGAGCCCGTCGCCGGACGGGGACACCTCTACGTAGGTGGTGTCCGCGGCCCGAACGATGGGCGCCGCCCACGACTCCAGGGAGCCGTCAGGGCGGATGCAGTGGTCCAGATCGATGCAGACCACGTCGTCAGCCTCGCTCAGCACGAAGCCGACTCCCACGCCGGCCGGAGAGTTCACGGCGTCGGCGTAGGTGCTCCACGTCGAAGCGTCGGTGCTGGACGCCGCCATGCCGGCGGTCGTCAGCGGACGTTTCGTGGAGTCGTAGCGGATCCAGCGAGCGGTGGTCGTCAGCTCGGCGGGAAGTTCAGGGGCGGTGCCCGCGGCACGCTTCGTTGCCCGGCTCAGCGCCTTCCGGCAGCGCGGGGAGCAGGTCCGCGCGTGGCTCCGCGCCATGATGGCGAGGGGCTCGCGACAGTGCTCACAGGTCCGGGTCATGCCTCTATCGTACGGGGCGGCGGTCACACTTTCAAGCCTCCCACCTGCATATTTGTAGCTAACATCCCGTCAAGCGTGACGGGCGAAGCGCTGTGCGGGCGCCTGCCGGTCGGGGGTCTCCACCACCTCCGCAGGGTCGAGTTCGGCCCGCAGCGGGCAGCCTCCGGCGGCCTCGCGCCAACTCCCCAGACCCGTACAGACAGCGGCGCCCAGCACCTTAACGATGCGCAGGGCGGGCCCGAGGGGGTTACCCCCTGGTAAGTTACTGGTCGGTAAGCTACTCAGCCGTTAACTACCGGCAGGTAGGTTGCTGGCGCGCAATGGACGACAGCCTGTCAACTAAGGGTTGCCTGCCCTGAACCCGAAGGGCTGCCTCCGCGGCCCGACCGTTGGAACGATCTTGTGCCTGATGTCCACCCGCCGTGGCATGAGCACGAGCGTCACGGTCGTCGCCCCGTTGCCGGCCACAGTCACCTTCGGCGCCCGAGCCAGCGCTCCGACGTCCGTGCCGTTAACCCGCACCACGCTGGGTGCCAGGCCGTCCCCGTCCTCCTCGTCCACCAGCTCCACGTGTGCACCTGTCGGCTCAGCCATCAGCCCTCCAGGGCGGGGTGTGTGGTAGGCGGGCGGGCGCTGGACACGACCCGCTGGCCGGCTGCCGTGCCCCCTTCGCTGCTGCTCTTGTGCCGGTGGCACCAGCCGCACAGGGAGCGGAGATTGGTGTCGCTGTGGTCGTTGCCCGGGACGATGTGGTCCACGTCGGTGGCGGGCTGCTCGCACTGCCGACCGTCGGAAAAGGTGTTCGTGCAGGCGCCTCTGTCGCGCCTCAGTATCCGCCTCCGAATGCGTGCCCAGTCACGGGGAAGTTCGCTGCGGCGGTTGCTCGTTGACCACGCCATAAGAGCTCTCAGCGCCCCTCTCGTGGGCTACGATCGGGCGTATGGGGATACTGAGCCGGTTGGCCCGCAAGCCCGTCCAGATGGCCGCCGCGGAGGCGTACAAGCGCGGTGACGCGGTTTTCGTCCACCGCTTCTTCGCCACGCCTCAGCGGCTCGCCGAGCTGCTCGCAGAGGTGGAAGCGCTCGGGTGGCGCGTCGATCAGCAGCACGCGGAGGGGACCGGCCGCGAACGGGCCTGGACCATCACGTGCCGCCGCGCTGAGAGCTGATCTCGTCAGCTCTACAACGCAAGCAGCCCCGCACCGAATCCCGGTACGGGGCTTGCCAGTTGATCTGTCAGGGCAGCTTGATTGCGCGAATCTTCAGCTCGGCGTTGTCGACGTCGACCAGAAGCGACGAGCCGTAGACGTCGCGCGGGAAGGGGCCGAGCAGTACCTCCGCACCGACTGCCACCGACTTCGTCCGGGTGGCCGTGACGGCCAGGCCGTCCAGGGTGCCTGAGAGCCGGATCGTCACAGTGCGACTGACCGTCGAACCGCCGTTCTTCACGAGCAGCGCAGTACGGCCGTCGTTCACAACCGCGTGGCCGTTGGTAGCGTCTCCGTCCGTCGCAGCGGGTAGCACAGTGCCGGCCCGATCCGCAGTGCTGACGGCGATGGTGCCGCGTGCCATGGTGCCTCCAGGGGCGTCGTGGTAGGTCTGGTCGGCAGGATTCGAACCTGCGTCCTCCCGCTCCCAAAGCGGGCGCTCTGGCCAAGCTGAGCCACGACCAGCAGCTCTGTGGACGGTGCGGGATTCGAACCCGCGGCGGGCCGCGTATCGCCTGTGTGCCGGCACGCGTTCCGTCTAGGCACGTCACCCTTAGGCCAAGCTCGGGCAACCGTCCAGTGCCGCACGAGGGATTCGAACCCCCAACCTCCCGGGTCTGAGCCGGGCGCCTCTGCCAGTTGGGCTACTGCGGCAAAATGCCCGCCTCCGTTGCAGCGGAGGCGGGCGCCCACCACGGCCCAGCGCACAGCACAGTAGCAGTGCAGTGGACCCTAGCGGCGCGTTTCTGCCCCCGGCGGGCCGTCCGAACCGAGAGATCCGGGTGCCGGGGAAGCTCCGCTCACGCAGAAATCAACATCTTCCCCAATCGAACCGCCGCAGCCAAGCACGCGGCGTCCGCGCCATCGAACTTGACATCAGCAGCTATCGCACTCATCAGGTCGCGCGCCGTCGCGGTGTCTGATGCCAGATCAGTGGTGCTGGTGGTTTCCACCGTCAAACCCAACAACCTCAAATCGCTTACCACTTCGTCCACGTCGTGCCCAAGTGTCGGGTGGGCCTCCACGAGGTACCGCATCAGCCGCGGCAGTTCGTAGTCGGGCAGCAGCACGTGCCGAAACACAGCGTCAAGTACTGGGTGCGGCTCCACCAGCCATGCGGCCACTGCTGCGGGTGTCACCACGGCCAACGCGCCTACGTTCGGCGCGGTGTCGGCGACGCCGGCTGACCGGGCCCAATCCCGAGGGCGCCAGCGCGCAGGAATGGTGAGCGCCGGGTGGGTGTCCACCGGGCTCCCGGGTCGACCGCCCCACCGCACAGCTACCTGCTGAGGGCGGGGAAGGTAGGCGCCGACCGATGAGCGGAGGCGCAGCACCAGCGCACTCACAGCCTCCACCGTGACCAGTCCTGTACCAGCCGCACGAACGACAACAGCGGTGCCCTCCTCCATCTCTGCGGCGCGCTGTACCGCCGCGGGGACCATGAGGCGGCCACGCTGTCCGAGAGACGTCAGTGTGGCACAGCTATCGGTAGTGTGTTCCATGAACACAGTCTAGGGCACAATGTCCCGATGCGGTGAGCAGATGTCGAACTTGCTCACCGTCTAGAGCTTGCGCGCACCTGGGGCGCACACCGGTGGGGAAACTAGCGCTGGGCTCACACACCCGCGTAACCTGCTCACCGCAACCGGAACGGAAGCACGCCGGGGTGACAGCGGGAGCGTCCTCCCACGGACGCCCGACAGCAAGCGCCCGGGCACGCGCGCCTTATCGGCACAGCGTCCAGGCCCCTGCACGACGAGCCGTCGCGAACGGGATTCGAACCCGTGAACCCTGCAGTCCTGTCGAAGCAGGGGCAGGAGCTGACCCACACAGCGTTTCCGCGCAAGCGTCCGGATCGCTCCGGCTCGTCAAGCTAGAGGACGGGCGGTTCTCGACACCGCCAACCGTCGCAGGGGGGTCCACCGCTCGCCCGATAAGGGGCCGGCTCTCCATGGCCTACGTCCTCCGCGCGCCCCCGACCGGACTCGAACCGGCGGCCCTCCGCTCGACAGGCGGACGCTCTGACCACTGAGCTACGGAAGCAGTCGCCGGTCCGCCTCCGTCCCCGTGCGCAACCCCATGGGGTCCGCCTACGTCTCCGTGCGCGCTCCGGCTCGTGCTGTGCCGTGGAATCGAACCACGCCAGGCGCTCCGCACCGAGGGCTTTACAGGCCCCCTCGTCTCCCAGGACTCACAGCAAAGACAGTCGGCGCGCTCGACCGGGCTCAACCCGGAGGAGAGTGCGGGGAGCACAGGGAGCGCTGCCGACCGTCAGGGGGAGGAGACGTGGGCGCCGCGCCACTCGCCGGCGTCGCGATCCGTCTGCCTCCCTACTGTAGTAATTAGGCCCGCGCCCGGGTGTACGAGTGCCTGCGCGCGCCTGCAAGGCTGCCACCTGCGGTTTTTCGATAGGCGACGGTTTACAGGCACCAACACCGTTACATACTCGTTATCCCTAGGTCTCTCGGCCGCTCCGTCACCAGCGCCGCCCCTCCCCCGACGGCCAGTCTGGCCAAAAGAGCCAAACTAACCCCTCTTTTCAGTTTCTCTCTAACGCGTATTAGGGTAACTAGAAAATAGGGGTTAGTTTAGCCATTCTGGCATCACCACAGGTCAGGCGCAGTGTCAGTTTGGCCGTGGAAGAGGCGGCCTGACGAGGAATCGGACGTCAGTCTTCCGTTTCCTCGCGAAGGATGGCGTCCAGCGCCTCCGCCGCGGGGTCGTTGTGCTCGCCGACCGCGAACGCCAGCCGGCTGACGTCCGGCCCTTCCAGGCGTGACGAGTCGCCCCCGGTGCGCCCCTTGGCGACCGTGATACGCACGCCGGCGTCCACCAGCAGCCGTCGCCGCCCGGTAGTGTCGTGACGGGCCCAGAAGGCAGCGTAGGTCTCTCCGGTCGGGATGATCTCTGTCCGCGCTTCGGTGCGCGGAGTGCTCTCCAGCGCTTCCGCCCGCCGCTCTAGGGCG
Source organism: Kitasatospora fiedleri (assembly GCF_948472415.1). NCBI lineage: Bacteria > Bacillati > Actinomycetota > Actinomycetes > Kitasatosporales > Streptomycetaceae > Kitasatospora > Kitasatospora fiedleri. Next base: position 7,344,114 of record NZ_OX419519.1, on the reverse strand, counting down.
TCGACCTCCTCCTGCCAGATCATCCGGCCGGTGCGGGACTTCCGGGTGTCCTTGTCGGCGTACAGGGCCCGCAACTCGGCTTCCACCTCGCGCAGTTCCGGTGTCGGGTCGTAACCCCTGTGCGTAACGACGCGGGTCACCTGACGTTCACCGAGCACCTTCATGAACTCGGCTACTGCGAACGCCTCCAGCCAGTCCGCGCGGATGCCGGCAGGAGCTTGGCAGCGCTCACCCCGCGCTGTGGCGCGGCAGTTGTAGTCGGCACCCCCGGCCCGTTGGGAGAGGTACATGTTCCCTCCGCAGCCAGCGCATGTAGCGACACCCAGCAAGAGCGCTTTGGTGTCCCGGCGGGTGCGGCCTTTCTGAGGGGTGAGTGTGGCTAGGTAGTCCTGAAGGGCGTCGAACTGTTCGCGCTCCAGGATGGGCGCATCCGTGATTAGCACCGGGGCGCCGTCTCCGTCACGCACGGGCGCGCCGTGATGCGTCTTGTACCCGAGCAGCGCCCGGGAGCGCAGAACTTTAGACATCGTGCCCGCAGTCCAGCGGAATCGCGCGTGACGAGTCCCGCGCCGCACACCGCCGGTTTTTCTGCCTGCCTGGAGTGCGGCATGGTCCCGCGGCACGGGAATGTTTGCATCGTTGAGCCGCATGGCCACGTCCGTCAGCGATTTGCCGCTCAGCACGTCGCGGATGATCTCTGCAAGCACCTTGACGGAGGTAGGGTCCTGCTCAAGCTTCCACCCTGGGCCATCGGCGTTCTTGACCTTTCGGTAACCGTACGGCGGGAGTCCGCCGGCGTACCGCCCCTGAGATCGCAGCGCAGCCTGCGCGCCCTTGACGCGTTCCTGGATTGCCAGGGACTCCATCTGCGCCGCGAAGGCGAGCATGACCAGGATCAGTTCGCTGATCGGAGTGATGGTGCGCATGTCCAGCTCCAGCGGCGCTCCTCCGGGCCCCTCTTCGAAGATCAGCAACTTCCCGTGTTCCCGAGCCCACTTACCCAGCTCGTTCATGTCTGCCATGCTGCGAATCGCCCGGTCGAAGCGCCACCAACTGATGGCGTCGTACTCGTCCGGCCGCCGCAGCCACTCCCCTAGCTCGGGGCGCTCGAACGGGCTCGTCTTGGACGCGCTGACGTCAAGGTCCTCCGCCCAGTGGAGAACCTGTCCACCGCGTCGCTCGGCGCCAGCCTCGATAGACCGGCGTTGACGACCTGGAGACGTCGTTTCGTCGGTAAGGACGGACAGCCTGATAGCGCCCAGGATACGAAGTTGGTGTCCAGTCATGCGGTGCAGCCTACTGGAATCTAAGCCGACCGGCTGGCGCATCGACTACCAGCTGGCCACCCCGGGCCTGGCCGCCCGCTGCACCCGCGCCCACGTCGAACGCGCCGCCACCCACGCCGAACGCTGGTCCGACCACGCCCCGGTCACGGCGGTCTACGGCCACAGCGCCTGATCCCACTGCCGGCCGGTCCCCGGCGCCGGGGTGGCGCCGGGGACCGGTGGGGCGGAGGAAGGGAAGAGGGAGTAGAGGGGTAGAGGGGTCAGACGCGGTCGGCTGCGATCAGGACGTACTGGAAGGAGCCGTCCTTGTAGGACTCGATGAACGCCTCCTCGATGCCGGTGACCAGCGAGGAGGTGGCGCGCAGTTCCCAGTAGGGGAGGGTGTCGGGGGTCAGGTCGATGACGGCCTGCGGGACGAGGCGGTTGTCGGCCATCGCGCGGAGGTACTCGCGGCGGGAGTGGATGTTGCACTCGAAGTGGGCGTTGATCTGGGAGACCCACTTGGAGGGCTGGCCGTAGCGCGGGTTCCAGCAGCCGGTGACGGTGACGTAGCGGCCGCCGACCTTGAGCACCCGGGCGTGCTCGGCGAACAGGTCGTGCAGGTCGACGTACATGCTGGACTCGTTGTTCCAGGAGCCGGACATCAGGCCGCCGGCGAACGGGGTGTCGAGCATGTTGCAGACCCGGGAGCGGACGTGGTCGGCGATGCCGAGCTCCCGGGCGCGGCGGTTGCCGAACTCGGCCTGGGTGGTGGAGAGGGTGACGCCCTCGACCTTGCAGCCGAAGCGCTGGTGGGCCATGACCATGGAGCCACCGCGACCGCAGCCGGCGTCCATCAGGGTGTCGCCCGGCGCGATCGGGCCGAGGTGGTCGAGCAGGAGCTCGGCCTGGGCGGACTCCAGCCGGTGCAGTTCGGCGATCAGCTTCTTCTCGTACGCGCTGTCCTCGGGGTGCCGAGGGCGGCGTGGTCGACCTCGCCGATGCCGTAGTGGTGGTGGTAGAGGCCGTCGACGTCGCCGAGGCGCAGGTTGACCGGCCGGGCCTCGTTGTTCCAGTAGCGGGCGATGTCGCCCTGGTAGGCGGTCGCCGGAGCCGGGACGAAGGGGGTGGCGGCGTCGGTACCGGTGCCGGTGGTGCCGGTGGCGGCGTCGGTGGCGGCGGGGGTGCCGAATTCGGTGCTGGTCATGTCCACGTGTCCGTTTCTTGCCGGTTCTTACCAGAAGTTGGGCAGGCTGTAGCGGTAGGTGTTGGTCCGGTGCCAGTAGTGGTTGCCGTCCACCCAGGCGGCCACCCCGCGCAGGAAGCGCAGCAGCGGCGGGGCCGGACAGGCGGCGGCGAGGGCGGCGGACTCGGCCTCGAAGGCGTGCATCAGCTCGTTGTGGACCTCGACGGCCTTCAGGTAGCCGTCCCGGTCGGAGAGCCCCTCGCGTTCGGCGATCACCACGGGCAGGTTGAGGTGGCGGCCGGGGCCGGCCAGCTCCTTGGTGTACGAGTAGAGGTCGTTGACCAGGGTGGTCGCGTTCCCGGCGAGCGCGATGACCCGCTGGGTCCCGGGCCTCGCGTGCAGGTCAGCCGGCAGTTCGTAGCCGCCGACGGTGTCGGTGATGGTCGGGCAGGGGCGGAAGTTGTTGAACTGGCGCATCGCCAGGTACTCCCACACCTCGGGCACGTGGTCGGTCTCGGCCCAGGCGGCCTCGGCCAGGTAGCCCAGGTGCAGGCGCGCCATGTCGTGCCGGTAGCGGTCGGCCTGCGCGGGGGTCGCGGCGCCGGTGAAGTACGCCATGGCGGAGCGGTAGGCGCGGCGCGGGGCGTCCGAGCCGAGCGACTCGGCCCAGCCCGGCGCGTACTCCGCGGTGGTGTGCAGCGGGTCGATGGCGGTGTGCGCGAGCAGCAACCGGCTGCCGAGGCCGACCGGGGAGCCGCCGTGGTCCTCGCAGTAGCAGTCGTCGACCGCGTTCTCGGCGACCATCAGGCGGGTGGCCAGCATCAGGTGGTCGACGGTGGGGGCGTCCGGGTGGCAGGCCACCATGTAGCGCCCGACCGAGAAGCCGTCGAACTCGCCCTCCCACTCGTCGGGGAACAGGTCCACCTCGTCCACCGCCCAGTCCTTGATCCGGCGGCTGACCTCGGCCACCCGGACGGGGTCGGGCTCCGGCACCGGGTGGTGGTAGAGGCCGGGCACCGGGGTGCCCTCCGCCGGGGTGACGGCGGGCGGCTCCGGGACGGGGGCGGGCTGCGGCGGCGCGGCCGGTGCCGGGAGGCGGGGCAGCAGCAGACCGCCCGTCCCGAGTCCGCTGGGGCCGCGCAGGATTCGCTCCAGCCCGCCGCCGGGCGCGGCGGGTACGGCGGGTACGGCGGGGGCAGCGGCGGAGGCGGTGGATGCGTCGGGTGCGGGTGCGGGTGCGGGTGCGGTGGCGATGGTGGCGGGCAGGCCGGGCAGCGCGGGGAAGGCGGCCGGGGTGGCGGGGGCCGGGGGCGGAGAGGAAGGCCCTGGCTCGGGCATCCTGGACTCCTTACTGGGAGGGGGCGGTCTGGTCGGGACGGCCGGCGGAGGTGCGTCCGGGCGTGCGGACGGGGGCGGGCGGCGTGCGACCGTCCGCCACGAGCGGGGATCTCGCGGTCAGCCTGCGCCGGGAGCGTCCGCGGCCGCGTTCGGCGGGTCCACCCGCGTCCGTGTACGCGTCCGCGTCGGCAGCGGCGCCGGTTCCACGACCGAGCCGGCCTCAACGGTCATGGGTCCAACACTCCTTGGAGAATGCAGAATTGACGAACGGTCAGCAGTTGCGACCGGCTCGGTCGGATCTTGAGGAACGCTAACGCTCCGTAGGCGCGCTCCGCCCGCGAGGCCGGGGGTATTTACCTCGATGCGGTGATCTTGCGAATCCCGAGGTTTACCCGGCCCGCCCCGGTCGCGCGCGAACGCCCCGCCCCCGCGCGGCGGCGGGACGGGGGCGTTCGACGTCCGGCGGGCTGGACGGGTCGGACGGGTCAGGCGGGTCAGGCGGTGGTGCAGGCGGTGCCGTTGAGGGTGAAGGCGGGCAGCGCGGCGGGGGTGCCGGTGGCCTGGAAGCCGAAGGACGCGGTGCCGCCGGGGGCGAGCGTGCCGTTCCAGCCCGCGTCGGTGGCGGTGACGGCCGCGCCGCTCTGGACCACCTGGGCGTTCCAGGCGTTGCTGACTGCCTCGTTGCCCCGGTACGTCCAGGCCAGCTTCCAGCCGGAGACGGTGCCGCTGCCGGTGTTGCGCACCGTCACGTCGGCGGTGAACCCGCTGCCCCAGCTGCTGCCCACGGTGTAGCTGACCGCGCACCCCGTGACCGGCCGGGTCGGACCACCGCTCGCGCTCGGCGAGGAGGAGGGAGAGGGGGAGAGGGAGGGGAGGGAGATGCCGACGGAGAAGGGGACGGGGACGGGGAGGCCGAGGAGGACGGCGAGGGAGAGGGCGAAGGGGAGGGGGACGAGGACGGGCCGGTGCCGCCGCCCGGTTCGGCGCCCCACTGCGGTACTCCCCCGTCCAGCAGCCGGATGTTGGCCGCGTCCACCGGCGTCGAGCCGGGGACCAGCGAAATACCCTGGTACGACCAGTCGTTGGTGGGGTCCCAGGCGCCCGAGGAGGCGATCCGGAACTGCACCTCCTTGCGGTAGGCGGACTGCCCGGCCGGGGCGATCACGGTGGTGGAGCAGTCGACCGTGACGTAGTAGGTGGAGCCCGCGTAGAGCGTCGGGCCGCTGACCGCGCCGCACTGGTTGTAGTTGGTGGTCAGGGTGATCTGGCTCGGGCTCACGCCCGGTTCCAGGGTGAAGTAGTAGCGGAGCGCGGCGTTCTTGAGCGGGCGGGCCGGCCAGGCCGACTTGTTGATCAGGTACGCCTTGATCTCGGTGAAGTGAGGGCCGGCGGCGTTCACCGCGGCCTGGACGGACATCTCCGGGCCGTCCGGGGTCTCCTTCGGCGGGAAGTTCGCGAGCGGGGCGCCGCCGTACTCGCCGTAGAGCCGGGCCAGTGCGCCGGTGAAGGCGGCGTTGTAGTCGGTGGCGACCTCGTTGTTGACGTAGTTGGAGCGGTCGTCGGTGTAGGAGTCGTCGGCCGAGCTCGGGCCGCCGACCAGGGCGCCGATCAGGGTGTGACGGCTGTTGACGGGGTTGGTGAGCTGGTCGGTCCAGGAGCCGTGGGCGGTGCGGTGGTGCGGGTTCTTCGGGGGGTTGGCGCCGTAGCCGATCAGGTAGCTGGACTTGCGGGGGTTGTCGCCGAGCGCGTAGTCGATCTGGCGGAGCGCGAAGTCGTGGTAGCGGGCCTTGCGGGTGGGGTCGCCGGTGAGCGTGTCGGAGTAGACCAGCGCCACGAAGGAGGTGTTGGCGGCGTAGCGCAGCGAGCCCCAGGAGTCGAGCACGGCCTCGCCGCCCGGCGAGTACTTGACCTGGCTGCCGTTGACGCCGACGGTCCACCAGTCCAGCCAGCGGTTGGCGTCGTCGACGTACTGCTGTTTGCCGGTGAGTTGGGCCAGCAGCACGTAGGCGCCGTAGGACTTGTCGTCCCAGGCGATCGTCCACTTGTAGGACTTGGTCGTGGTCTGCGGCTCGGTGGAGAGATTGGCGTAGTAGCTCTCGGCCTTGGCCAGGTAGCTGCTGTCGCCGGTGGCCTTGTAGAGCCAGATCGCGCCCCAGACCAGTTCGTCGTTGTAGCCGCTCCAGGAGTTGTAGTAGCCCTGGGCGTCCTTGATGCAGTCGCTGTACTTGCCGCGGTAGGTGTCGGCGAAGGTGTACAGCTGCTTGGCGTGGGTGAGCAGGGTCGCCGCGTACGCCGGATCGCTGTCGGCGAAGACGAGGGACGAGGAGGCGAGCGCGGCGGCCGTCTCGCCCGCCAGGTCCGAGCCGGGGCAGGAGGCGTCGATCCTGTACGCGGGCCGGGCCATCGGCAGCACCTCGGCCGGGCCCCACCAGGCGTGGTCGGCCGAGCCGTTGCCGACCTGGCCGTAGAGCACGTTCGGGGCGGGGTGCGCCTTGAGCAGGTAGTCGTCGACGAAGCGCAGGTTGTTCTTGAGGTACGGCAGTTGCCCGGAGGCGGTGTAGCCCTGTTTCTCGGCGATGCCGCCCCAGGCCAGCATGGTGGTCGACGCGGCCATCGGCAGGCCGAACTTGACGTGGTCGCCCGCGTCGTACCAGCCGCCGGTGAGGTCGAGCCCGACGTCCTTGCCGTCGTCGAGCGCGGAGTCGCCGCGCCAGCCGACCCGGTTGGTGGCGGGCAACTTGCCCGACTGCTGGGCCTCGTAGAAGAGCAGCGACTTCTGTAGCGCCTCGCCGTAGTTGAACGCGGACGCGGACGCGGCGGCGGCGCCGTCGGCAGCGGCGGTGTCGGCAGCGGCGGTGTCGGCAGCGGCGGTGTCGGCAGCGGCGGCGGGCGCGGTGTGCAGCGGCAGCAGCGCGCCGGCGGCCAGGGCCCCGGCCGCGAGCAGTCCGCAGAGGGCGCGCCGGGCGGAGCCGGGAGGCCGGGGAACGGCCGTGCGGCGGACGGGCGCGGGTGCGCCGGGCGGGCCGGGTGGGGGTGCGGCGGGGTGCGGCATGGTGTCCTTCCGGGGCGGCTGCGGGGTGGGGGCGTGGGGGTAGCCGATCGGATGGCCCGTGACCTGCCCGAACACAATGGGAGCGCTCCCACACCCCGAGCGGCTCGGGACGGTGTCGACAGGCGGTGGGCGGCGTCCATGGTGGCCACGCCGCCGCACCGGTGTCAATGAACAACTCGTAAGTTACAGAAGGGGGTTGACGCCACAGCCGGAGCCGGCGGGAACCCCCGCACCGCCCCGGCCCGCCGGCCCCCCGCACCGCCCCGGCCCCCGGCCCGCCGATCCGCCCCGCTGACGCGGTGGCCGGATGCGTCCGCCGGAGCGGGCCGCGGTCTTTCCCCGGCGAGGGTCCGGGAGATGCTGTCCGGGAGGAGGACGCCATGAGCTGGATGGGACCGAGCACCGCCGACGAGGTGATCGTTCCCGACGTGGTCGGGATGATCGTGACCGAGGCGCGGAAGACCGCGTGGGCGGCGGGGGTGGTCATCGCCGCCGCCGATCCGGACGGACCGCCGGTCCGGGCCCTGACCTGGCCCGGGGTCTGGGTGGTCACCGCCCAGGACCCCGCCCCCGGCTCCCGGATGCGCCGCCGGGGCTCCCTGGTGATCGAGTTCGAGCCCGTCCCGGACGGCGGGGCGGCGGCGGGCCGGGAACCGGGGCCCCCGTCGCCCTGAGACGGGCCCGGACGCACCGGACGCCCGGCCCCGTCGTCCGTCAGTGCCCCGCGGACTCCCTCGGGTCCACCGCCTCCCGCCGGTCCACCGTCTCCCGCAGGTCCGCCGCCTCCCGCCGGTCCGCCGCCGGCAGGTCCAGCCAGGCGCAGGCGTCGGCGGGCAGTCGGCCGGCGTCCAGCGGGGCGCTGGTCAGCAGGGGGGTGCTGCCGGGCGGGAGGGGCAGCGGGCGGTCGGTGAAGTTGACCAGGCAGACGAACGAGCCGTCGCGGGTGAAGGCCAGCACGCCGGGGTCGGCGGGCAGCCAGTCGAGGGTCTCGGGCAGTGCGGCGAGGCGGTCGCGGCGCAGCCGCAGGGCGTCGCGGTAGAGGGCGAGCACCGAGTGCGGGTCGGCCTGCTGGGCGGCGACGCTCTGCTCGGCCCAGGCGGCGGGCTGCGGGAGCCAGGGTTCGGCGGCGCCGTCCGGGGAGAAGCCGAACGGGGCCCGGGTGCCGGACCAGGGCAGCGGGACGCGGCAGCCGTCGCGGCCCCGGTCGGTGCCGCCGGAGCGGACGAAGGTGGGGTCCTGGAGCAGCGTGTCGGGGATGTCCTCGACCTCGGCGAGCGCGAGTTCGTCGCCCTGGTAGACGTAGACGCCGCCGGGCAGCGCCATGGTGAGCAGGGCGGCGGCGCGGGCCCGGCGCAGGCCGAGGGCGCGGTCGGTGGGGGCGCCGAGCCGCTTGTTCCCCATGTCGAAGGAGGTGTCCTCGCGGCCGTAGCGGGTGGCGTGCCGGATGGTGTCGTGGTTGGAGAGCACCCAGGTGGGCGGGGCGCCGACCCGGGCGTGCGCGGCCAGGGTGCCGTCGACGACGTCCCGGACGGCGTCGTGCTCCCAGGCGCAGCACAGGAACTCGAAGTTGAAGGCGGAGTGCAGCTCGTCCGGGCGCAGGTAGCGGGCGAACTGCTCGGGGGTGGGGAGCCAGACCTCGCCCACGAAGACCCGGTCGTCGGGGTAGCTGTCGGTGATCTTGCGCCAGGAGCGGTAGACCTCGTGGACGGCGTCGACGTCCTGGTAGGGCAGGTCGGTGACGTCGGGGTGCGGGCCGACGTCGGGCAGGCCGGGCTTCTTGGCCAGGCCGTGGGCGACGTCGATGCGGAAGCCGTCCACGCCGTGGTCCAGCCAGAACCGCAGGACGGACTCGAACTCGGCGCGGACCTCGGGGTGTTCCCAGTTGAGGTCGGGCTGCTCGGGGGCGAACAGGTGCAGGTACCAGTCGCCGGGGGCGCCGTCGGGGCCGGTGGTGCGGGTCCAGGCGGGGCCGCCGAAGTACGACTGCCAGTCGTTGGGCGGGAGTTCGCCGTCGGCGCCGCGGCCGGGGGTGAACCAGAAGCGTTCCCGGGCGGCGGAGCCGGGGTCGGCGGCGAGCGCCTCCCGGAACCAGGGGTGCTGGTCGGAGCAGTGGTTGGGCACCAGGTCGACGATGACCCGCAGGCCGTGGCCGTGGGCTTCGGCGATCAGTTCCCGGGCCTCGGCGAGGGTGCCGAACAGCGGGTCGATGTCGCGGTAGTCGGCGACGTCGTAGCCGCCGTCGGCCATCGGGGAGCGGTACCAGGGGTTGAACCAGAGGGCGTCCACGCCGAGGTCGCGCAGGTACGGCAGGCGGCTGCGCACGCCCGCGAGGTCGCCGACGCCGTCGCCGTTGCCGTCGGCGAAGCTGCGCACGTAGACCTGGTAGATGGCGGCGGTGCGCCACCAGGGCCGGGTGTGGCGTTCGGTGGACTTGCTCACGGGGTTCTTCTCCTTGTTCGTGGACGGGCCCGGGGCCCGGGGCCCGCCCGCGGGTGCGGGCGGGCCTGGACGGGTGGTCGCCGGGGGCCGTGGTGCGGGCGGGCCCGGGCGGGCGGTCCGCCGGGGGACCGTGGGGCGGACGGGCGGACGGGCGGGCGGGGCCGCCGGCCGCTGGTGCGGGCGGGGCTACCAGCCGCTGTTGCCGGTACCGCGCTGGATGGTGAAGCCGCCGGTCACGTTGAGCGGGGCCTCGGCGGTCTGGGAGACCTTGGTGTTGGCGAAGGTGCCCCGGCCGGTGGCGTTGCCCTCGATGCCGTTGGCGCCGGTCCTGGTGATGGTCAGTCCGTCGACGCGCAGGTCGGCGATCTGCTTCTGCCAGGAGAGCAGGAGGCCGCTGTAGGTGGAGTCCTCGACGGTGTTGCCGTTCAGCACGACGGGCTGGGTGAGGTCGCTCTGGTCGGCGTAGATCCAGACCGCGCCGAGCTTGGAGTTCCAGTTGACCTCCATGCTGCCGGTGCGGCGCAGCACGTTGCCGGAGACGGTGGTGGTGCCGGTGAAGGGCTGGCCGAAGCGGGTGGAGACGGTGATGCCGGCGCCGGCGGTGACGGTGTCGGAGATCAGGTTGTCCTGGACGCTGTTGCCGCTGCCGCCGTAGACGGCGGCGCCGTTGGCGAGGGCGGGCAGCTGCACGGTGTTGTGCCGGAAGGCGCTGTCGGTGACGGCCGCGCCGTCGGACCACATGGCCAGCGCGTCGTCGCCGGTGCCGCGGATGCTGCTGTTGGAGACGACGGTGCCGTTCACCGCGCCGTGCAGGTTGACGCCGTCGGCGTAGGTGTCGCGTATCCGCAGGTCGCTGGCCTGGAGGCCCTTGGTGGGCGCGTTGATCCAGAGGCCGACCTTGGTGTGCCGGACCCAGACGTTCCGGATGACGGAGCCGGTGCCGAAGTCGCCCTCGATGCCGGCCTGTCCGTTGGCGTCGTCGCGGACGGTGTTCTGGCCGTCGACGGTCAGGTTCTCGACGGTGCTGGTGCCGCCCTGCCCGTACAGGCCGCCCTTGAGGCCGGTGCCGCGCAGCACGGTGTACCAGACGCCGGCGCCGCGCAGTTTGACGCCGGAGAGGTTGACGTGGTCGGAGACGGTGTAGGTGCCGGCCGGGAGGAACAGGCCCTTGCCCTGGCTCTTGGCCGTGTTCAGGGCGGTGTTGAGGGCGGCGGTGACGTCCGGGCCGCCCGGGGTGACGCCGAGGCTCGCGGCCGACAGGTAGCCGCTGGGCAGGGTCTCGGCGGTACCGGTCTGTTCGGCCTCGACCAGGTCGAGGGTGTAGGAGGCGGCGGTGTCCCCGGCGTCCTTCTGGAAGCGCAGCACGGTGCCGGTCGGCAGGGTGCGGCCGAGGGTGGCGCGGGTCTCGTCGAAGAAGCGGTGGGCCTGCCCCTCGCCGGGGTTGTTGGTGTAGGGGTAGGCGCCGTAGACCCAGGCGTAGCGGGAGGTGAGCGACAGGTCGGGCAGGGCCTGGCCGTCCGCGTAGACGCTGAGGGTGGCGTCGAGGCCCTTGCCGTCGGCGCTGTCGGGGAGGGAGTAGCGCAGGTTGACGGCGTTGGCGGGGGCGGTGAGCTTGATCTCGACGTACTGGCCGGTCTGGGTGAGCTTGACGGCGCTGCGGCCGGAGGCTTCGGCGGCGGTGCTGAGGTAGGTGCGGTCGGGGGTGAGGACGGTGCCGTTGGTGGTGCCGGCCTCGGCCTCGTAGCTGGTGAAGGGGAGGGTGGCGCCCGCGCCGGTGGGGGCCGGGGTGCCCGGGTCGGACGGTGAGGGGCTGGGGCTGCCGGTACCGGTGGGGGTGGTGGGGGTCAGGCTGTCGAGGTTGACGTTGCCGCTGTCGGCGGTGGTGAACTTCAGCGCGACGGTGTTGGTCCCGGCGGCGAGCGTGACGGCCTGCTGGACGGTGGCCCAGCTGTCCCAGTTCGCGGTGGCGGGCAGCGTGACCTGCCCGGCGGAGGCGCCGTTGACCAGCAGGGTGAGCGTCTTGGCGGAGCCGGTGCCGTTGGCGTACCGGAGGGTGACGCTGCCGGTGCCGGCCTGGCCGGAGGGGACGGTGAAGGCGGCGGTGGCGTTGCCCTTGTTGCCGTCGGTGAAGCCGCCGACGAAGCCGCTGCCGGTGTAGCCGGAGTGGTCGGCGGCGACCACCGCGCCGCCGGAGAGCGCGGCGGACTCGGCCTCCAGGGTGCCGCCCTGGGGGGCGGTGCCGGTGGTGGCGGTCAGGTTGTCGAGGTTGACGTTGCCGCTGTCGGCGGTGGTGAAGGCGAGGGCGACGGTGTTCGCGCCGGCGTTCAGGGTGACGGTCTGCTCGCTGCCCGCCCAGGTGTCCCAGTTCGCGGTGGCGGGCAGCGTGACCTGCCGGACCCTGGTGCCGTTGACCAGCAGGCTCAGGGTCTGCGCGGAGCCGGTGCCGTTGGCGTAGCGGAGGGTGACGGTGGCGGCGCCCGCGCTCGGGGCCTGCACGGTGAAGGAGGTCTTCGCCGCGCCCTTGTTGCCGTCGGTGAAGCCGCCGACGAAGCCGCCGCCGGTGTAGCCGGAGTGGTCGGCGGCGACCACCGCGCCGCCGGAGAGCGCGGCGGACTCGGCCTCCAGGACGACGGAGGCGGCCCGGGCGCCGGTGGTGAACGTGGTCCACAGGGCGAGGCCGACGACCAGCGTGGCGGCCGCGGCGAGGGCGGTGCCGCGGGTGGTGCGGCCATGGGTGGTGCGGCTGCGGACGGTCGCGGTGGGGCGGACGGTCGCGGTGGCGCGGGACGTGCCGGGTGCAGGGTACACGTGGGCTCCCGAAGCTGACCGGGGCACGGCGGCTCCCGGTGGGTGGGGGTGGGGTGGGGGCGTTGCGGTGGTGCGGTGGTGCGGCGGTGCGGCGGCACCGGGCGGGTCGGACGACCGCCGCGGCCGGTGCCGGGTCGGTGGGGCGGCCGTCGTCCCCGGGAGGTCGGCACCGGGGACGACGGCCCGCGCGGAGCGGGAGGGATGGCCGACGGAGCGTCGGCCCTCTTGCTGGAGGTCGGTTCTCAGCCCTTGAGGCTGCCGGCGGTCAGGCCCGCCATGATGTGGCGCTGGAACAGCAGGAAGATCACCAGCAGCGGGACGGCGGCCATCGCCATGCCGGCCAGCAGCTGGTTGGCGGGCATGTCGTTGGCGAGCGTGTTGAGGGCGACGGTGATCGGCTGGCCCTTGGGGTCGGGCAGCGTCAGCATCGGCCACAGGAAGTCCTTCCACACCCCGACCACCGCGAAGATGGACACCACGGCGAGCACCGGCCGGGCCAGCGGCAGCACGACGTGCAGCAGGATGCGGACCGGCCCCGCGCCGTCGATCCGGGCGGCGTCGATCAGCTCCTCGGGGATCTGGTCGAAGAACCGCTTCAGCACGAAGATGTTGAAGGCGTTGGCGCAGGCGGGCAGCCAGATCGCGAACGGCGTGTTGATCAGGTTGACGTGGATCAGCGGGATGTCCACCACCGTCAGGTAGGTGGGCACCAGCAGCGCGGACACCGGCAGCATCAGGGTGGCCAGCATCATCGCGAGGACGACGTTGCCCAGCACCGGCCGCAGCTTGGACAGCGCGTACGCCGCGCAGACGTCCACCAGCAGCTGGCACAGCAGCGCCCGGCGGCCAGCAGCAGGGTGTTGAGGAAGTAGCGGCCCAGTCCGGTGCTGCTCCACGCCTGGGCGTAGCTCTCGGGTGGAAGCTGTGCGGGACCAGGGTCGGGCTGGGGTCGGCGAGTTCGGCGGAGGACTTCAGCGCGCCGGAGACCATCCAGTACAGCGGGAAGACGAACGCCGCGGTGAAGGTGACCAGGACGGTGCCCAGCACGGCGCGGTAGAGCAGCCGGCCGAGCGGCCGGTCGAGCTCGGCGGGGGCGACCAGGGTGCGGGCGGCGGATTCGGCGGTGGCCATGGCGGGTTCCTCTCAGCCCTTGGAGCGGGTCAGGCGCAGGTAGAGCCCGGCGAAGGCGCCGAGGACGACGAACAGGACCGTGCTCATCGCGCTGGCCAGGCCGAAGTCGTTGTAGACGAAGGCGTAGCGGTACAGCAGCAGCAGGACGGTGACGGTGGCGTCGTTCGGTCCGCCGCCGGTCAGCACGAAGGGTTCGATGAACACCTGCATGGTGCCGATGACCTGGAGCAGCAGGGTGATCAGCAGGATGAAGCGCATCTGCGGGATCGTCACGTGCCACAGCCGCTGCCGGATCGAGGCACCGTCGAGCTGGGCGGCCTCGTACAGTTCGCCGGGCACGCCCTGGAGGGCGGCGAGGTAGATCAGCGTGGTGGTGCCCATGTTGGCCCAGGTGGAGACCAGGACCAGCGAGAGCATCGACAGGTTCTCCGACTCCAGCCACTGCTGCGGGGGCAGGTGCAGGACCGCCAGCGCGTGGTTGAACAGGCCCGGGCCCGGGTCGTAGAACCAGCGCCACAGCAGCACGGTGACGATCGGCGGGAGCATCACCGGCAGGTAGACGGTCATCCGCAGGTAGGCGCGGCCGTGGCGCAGCTCGTTGAGGACGACGGCGGTGACGAACGGGGCGGCGAAGCCGAACACCAGGGCCAGCGCGGTGAACCAGAGGGTGTTGCGCCAGGCGGTGAGGAACAGCGGGTCGTCGAACAGGCGCTGGAAGTTGTCCAGGCCGACCCAGCGGGCGGGTTCGGTGAAGTTGACCTGCTGGAAGCTCAGCAGGAAGCCGCGGACGATCGGGTACCAGGAGAACAGCGCGAAGGCGAGGATGCCGGCGGCGAGGAACAGGTACCCGACGAGGTTGTCGGCGAGGCGGCGCCGCAGTCCCGCCCGGCGCGGGGAGGAGGACGGGGGCGGTGCGGGGTCGGTGGCGGGCCGCTGCTCGGTGGGGCGCGGCGCGCCGACGGTGTCGACCTTCATGGGCGGGTGGCTTTCGGCTCGGACGGGAGCGGGAGGACGGGCCGTGGGCTTGCGGCCCGGGCGGGGGCGGGGGGACCGGCGGGGGCGGGCGGTCGGACAGGGCGCGGCCGGCGGCGGCGGGAGGTGGTCGGCCGGCCGCGCCCCGGGCTCACTGCGCGGTGGCGAGGATGGTGTCGACCTTCTTCTGCGCGTCCTTCAGCAGGCCGTCGAGGTCGGCGTCCTGCTTGGTCAGCACGGCCTGCATCACGCCGTCCAGCACGGTGTAGATCTGCTGCGCGTTCGGCGGCTCGACCTTGACCTTCACCTCGGCGGCGCGGTCGGTGAACGGCTGGTAGTTGCGCTGCGGGACGTTGGCGTACTTAGCGTGCACCGCCCTGGTGGTCTCGCCGCTCTTGCCGTCGAACAGGTCGGGCTGGGGCAGGCCGATCGGGATGTCGGAGCCGGCCGACTTCTTGGTGGTCTCCTCCTCGCGGTCCGGGTTCAGGTACTTCCACTGGACCCAGGCGAGGCCGGCCTTGATCTTGGCCGGGCTGTCCTTGGGGTTGAACATGAAGCCGTCGCCGCCGCCGAGCGTCGCGGTGCCGGGCATCGCGGCCAGGCCGTACTCGTCGTACTTGCGCTCGAACTGCTTGACGATGGTGGGGATGTTGTCGGGGCCGGCGAGGTACATGCCGAGCTTGCCCGCGCCCATCATCTTCTGGACGTCGGGGATCTCCAGCAGCTGGCGGCTGCCCATGGTGTCGTCGGTCCACCGCATGTCGTGCAGGTACTGGAGGGCCTTGCGGGACGCGTCGGAGTCGACCGCGGCCTTCCACTTGCCCGCGTCGTCCTGGGTGGCGACGTCGCCGCCCAGCGAGTAGATCCACGAGGTCAGGTGCCAGCCGCCCTGGTTGTTCTTGGAGAAGTCGGCGTAGCCGGTGACGCCGTCGCCGAGCGCGGTGATCTTCTGCGCGGCGGTGCGGACCTCGTCCCAGCTGGTCGGCGGCTTGTCCGGGTCGAGCCCGGCCTTGGTGAACAGCTCGCGGTTGTAGACCAGGCCCATCGAGTAGTTGCCGGTGGGCAGGCCGTAGACCTTGCCGTCCCGGCCCTTGAAGACGTCCTGCAACGCGGGCTTGACGTCGGCGAGGGCGGGGACGTCCTTCAGGTAGGGGGTGATGTCCGCGGCCTGGTGGCGCTGGATCAGGCCAGCCGGGTCGGTGAAGTAGACGTAGTAGACGTCCTCCAGCTGACCGCCGGCGAGCTTCGCGGCGAAGGTCTTCGGGTCCATCATGCCCTCGTGGGCGTCGATCCTGATGTTCGGGTGGCCGGCCTCGAACGCCTTGACGTCGTCCTCGAAGTTCTTGCGGTCCACGGTCTGGGTGGCCGGGGGGAGCCCGTTGACGGAGATGGTGACCACTCCCCCGGCGTCGCCGCTGCCACTGCCGCTGCCGCCGCTGCCGCACGCGGTGGCGGCGAAGGCGGTGGCCGCGGCCAGTGCCACGGCGGAGACCCGGCGGATTCTGTTGCTGCCCATGCTGATTCGGACCTTCCGTGGATCCTGCAACCGCTTGCGCCGAGCCCGGCTCGCAGCGCAAACGGTATGAGGGAGGAAGAGGCCCGGATCGGTGGCACCGGGCGCTCGTCGGTGACCCGAACACTGACATTGTGAACGCAAGAAGTCAACGGGATGACGCAACATGCTTGCGTTACGAACCGGTTTCGTGGCCCCCGCCGCCTCGGGCGGCCACGGTGGCGGGTGCCGTGCAGGTCGACCCGCGCACGATCAGCTCGGGCTCGAACAGCACCTCCTCGACGGGCAGCCGACGGCCCTCGATCTGCTCCACCAGCGCCTTCGCCGCCGCGGCGGCCATCGCGGCGACGGGCTGGCGCACCGTGGTGAGCGGCGGATCGGTGGCGATCATGTACGGGGAGTCGTCGAAGCCGACCACCGAGACGTCCCGCGGCACGACCAGCCCCTCCCGCCGCAGCCGCCGGATCGCCCCCAGCGCCAGCGCGTCGCTCGCGCACACCACCGCGCTCGCCCCGGCCTCCACCAGCCGGGGCGCGGCGGCGGCCCCGCCGTCCATCGAGAACATCGCGTGGGCCACCAGCCGGCTCAGTTCCCCCTCCCGCCCGCGGCGGCGCAGGTGCCGGGCGAACGCGTCCAGTTTGTGCACGGACGGCACGTGTCCGGCCGGGCCGAGCAGCAGTCCGATCCGCTCGTGCCCGAGCGCCTCCAGGTGCGCCACGGCCTGCTCGACGGCCGCCTCGTCGTCCACCGAGATCAGCGCCGAACCGCGGTGTCCGTCCGCCGCGTTGATCAGCACCACCGGCACCTCGCGCTCGCGCAGCGCCCGCCCCTGCTCGGGCCCGGCGTCCGCGTAGCTGGCCCCCACGAAGACGATGCCCGCCACGTTCTGCCGCAGCAGCATCTCGATGTAGTTGGCCTCCGAGACACCGTCGGCCGTCCGGGTGCACAGCACCGGCATCAGCCCCTGCTTGCTCAACGCCCCTGCCAGCACCTCGCAGAACCCGGGGAACACCGGGTTCTGCAGGTCGGGCACCACCAGTCCGACCAGCGGCGCCCGGTCCGAGCGGAACGCCGAGGGCCGCTCGACCCCCATCACGTCCAGCGCCGTCAGCACCGCCTCCCTGGTCTCCCGCGCCACCCCCGGCCGGTTGCGCAGCACCCGGCTCACCGTCACCGCGCTCACACCGGCGAACCGGGCCACCTCGTCCAGCTTCTTCGTCATGGCCGAAGCGTATCGAGCTTCACGCAAAAAAACGACCGATCTATGAAAATGGACGAAAGCGGGTGCGCTACCACTTGAGTGCGCGCGTCGGACGGTGGCGGCCCGGCAGCAGAGGGCGGGGCGGAGGCCAGGAAAGGAGGCCCGGACAGCGGCCGGGGGCGAGAGGCCGGGGGTGAGGAGCCGGGGGTGAGGGGCCGGGACCAGCGGAGGCCGGGGGGCGGAGGCCGGGGGGTGCCCGCGCTGCGGTCCGCCCGGGGCCGGCGGGGTGTCACGGCCCCGCCGGCCCGGCCAACGGGTGAGGTTCCACGGTAGGGGCGGGGGCGGGAAAGGGGCAGGGGCCGAACGTCCCGGGTGGCGGGAGGTTCGGCCCCTGGGGGCGGGCGGCGGTCCGTCGGGCCCCGTGTCCCGGCGGGCGGGCCGTCAGAGCAGCGGGCGGACGTGCTCGGCGAAGGTGTAGGACTCCTCCAGGTGCGGGTAGCCGGAGAGGACGAACTCGTCGACGCCCGCGTCGCGGTACTCGGCGAGGCGGTCGGCGACCTCGCGGTGGCTGCCGACCAGGGCGGTGCCCGCGCCGCCGCGGACCAGGCCGATGCCGGCCCAGAGGTTGGGGGCGATCCAGAGCCGGTCGCGGCTGCCGCCGTGCAGGTCGAGCATCCGGCGCTGGCCGACCGACTCCAGGGCGCGCAGCCGCTGCTGTCCGGCGGCGATCGCGCTGTCGTCGAGCCCGGCGATCAGGTCGTCGGCGTCCTGCCGGGCGCGGGCGGCGGTGGCCCGGCTCAGCACGTGCACCCGCAGGCCGAAGCGCGGGGAGCGGCCCTGCGCGGCGGCCAGCTCGCGGACCCGGGCGATCTTCTCGGCGACCTGCTCGACGGGTTCGCCCCAGGTCAGGTAGGTGTCGGCGTGCCGGGCGGCGACGTCGAGCGCGGGGTCGGAGGAGCCGCCGAAGTAGACCTCGGGCACCGGCTCGGGGGGCTGGCGCAGGTGCCCGCCCTCGATCCGGTAGTGCGGGCCCGCGTGGTCGTACGGGGTGCCGCGCCAGGCGGCCCGGACCACGTCGAGGAACTCGCCGGCCCGGGCGTACCGTTCGTCGTGGTCGAGCCGGTCGCCGTAGCCGCGCTGCTCGGCGTCGCTGCCGCCGGCCACCACGTTGAGCAGCAGCCGGCCGCCGGAGAGGCGCTGGAAGGTGGCGGCGGTCTGCGCGGCGAGCGCGGGTTCGATCAGGCCGGGGCGGAAGGCGACCAGGAACTTGAGCCGGCGGGTGGCGGCGATCAGCGCGGCGGTGGTGATCCAGGCGTCCTCGCAGTGCGCACCGGTCGGGGTCAGTACCGCGTCGTAGCCCAACTGGTCGACGGCCTGCGCGAGTTGGGTGAGGTAGCCGAGGGTGGCGGGGCGGCCGGCCGGGGCGCCGGCGGACGCGCCGCCGATGCCGGTGCCGTGGGCCGCGCCGCCCAGGTCGCGGGCGTCGCCGCCGGTCGGCAGGAACCAGTGGAAGGCGGTGGTGGGGCGGTCGGCCATGGCGTCAGTTCTCCCGGTTCGAGGTGGTGCCCGCGGGGACGGCCGGGCCGGCCTCCAGGGGGGTGCGGACCCGCAGGAACGCGGTGTGGCGGCGCAGCGTGAAGCCCAGCGACTCGTACAGGGCGATCGCCCGGGTGTTGTCGGCGGCGGCGTGCAGGAACGGGGTGTCGCCGCGCTGCTCGATGCCGTGCGCGACGGCCCGCACCAGGCGGGTGGCGTGGCCCCGGCCGCGGTGGTCGGGGTCGGTGCAGACGGCGCTGATCTCGGTCCAGCCGGGCGGGTGCAGGCGTTCGCCGGCCATCGCGATCAGGCGGCCGTCCCGGCGCAGGCCGAGGTAGCGGCCGAGGGCGATGGTGCGGGGCAGGAACGGGCCGGGGCGGGTGCGGGCGATCAGGTCGAGCATCTCGGGGACGTCGGCGGGGCCCAACTCGACCGCCTCCGGGGCTGGTTCGGTGCGCAGCGCGGTGGCGACCAGCTGGACGCCGTGGCCGGACTCCAGCACCTCCCAGCCCGCGGGCGCGGCGGCGGCGCCGGTGACGGGGGTGGTGCTGCCGGGCGGTCCGGCCAGCGCGGCGAGGTCCTGCCAGGCCAGCGGGTCGGCCGGGTCGGCGAGCGCGGTGAACGGGGAGACGTCCGCGGGGTAGCGGGCGGCCCGGCCGCGGCGTTCGGCGAGGTGGGCGTGCGGCCCGGCGAGGGCGGCCCAGGCGGGGTTGTCGAGGACGTGGGCGGCTGCGCCGGTGTCGGCGGCGGCGGTGTCGGCAGTGTCGGCGGCGGTACTGGCGGTGGGCACGGGCAGGGCGGTGCGCGGGCTCATGGCGGGGCGGGCTCCTGGTACGGGTGGGCGGGCGGCGCGGTTTCAGCCGGCCGGACAGAGCGCGCTGCTGACGCGCAGCAGGTCGACCGGCCGGTCGAGGTACACCGCGCGCTCCGCTGGCCGCACCACCCCGCACCCCCCGGTCGCCTCGTCGCTCGGCCGTCACTCGTCGCTGGTCGCTGGTCGGTTGTCTCGGTTGCCGCAGTCGTCGCTCGTCGCTCGTCGCTCGTCGCCCGCTGCGCCGGCCGTCACGGTCACGGTCACGGTCGCGGCGGCACCGCGTCACGGCCGCGCCGCTCCGTCGTCCCTCGTCCTGGTCAAGCTAGGCCGGGCCCGGACGGGATGTCAACGGCCGCCCGGCGGCCGGAGTCGGCGGTTCGTTACCGCTGTATGAACAGCGTTGTGCCGGGCCCCGGTGCGGGGTTACGGTGCGAGGACGGCGGCACCCGGGCGGTGCCGCGAGACGCGGACGGGGAGGTGACGGCGGTGCGGGCACTGGAGCGCGAGGTGTACCTCGACCGGCCGGTCGACCTGCTGCGGGTGAGCACCGCGCTCTGTCCGGCCGGCCCGGTCGGCTGAGCCCGCACCGCCCCGCGCCCTCCGCCCCCTTCGCTCCACCGCCGCGCCGCACCGCGCCCCGGCCGCGCCTTCGGTGTCCGCCCCGACGCGTTCGCCAGCCCCTCCCGTGAACAGGAACCGGTCCCGCCATGCCCGCATCGCCAGCAGCATCCCCCTCCCCCGAGGCGTCCTCCGCCGTTCCCGCCGTTCCCGCCGCGCCCGCCCCGCTGCACCTGGCCGTCGCGCTGGACGGCGCCGGCTGGCACCCGGCCGCGTGGCGGGAGCCGGGCGCCCGGCCGAAGGAGCTGTTCACCGCCCGGTACTGGGCGGACCTGGCGGCGGAGGCGGAGCACGGCCTGCTCGACCTGCTGACCATCGAGGACGGGCTGAGCCTGCAGTCGGAGCACCCGTTCGAGCCGGACGCCCGCACCGACCGGGTCCGGGCCGGCTGGACGCGGTGCTGGTGGCGGCCCGGATCGCGCCGCTGACCCGGCACATCGGGCTGGTGCCGACCGCGATCGTGACGCACACCGAGCCGTTCCACCTCTCCAAGGCGGTGGCCAGCCTGGACTTCGTGAGCGAGGGCCGGGCCGGGCTGCGGGTGAAGGTCTCGGGGCGGGTCGACGAGGTCGGGCACTTCGGCCGCCGCGAGCCGCGCGAGCTGCGGCTGGACGACCTGGACTCGCCCGCCGCGCTGGCGGCGCTGGCGGAGTCCTTCGGCGAGGCCGAGGACTACGTGGAGGTGCTGCGCCGGCTGTGGGACAGCTGGGAGGACGACGCGGAGATCCGGGACGCGGCGACCGGCCGGTTCATCGACCGGGAGAAGCTGCACTACATCGACTTCGAGGGGCCCCGGTTCTCGGTGCGCGGCCCGTCCATCACGCCCCGCCCGCCGCAGGGCCAGCCGCCGGTGGCGGCCCTGGCCCACCGCGGCGAGCCGTTCCGGCTGGCGGGCCGCTCCACCGACCTGGCGTTCGTGACGCCGCACGACGCGGAGCAGGCCCGGGCGATCGTGGCCGAGGTGCGGGCCGCCCAGCGGGAGGCCGGGCGGGCGGCGCAGACCGTGCACGTCTTCGCGGACCTGGTGGTGTTCCTGGACGACGAGCCGGGCGCGGCGGCCGAGCGGCTGGCCCGGCTGGACGCGGCGGCGGGCGCCGAGTACACCAGCGACGCCCGGGTCTTCGCCGGGACGCCCGCCGAACTGGCCGATCTGCTCGCGGAGTTGGCGACGGCCGGGCTGACGGGCTTCCGGCTGCGGCCGGGCGCGCTGCCGTACGACCTGGAGCGGATCACCCGCGGCCTGGTGCCGGAGCTCCAGCGCCGCGGGCTGTTCCGCACCGCCTACGAGGCGTCCACCCTGCGCGGGCTGCTGGGCCTGCCGCGCCCCGCCAACCGCTACGCCGCCGCACCCGCCGAGACCGCCGGTGCCGACCCCGCGCCCGCCGGGTCCGCCGAGACCGGTCCCACGGCCGCCGCCACGGCCGACGCCACCGCCGTCAGCGCCTGAACTCCGAAGGAACGCAGCAGACATGAGCAACCAGAGCAGCAGCGGCAAGCCGCTCAAGCGGATTCACCTGGCGGCGCACTTCCCGGGCGTGAACAACACCACGGTATGGAGCGACCCGGCGGCGGGCAGCCAGATCGCGTTCAGCTCCTTCGCGCACCTGGCGCGGACCGCCGAGCGGGCCAAGTTCGACTTCCTGTTCCTGGCCGAGGGCCTGCGGCTGCGCGAGCAGAACGGGCTGATCTACGACCTGGACGTGGTGGGCCGGCCGGACACCTTCACCGTGCTGGCGGCGCTGGCCGCGGTCACCGACCGGCTCGGCCTGGCCGGGACGATCAACTCGACGTTCAACGAACCGTACGAGGTGGCCCGGCAGTTCGCCACCCTGGACCACCTCTCGGCGGGCCGCTCGGCGTGGAACGTGGTGACCTCCTGGGACGCGTTCACCGGCGAGAACTTCCGGCGCGGCGGCTTCCTGCGCGAGGAGGACCGGTACGCCCGGGCCCGGCAGTTCCTGGAGGCGTCCTGGCGGCTGTTCGACTCCTGGCGCGGGGACGAGGTGGTGGCCGATCCGGCGTCCGGGGTGTTCCTGGGCGATCCGGAGGCGGGCCGGTTCGCCTACCGCAGCAGCGAGTTCGACATCGCGGGCCGGTTCGACGTGCCGCGCGCGCCGCAGGGCCGCCCGGTGATCTTCCAGGCCGGCGACTCCGAGCAGGGCCGCGAGTTCGCCGCCGCCTCGGCGGACGCGATCTTCTCCCGGCACGGCACCCTGGAGGCCGGGCAGGCGTTCTACGCGGACGTGAAGGGCCGGCTGGCCCGGCACGGACGGTCGGCGGACGCGCTGAAGATCCTGCCCGCGGTGACCTTCGTGCTGGGCGCCACCGACGCGGAGGCCCGCGAGAAGGCCGCGCTGGTGCGCCGCCAGCAGGTCAGCGGGCAGACCGCGATCCGGCTGCTGGAGCAGGTGTGGAACCGGGACCTGTCGGACCACGACCCGGAGGGTCCGCTGCCGGAGGTCGATCCGCTGGTCGGCGAGCACACGGTGTCCCGGGGCCGGGCCTCGGTCCGGACCGGCCGGGACCCGCTGGCGGTGGCCCGCGAGTGGCGGGAGCTGGCCGCGGCGAAGAAGCTGTCCATCCGGGACCTGGTGATCGAGGTGTCCGCCCGCCAGTCCTTCGTCGGCACCCCGGCCCGGATCGCCGAGGAGATGAACCGCTTCGTCCAGTCCGACGCCAGCGACGGCTTCATCCTGGCCCCGCACCTGACGCCCGGCGGCCTGGACGAGTTCGCCGACACCGTGGTGCCGCTGCTCCAGGAGCGCGGCGTCTTCCGCACCGAGTACGAGGGCAGCACCCTGCGCGAGCACCTCGACCTTCCGCCCGTCCCCGTCCGCACTGCCGAGGAAGCGATATGACGACCACTCAGGAACCGACCACCGCCCAGGGCCCCGCCGGAGCCGAGGAGTTCACCCGCGAGTGGGAGGAGTGGCACGCCGCCAGCCAGCGCGCCCTCGCCGACCCGCACGGCTTCCTCGCCGTCACCAGCCTGCACTGGCTGGACGCCGAGCCGACCCGCTTCCCGGACGCCCCGGGCGCCTGGTCGACCGGCCCGGACGGGGTGCGGGTCGAGCTGGACGAGGGCGAGGAGCTGCTCCTCGACGGGGAGCCGGTGCGCGGCCGGTACGACTTCGGCGTCCTGCCGGAGCGGGCCAGCCGGTACGCGACGGCGGGCGAGGCGGTGATCGAGGTCGCCAAGCGCGGCGGCCACGACATCGTCCGGCCCCGGCACCCCGACAACCCGCTGCTGCGCGCCTTCACCCGCACCCCGACCTACGCGCCGGACCCGCGCTGGGCGCTGACCGGCCGCTACCTGCCGTTCGAGGAGCCGCGCCCGGTGACGGTGGGCGCGGCCGTGGAGGGCCTGCAGCACGTGTACGACGCGCCGGGCGAGATCGAGTTCACGCTGCCCGACGGCGGCGGCACGCACCGGCTGACCGCGTTCAACGGCTTCCGGCCGGGCAGCTTCCACGTGCTGTTCACCGACGCCACCTCGGGCGTCACCACGTACGCCGCCAACCGCTCGCTGAGCATCGACGAGCCGGACGCGCAGGGCCGGGTCACGGTCGACTTCAACCGGGCCACCAACCTGCCGTGCGCCTACACCGACCTGGCCACCTGCCCGCTGCCGCCCGCCGAGAACCGCCTCCCGGCGGCGGTCGAGGCCGGCGAGCGCATCCCGCTGGAGCGCGGCGGGCAGCCGTGACGCGCCACCGGCGAGGGTGACGCACCGCGGCCGGGCGTAGCGGAAGCGTCCGGCTGCGGCGGACCGCAGGCCCCGAAGGGATTCCCTTCGGGGCCTGCGGTCCGTCCGGGCCCGGGCCGCCGCCGGGCCCGGGCCGTCAGGGTCGGTCCGGGCCCGGCGGTCGGGCCGGGCTCAGCGGTCGATGAACTGGTGGTCGGTCAGGACCAGCCCGGCCGGGTCGAGCCCGAGCAGGTCGGTGCCCGCCGAGACGCACGCGCCGCTCGCCGCCCGCACCATCTCCCAGCGGAGCCGGACCACCCCGTGGTGCCCGTCCGTGCCGGGCACCAGGCGGAACGCGTGCCCGGTGTCGCGCACCCACGCCGCGTGGGCCAGGGCGATCCGCTCGGTGAGCGCCGCCCGGCCGTCCACCGCCGTCGTCGGGGTGCGGTGCGCGACCGCGGGCGCGAACAGCTCCGCCACGGCGGCGCGGCGCCGGTCCGGGTCGGGCTCGTTCCACAGCCGCACGTAGCGGCGGGCCAGTTCCTCGGGGTCGGGCCCGGCCGCCGCCCCCTGCGCCGGGGCGGTCACCGTCCGGCCGCCTTCCGGCCGGGCAGCGCCTGGACCACCAGGGCGAGCAGCGCGGTGGCGGCCAGCACGTACAGCAGGCAGGCCCGGAACGCGGCGGGGACGGCGTCGGGGCCGGGGGTGTCGGCGAGGACGCGGTAGAAGACCAGGCCGATCAGGGCGACGCCGAGGGCGTTGCCGACCTGGAGGCCGGTGGTCAGCACGCCGCCGGCCGAGCCCGCGCTCGCGGCCGGGACGCGGGCCAGCACGGTGGCGGTCAGCGGGGCGAAGGACAGGCCCATGCCGCAGCCGTCCAGCAGCAGGCCGGGCACCAGCCACCAGAGGCTGGTCGCGGTGTCGGCGACGGCCCACAGCTCCAGCAGCAGCCCGGCGGCGCGCAGCGCGCAGCCCGCCGTGATGGCGTGCCGGCCGATCCGGGCGGCCAGGTGCCGGGCGGTGGCGGAGGCGGCCACGTAGCCGACGCCGAGCACGCTGAACACCAGGCCGGAGGAGATCGGCGCCAGGTGGCGGCCCTGCTGGAGGTAGAGCGCGAACACCAGGAAGTACGAGGCCATCGACGCCCAGAAGATCAGCTGGGCGGCCAGGCCGGCCGTGAAGGCGCGCTCCCGGAACAGGGAGAGGTCGAGCGAGGGCGAGCCGCCGGTCCGGGCCAGGCGGCGCTGCTGGACGGCGAACGCGGCGAGCAGCGGCGGTCCGGCGGCCAGCAGCAGCCAGGTCCACAGCGGCCAGCCGCGTTCCCGGCCCTCGATCAGCGGCAGGCAGACGGCGGTCAGCGCGGCGGTCGCCAGCAGCAGCCCGAGCAGGTCGGGGCGCGACCGGCCGGGGGCCTTGGACTCCGGGAGCAGCCGGGCCGCGGCGACGGCGGCGGCCAGGCCGATCGGCAGGTTGACCAGGAAGCAGGCCCGCCAGCCCAGGCCCAGCACGTCGGTGCGGATCAGCACGCCGCCGATCAGCTGGCCGAACACG
The DNA here is from genome assembly GCF_948472415.1 of Kitasatospora fiedleri. Classification (NCBI taxonomy): domain Bacteria; kingdom Bacillati; phylum Actinomycetota; class Actinomycetes; order Kitasatosporales; family Streptomycetaceae; genus Kitasatospora; species Kitasatospora fiedleri. The sequence goes on along the minus strand of NZ_OX419519.1, from coordinate 7,319,005 downwards.
GCGGCGATCCCGGCCGCGGCGGCGTACCAGCTCAGCGCCCTGGTGCGGGCCTGGCCCTGGTAGGAGGTGGTGATGATGCCGATCACCTGGGGGGCCATCAGGGCGGCGGCGGCGCCCTGGAGCACCCGTCCGGCGATCAGCAGTTCGGCGGTGGGGGCGGCGCCGGCGGCGGCGGAGGCGGCGGTGAACAGGGTCATGCCCAGCGCGAGGACGCGGCGGCGCCCGTACAGGTCGCCCAGCCGGCCGCCGGTGATCAGGCCGACGCCGTAGGCCAGCGCGTAGGCGGCGACGACGAGTTGGATCTGGGCGTCGGTGGCGTGCAGGTCGAGCCGGATGGCGGGGACGGCGACGTTGACGATGAAGAAGTCGAGTCCGGAGAGGAACACGCCGACCAGGACGATCGGCAGGGTGGCGGGGTGCGGCGCGCCCGGTGGCGCGGCGGCCTGGGCGGGGACGGGGGCGGGAGCGGCGGCAGAGGCGGCGGGCACGGTGGTGCTGTCGGTCATGGGAGGGCAGGCTCCTGCGGCTTGCGGGGAAGTGGGAGGCCCGCGCCGCTCCGCCCCGCCGGGGCGGCGGGTGCGGGGCGCGGTGCGCGGTCCACTCTCCCCGGGGCCGCCGGGTGCCTCAACTACCCGCCAGGTAGGTGCCCCCAGGTAGGTGCGCCCCGGACGGGAGTTCAGGAGGAGGAGGGGGGCGGGCCGGTGAGGGCGTTCAGGTGGGCGGCGGTGCGGTCGTCGGCCGGGAAGAAGCTCTCGATGAGCAGTTCGGAGATGGTCACGTCCCGGGCGGTGCCGAAGGTGGCGAGGGTGGCGATGAAGGTCAACACCTGGTCGCCGCAGCGCAGTTCGAGCGGGACCATGATGTCGTCCGGGCCGGGGACGTCGACCTCGGGCACCGGCTGGTCGCACGGGTAGCCCTGGAGTTCCTCGTAGAGCGGGCGGAGCCGTTCGTCGAGCGCCGCGCAGCGGGCGAGCCGGGTGAGCAGTTTGCCCCGCCACTGGCCGAGGTTGACCATCCGGGGGGCCATCCCGTCGGGGTGCAGGACCAGCCGCAGGGCGTTCACCGGCGGTTCCAGCAGGTGGGCGGCGACGCCCTCGGTGAACAGGTCGAACGCGGCGTTGGCGGCGACGATGTCCCACCGGCCGTCCACCGCCAGGGCCGGGTAGGGGTGGTGACCGCGCAGCACCCGCCGCACCGCCTCCAGGACCGGCCGCATCGCCGGGTCGTCGAGCGGCTTCTCCCGGAACACGGGCGCGTACCCGGCCGCCATCAGCAGCGCGTTGCGCTCCCGCAGCGGCACCTCCAGGTGCTCGGCCAGCCGCAGCACCATCTCGCGGCTGGGCTGCGCGCGCCCGGTCTCCACGAAGCCGACGTGCCGCGCCGAGACGCCCGCCAGGTTGGCCAGCTCCAACTGGCTGACCCGCCTGCGCCGCCGCCACTGCGCCAACAGCGGCCCCACCCGGGCCGGTTCCTCCGTGCGCACCGCCATCGGAGCTCCCCCTTCGTCCGCCCCCAATCTACGGCACGGCACCGGCTCCGCCGCGGGGAAGCCGCTACAGCACCGGTGCGATGTCCCGCCGGACGCGGCGCCCGGGGCGTCCCCGGGCGCGGCGTCGGACGTGCGGCCGGACGTGCGGCCGGACGCGGGGCCGGACGCGGGGCCGACCGCGGCGTCAGATGTCGCGGAAGACCTCGATCTGCGCGCCGACCGAGTTGAGGCGGGCGGCCAGGTCCTCGTAGCCGCGGTTGATCACGTAGACGTTGCGCAGGATGGACGTGCCCTCGGCGGCCAGCATGGCGAGCAGCAGGACCATCGCGGGGCGCAGCGCGGGCGGGCACATCATCTCGGCGGCGCGCCAGCGGGTGGGGCCCTCGACCAGGACCCGGTGCGGGTCCATGAGTTGGACGCTGGCGCCGACCCGGCCGAGTTCGGTGAGGTAGACCGAGCGGTTCTCGTACACCCAGTCGTGGACCAGGGTGGAGCCGTGCGCGCAGGCGGCGATCGCGGCGAAGAACGGCAGGTTGTCGATGTTGATGCCGGGGAACGGCATCGGGTGGATCTTGTCGATCGGCGCGACCAGCTTGGAGGGGCGCACGGTCAGGTCGGTGAGCCGGGTGCGGCCGTTGGCGGCCGGGTACTCGGGGCCGCGCTCGCACTCCAGGCCCATCTCGTCGAGGACGGCGAGCTCGATCTCGATGAACTCGATCGGCACCCGGCGGATGGTCAGTTCGGAGTCGGTGACGACGGCGGCGGTGAGCAGGCTCATCGCCTCCACCGGGTCCTCGGAGGGGGCGTAGTCGACGTCGGCGTCGATGACGGCCTTGCCGTGCACGGTGAGCGTGGTGGTGCCGATGCCCTCGACCCGTACGCCGAGCAGTTCCAGGAAGAAGCACAGGTCCTGGACCATGTAGTTGGCGCTGGCGTTGCGGATGACGGTGGTGCCGGGGTGGCGGGCGGCGGCCAGCAGCACGTTCTCGGTGACGGTGTCGCCGCGTTCGGTGAGCACGATGGGGCGCTGCGGGGAGACGCCGCGGTCGACGCTGGCCCGGTAGCTGCCGGTGGTGGCGTTGACGTGCAGTCCGAACTGGCGCAGCGCCGACAGGTGCGGCTGGACGGTGCGGGTGCCGAGGTCGCAGCCGCCCGCGTAGGGGATCTCGAAGCGGTCGGCACGGTGCAGCAGCGGGCCGAGGAACATCAGGATGCTGCGGGTGCGCCGGGCGGCCTCCTCGTCGATGCCGGAGAGGTCGAGTTCGGCGGGCGGGGTGATCTCCAGGTCGAGGCCGTCGTTGATCCAGCGGTGGCGGACACCGATGCTGGCGAGGACCTCCAGCAGGCGGTAGACCTCCTCGATCCGGGCGGCGCGGCGCAGGGTGGTGCGGCCGGTGGTCAGCAGGGAGCCGGCGAGCAGGGCGACGCAGGCGTTCTTGCTGGTTCGGACCTCGATGCTGCCGGAGAGGCGGCGTCCGCCGACCACCCGGAGGTTCATCGGGCCGGCCACGCCGAGCGAGACGATCTCGCTGTCGAGCGCCTCGCCGATCCGGGCGACCAGGTCCAGCCCGATGTTCTGGCCGCCCGATTCGATCCGGGCCACCGCGCTCTGGGTGGTGCCGAGGGCCGCGGCCAGTTGGGTCTGCGTCCAGCCCTTGTGGGTGCGGGCGGCGCGGACGAGCTTGCCGATGCGGGAGAGGTAGTCTTCGTCACTGTGCGAACATATCGCACCTGTGCGATATTTCGCATCTCGCCCGCCTGACCCCGGGTCAGCTGCCGAACCACCCGCCGAACCGCCCGGCAGGCCGTCCCAACCGCCGCCCACCGCCTGCCCGTTTCCCGGCCGGCCATGCCCGAGCCGGACGCCCGACTCTCAGACCCCCGCCGACTCCCCCGCGTCCGCGTCCGCGCCCGCGCCCGTGAACATGGCGATCAGGCCGTGCGGGGAGGTCGGACCGAGCATCAGCTCGTGCAGGACGGCGGCGTCGGCGGCCTCGGCGGCGCTGCGCGCGAACATCTCCGCCTCGTGCACGGCGAGCGCCGTCTCGGGGTCGCCGGGGTGCGCGGCGAGCAGTTGCCCCAGCCGGGCGGCGTCGTACATGGCGAGGTTGGCGCCCTCGCCGGACGGGATCATCAGGTGTGCGGCGTCGCCGATCAGGGTGACGCCGGGGACGCGCTCCCAGCGGTGGTCGGCGGGCAGGGTGTGCAGCGGGCGCAGCACGGGCGGGGTGGCGCCCTCGGTGATCAGGGCGGTGAGTTCGGGCGCCCAGCCGGGGAACTCGGCGGCGATCCGGGCCCCGGCGGCGGCCGGGTCGGTGAAGTCGACGGCGGCGAACCACTCCAGCGGACGGCGCAGCGCCACGTAGGTGTGCAGGACGCCGCCGGTCTCGCGGTGGGCCTGGATGCCCTGGCCGGGGACGAGCGCGAACATCGCGCCGCCGCCGACGGCCCGGGCGGTGGCGGGGTGGGCGGTGTCGGCGTCGTGCAGGTAGGTCTCGACGAAGGACGTGCCGGTGTAGGCGGGCCGGGCGTCGGAGAGCAGCGGACGGACCTTGGACCAGGCGCCGTCCGCGCCGACCAGCAGGTCGGTGGTGATCGCGCTGCCGTCGGCGAACTCGACCCGGTGGCGGCCGTCGCCGAGCGCCCGGACGTCCACCGCCTTGCGGCCCCAGTGCACGGTGCCGGCGGGCAGCGCGGAGAGCAGCAGGTCGCGCAGGTCGCCGCGCTGGACCTCGGGGCGCCGGCCGGTGCCGTCGTCGGGCTGGTCGAGCAGCACGCCGCCGTCGGGGGTCAGGGCCCGGGCGGCCTCCCGTCCGGGCAGCACGAGGGCGCGGAACTGCTCGGTCAACCCGGCTGCGGCGAGGGCGGGTTGGCCGTTGTCGGGGTGGATGTCGAGCATGCCGCCCTGGGCCCGGGCGGTGGGCGAGGTCTCGGCCTCGTACACCTCGGCGGGAATGCCGTGGACGTGCAGGACGCGGGCCAGCAGCAGGCCGCCGAGGCCGGCTCCGACGATGGTGACGGGGGTGTGGGCGGGGGTGTGGGCGGGGGTGTGGGCGGGGGTGTTCACGGCTGCCTCCCGGCGGGGTCGAATGGACTGGAACGCCATTCCATTGTTGGAACGTCGTTCCAGATATGTCAAACTCGACCCATGACCAGCCCGACCCCGCGCTCCCCCCGCCGTACCGCCCGCCGCAGCGACGCGCTCTCCCGCGAGCGCATCGTGGAGACCGCCGTCGAGGTGCTGGACGCGGCGGGCGAGGGCGGGCTGACCTTCCGCGTGCTCACCGAGCGGCTGGCCACCGGCGCGGGCGCGATCTACTGGCACGTCGCCAACAAGGACGAACTGCTGGCCGCCGCGACGGAGGCGGTGGTGGCCCGCGCCCTCCCGCTCGCCCCGGACGACCCGGCTGCCACGGACAGCCCGGCAACCCCCGACGGCCCGGACGCGGACCGGCCTTGGGAGGGCGTCCACGCCGTCGCGCTGCGCCTGTTCGAGGCCGCCGAGGCGCACCCCTGGCTCTCCGCCCAGATCGCCGCCCAGCTGGCCGGGCGGCCCGGCGGCACCGTCGGCCCGCGGATCTTCGAGGCGCTGGGCCGCCACGTCCGGGCGATGGGCGTGCCCGTCGAGGGCTGGTTCACCGCCGCCTCGGCACTGATGCACTACATCCTCGGCGCCACCGCGCTGAACGCCGCCAACACCGCCGCCGCCCACGCCCTCGACCCCGGCGTCGACCGCCCCCGGGTGCTCGCCGACGCCGCCAACGCCTGGCAGGGCCTCGACCCCGCCGCCTACTCCTTCACCCGCACCGTCGCCGACCAGCTGCGCGAGCACGACGACCGCGAGCAGTTCCGCTCCGGCCTCGACCTGGTCCTGGCCGGCATCGCCGCCGCCCACCCGCCGACGGCCACCGCCTGACCCCTCAACGCCCTCGACGCCCTGCGCGCACCCGGCGCACCCGGCGGGCCCGCAGGTACTCGCGGGCCAGCAGCCGCAGCAGGGCGGGCTTGGCGGGGCTCGCGGAGCGGCGCAGCAGGGCGTCGAGGTCGGCCCGGGCCGCGGTGGCGGTGAGCTGCTCGACGCCGACGAGGCAGCGGACCATCGGCCGGTGGGCGGGCGGCACCAGGTCGACGAGCGCGCCGCTCGCGGCGCGGTCGCGGTCGGCCCGGTCCAGCAGCGCGCCGAGCAGGGCCCGGACCGGCCCGGTCGCCGCCCCGCCCGTCAGGTCGGCGCGGGTGACGCCGTACTCGGCCAGGGTCTGCCGCGGGAGGGTGAGGCGGCCGTCGGCGAGGTCCTCGGCCAGGTCGTTGACGAAGTCGAGCCGCTGGCTGGAGTCGATGAACGTCCGGCAGGCGGCGCGGTAGGCGGTCTGGTCGCCGTCCGGGCCGAGCAGCGCGGCGACGACCATGAAGCCGGGCAGCGAGTAACCGTCCAGGTAGGCCTGGTAGTCGGCCTCGGTGGCGAAGCCCGCGAAGTCGAGGTCGGCGTCCGCGGCCGCGAGGAAGTCCCGCACCCGGGCGCGCAGCACGGGCCGGGCCTCGGCGCTGTCGAGCAGCGGCCGCAGCTCCGGCCGGTCGGTGCGGCCGGTGTCGAGCGCCGCGGTCACCTCCTCGCGCCAGCGGGTGGACGCGGCCCGGCGGGTGGCGGGCGGCCCGCTGTCCAGCAGGTCGTCGGTGCGGTGCATGAACGCGGTCGCGACGATCACGTGCGGCAGTGTCCCGGGCGGCAGCAGCAGCCCGGCGGCCAGCGCCACCTCCCGCTTGTACGCCACCACCTGCTCGCGCTCCCGCCCGTACGCCGCCCGCAGCGCGGGCTCCCGCACCCCCGCCGCGTCCAGTGCCCGCTCCCAACCGCCCACCCGTCCCACCCTCCACTCGCACGGCCCGCCCCTGACCGGCCATCCTGCCAACCCCGGCCGTCCCACCGGACGGTGGGGCGCCCTCGGCCGCCGGGGCCGGGCACCTCGGGGGGCCTCGTCGATCTGCCGTCAGGGGTGCGGCACGGCTTCGGTGGGCGCGGGCGCGGCAGGCGCGGGCGGGGCCGGGGGTGCGGGTTCGGCCGGGGTGTCCGGGTCGGGGCGGACGGCGCCCAGGATGGGGAGCATGGTGACGGGGGCGAGTTTGACCACGGTGCCGGTGTGCGGGGCGTGGACGACGGCGCCGGCGCCCAGGTAGAGCGCGACGTGGCCGGCGTCGCCGTGGTAGATGACCAGGTCGCCGGGGCGCAGGTCGCGCAGGGCGATGTGGCGCAGGGCGGCCCACTGCTGCTGGCTGGTGCGCGGGATCGGGACGCCGGCGGCCTGCCAGGCCTGCGAGGTGAGGCCGGAGCAGTCGAACGCGTCGGGGCCCGCGCCGCCCCACAGGTAGGGCTTGCCGCGCTGGGCGAGGGCGAACTCGACGGCCCGGCGTCCGGCCGCGGACGCCCCGCCGCCGGGGCTCGCGGTGAGGAGTTGGCGGTCCGCGTCGGCGGCGAGGGCGTTCTCGCGCTGTTCCAGCAGGCCGAGTTGCTCGGCGGTGGCGGCGGCCAGCAGCTGTTCGGTGCGGGCGGCGCCCTGCCGGGCCTGGTCCAGGGCCCGTCGGGCCCGGTCGGCGGCGGCGGACGCCGACTGCTCGGCCTGCGCGGCCTGTTCGGAGAGCAGCACCATCCGGTTGCGGGCCTCGCGCAGGTCGCGCAGCACGGCCGCGGCGCTGCGGGTGTCGGACGCGGCGCGCTGCTGCCGGTCGAGGAAGTCCTCGGGCCGGTCGGCGAGGAACAGCCGGGCCAGCGAGCCGAGTCCGCCGCTGCGGTACTGCTCGGCGACCAGCCGGGCGGCCTCCGTCTCGGCCTCGGTGAGCCGTGCGCGCTGCCGGTCGGCCTGCCGGGCGGCGTCCGCCGAGTCCTTCCGGCGCTGCGCCAACTCCCCGGCGGCGGCGGTGTACTGCTGTTCGGCGGTCTCGGCGGCGTGCCGGGCCTCGGCGACGTCCGCGGCCAGCCGGTCGAGCGGCCGGTCCGCCCCGGTGGCCGCTCCGGCCCGGTCGGCGCCGGCCGGGTCGGCGCCGGCCGGTGGGGGCGCGGGGTCGGCGGCGGCCGGGACCGCCGGAACGAACAGGAGCGCTGCCAGCAGCAGGGCCGCGGCCCGCCAGGATCGGGGTGTGGCACGGGACACCGGTGTCCACCGTCCTCGGTCTGATGATCGGAACCACGGCCACTCTGGCACCCGCTCCGGCCGGCCCCGGGGATCTCGCACCCGGGGCCGGGCACGCTCACCCGCGCGGCCCAGCCCCACCCGCACCACCCGTCCCCGCATGTCCGCCGCTCAGCGGGGTAGCCGACGACCGCCATGGACGGCGGTCGGCCGTCCGGCGCGAGAGGGGACGTGGACCATGACGCAGAAGATCCTGAGCGGCTACGACGGCTCCCCGCAGTCCCGGGCCGCGGTGGAGTGGGCGGCGGCGGAGGCCGTGCGGCGCGAGGCGGAACTGACTCTGCTCCGGGTCTGGCACTGGCTCGGCACCGCCGGGCCGGAGGGCCCGGACGCCGCCCCGCTCCAGCAGGCCGAGCACGACGACCTGGAGACCCTGGCGGCGGACCTGCTGGCCGCCCACCCGGAGCTGTCGGTGTGCACCCAGGCCGCCGCCGGCGACCCCACCGACGCCCTGCTCGAACTGGCCGCCGGCTACGACCTGGTGGTGCTCGGCTCGCACGGCCCGGGCGCCCTGGCCGACATGCTGGGCACCTCGGTGGCCCTCTCGGTCGCCGCCCGGGCCGCCTGCCCGGTGGTCCTGGTCCGGGAGCACCCCGCCGAGGAGAACGCCGCGCAGCCGCTCGGGGACCCGCACGCGGGGTGGCGGCGCGCACGGACGTGGACGTACCGGTCGAGCCGGACGCCCGGATGGAGGCCGAGGTGGTGGCGGAGGCCGAGACGCTGACGGCCGCGACCGCACCCGTGCCCACGACCGCACCCGTGCCTGCACCCGTGCCCGTGCCCGTGCCCGCGGGGCGGCCACCGCCACACTGCCGGCGGCGACGGACACCGCGATGGACACGGACACGGACACCCTCACGGCGGTGGAGGCGCCCGCGATGCCGGGCTCGGGTGCGGCGGTGGGCACTCCCACCAGGCTGGGCGGGGCCACGGCCCGGCCGGAGATCGTGGTGGCCCTGGCGGGCGATTCCTCGCTGCCCGCCGTGGAGTTCGCGCTCGCCGAGGCGGCCCGCTCGGGCGCCGTGGTGCGGGCGGTGCACGGCTGGGAGATGGTCCCGCTCTGGGCGGGGGCGCCCGGCTGGCTGCCGCCGGACCCGGACCCGGACCACCGGAGCGCGCAGATCGAAGCCGATCTGACCCGGGCACTGGCCGGTGCCGCCGCCGCCCACCCGGAGGTCGAACTGCGCGTCGAGGCCCGCCTCGGGGGCGCCGTCGGCGCGGTGGTCGCCGCCGCCGAGCACGCCGACCTGGTGGTGGTCGGCCGCCGCCCGCACCTGCTCGGCAGCGACCTGGGCGCGGTGGCCCACGCCGCCGTCCAGCACAGCACCGCCCCGGTGGCCCTCGTCCCGCACCCCTGACCGGTCCCGCGTCCGTATGGCAGGGGCGGGCGGCGGGCCCTTCGGCCCGCCGCCCGCCCTTCGTTCAGCACATGGTCATCACGGGTAGGCGACCACGTTGACCGGGACGGTCCCGTCCGGGGTGACGCCTCCGGTGTCGTTGATGACGTGGGAGATCGTGCCCTGGTACCCGAGGGAGACCGTCAGCGCGTCGTGGAACTTGACGCCCGCCGTGTTCGGCACCTCGAACGCGTGGTAGGCGTTCACCGCCGGGTTGACGTTGAAGTAGCAGTAGCTGCCCAGCCCCCACGCCTCGTGGCTGGTGACGTTGCTGCCGACCTTGTAGGCCGCGTAGCCGTTCAGGCCGGACGGCGACTTCCAGGCCGCCTGGTTGGGCACGTCGTACGGCATCTCGTTCTGGAAGAAGATCGTCCTGCCGTTCTGGCCGTTCCAGGTGACCTCGTACTTCTGGTAGTGCTCGACGAACAGGCCGGTGGCCAGCACGTTGTTGCCGTTGACGACCACGCCGTTGTCGGCGGTGTTGACCGTCCAGCCGACGGTGCCCGCATTGCCGTGGTCGGCGCGCCAGGCCCAGATGTGGTCGATGATCGTGTTGTTGCTGTTGACGACCAGGCTGGTGGTGGCCTTGCCGGCGAACTCGCCGCCGATCCGGAAGAAGACGTCCTGGATGGTGGTCGGGTCGGCGGCGTGGTTGGCCGAGGAGCCGCTCGGGCCGACGGTCAGCAGGGCGGCCGAGTTGGTGGTACCGGCGTCGAAGAGCAGGCCCTTGAGCCGGACGCCGTCGACGTCGGCGACCTGCATCGCGTTGACGCCGTTGTCGGGGACGAAGGTCGGGTAGCCGATGCCGAGGACCACGGTGTCGGCCCTGGTCACGTTCAGGGTCTGGTTGAGGTGGTAGACCCCGGGGGTGACGAACAGGTTGCAGCCCTGGGAGAGCGCGTTGTTGATGGTCGCGGCGGTGTCGCCGGCCTTGACCACGTAGAACCGGCTCATCGGCAGCGAGCTGCCCGGGGTGCTGCCGGACGCCCAGCTCGGGCCGGTGGCGTTGGTGCGCAGGCTGGGCAGGAACACCCGGTACTTGCCGGAGCCGTCGACGTACAGGTAGGGCACGTCACGGGAGACCGGGGTGGTGGCGAGGGTGGTCTCGGGCGGGTTGGGGAAGGTGTTGGCCGGGGCGCCCTGGACGCCGGAGAAGACCATGTTCCACACGCCGCCGTCCCAGCTGCCGAGGCTGCTGTCACGGGTGTACCACTGCTGCTGCGAGATCGAGGCGGCCTGCCCGCTGACCTTGGTGTCGGCGACGTAGCCGCCGCTCGCCCAGCCGTAACTGGCCGGGTACAGCGCCAGGTTGCCGCGCACGTCGATCCGCCGGAACGGGCGGCCTGGGCGACCGCCCAGCGGTCGGTGCCGCCGCCGGGGTTGATGGCCAGGTTCTCGGCGGAGCGCCAGAAGTTCTGGGTGGCGTTGCCCGCGTCCGAGGCGTTGAAGGCGTCCACCGTGATGTTGCCGTTGATGGTGACGTCGCCGGGGTTCTGGCCCAGGCCCGCGACCGAGGTGTAGAAGCCGACGTTGTCGTTGACGTTGTAGGTGCCTGGCTTGAACAGGTCGGCGACCCGGTTCTCGGAGAACTGGGCGCTCTGGGTGTCCTTCATCTGGTTGAAGTGGGCGTCCAGTTGGGCCTGGATGGTGGCGCTGGACATGCTCGGGTCGTAGACGTGCACGTTGGGCCCGAAGTTCGGGGTGTCGGACTGGGCCGGGCAGGTCCCGCCGGTGCCGCCGGTGGGGCTGCTGCTGGGACTGGCGCTGGCGGTGGGGCTGGGACTGGGGCTGGGGCTGGGGCTGCTCGCGCCGCCGCCCACGGTGAAGGTGAAGTGCGGGCTGTCGTACTGCGGGCCGCTCTTCTCGTAGGTGAACCAGTACTCCAGGGCGTTGCCCGTGGTGAGCGAGCCGACGGTCCAGCTCCAGGTGCCCGCGCTGTTGGCCATCCGGACGTTCTGCTGGTTGGCGCCGTTGACCAGGTAGTGGACGTCCACGTAGAGCGCGGGCGTGGTCGGGGTGAAGACGATCTTGACCTGCGAGGCGTTCAGCTGGGTGGCGCTCTGGGTGTAGTCGCCCGCGGCGGAGGCGGGGCCGGCGGTGGCGGCCAGGCCGAACAGGGCCGCGAGGGTGAGCGCCACCGCGGCGAGCAGCGCGAGCACCCGGGGGTGGGCGGCCTGCCGGGGGTGGGGTGGGAGAGGGCGGTCGTCCTTCGCATGGGGGTCCTCTCGTCCGGCTTCGTGAAGTGAACGCCGGGCCGAAGTGGGAGAAGGGATGGTTTCGCCTTTCTGCTGAACCCGACTGGTTGAGAGCGCTCTCTGGGTTCGTACGGAAGTGTTGAGGGGGTGACGACTCACCGTCAAGTGGCGTGCAGCATTCACCTCTTGAACGGACGGGGACGGCTCCCCGGAGCACCGACGGACGACCCGGCCCGCACCGGCACGGACCGGCACGCACCAGCCCGGCCCGGCCCGCACCGGCCCGGGCCGCTCAGCGGGCGAGCGGGGAGCCGACCCGGTGCAGCGTGCCCTCCGGGTCGACGTAGCCGAACTCGCGCAGCCCGTACGGGGTGTCGGCCGGCTCGGTCAGCCGTCCCGGCGGTGCCGCCGCCGCCCACTCGGCGTGCAGCGCGTCCGCGTCCGACACGTACAGGTAGAGCACCGCGCCGGTGCGCAGCGGGTCGTGCTCCGGCCACTCGGTCAGGTGGAGCTCCACCGCGCCGCGCGAGACGAAGCCGTACCCGGAACCGTCCTGGTACGGCTCGGTGGTGAACCCGAGGCGGCCGTAGCGCTCCAGGGCGGCGGCCAGGTCGCGGACCGGGACCACCGGGGCGACCCGTTCGAACGCGACGGGGCCGGGCGGTGCGGACACGGGTTCCTCCGGGAGGGGGCGGGCTACTCGGCCGCGGGCAGCAGGAAGTCGTAGTAGCCGGGGCTGGCGACCAGGGCGGCCTGGAAGTGGAGCGGTTGCCCGTCGGTGTCCAGCGGGACGTCGTGTCCGGCGGTGCGGGTGAGGCCGAGCGGCAGGTCGGTCACGTAGGCGTGCTGGGTCCTGTCGACGACGGTGTGCCCGGCGGCGCGCAGCTCGTCGAGCAACTGCCGGGCGGGGACGGCGAAGACGTCGGTGCCGCCGAGCCGGACGGTGATCCGCTCCGGGCCGGGGCGCGGGGCCCAGACCTCGGCGGCGGTGAGGGTGCGGCCGTCCTCCAGGTGGAAGACGATCTCGAACTGCTCGTGCAGGGCGGTGACCTTCATGTAGGCGAACCGCCCGGCGAGGCCCTCGTCCTTGACCTTGACCCGGCCGAGCGCGGCGGCGGCGGTCTTGAGGTCCTCGGCGGCCATCCCGAGCGGGAAGCCGGTGATGCCCCGGGCCGGTTCGAGGTCGATGTCCATGCCG